>NZ_DASQCC010000282.1:0-111072 GCF_035634895.1 Actinophytocola sp. | reverse complement strand
GCCGGGCCGGGCCGGGCCGGGCCGGGGTGGGGTGGGGGTGGGGTGGGGGTGGGGTGGGGGTGGGGTGGGGAGGGGGCGGCTTGGCGGTTTGGTCGGGTGGGCAGGGCCGGTTGTGGCCGAGTCGCCTTGGGTCACGCGGCTTCTTGCTCGCCAACTCCCTCGGGGAGCTGTCGTTGGTCGGCGAAACGGCCGTATACCACCGCATCGGCCGACGCCGTCCTTGGTGCCGGGCGATCCTCCGTCCGCATCGGGTGGGGTCTCGCCGCGGACCAGTGTGTGGCCAGGTCCCACCACAGGTTGGCGCACGCGCAGGCCAGGTCCGCCACGATCGGGCGGCAGTGTTCCGGCACCGTGTCCGCCAGTCGGCGGCGTTCCGGTTCGTCCAGTGCCGTCATGCTCAGCAGCCGGATCAGCGTGCGGCCGAGTTCGCTGCACCGGAGTGACGGGTCGTTCTTCAGTTGCCGCAGCAGTTCGGTGTGCTGCGCCGGCCCCGGTCCCGGGCGCACCACGTCCGGCGGTGGCACGGGAAACGGTTCTGCGCGCTTCCCGCGTTGCCGTGGGACGGGATCGTCGCCGCGGGACAGTCTGTCGCGTACGTCGCGGACCGTCCCGAGCGAAATGTCGGCCTCCGCCGCGATCTGGCGCATCGAGGCCGTGGGCTTCTCCCGCATCAGTGCGCTCGCCCGCAGTCGGCCCTCGGTGCAGTCGAGTGGCCGGGTGCGGCCGTCCCAGCCGACCCGGGTGCGCAACCGCGGATGGCCGGCGGTTGCGCGGATGCCGCCGACCGTCTTGGCGGACAGACCGGTCGTCCGGGCGATCGCTCGGTCCGACCACTGTGGATACGTGCCGACGATCCGTTCCGCGGCGGCCCGCCGGTCGGCCATCGTCAGTGGCAGGCCGTGGGTGACGTTCGCCCGGACGGCCTGTACGAAGGCATCGGCGTCGTCGCCGTCGAAGTACTGGACGCGGATCGTCTCGTCGCCGCGTAGTGCCGCGGCCTCCAGCCGGTGCATGCCGTCGATCACGCGGTTCGTGCCGCGGTGCACCAGGATCGGTGGCAGGTCCTCGGCCGACTGGGCGAGGAGGCGCACGTGTGCGCCGTCCTCGCCGTCCAGCCGGGGCGAGTCGGACGGCTGGAGCGCCGCGATGGGGACCGTCGCCTCATTCATCGTCGAGCCGCGGTTGGGGGAAGAACTTGGTCAGGAACACCTCCCAGGCACGGTCGCCGAAGATGGCCCGCTGTGGTTTGAGCAGCCGGACCGGAATGCCGATCCGGTAACGGATCCGCGGTCTGCGGGCCGTGACCGCCTTCTCGATGACCTTCGCGACCGTGTCCGCGCGCACCGACGTGCGGCCCCGGCCCGTGGGGTGCTCGACCTCCCGGTAGGCGCCGTGCCACTCGACGAAGTGCTCCCAGAACTCGTCGTACAGGCCACCGTCGGCGGCCAGGTCCAGGTCGCCGACCGTCGTCGGCACGAACGACCCGAGGATCGGCGACGGCTCGATGACCGTCACGTCGATCCCCCACGGCCGGACCTCCTGGCGCAGCGAGTCGCTGATGGCCTCCAGGGCGTGCTTCGTGGCCTGGTAGTACCCGCGCCCGGGGGTGGCGAACAGGCCGAAGATCGAGGACATCATCACGATCCGGCCGGACCGCCGCGCACGCATGCCGGGCAGCACCAGCTGCGTCATCCTGGACAGGCCGAAGAGGTTGGTCTCGAACTGCCTGCGCACCTCGTCCAGCGGGGTCTCGCCGATCGTCCCGTTGAGACTGTAGGCGGCGTTGTTGATCAGCACGCCGACCGCGCCGTGCTCCTCGGTGATCCGGTCCACCGCGGCCCGCATCGACTCCTCGTCGGTGACGTCCAGCCGCAGTGTCGTGATGCCCTCGTCGGCCAGGTCCTTGAGTCCCTCCAGGTTCCGGCCGGTCGCGTAGACCGGCCAGCCGGCACGGTGCAGGCGCAGCGCGGTGGCGCGGCCGGTGCCGGAGGACTGCCCGCTGACGGAGTTGACGCCGGTGATCAGGACCGCGCGGGAGGCGCTCATGCCGCCCCCTCGTCGGGGATCTCCTGCTGCGACACCCGGCTCGCGGCGACGGAGTAGCCGAGACCGAGGCCGTCGACCATCCGCGTGATGAAGTTGAACATGGCGGCGGTGAAGAAGCCCTCCAGCAGCTCCTCGCTGCGCCAGCCCGCGTCGAGCGCCTGCTGCCAGTCGACGTCGGTGATCTTGTACGCCTCGCGGCTGAGCTTGGTCAGCAGCCGCAGGAGGACCTTGGTGCGCTCGTCGACGGGCAGGTCCTCGACGGAGCTGGCGGACTCGACGGCCTTGGCCGTGGCAGGCTCGCCGCCGAAGGCCTGGAAGAAGAAGTTGTGCGTGCCGACACAGTACGGGCACTCGTTGACCTTGGACGTCCACGCGGAGATCAGCTCCCGCGTCTGCCGCGGCAGGACGCCGTCTAGGTACATCCCCTTGTAGCCGGCCACCACGGCCTCGAGCAGGTCCGGCCTGGTGGACACCAGCCGGAACATGTCGGGCACGAACGGCAGGTTGGTGGCCTCCTTGACCTCGTCGTACAGCTCGGCCAGCCGGCCGGTCGCCTCGTCCTCGGCGACCAGCGGAACGCGAACGTGTGCGGTCATGTCCATTGTGGACTCACCTCTCAAGCTGCTTTGTCGGACATGTTGCGGCGGCGTAGCACGGGCATCGCCTCGGCCTGGAAGTCGACGTCGGAGTCGAAGACCTTGATCATCCCCTCGATGACCAGCAGGGACAGCAGGGGGAACGCGAACTCCGGGGCGGGGAACAGGCCGAACCGGCGCTGCAGGTCGAACAGCCGGCCGGCGAACCGCGCCAGGTCGAACTCGCCGGACTTGGCGCCGGACGCGTCCGTCACCAGCTCACCGAGCTCGGTGCGGAACCCGTCGAGGTCGCAGTCCTCCGCTATCTCGGCGGCGCTCTCGATCACGATCTGCCCGCACATCCAGCCGTCGCCCATCGCCATGTTGATGAAGAAGTCGGCGAAGGACCGGCGTACCGGATCGGGCAGCCTGATCACGAAGCCGGCGTCCAGCATCACCAGGCCGGCGTCGTGGTCGAAGTACAGGTTGCCGGGGTGCAGGTCGCAGTGGACCAGGCCGTCGACGAACAGCATCTCGTAGATCGCGGCCAGCACCGCCCGCACCACCGCGCTCCGCGTGTCGGCGTCCAGCTCACCCGGCGCGAACCGGGTCAGGTCGTCGACGTACTCCATGACGACCGTCTCGGCGGTGCACAGTTCGGGCAGTGGCGCGGGAATCCGCACATTGCCGAACTTCACCAGGTTGGCGCGCAACGTGGTCAGCGACGTGGCCTCGGCCTCGAAGTCCAGCTGCCGCAGGATCGCGCCGCCCACCTGCGCGTGCATGAGCTTGAACGGCATCTTGCGCAGGCGCGGCAGCATGCTCAGCGCGCTCATCATCGACGCGGTGAGCGTGAAGTCCTGCCACATCACGCGTTCGATGCCGGGCCGCCGCACCTTGACCGCGACCCGTTGCCCGTCGAGCGTCACCGCCTCGTGGACCGTCGCGATGCTGCCGCAGGCCACCGGCTCCCAGCCGAACTCGCGGAACGGCCACGGCCGGTCCCGGTACGCGTGCCGGACCGCACGCACGATCCGCCGCCTGCCGGGTGGCGAGGCGGCGTCGGTGAGGCGGGCCAGGGGAGTGGTCACCTCCTCCGGCAGCAGGTCACGCCGCGTGCTGAGCAGCTGGCCGATCTTGATGTAGGACGGGCCGAGGCGGGTCAGCATCCGGACCCACCGGTCACCGTCCCGTACGCCGCGGCCCCGTCCGTCGCCTCGCAGGCGCGCGCCGGCCGCCGAGGCGCCGACGGCCGCGCCGTAGAAGAACACGATGGCGCTGACCCAGCCAAGACGCAGCAGCAGGCCGGGCAGCCGGACCAGGCGGCCGGTGATCGTCTTCAAGATCGCCCCCTGTCGTCGGAGTTGTCTGCCGCCTCGATCGTCCCGACCCCGTCGGACACCGACTACTTCCTCGTTGCGATGTGGTCCCGGGGTCCGGGCCGTAGGGCAACGTCGAAGACGCGGGCGTGCTCGGCGAGCTGACACATTGGCTTGGGAGGAGCCGATCGTCGGAGGGCTTACCGATGCCGGAGACAGGAACATCCCGTGGCGCGGCGACCCGCGTCACCCCGGAGACGTGGGCGGCCGCGCGCGCCGCCCTCCGGGACAGCGGTGACCGGTTCGCCGACCTGGTCACCACCGTGCCCGACCCGTCGGTGCTGGCCACGAAGCACTGGTCGGTGGCGGAGACCGCCGCACACGTGACCGGCATCGCCTGGAACTACACGGGAATGGTCGCCGAGGAGGACCGGCCGCTGCCGATTCCCCAGGTACGCGAACACTTCCCGGTCACCACCGTCGACACCATCCACACCGGACTGAACCCCGCGCAGCTGCGCGGCTACCGGGAACGGGACGTGGGCAGGCTCGCCGAGCGGCTGCGTGGCTCGGTCGAGGAGATCCTCGACCTGACGGCGACAACCGACCCGCACCGGGTCGTGCCGTGGCTGGGCGACTCGCGGCTGCCGATCGCCGGTGTGCTGGCCCACATGACGAACGAGCTGCTCATCCACGGCTGGGACATCGCCCGTGCGGCCCGGGTTCCCTGGCACATGCCGGAAGACCAGGCCGCGCTGTTCTTCGACGTGTTCCTCGTCGAGATCATCCGGCACGGCTACGGCCACCTGCTGGACGACGACCACCCGGTCCACCGGGGCCGCATCGCGGTCGAGTTCCGTTCCACCCACACGGTTCCGGTGACGTTCGTCCTCGACAACGGGGTGGCCACGGCGGAGGAGGCCGGCCAGGCCTACGACGTCCGCATCCGGTTCCGGCCCTCCTCGATGAACATGTGGCTGTTCCACCGGATCGGCACCTTCCGGGCGGCGCTCACCGGCCAGCTCGTGCCGTCGGGACCGCGACTCTGGCTGCTGCCGGCGTTCCTGCGCAAGGTGCGGCTGCCCTGACCGAGAGCAACCGAAGAGAAGGAAGGTTGAACGTGATCACGCTCGACACAGTGAACCTCGAGATCGAGGGCCCGGTCGCCACGATCTATCTGAACCGGCCGGACAAGAAGAACGCGATGAACCCCCAGATGCATCGCGACATGAACGAGGCCCTGGACGCGATCGAGGCCGCGGAGGACGTCAAGGCGGTCGTGATCACCGGCAACGGCGACAGCTTCAGCGCGGGCATGGACCTGGAGGAGTGCTTCCTGCGGCCCTACGACGACCCGCAGCTGTTCTACCGGACCAACCTGGTGGCACTGAAGTGGTTCCAGCGGCTGAAGGCGTTCCCCGCGGTGACCATCGCGAAGGTCAACGGGTACGCGTTCGGCGGCGGCTTCGAGGTGACCGGCCTGTGTGACCTGGCGATCGCCGCCGAGGACGTCAAGTTCGGTCTTTCGGAGATCAACTTCGGGATCTTCCCGGCGGGCGGCGCGTCCTGGGCCGCGACCCACAACCTGTCCCGCAAGCAGGCGCTGTACTACATCCTCACCGGCGCCACGATGACCGGCACCGAAGCCGAGCGGTACGGGCTGGTGAACAAGGCCGTGCCCGCCGAGGAGCTGGACGCGGCGACCGAGAAGCTCGTCGGCCGGATCGTCAACAAGAACCCGGTCACGCTGCGGCTGGCCAAGGAGGTCTACGAGCGCACGACGCACCTGGACCTGCCCGAGGCCATCGACTACGACCAGGCGAAGCTGTGGGAGCTGGCGCGGCTGACCAGCAACGAGTGGATCACCGTTGCGCTGAAGCAGTTCGAGAAGCGCAGCTACCGGCCCGGCCTGGACACCTACAAGCGGGACGTGGCATGACGATCTTCACCGGTCCGCATCCCGGTGCGGACATCCCCGATGTCCCGCTCACCTCCTATGTGCTCGGGCAGGCGGAGCAGCACGCGGACACGGTGGCGGCGGTCGACGTCACGGGTGGCTTCTCCTACACCTACGGGGAGCTCGCGGCCGGCGCGCGGCATGCCGCCGCCGGCCTGGCCGCGCTCGGCTTCGGCAGGGGTGACGTGCTGGCCATGCTCGCGCCGAACCTGCCGGAGTACCCGATCGCCTACCACGCCGCGCTGCTGGCCGGCGGCGCGGTGGTGGTGCTGAACCCACTGGACACGGTGGACGAGCTGGCCTCCCATCTGACCGAGGCGGCCGCCCGGTTCATCGTGACCACACCGTCGGAGATGGACAAGGTGACCGAGCTGGCCGGCAGGACGAGGCTGGACCAGGTCATCGTGTTCGGCGCGGCGGCCGGCGCGACGTCGTTCTACGGGCTGCTCGACACCGGCTACGCGCCGCCGGGCCCGCCCGTGACGCCGAGCCGGGACGTGGCGACGGTGCTGCACTCGAGCGGCAGCACGGGACACCCGAAGGGCGTGGCGCTGACACACCGCAACATGGTCGCGAACGTGTACCAGACCAGCGTGGTCGCCCCGCTCGGCGTGGGCGAGAAGGTGCTTGCCGTGCCGCCGTTCCACCACGCCTTCGGGCTGATCATGACGCTGAACGCGAGCCTGCTACAGGGTGCGACGCTCGTGACCATGCCGCGCTTCGAGCCGGACGCGTACCTGAAGGCGATCGAGGACCACCGCATCACCCGGCTCTACATCGTGCCGACGATCGCGGTGCTGCTGGCGAGGAGCCCGCTGGTCGACCACTACGACCTGTCGTCGCTGCGGTCGATCGTCTCCGGCGGCGCCGCGCTCGACCCCGAGATCGCACTGCTGTGCCACGACCGCCTCGGGTTCCACATCGGACAGGGCTACGGCCTGACCGAGGGCCTGGTGTCGTTCATGCAGCTGCCGGGCTCGGTGCCGAACGGCTCGGTGGGTCGGAACTCGCCCAACGTGGAGTGCAAGATCGTCGACCCGGAGACCGGCGCGGCACTCGACCGCCACCAGGACGGCGAGATCCTCGTCCGGGGCCCGCACGTGATGAAGGGCTACCTTGGCGACGCGGACGCGACGCGGAAGGTGCTGGAGCCGGACGGTTTCCTGCACACCGGCGACCTCGGGCACGTCGACGAGCACGGTGACCTGTTCATCGTCGACCGCATCAAGGAGCTCATCAAGTACAAGGGGCAGCAGGTGTCCCCGGTCGAGCTCGAGGCGGTGCTCATGGCACACCCGAAGGTCACCGACGCCGCGGTGGTCGGCGTGCCGGACGAGGAGGCCACCGAGCTGCCGAAGGCGTTCGTGGTGGTCGACCAGCCCGCCACGGCCGAGGAGATCATGGCCTTCGTCGCCGAGCGGGTCGCGCCGTACAAGAAGATCCGGCGCGTCGAGTTCATCGACAAGATCCCGCGCACACCGGTCGGCAAGACAGAACGCCGCACCCTCAAGGAACGTGCCGCCTGAGGTCCACAAGGGAATGAAGAGGATATTCTGATGAACCTGCCGAAGGTCGTCTCCAGGCAAGAATGGCTGGAGGCCCGAAAAGCACTGCTGGAGAAGGAGAAGGAAGTCACCAGGGCCCGTGACGAGATCGCGGCCGAGCGCCGCGCCCTGCCGATGGTCGAGGTGGAGAAGGACTACGTCTTCGACGGGCCGGACGGCAAGCTCTCGCTGCTCGACATGTTCGAGGGACGCCGGCAGCTCATCGTCCGGCACTACATGTACGCCCCCGGTGACGAGGTGGGCTGCCCCGGTTGCTCCATGCAGGCCGACAGCGTGGGCGAGCTGGCGCACATCTGGGCGCGGGACACCACGTTCGCGATGGTCTCCCGCGCGCCGCTGGCGGACTTCACCCCGTTCAAGGAGCGCATGGGTTGGACGATGCCGTGGTACTCGTCGTACGGCAGCGACTTCAACTACGACTACGAGGTCACGAGCGAGAACGGCGAGTCGCCCGGGGTGAGTGCCTTCTACCGGGAAGGCGACCGGGTGTTCCACACGTACTCGATCTACGATCGCGGAGGCGAGATCTTCAAGAACTTCTACAACTACCTCGACGTCACCCACCTGGGGCGCCAGGAGGACGAGCTGGCGCACCCGTGGGACTGGTGGCGCTTCAAGGACGAGTACGACCGCGCGGACGCACACGTGGCCGGTGACAACCACTGGAACGGCACGAGGTTCAACTCTTGAACGGGAGGACACCATGAGTGAGCTGTCCGGCAGGACCACGATCGTCGTCGGCGCGAGCCGTGGCATCGGCCACGGCATCGCCACGGCCGTCGCGGAGGCCGGTGCTCCGGTAGTAGCCGTCTCCCGCACCGCGGCGGAGTTCCCCGAGTCGGCCGACATCACCCAGGAGCTGGCCGACGCGGGCGAGGCCGCGGTGCCGGCGAGCCTGATCGACCGCCACGAGCCGGCCGCCGTCATCGTGGTGGCCGGCGCGACGCCGCACATGCGTCCCCTGCAGCAACACACGTGGGAGACGTTCTCGGCCGCGTGGGACACCGACGTGCGGATCACCTTCCACTGGCTGCGGGAGGCGCTGCTGACGCCGCTGCCGCCCGGTAGCAGGGTGATCGTGGTCAGCAGTGGCGCGGCGCTCAACGGTTCGCCGCTGTCCGGCGGGTACGCCGGCGCCAAGGCGACCCAGCGGTTCGTCACCGGCTACGCGCAGGGCGAGTCCAAGCGCGCCGGCCTGGACATCACGTTCACGACGGTGCTGCCCCGCTTCGCCCCGGAGACGGGCGTCGGCAAGCCCGCCGTGGCGGCGTACGCGGCGCTGGCCGGGATGTCCGTGGCGGAGTTCCTGAGCCACCAGGGTCCACTGCTGACCCCGAAGATCGCCGGCGAGTCCATGGTCGACCTGCTGAGGACCGACGCGAGCGACGTGGCCGACGCGTACGGGCTTTCCGGCGCGGGCCTGAAGAAGCTGGCCTGACGCCACGAACCTGCCACGCCGCGCCACCGGCGCGGCGTGGCAGGCTTTCAGTCTCCTGTCCCACGAGCGATGCCACGCCGCGAAGCACACGGCGTGGCATTCCGCTGTCTCACCCGGCGTTGCGTTCGATCAAGCTGGTGACGATGTCCGGCTGTTCGTTCACCACGAAGTGGTCGCTGTCCGGGATGACCGCGGTCGTCACGTTCGCGCAGCCGTGGGCCCGCAGCGCGTCGGCCATCTGGGGGCCGAGCTTCGCGAAGAACGAGTTCGTGCCCGTCGCCCACACGATGGGCGCCTGGAGCGGGCGGTGCGGCGCCGCGTTGAACTTCGCGTTCGCGGGGAACTCGCGGTACAGCTCGAACCCCGCGTGCAGCTGCGCCGGCCGGGCGTAGGACGCCGCGTAGCGTGCGACGTCCGCGTCGCTGAACTGGGAGCGCGGCAGCACATAACGGAAGTAGGCCGCCTGCCGGCCGGCGATGAGCTCCTCCGGCAGGTCCGGCACCTGGAAGAACCCGATGTGCCACATCCCGGCCACGGCGTCGGTCCACGGATCCATCCCGGGCAGCGGCACGTCCAGGATCATCGCGCCCCGGATCTCGTCCGGCGCGAGCCGGGCGTACGCGTACGCGGTCATCCCGCCGATGTCGTGGCCGACCACGTACACCCGCCGCAGGCCGAGGTGCCGTGTCAGCTGCCGGACGTCCTCCGCCAGGTTCGGGGCGGCGTAACCACTCGGTGGCGCCGCGGACCCGCCGACGCCGCGCAGGTCCACGGCCACGACCGTGAACTCGCGCGCCAGCCGGGGCATGATCTCGCGGTACTCGGTCCAGTCCTGCGGGTACCCGTGGATCAGGACCACCGCGGGTCCGTGGCCGCCGCGGACGTAGTGCAGCTCGGTCCCGTTGACCTTCGCCGTGCCGGAGACGAAGCCCACCCCGAGCCGCGCCACCGGCGGATCCGCGGAGGTCCCCGCGGTGAGGGAGAGTACGACTCCCAGGACTGCCAGTACTATGCCGAGTTTCCTCATACCGATACCGTGACCTTCCTGCGCAGTATGCCGGCGAGTGTGCCGAGGTAGACGAGTCCCGCCAGGACCGGCAGGCTGTTGAGCATCAGGAGTCCCGCGGGCGACAGGTCGAGCACGCGCACGACTATGTCGGCGACGGGGGAGTCGTCCAGCAGCATCAGCACCGCCGAGACGACCAGCACCACCCACGCGGCGACGGCGCCGACGATGTGCGCCCTGTTCCGTTCGCGCAGCGCCCACCACAGCCACGCCGCGACCCCGGGAACCACCCATACCCAGTGATGCGGCCAGGACAGCGGCGACACCAGCAGGCCGGTCACCCCGCAGGCGATGACGCCGGCGGCCACCATGCCCCGCCGGTGTGCCGCCACCGAGATCGCCAGTCCCGCGAGTCCCACCACGACGGTCAGCGCCACCGCGAGCCACGAGGCGTGCAGCACGCCGGGCAGCTGCCCGAGCACGCCACGGATCGACTCGTTCCACGGGCCGTGGTCCGGCGGCATCATCCGCGTGGTGTCCAGCAACGTCCCACCCAGCCAGTGCTCGGTCGGGCCCGGTATCACGGCGAAGCTCAGCAGCACCGTGGCCGCGAACGTCACCGCGGACACCACGGCCGCGCGGATCCGGCCGGTGAGGAGGAAGTACGGGATGAAGATCAGCGGCGTCAGCTTGATGCCCGCCGCGATGCCGACGCCGACGCCCTGGAACCGGCCCGGGCGGCGGGCCACGTCGGCGAGCACCAACAGGGTCAGCAGGATGTTGATCTGCCCATTGCAGACCATCATCCACACCGGGGCGGTGACGAGTGCCGCCGCGGCCGCCAGGATGGTGAACCTCGTCCGTCCCGCCCGCGTGTCCGAGTCGACCAGCCCGATGGCGAGCCAGATGACCGCGACGAGCGAGAGCACGGACGCGAACGTGTAGATCCCGAAGGCGACGTGGACGTTCATCGCGCCGAACGGGACGAACACCAGTGCGGCGAACGGCGAGTACGTGAAGAGCAGGTCGCGGTCGGTCGCGACGTCGAAGGGGGAGATGCCGTTCAGCACGGCCGACCCGCCCATGTGGTAGACCCGGAAGTCCAGTTCGAACATCGGGATCTTGTCGCGCAACGCCACGCCGGCGAACACGACGGCGGCCGTCACGACCGCCGCGAACGCGATCGCGGCGAACACGACTCGTACCGGGGGACGGTCGTCCGGCGGCGTCTCTTGGTGTACGGGGACAGCTGTCGCGGTCATGTCAGCGACTCCTCGGTTCGGGTGACGGGATGTGGACGGGGCCGGGGCCGGAAGACCCAGGTGCTCAGCAGGACGAACCGGCCGAGCGTGCCGACGGCGGAGGCGGCGAGAAGCACGACGAGCTCGGCCCACCGTGGTGGCCGGTCGGCGACGGTGTGCAGCGCGAGCAACGCACTCGAGGTGAACCCGCAGTACAGGGCGAACACCACGAGCGACTGCAGGTGGGCGAGCACGAGGGACCGGCTCCTGCCGCGGAAGGTGAGCCGCCGGTTGGCCTCGGTGTTGAACAGCGTGCTCAGCGCCACCGCGACCAGGTTGGCCGCCAGCGGCGGCCACCACGTGCGGAAGAACGTGTACAGGGCAAGGGTCATCATGGTGGCCACGAACCCGACCACGCAGAACAGCAGCAGGTGCCGCAGGCGTGACACGTCCCGTGCCGGTAGCACGGCGTCGGGGTGGGTCGGCCGGAGCGCCGGCCGGGACGGCAGGTCGGCGATGTCCGCGGCGCCGGACAGCTTGGCCAGCGCGAGCCGGACCAGGCCGCGGGTGTTGGTCGCGATCGTGCCCGTGACGTTCACCCGGCTGTCCACATCCTCCACCCAGTCCACCGGGACCTCCAGCACCCGCAGGCCGTTGTGCTCGGCCAGCAGGAGCAGCTCGGTGTCGAAGAACCAGGCGTCGTCCTCAACCCGTCGCAGCAGCGGCCGGATCACCTCCGCCCGCGCCGCCTTGAAACCGCACTGCGCGTCCCGGAACTGGGCGCCGTGCACGATTCGCAGCAAAGCGTTGTAGGCGCGGGAGATCAGCTCCCGCTTGGCGCCCCGGACCGTGCGTGCCCCCGGTGCCAGCCGCGAGCCGATCGCGATGTCCGAATGGCCGGCGGCCAGCGAGGCCACCAGCGGGATCAACGCGTCCAGACCGGTGGACAGGTCGACGTCCATGTACGCGACCACGTCGGCCTGGCTGCTCGACCACGCCGACCGCACCGCCTTTCCCTTGCCCCGCTGGGTGAGGCACACGACGCGCACTCTGGACCACTGCCTGGCTAGCCGTTTCGCGACCAGCTGCGTGCTGTCGGTGCTGGCGTTGTCCACGATGGTGATGGTCCAGTCGAACGGCATCCGCTCGGCCAGATAGCCGTGCAGCACCGCGACGCAACCGGGCAGCGCGCGTTCCTCGTTGAGCACCGGGATGACGATGTCCACGGTCATCGACGAGAGCGTCGACGACCGTGCTGCCTGTGCGGGAATGAGAGCATCCATATTGGCTCCTCGCCGATTACGCAAGAATGATATGAGCGTTCGGCGGAGGTGATCTTCTTCGAGGATGCGCACCTTCCGTACAGGGGTTGACAGTCCACAGTAGACATAACAGAGCGGCTCCGGAGAATCACGTTCCGGAGCCGCTCTGTCGTACGGGTGCTCAGTCCGCGCGCAGCCAGTCCGCCGTCCGCTCGCCGATCATGATCGACGTCAGGTTGGTGTTGGCACGCACCGTGGCGGGCATGATCGACGAGTCGCAGACGTACAGCGACCCGACGCCGTGCACCGCGCCACGCTCGTCGACGACCGTGTCCGGGTCGGACGCCGGACCCATCCGAACCGTGCCGACCGGGTGGTACGCACTGTCCAAACTGGTCTTCACGTACTGCCGCACCATGGCGTCGTTGTCGATGGTCGCCTCGCGCAGCACCACGAACCCCTGCCCGAGCGAGAGGATGTCCGGGTGGTGCGCCAGCCGCCACGCCGTGCGCACGCCGTCGACGAGGATGTCCATCTCGCGCTCGTCGTCCAGGAAGTTCAGGTCGATCGAGGGCTGCGCGGTCGGGTCGGTGGATCCCAGCGTGATGCGGCCGCGGGAGCCGGGCCGCTGTGCCACCACCATCACGCCGAGGATCTCGGTCGCGCCGGCCAGCATCTGGAGCTCGGGGAAGTGCGCCAGGTCGAAGTGGTTGACCATGTAGTACTGCAGGTCGTTGAAGTCACCGGAGACCGGTGAGGTGGTCCGCAGGATCTCCTGCAGGAACGCCTCGGTCGGGTCGATGACACCCGGCCGCGGCACCAGGAACGCCCCGGTGCGCTGGTGGTCGACCAGGTTCGCGCCGACGCCGGACAGGTCGGCGCGGACGTCGACACCGAGCCGGCGCAGGTCGTCGGCCGGGCCGATGCCCGAGCGCAGCAGGATCATCGGCGAGGCGACCGCGCCGGCGGCCAGGATGATCCGCCTGCCCTCGACCAGCTCGTACGAGCCGCCCTCGGCGGCGGCCAGTACGCCGACCGCCTTGTCGCCGTCGAACACCACCCGGTCGACCGTCGTGTGAGCCCGGATCTCCAGGTTCTCCCGGTCCCGGATCAGCCGGACGTAGGTGTTCCCCGTCGTGGCCCGGCGTTCGTGGTCCGAGCGGGTGGAGGGGATCGACCCGACGCCGGTCGCCTCGGGATGGTTGTGGTCCTTGACCTCGGGGAAGCCCTCGTTGACGCAGGCCTCGACGAACGCGGCCTGTCCCGGCGTCAGCTCCTCCGGCCGCCACCGGCGGATCGGCATCGGCCCGTCGCCGCCGTGGAACTCGCTGTCGCCGAAGTCGTAGTCGTTCTCCAGCTTCCTGAAGTAGGGCAGGACGTTCTCGTAGGACCACGACGGGTTTCCCGCGGCGGCCCACTCGTCGTAGTCGGCCGGGACGCCGCGCAGCCCGACCGTCGCACCCACCGCGGACGAGCCGCCGGTGGTCTTCCCGCGTGGGTAGCGGACCCGGCGGCCGTCGTGGATCTCGGCGCGGAAGGTCCAGTCGTGGTCGACGAACGACATCGCCCGGCCGTAGAAGATGTCCGCCGGGGCGTCTTCCGGCCGGACGTAGTCCGGGCCGCCTTCCAGCAGGAGCACGCGGCGGGCGGGGTCCTCGGTCAGCCGGGCCGCGAGCGCCGCCCCAGCCGATCCGGCGCCGACGATGATGTCGTCATACTGAGCCGTCATAAGCAGTCCTTGAGGATTCGTGGGCGCTTCGGGCGCAGGGTTCTGCGACCTTCGCGCCGAGCGTCGCACCGCCCACGCGGGTGCTGCCACTCACACCGTGCCAGAGACGCCGGTCGCGCAATTTCGAAGAATTCCCTTTGCGCACAGCGGAAGTGGGTGCTCGCGGCGAGTTCCGCCGAACATGGAGTCCGAGCCACGCGGAAGGAGCGAACATTGTCCAGCATGTTGCGGGCGATCCGGCGCCGCATCCTCACCCCCGGCCTGTCCAATGCGGACCTCGAGGTTCGTGGATTCCACCGAAAGGACGGCGCGGCGAAGGAACTGCTGGAAACCGTCGGCCGTTCGTTCCTGGCTGGCTACGCGCACGCCGCCGAGGCACCGACCCCGGAGGCGGTCGAGTCCCCGCTCGAGCGGCTTCCGCGCCAGTTCCGCGGTTTCGCCTACGAGGGCGCCGGGATGGGTTTCGCGGTGCGCGACGGGCTGCCGTTCGGCCGTGGCGGGCGCACCGCCCGGTTCCTCGACGGTCCCGGCCGGGTGCACAGCTACATGATCTACGTCGGCGCGGGCTGGGCCCTGGCGCGGGTGCCGCGGTTCCGCTGGCCGAAGCTGGAGCTGGGCGACCCGCTGCTGCGCTGGCTCATGCTCGACGGCTACGGGTTCCACCAGGCCTACTTCCACACTCGGCGGTACGTGCACGACCAGTACGTCGAGCCGGACATGCCGTGGCCGACGAACGGCGCGGACTGGTACCGCAGGCACGTGATCGACCAGGGCATCGGCCGCGCCATGTGGTTCGTCGGCGGCGCCGACCCGAAGGTCGTCGCGGACCTGTTCGACTCGTTCGCACCCGCGCGCCGGCCGGACCTGTACGCCGGCGCCGGGCTCGCCGCCACCTACGCGGGCGGCGGCGACCAGGCCGAGCTGCGGGCCTTCCGGTCCCGCGCCGGGGCCTACCTGCCGAACGTCGCGCAGGGCAGTGCCTTCGCCGCCACCGCACGGGTGGAGGCCGGACTGGTCATCGAGCACACCGCCTTGGCGACCCAGGTGCTCTGTGGGATGACGCCGGAGCAGGCGACCCGGCTGTGCCGCGAGACCCGGCCGGCGCCGCGGGCCGAGGTGCCCGAGCACCCCGGCATCCCCTCCTTCGAGGTGTGGCGCCAGCGCATCGCCTCGGCCTTCACGACGGACACGGAGCTGTCGGCATGACCGCGGTAGACACCAGGACCACGCACAAGGAGCTGCCGGGGCCGCCGCGCAGCGCGACGCTCAGCCTGTTGGTCAGGATGGCCAGGGACCGCCTGTCGGTGATGACGTCGGTCTCCCGGGAGTACGGCGACGCGGTCCGGCTGCGGCTGGGCCCCAAGTCGCTGCACTTCTTCAACCACCCCGACCACGCCAAGCACGTGCTGGCCGACAACAGCCGCAACTACCTCAAGGGCATCGGCCTGACCCACGCCCGCCGCGCACTGGGCGACGGGCTGCTGACCAGCGAGGGCGAGAAGTGGAAGGCGCAGCGCCGGACGATCCAGCCGGTCTTCCAGGCCAAGCGGATCGCCGGCAAGACCGACGTGATCGCGCAGGAGGCCGCCGGCATGGTCGAGCGGCTGCGCCGCCACCAGGACGGCGAGCCGGTCGACATCCGCGACGAGATGACCGGGCTGACCCTCGGCGTGCTCGGGCGTGCGCTGATGGAGGCCGACCTCGGCGCCTTCGAGTCCATCGGCGACTCGTTCGAGGCGGTCCAGGACCAGGCGATCTTCGAGATGATGTCGCTGTCCGCGGTGCCGCACTGGGTGCCGCTGCCCCAGCAGCTGCGCTTCCGCCGCGCGCGGGCGGACCTGGACCGCATCGTGGCGAGGCTCGCCGCCGAGCGGGCCGCGCACCCGACCACCGAGGGCGACGACATCCTGTCCCGGCTGGTCGAGGCGACCCGCGACGAGCCGGACGCCGACGCCGGGCGCCAGCGGATGCGCGACGAGCTGGTGACGTTGCTGCTGGCCGGCCACGAGACCACCGCCAGCACGCTGAGCTGGACGTTCTACCTGCTCGACCGGCACCCGGAGGTGTGGGAGCGGGTGCACGCCGAGGTGGTCGAGGTGCTGGGGGACCGGCCGCCCACCTACGAGGACCTGCACCGGCTCAGGTTCACGACGATGGTGATCCAGGAGGTCATGCGGCTCTACCCGCCGGTGTGGCTGCTGCCGAGGGAGGCCCGCGAGGCGGACGAGATCGGCGGGTACCACGTCGCGGCCGGGTCGGACGTGCTGATCTGCCCGTACACCCTGCACCGGCACCCCGACTTCTGGGCAGAGCCGGACCGGTTCGACCCCGACCGGTTCTCCCCGGGCGGCGCGGCCGGCCGGCCGCGCTACGCCTACATCCCCTTCGGCGCGGGCCCACGGGTGTGCGTCGGCAGCAGCCTCGGCCTGCTCGAGGCGACGATCGTGACCGCGGCCGTGGTGCGTGAGCTGAGGCTGGCCACCGTGCCCGGCTACGAGGCCCGCGCCGAGCCGATGCTGACACTGCGTGTACGCGGCGGCCTGCCGATGACCGTGCGGCCTGCCTGACGATCCCGCGGAGGAACCGACATGCGAGGGAAACTGGTACAGATCGGCCTGCGCGGGTTGTCGACCGTGCAGGTGCGGCAGGTCTCGGCGGTGCCGTACGACGCCGCGGAGGGTGACGTGGCGCGGGTCTACCGGGAGCTGGAGCGGGACTTCGGCGTGCTGGCGCCGCCGGTGATCCTGCACGCGCCGGCACCGGACGTCCTGGCGGCGTGCTGGCTGATGCTGCGTGAGGTGCTGCTGGTGCCCGGATCCGCGCCGAGGGCGTGGAAGGAGGCCGTCTGCACGGCGGTCTCGAAGAGCAACGAGTGCCCGTTCTGCATCACCATGCACGACTCGATGCTGACGAACCTGGTCGGCTACCGGGACGGCGAGATCGCCGACCCGTCGTCGCGAGCGGCGGCGGCGTGGGCCGGTGCCGCCGGCGTGTCCGCGCCGTTCACCGCGGAACAGACCCCGGAGCTGGTGGGGACGGCGGTGATCATGCAGTACCTGAACAGGATGGTGAATATCTTTCTCGGGGAGGTCCCGCTGCCGCCGGGCGCGCCGAGGTCGGCGCTGGCGGTGGTGCGGCGGGTGCTCGTGTGGTTGATCAAGTCGGCGGAGCGTGCCGGACCGCGGCCCGGGACGTCGCTGGATCTGCTGCCGGAAGCCGAGCTGCCCGAGGACCTGTCGTGGGCCGCGACCAACTCGGCGATCGCCGGCGCGTACGCGAGGAGCGCGGCGGTCATCGAGGAGGCCGGGCGCCGGTCGGTCCCGCCGGCGGTGCGGGAGCTGGTGCTGGCCAGCCTGGAGGGTTGGGACGGCCGGCCGCTCGGCCTGAGCCGCGCGTGGGTGGAGGACGCCGTCGGGGAGTTGGAGGTGCCCGACCGCCCCGCCGGCCGCCTGGCCCTGCTCACCGCACTGGCGTCCTACCAGGTGGACCAGACCGCGATCGACGAGTTCCGCTCGACAGCACCGGACGACCGGGCCCTGATCGACCTGACCGCCTGGTCGAGCCTCACCACGGCACGACACCTGGGCAGCCTGCTGCGGATTCCGAGCGAGGCCGGCGCCGCGGGGTGAGGCGTGGTTGGTGGTTCGCGGGGTGTCGGCTCACTGGTGGTGGCTGGGTGCTGGTGCCGCGCCGGGCGAGTCTCGCCCGGCGCGGTTAGGCACCCGCCTGCGCATCCCGAGCAAGGCCGGTGCCACGCGTTGAGGCGTGGCTTGGTGGCGTCGGCGAGCATCGCCCCCTGCTCGGCGCATCCGCGGCTCGGTGCGGGCGTCGTGATGGCCCTGTCCCAGGGCTGAGTATCAGCTGGGGCGGCAGGAATCCAGCTCGCACGTGCACTCGCTCTTGAGTGGGCACTTGCAGCTCTCGTGGCGATCGCCCTCCGGGCATCCTTCGCAGCCGGTGCAGAAGACGGGGTCGGCGGCCATGTCGTTCTCCTCCAAGGGACTCACATCATTGGGGCTGGGCCCGGTAGGCCGGGGTGCAGCCACGACACGAACGGCGTGAGCACGGCGGCCACCAGGAGCAGCGCGCCGGCGACGCGGGAAACCGTGCTGGGCCAGAAGAAACGCTCCGCGAAGATGACCACGGTCAGCAGGGCCATCGCGACCAGGTTCGCCATTCCCACGGCGATGAGGACCACCATGAAACCGGCGCAGCAGCCGATGCAGGTCAACCCGTGCCGCGCCGCGGTACGGGCCACGTCTCCGTAGTCGGCGGCCGGCCTCGTCGACCGGCACAGCTCGCGGCAGCGGGTCTTGGCGGGTACGAACTGGTACACCCCCGCCACCAGGTAGATCCCGGCGGCCAGCCATTTCTGGCCGTCCGGCGGGATCGACAGCACCCGCTCGGCGCCCGCCAGCACCACGTAGGTGACCAGACCGAAGACCATCCACACGGCCAGGTACACCACGAGAAACACCGTGGCACGCGCGGGATGCGCACGGACCGCCGTCGTGGCGGAGGCGACCGCGGCCGGGAACATCATGGCCACGACCATCGGCAGCCACATCAGCAGGAACGCCCCGAGCCCCAGGCCCATGGTGCCCGCCATGCCGTCCATGCCCTCGGCCTGGCGCACCGTGAAGTACCAACCCAGCGCGACGACGACGGCGAGCGCGACCGACGCCACCACTAGCTGGTGCCGTCTCAATCCACTCATGTAGGTGAAATGTTCGACCACCATCGCGTCACCTCGCGACTATGCAGACTATCCCGTGTCACCTCAGGATGCCCAGTGGTCACCCCAACGGGTTAATGCGACGATGACCGGTCGCAGATCGCGACCCTTGCTCGTCAGTACGTATTCGGCGTGCCTGCCCTCGTCCCTGCGGAGTTCGAAGATGCCGGCGGCCACGAAATCGTCCAGCCGTTTGGCCAGGATGTTGGGTGAGATTCCCAGAGTGCGCTGGAAGTCCGTGAAACGGGAGGTCCCGGCGAACAACGCGTGGTGCACGATGAGCAGGCTCCAGCGCTCGCCGACGATCTCGAGTGCCCGTGCCGTAGAGCTGTCCTGACCCGGGTAGAGCCGTCCCAGCATGCAACCGAGCGTACCCCAGGACTTGTGTGATACAAGCTCGCAAACGCGCACAGATCAAAGGCAATTCACCCTCGACTTGCGTGATGCAAGTGCCCGGGCTACTGTGATGGAAGTAACTTCACCACAGCGACGGCCTGACCAGCGACTTCCGCGATGCGGCACCTTCGAAGATGAACCAGCTTCGGGCGTGCACCATTCTTTCCGGGAGTCGTCTGATGTGCGAAAGGTCGGGTCGCCCCATGTCACAGGGGAATTCCAGGCAAGGACGACGAGGAAGGTGCGCATGAGTATCCAAGGAGCGGAGTTGGGCCGGAACAGGGCGAACCTCACCTTGGCCGCGCTGTTTCTTGGCACGTTCGTACTGGGTTGTGCCGAGTTGCTCGTGGTCGGCGTCCTCGACCTGATCGCGGCCGACCTGCGGGTCTCCATTCCCGCGGCGGGCACGCTCGTGACCGCCTACGCGCTGGGGATCGCGATCGGCGGTCCGCTGCTGACCGCGTCGACCATCAGGCTGAACCGGCGGTTCGTGCTCATCGGCTCGGTCGCGGCTTTCATCGTGGCCGTCCTGGTGCCGGTGCTCGTGCCGAGCTTCGGGTTGTTCGTCGCGGCGCGTGCCGTCGCCGGCGCCGTTCAGGGCCTGTTCATCGCGGTCGCGTTCGTGACGGCGATGTCGGTCGTGCCGAAGGAACGGGCCGGCCGGGCCATCTCCATGGTCCTGTCCGGTGTCGCCGTGTCGGCCGCGCTCGGGGTGCCGCTCGGCACGCTGCTCGGCCAGGGGCTCGGCTGGCGCGGCTCGTTCGTCGCGATCGTCGCCTTCGCCGTGCTCGCACTGGTCGCCGCGGTGGCGGTGGTCCCCTCGGTGCCCGGCAGCGGTGACGACGTGGTCGGCCAGGTCAGGTATGCGTTTGCCCCGCGGGTGCTCGCCGTGCTGGGACTGAGCTGCGTGGTCTTCGCGTCGCTGTACTCGGCGCTGACCTACATCGTGCCGTTCCTGCGGGAGGTCACGGGCATCACCGGCGCGACCGTCAGCCTGTTCCTGTTCGCCTACGGCGCGGCCACGGCGGTCGGCTCGTTCGGCGGCGGCCGGTTCGCCGACAAGAACGCCGCTCGCGCGCTGGTCGTCGCGACCGTGGGCACCGCGGTGGCCCTGCTGGTGCTCTACCTCGTCGGCTCGAGCCCGGTCCTCGTGGCGCTGGTGCTGCTCGTCTGGGGCGTGTTCGCCTTCGGCATGACGCCGTCGCTGCAGCTCCGGGTGGTCAGCCTCGCCGGCCCCGGTGGCCAGCTGGCGTCCTCGCTGCCGGCCTCCGCGGTCAACGTGGGCGTCGCCCTCGGTCCGATCGCCGGCGGCCTGGCCATCAGCAGGAGTCCTTCGGCGCCGGTGCTCGTCGGCCTCGGCATCGCCGTGCTCGGCATCGCGGTCGCCCTGGCCACCAGCCGGCTGAGGCCGCCGGTGGTCGAGGAGCAGGCCGAGCGGGACGCCGAGTCCGAGCCGGCCGCCGAAGCCGCCTGACCCGACCACGAGGACGCGCTCACTGGAGATTCTCCGACGCTGAGAGGTGATCATCGTGGGTAACGGAGAGCTGCGAGTCGGGCTCGTCGGCTACGCCTTCATGGGCGTCGCGCACTCGCACGCGTGGCAGATGACGAACCGCGTGTTCGACCTCCCGGTTCGCGTGCGCATGGTCGCGCTCTGCGGCAGGGACGAGACGAACGTCGCGGCCGCCGCGGCCCGCCTCGGCTGGGAGGAGCACGTGACCGACTGGCGGGAGCTGGTGGCCCGCGAGGACATCGACGTCGTGGACGTGTGCACGCCCGGCGACAGCCACGCGGAGATCGTCACGGCCGCGCTCGCCGCCGGCAAGCACGTCGTGTGCGAGAAGCCGCTGGCCAACACCGTGGCGGAGGCCCGTCAGATGGCGGACGCCGCGGCCGAGGCGCGGTCGGCGGGGGTGCGGGCGTTCTGCGGCTACAACTACCGCAGGCTGCCCGCGGTCGGGCAGATGCGCCGGCTGGTCGCCGACGGGCGGCTCGGCACGATCCACCACGTGCGCGCGACCTACCTGCAGGACTTCTTCGCGGACCCGGCGTTTCCGCTGGTGTGGCGGCTACAGCGGGACCGGGCCGGCTCCGGGGCCATCGGCAACCTCGGGTCGCACATCATCGACCTGACCCAGTACGTGACGGGCCAGCTGGTCACCGGCGTGAGCGCGCTGACCGAGACGTTCGTGCGGCGGCGCCCGCTGCCCGACGGCGATGGCGACGGACCGGTCACCGTCGACGACGCCGCGCTGTTCACGGCCAGGCTCGACGGCGGCGCGGTCGCCAGCTACGAGGCGACCTGGTTCGCCACCGGGCACCGCAACACGCTGCGGGTCGAGATCAACGGCTCGCTCGGGTCCGTGGCGTTCGACCTGGACCGCCAGAACGAGCTGGAGTTCTACGAGGCCGCCGGGCCGCGCACCGAGGGCGGTTTCCGGCGGATTCTGGTGACCGAGCCGAACCACCCGCACATGTCCGGCACGTGGCCCCCCGGCTGCGCGGTCGGTTTCGAGCACCCGTTCGTCCACGAGGTGCGTGACTTCGTCGCCGCCGTGGCGGCCGGCGAGGACCCGACGCCGTCGTTCGACGACGCGCTACAGGTCCAGCTCGTTCTGGACGCGGTGGAACGGTCCGCGGACCTCGACTCCGGCTGGGTCAAGGTCTGACGGCGGTCGGCGTGCGCGGTCCGCCGGGCGGCGCGATTATTGTCACTGGAATACCGCCGAACGAGGAGAGGAAATGTCGGACCCGAAAGTCGTCACCCACGAAGAATGGCTCGCCGCCCGGCTGGAACTTCTCGAGAAAGAGAAGGAACTGACCCGGCATCGCGACGCGGTGAACACCGCCCGCCGCGAGCTGCCGATGGTGGAGATCACAAAGGACTACGTGTTCGAGGGCCCGCACGGCGAGGCCAGGCTGCTCGACATGTTCGACGGCCGCGGCCAGCTGTTGATCCACCACGTCATGTTCGGCCCGGACGACGACGCGGCGTGCCCGTCCTGCTCCTTCTTCGAGGACAACGTCGGCCACCTCAGCCATCTCCACGCGCGGGACACCTCGCTGGTGGCCGTCTCGCGGGCGCCGCTGCCGAAGCTGGAGAAGTACAAGGAGCGGATGGGTTGGCACACGCCGTGGTACTCGTCCTACGGCAGCGACTTCAACTACGACTTCCACGTCAGCTTCGACGCGTCGATCCGGCCGGTCGAGTGGAACTACCTGAACTACCAACAGCTCGTGCAGAAGGATCCGAGCTGGGAGAACTGGTGTGGCGAGGAACAGGGCGTCAGCGCGTTCCTGCGCCAGGGTGACCGGGTGTTCCACACGTACTCCTGCTACAGCCGCGGCGACGACCTGCTCAACGGCACGTACAACTGGCTCGACCTGACCGCCCGGGGCCGTCAGGAGGGCTGGGAGAAACCGCCGGGCCGCGGCTCGGGCGGAATCATGGAATGGCTGCGCCGCCACGACGAGTACGACCCCGCCGTCATCGGTGGTGCGGGCAACTCCGGCTGATTCGAGCCCTTTCCCGTGAGCACGACGCCAAGCAGTAGGGATTTCCGGTCATGACGACGAAAACCGACACGTCGACCAGGTTCACCGCCCAGCAGCGCTGGATTCTTCTGCTGCTGCTCGGCGCGCAGTTCATGATGTCGGTCGACTTCTCGATCCTGAACGTGGCTCTTCCCCAGGTCGGTGCCGGGGTGGGGTTGGGCCTGTCCGACCTGCCGTGGATCGTGACGGCCTACGCGTTGCCGACAGCAGGCTTCTCGCTGCTGTTCGGGCGGATCGCGGACCTGTTCGGCCGGCGCAGGCTGTTCCTGGCCGGGATCGCGCTGCTCGCGGTCTCGTCACTGGTCGGTGGCCTCGCCAGCGATCCTGGGTTGCTGCTGGCCGCGCGGGCCGTGCAGGGTTTCTCCACCGCGATCGCCACGCCGGCCGCGCTCTCGCTGCTGACCACGACGTTCGAGGAGGGCCCGCAGCGCGCAAGGGTGCTCGGCTACAACGGCGCGCTGCTGTCGGCGGGGTTCACCGTCGGCGCGCTGGTCGGCGGCTTCCTGGTCGGCGCGCTGAGCTGGCGGTGGGCGTTCCTGATCAACGTGCCGGTGGCGCTGCTCATCCTCGCGGTGACGCCGTTCCTGGTGAAGGAGAGCCGCACCCCGGCCAGGGTCAGGCTGGACCTCCCCGGCGCCGTGACGGTCACCGCCGGCCTGCTCGCCTTCGCCTTCGGCGTCACCAACCGCAGCGTGTACGCGCTGGTCGGCGGGTTGCTGCTGCTCGGCGTCTTCTGGTTGGTCGAGCTCCGGGCGCGCAACCCGCTGGCCTCGGTGCGCATCCTGAGCCGGCCGACGGTCAAGTGGGGCAACATCGCCGGCCTGGTGGTGTTCTCCATGGAGAGCGCGCTGATCTTCCTGATGACGCTGTACCTCCAGAAGGTGCTGCACTTCACGCCGCTCGTCACGGGGCTGGTCCTCGGTGTGCCGGGGCTGGCCTCGATCGCCGCCGGGCTCACCGCGGGCCCGATGATCTCCCGGTACGGCCAACGCGCCGTGCTCACCGGGGGCCTGCTCGTGCAGACGGTGTTCAACGCGCCGCTGATCCTGCTCGGCGCGGACCGTGCCAGCCTCTGGCTGCTGATCCCCATGCTGTTCATAGGCTTCTACGGGCACATCACCGCGATCGTGTCGTTCATGGTGACCGCCACGTCCGGGCTGCCCAACTCCGAGCAGGGCCTGGCCACCGGCCTGGCCACGCTCACCCAGCAGGTGGCCATCACGATCGGCATCCCGATCCTCGGCGCGGTCGTGGCCACACAGACCGGCGTGCTCGCCGGTGTCCACATGGCACTCGTGGTCAACGTGGCGGTCACCTCGGTCGGCGTGGTGCTCATCTGGTCCGGCCTGCGCCCCCGAGCCGTCGAGAAGGACGGCGAGACCGAGCCGGTCTCGGAGCTGTCGTCACGGGTTTGACCTGACGGGGCGACAGTCCGCGACGGACAGCACGTTGGGAAGCGAATCCGTCTCAACCATCGGAGATAATTACTGATAGTACTGATTTGACGGATATTGCCGTCATTCCGCCAGAAAGAGGTTTGGAATGACCATCGAAAGAGGCACCGAAAGAGGCGGCACTGTCACGACCGTCCCGACCGACGAGGAGTTGGCGCGGTCGATGGCAGGCGAGTTCCGCAGCGGTTACGTCACCGCGGCCGGCTGCCGTCTGCACCATGTCGCCGGCGGGGAGGGCGACCCGCTGGTGCTCCTGCCCGGCTGGCCGCAGACCTGGTGGGAGTACCACGAGGTGATGCCCGAGCTGGCGTCCGCCGGCCGCCGGGTCATCGCGGTGGACCTTCCCGGCATGGGCGGTTCCGACAAACCCGAGTCCGGCTACGACAAGAAGTCGATGGCCGGGGTGATCCGCGAGTTCGTTCGGGTGCTCGGCTACGACGAGGTCGACATCGCCGGCCACGACATCGGGTCGCAGGTCGCCTTCAGCTTCGCGGCCAACCATCCCGAGGCCACCCGCAAGGTCGCGCTGCTCGACGTGCTCCACCCCGACCCGTCGCTGCGGGAGATCCCCATTCTTCCGCAACGGGATTCCTCCTTCTTCCCGTGGTGGTTCGCGTTCAACCACGTCGACGGCCTGCCGGAACGGCTACTGGCCGGGCGGGTGCGTTACCTCCTGGACTGGGTCTTCGACAACTTCACGGAGAACCCCGCCGCGGTGACCGAGCTGGACCGTGCGGTCTTCGCCGACGCCTACGAACGCGAGGGCGCGATCAGTGGCTCCAACGCCTGGTACGCGACCTGGGACCAGGACATCGCCGATCTCGGCACCTACGACAAGGTCACCGCGCCGATGCTCGGCCTGGTGTCCAACATGGCCGACGGCCTGTTCGCCGCCCAGATGCGGGCGACGCTGCCCGAGCAGGGCACCGACGTGGAGGTCGTCGTGATACCGGACGTGGGTCACTACTTCGTCGAGGAGGCGCCCCGGACCGTGGTCGACGAGCTCAACCGGTTCTTCGGCTGACCCTCGACCGAGCGGCTCGGCGCTGGCGCGGTTGTCCGACATCGACACTCCCCTGTGGACGCATTCTCTGCGATGTCGAGTATGGAGGAGGCCGGCCGGGGACGACATCTTCGAGATTGCCCGGCCGGCGACTTCTCCCAGAATGCCGTAGTGCCGGCGGATCTTCGACAGACCTTGTCGGGAGATCTCGGGGAAAGGAAGCTCAGAGCATCCCACTGAGAGGCGGTGCGCTGTGCGACCCTTCCGCATCGAGACACCACAGTCCGAACTGGACGACCTGAACAGCAGGCTGGCGCGTACGCGGTGGCCGGACGAGATACCCGGCATGGGCTGGGCGCGGGGTGTGCCCGCCGCCTACCTCAAGGAGCTGGCGGAGTACTGGCGTACCGAGTTCGACTGGCGGGCCATGGAGTCCCGCCTGAACGAGCTGCCGCAGTTCGTCACCGAGATCGACGGCGCGAACGTCCATTTCGTACACGTCACGTCGCCGGAGCCGGGCGCCAGGCCGCTGCTGATCACGCCGGGGTGGCCGAGCTCCTTCGTCGAGTACCTCGACGTCATCGGCCCGCTGACCGACCCGCGCGCGCACGGCGGTGACCCGGCGGACGCGTTCCACGTCGTCATCCCGGCCATCCCCGGCTACGGCTTCTCCGGCCCCACCAGCGAGACGGGCTGGGACCACTACCGGGTCGCCAGGGCGTGGCGCGAGCTGATGGCCCGGCTCGGCTACGAGCGGTACGTGGCACAGGGCGGCGACTGGGGCATGATGGTGGCGCTGGAGCTGGGCATGGCCGATCCCGAACACGTGGCGGGCGTGCACCTGAACACGCTGGCGACGTTCCCGCCGCAGGACCCCGCCGAGCTGGCGGAGCTCGACGAGGCGGAGATGGCGCGGATCGGCAGGCTCGTGCACTTCGACCGGGAGCTGTCGGCGTACCTCAAGCTGCTGGCCACCCGCCCGCAGACGGTGGCCTACGGCCTCACCGACTCGCCGGTCGGGCAGCTCGCGTGGATCATGGAGAAGTACCGGGAGTGGACCGACTCCCGGTCCGTGCCGGAGGACGCCGTCAACCGCGACCTGATGCTCGCGAACGTCACCGTCTACTGGCTGACCGCCACGGCGGCTTCGTCGGCCCAGCTCTACTACGAGTCACTCGACCGCGACAGCGACAACCTCGTTGGCAGCTGGGGTGGTCCGTGGGAGCTGACCATGCCGGTGGGTATCGCGGTCTTCGCGCACGACGTCGTCCTTCCGCTGCGCCGTTTCGCCGACCGGGTGGTGCCGACGATCACGCACTGGTCGGAGTTCGACCGCGGCGGGCATTACCCCGCGCTCGAGGAACCGGACCTGTATGTCACCGATGTCCGCGACTTCGCCCGGTCGCTGAAACAGGACTGAGTTCTCCCGCCACGAATCCGGTCGCGAAGCTCAGCAATTCGGGAGACGTGCGTTTCCGCACGCCGTGCCAGAGTGGTTTTTGACTGTCAATCGTCCTGCCATCGTATTCGAGGAGAACAGATGACGATCATCGAGGCGTCGCCTGCGCCTGAGCTTGTCCGGCGGGCGACGGATCTGGTCGACCTGATCCGCAAGCACGCCCCGTGGCAAGAGGAGAACCGGGTCCTGCACGATGAGGTCCTCCAGGGGATCGTCGACGCGGGACTGCTGAAGCTGCGGGTCCCGGCACGCTACGGCGGCAACGTGGCGGACACCAGGACGGTCGTCGACGCGATCGCCGAGCTGGGCCGCGGCGACGGCTCGGCCGGCTGGACCATCGGCACCCTGACGCTCGGCTCGTGGCTGGCCGGCCTGTTCCCGGACGAGGTGCAGGACGAGATCTTCGCCGACCCGGACGTCCGGATCTGCGGCAGCGTCAGCCCGGGCGGCATCGCCGCGCCGGCCGACGGCGGCGTGATCCTCAACGGCGAGTGGCACTTCAACACCGGTGCCCCGCACGCCACCTGGGACGTCCACTCCGCCCTGCTGCCCACAGAGGACGGTGGGTTCGTGCCGGCCGCGATCGCCGTGCCCATGTCGGACCTGACGATCGTCGACGACTGGCACACGGTCGGCCTGCGCGCCACCGGAAGCGTGACGACCGTCGCCAAGGACGTCTTCGTGCCACAGGCTCGCGTGCTGCCGATGCTGCCCGTCCTGATGGAGGGCAGGCACCTGTCGAAGGAGAACGCGGACGCCCAGGCATGGCAGGCCCCGTTCATGCCGCTGGCCGCCGTGGTCGGCGCCGCGCCGGGGCTGGGCATGGCCCGTGCCGTGCAGGAGCTGTTCATGGCGCGGCTGCCGAACCGGAAGATCACCTACACGAACTACGAGAAGCAGAACGAGGCGCCGCTGACCCACCTGCAGGTGGCCGAGGCCGCGGTGAAGATCGACGAGGCCGAGTTCCACCTGCACCGCGCGGCCGGCCGCATCGACGGCAAGACCGGGACCGGCGAGCAGTGGTCGATCGAGGAGCGGGCCGCCGCGCGCATGGACGCCGGCGTGGTCTGCCGGCTGGCCAAGGAGGCCGTGGACGTGCTCAACACCGCGAGCGGCGGCTCGTCCATCTACTCCGGCGTGCCGATCCAGCGGATCGAGCGGGACATCCAGTCCCTCAACCTGAACGGGATCATGCACCCCAACACGAACGCCGAGACCTACGGGCGCGTGCTGTGCGGCCTGGAGCCCAACACGACCTTCATCTAGACCTGCCACGATTTTCGAGGAGCACAGATGACGAAGACACCGACGCGGAGCGAGCTCGTCGGTCGGGCGACGGATCTGGTCGACCTGATCCGCAAGCACGCCGCGTGGCAAGAGGAGAACCGGGTACTGCACGAGGAGGTCGTGCGTGGACTGCTCGACGCCGGCCTGCTGAAGCTGCGGGTGCCCACCCGCTACGGCGGTTTCGAGTCCACCACGACCACCGTGGTCGACGTGATCGCCGAGCTGGCCAGGGGAGACGGCTCCGTCGGGTGGAGCATGAACACATGGTCCATCGGCTTCTGGCTGGCCGGCCTGTTCCCCGACGAGACGCAGGACGAGATCTTCGCCGACCCCGAGGTGCGGATCGGCAACAGCGTCAGTCCGAACGGGATGGCCGTGCCGGCCGAGGGCGGCGTGATCCTGAACGGCAAGTGGCCGTTCAGCACCGGCATCCTGCAGAGCCAGTGGTTCGTCCACTCCGCGGTGCAGGCCATCGACGAGAACACCATCGTCCCGGTCGTGATCGCCGTGCCCGCCGAGGACCTGACGATCGTCGACGACTGGCACACGGTCGGCCTGCGCGGCACCGGAAGCGTCACGACGATCGCCGACAACCTGTTCGTGCCGGACGCACACGTCGTGCAGCTGCTGCCCGTGCTCATGGAGAACAGGATCCCCTCGAAGCTGAACGCCGACTCGGTGGTGTGGCGGGCCCCGTTCTCGCCGTCCGCGGCCGCGCTGGCCGGCGCGGTGCCGCTCGGCATGGCCCGTGCCGCGCGGGAGGCGTTCCTCGAGCGGCTGCCCAACCGGAAGATCACCTACACCAACTACGAGAAGCAGAACGAGGCGCCGCTGACGCACCTGCAGGTGGCCGACGCCACCGTGCGGATCGACCAGTCGGCGTTCCACGTCCGCCGTGCCGCCGAGCGGGTCGACAACAAGGCCGCCGCCGGCGCGCCGTGGACGATGGCGGAACGGGCGGTGGCGCGCATGGACATGGGTGCGGCGACCGCGCGGGCCAAGGAGGCCGTCGACATCCTCAACAACGCGAGCGGCGGCTCCTCCATCTACACCGAGGTGCCGATGCAGCGCATCGAGCGGGACGCCCAGACGGTCAGCCTGCACGGTCTCCTGCACCCGGACACCAACCTCGAGCTCTACGGGCGCGTGCTGTGCGGCCTGGAGCCCAACACCCATCTCATCTAGGAGGAGCGCCTGATGAGCAACAGGGCCGCACCCTCACGCGACGAGCTAGTCGGCCGCGCGACGGAACTGGCGCCGCTGCTGGCGAAGAACGCGATCTGGCAGGAGGAGAACCGCGTCCTGCACGACGACACCATCGACGCGCTCACCGAGGCGGGGCTGCTGAGGCTGACCCTGCCGGCCCGGTACGGCGGCTACGAGTGCGACACGCGGACGCTGGTCGACGTGCTGTCCGAGATCGCGATCGGCGACGGCGCGGCCAGCTGGGTCGCCACGGTCTGGAACATCAGCACCTGGCTGACCGGACTGTTCCCGGACGAGGTCCAGGACGAGGTCATCGCGCGGGGCGACGTCCGGATCTGCGGCACGTTCGCCCCCCACGCGGTCGGCGTGCCGACCGAGGGCGGCATCGTGTTGAACGGCAAGTGGAGCTTCAACACCGGTGCCAGGCAGAGCGCGTGGGACGCGCACGCCGCGGTCCGCGTCGTCGAGGGCCAGGACCCGGAGCCGATCCTGGTCCTGGTGCCGACGGAGGACCTGGAGGTCATCGACGACTGGTACGCGTCCGGACTGCGCGGCACCGGCAGCGTGACGACCGTCGCGAACGACGTGTTCGTGCCCGACGAGCGGATCCTGCCGATGGTCCCGGTCATGCAGGCCGGCAAGCACAACTCGGTGACCAACGCGAAATCGAGGCTGTGGAACGTCCCGTTCCTGCCCTGGGCCTGCGCGGTCACCAGCGCGACGGCCTACGGCCTGTCCAGGGCCGCGCGGGCGGCGTTCCTGGAGCGCCTGCCCACCCGCGCGATCACCTACACCGACTACGAGCACCAGTCCCACGCCCCGATCACGCACGTCCAGTTCGCGGACGCCGAGGCACGGATCGACGAGTCGGGCTTCCACGTGCACCGGGTGGCGGACCGGGTCGACGCCAAGACCGGCGAGCCGTGGTCGCTCCAGGACCGGGTGTCCGCCCGCCTCGACCTCGGCGTGGGGGTGCAGCGGGCCAAGGAGGCCGTCGACATCCTGAACAACGCGAGCGGCGCGTCGTCGGTGCTGAACACGGTGCCGATCCAGCGCATCGCGCGGGACAGCCAGACCTCCAGCCTGCACGCGTTCGCCCACCCGGACACGAACCTGGAGCTGTACGGCCGGGTCCTGTGCGGCCTGGAGCCGAACACGCAGTTCCTGTGAGTGGCGCGTAGTACGACCGCCCACCCCCGTCGAGGGAGTGGGCGGTCGTTTCGCTGACCGTCAGGCGGCGCGCAGGGTGGGTGACGACGGCGCGGCGAGGCCGGTCGGGCCGAAGAAGAACCGGGTGCAGTCGATGACGAACTGGGGGTCCTCCTCGTGCGGCCAGTGGCCGACGGCCGGCGCGACGACCCCACGCACGTCCTCGGCGACGTTCCTGAACGACTCGGCGACAGCCGGCCCCAGCATGAACTCCCCGCCGATGGCCAGCACCGGTTGGGTCAGCCGCTTCGACTCCGCGTTCGCCACGATGTCCTCGGCGTTCTCCGCCCACGCACGGTAGATGTTGTACCCGGCACTGCGGCGCGCGGGATCCATGTACGCGTTCACGTAGTGCTGGATGTCGATCTCTTCCGGACGGTGTGCGAACCGGAACACGTTCCCCAGGTACACCGCGACGTTGTTGTCGTCGATGATCTGCTCGGGGACCGGGTACGGCGCCATGTTGAGCAGGAAGTGGAAGTCCTTGTCGTACAACCCTTCCAGGCCGAACCCGTTCAGCAGCGCGTCGATCACGGCCAGCCGCGCCACCTCCTGGGGGTAGTCCCTGGCCCAGACGTAGCCGACCACCGCGCCCTGGTCGTGGGTCAGCAGCTGGACCTGGTCGAAGCCGAGCCGGTTCACCGCCTGGTGCATCCGCGCGGCCGTGGTCTTCGTGTCGTACCCGTCCGCCGGGATCGACGAGTCGCCGAGGCCGGGCAGGTCGAAGGCGATCACCGTGTGGTTCCTGGCCAGCGCCGGCATGATCTTGCGGAACTCCCACCAGGTCTCGGGCCAGCCGTGCAGCATCACCAGTGCCGGGCCCGCGCCGCCCATGACGTAGTGCAGGTACCCGCCGTCGACGGGGACCGTCCCGTGCCGGAACGACGAGTTGAACACCGCGGTGCCTTCCAACGGTTCTGTCATCGCGAATTCTCCTCCTCGATGGGATGAGATGAGTGGTATTGTGCGTTACCCTGCCACGGGCCGGTTTTCCATACATGTTCCGAAATGCGCGCCACCCGCACTATCGGAGAAGCGCCGCCCCCACCCGCCTGCGATTCTGAATCAATGGACTACCTGGACATCCAAGACCTGGTGAACACGGATCCGGTGGTGCAGGCGCTGCTGGCGGCACCGCTGCCACTGCAGCTCGGCTACGTCGGCCTCGACGGCCACCCGCGCACGGTGCCCGTCTCCTACATCTGGAACGGCAAGGCGTTCGTCTTCGCCACGCCGCCCTTCGCGTACAAGGTGAAGGCGATCGAGGCGCACCCCCAGGTGTCGTTCACGGTCAACGTCGCCGACGACGGCATCCGGGCGAAGGTCGCCGCGCGGCTCGGCCCGACGGTCGCCAGCTACACGCCGCTGATCATGCTGGGCCGCGGCACGGCGACCATCGAGGTCCGGCCGGGGGTGCCCCAGGAACACGTCGAGGCGTCCCGCCGGCTGGTCGGCAACGAGGCGGAGCTGAAGGAGTGGGAGCGCGTCAAGCGTGCCGCCACGGACGAGATGGCCGTGGTCACCATCGAACCGACGCATCTCACCGTGTGCGACTTCATCACGCGCTTCCCGCCCCCGGCGGAGCACGAGAAGGCCGCGCACTCCGAGAGCTGACGGGACGTTCCGATGGGCAAACTCGACGGGAAGGTCGCCGTCGTCACCGGCGGCAGCAGCGGAATCGGCCTGGCGACGGCGAAAGCACTCGTCGACGAGGGCGCGCACGTGTTCGTCGCCGGCCGGCGCGAGGTCGAGCTGGACAAGGCGGCCGCGGAGATCGGCCGTGCCGTGACCACGGTCCGGGCCGACGTCGCGGACCTCGACGACCTCGACCGGTTGTGGGCGACGGTCCGCGAGGAGAAGGGGGCGGTCGACGTCATCGTGCCCAACGCGGCCTTCGTCGGGCTCTCCACGTCCGCGGCGGCCACGCCGGAGCACTTCGACCGGACCTTCGACACCAACGTGCGCGGCACGTTCTTCACTGTCCAAAAAGGTCTTTCCCTGCTCCGCGACGGCGGCGCGATCGTGGTGATCGGCTCGACCGCCGCGGCACTGGGCAACCCGGTCCTGGTCGCGTACGCGGCCACCAAGGCCGCGCTGCGCTCGTTCACCAGGAGCTGGGCCGCGGAGCTGGTGCCGCGCGGGATCAGGGTGAACTCGGTGAGCCCCGGCTCGATCGACACCCCGATGGTCGAGATCGCGGTCGGCGACCGCGACACCGCGGCCGAGATCCAGCGGGAGCAGGCGAGCCGCATCCCACTCGGCCGGCTCGGCCGCGCCGAGGAGGTCGCGGCGGCCGTGCTGTTCCTGGCCAGCGACGACAGCGGCTTCATCACCGGCCACAACCTGGTCGCCGACGGTGGTGAGACCGCCATCTAGAGGATTGGTCACCGATGAGCACCGCCGAGTCACCGCTGCCAGAGCCGCAGCCCGAGCAACCGTCGATGCGGTTGGTGCGCGAGCCCAGCCCGGGACTGCGCGAGCGGATCACCGCGGGGAACCCCGACGCGGTCGCCCGGCAGCACGCGCTCGGCAAGCGGACCGCGCGGGAGCGCCTGGCGCTCCTGCTGGACGACGAGTCGTTCACCGAGGTCGAGATCTACCGGCGCCACCAGGCGCGCGGCATGAAGATGAGCGAGCACGCCCCGCACACCGACGGCGTGGTGACCGGCTCCGGCACGATCGAGGGCCGGCGCGTGTTCGTCTACGCCCAGGACTTCACCATCTTCGGCGGCTCCCTCGGCGCCGCGCACGCCGCGAAGATCCACAAGGTGATGGACCTCGCGCTGGCCGCCGGCGCGCCGCTCATCGGGCTCAACGACAGCGGCGGCGCCCGCATCCAGGAGGGGGTCACCGCACTCCACGGCTACGGCGGCATCTTCGCCAGGCATGTCGCGGCCTCCGGGGTGATCCCGCAGATCGCGGTGGTGCTCGGGCCGTGTGCCGGGGGAGCGGCGTACTCGCCCGCCCTGGCGGACTTCACGTTCATGGTGCGCGGCGTCTCCCAGATGTACCTGACCGGCCCCGACGTCGTGGCGACGGTGACGGGGGAGCGGGTCACCCACGACGAGCTCGGCGGCGCGGACGTGCACGGCAGGCGGTCGGGCGTGGCGAGCTTCGTGCACGACGACGAGGAGAGCTGCCTGGCGGACGTCCGGTACCTCGTGTCGCTGCTGCCGTCCAACAACCTGGAGCCCGCGCCGGCCGCGCCGGAGTGCGGCGCCACCGAGGACGAGCGGCCCGCGCTGGCCACGGTCGTGCCGGAGTCGCCGAACCAGCCCTACGACATGCGCTCGGTGATCGCCGAGCTGGTGGACGACGGGGACTTCCTCGAGGTGCACGAGGGCTGGGCCGGCAACGTCATCTGCGCGCTGGGCCGGATCGACGGCGAGGTGGTCGGCCTGGTGGGCAACCAGCCGATGGTGCTGGCGGGTGTGCTGGACATCGAGGCGTCCCAGAAGGCGGCGCGGTTCGTGCGGTTCTGCGACTCCTTCAGCATCCCGCTGGTGACGCTGGTGGACGTGCCGGGTTTCCTGCCGGGCACGAGCCAGGAGTACGCCGGCGTCATCCGGCACGGCGCGAAGCTGCTGTACGCGTACTGCGAGGCCACGGTGCCGCGGATCCAGGTGATCGTGCGCAAGGCCTACGGCGGTGCCTACATCGTGATGGACTCGCGGTCGGTGGGGACGGACCTCTCGCTCGCCTGGCCCACCAACGAGATCGCGGTGATGGGGGCCGAGGGCGCGGTGAACGTGTTGTTCCGCAAGGAGCTGGCCGCGTCGTCGAGCCCGGACGAGCTGCGCGCGGAGCTGGTGGGGGAGTACACCGAACAGCTGATGCATCCCCACTACGCCGCGGAACGCGGTCTGGTCGACGACGTGATCGAGCCGGCGGACACCCGGATCGCCGTCGCCAGGGGGCTGCGGATGCTGCGGACCAAGCGCAAGCGCGCCGAGCAACGCAAACACGGCAACGTCCCGCTCTGAGCCCGCCGCCGGCCGGTCAGGTCGCGTGGGCCTTGCCGTTGCGGGCCTCCGTCGACGTCTCCCTGATCTCCTCGTCGAACCGTCGCGCCGACAGCTCCACCGACCGGACCGCCGAACCCGGCTCGTCGCCCGCGCCGATCATGAGGCCGACGAGCTGTGCCTCGAGGCAGGTGTCGCCGTCGCACGGGTCGATCAGGTAGCTCCCCAGCTCCAGGTCCACCAGGCCGTGCACCGTGATCCACATCTGGTGCGCCACGAGCAGCTCGTCCGACGGCCGGAACCTGCCGGCCTCGATGCAGCGGCGGGCGCAGTCCACGACGCCGCTCAGGTTGTACCTGCCGTGCTGGCGGTCCTCCTCGGTCAGCTCGAAGCCGGCGAGTGACGAGCCGCCGAACATCGCCGCGTACAGGTGCGGGTTGGCCAGCGCGTTCTGCCGGTACGCGCGGCCGAGCAGCGCCATGTCGGCGACCGGGTCGTCGGTCTCGGCGACCTGCGCCAGGTGCTGGTGCAGCCGGGCGAACCCCTCGTGCACCATCTCGCGGACCAGGCCGCTCATCCCACCGAAGTACGTGTAGACGGCCATGGTCGACGTGCCGGCCTCGGCGGCGAGGCGTCTGGTGGACAGCGCCTCGGGACCCTCGTCCGCCAGCAGGCGGGCGCCGATCTCGATGAGGGCCGGGCGAATTCTCGGGTCGATCTGTCGCGGGCTCACCTTGACAGTGTTGCATAACGCCGCTATCGTTAGTAGTACAACATCGTTATGCTACGAGACGCGCCGAGGTGGTGTCCGCGATGCGCACGACAGCCGAGCGACTTCGGTCGACCGAGACCCAGGAGCTGTGGCCGGCCCGCGGCGAGGTGCCGCAGGAGCTGGCCGGCACGCTCCTCCAGGCGTACCCGCACCCTGGGCTCTGCTCCCGCCGGCACCCGGAGACCGCGCCGCTCGCCGTCTCCGGCATCCGGTTCCGTGACGGGCGCGTCAGCTGGTACCTGGCCGGCGGCACGCGCCGCCCGTGCCCGTTCGTCGGCCCGGTCGCCACGCTCGGCGACGAGGTTCGCCTCGCCGCCCTGCCGGCGGCGGTCGGCACGGAGCACGCGGCCGCGGCGTGGCCGGTGCGCGACCCGGAGGGCCCGTACTGGCACACGGTCGTGACGTTCGCCGACCGCCCGTACGCCGACCACCTCGTCGTCGGCGACGGTGGCCTCTACCGGTCCCGCAGGCGCTTCGCGCTCGACCACGCGCCCCTGATGCACACCGTCGCGCTCACCAGGCGCTACGTCGTGCTGGTGGACCCGCCGGTCACCTACCACCGGGCCGCCGCCCTGATCGGCGAGCGCTCGCCGTACGCGTGGGACCAGGACCGGCCCGCACGGATCGGCCTGCTGTCCCGCACCGGCGACGAGCCGGCGCCGCGGTGGTTCGACATCGACCCCGGCTACACCTTCCGCGCCGTCAACGCCTATGACGACGGCGACCAGGTGGTCGTCGACCTGCTGTGGCACGACGGAAACGCCGGCAACGCCGGCCGGGCGCTGCCCGAGCCCGGGCCGGCCCCGGTGGTGCGGTGGACCCTGGACCTGCCGACCGGCGCCGCGTGGGCGCACACGCTGACCGCCGAGGCCCGCGTCGCGGTGACCGACCCCTCGGCCGTGGGTCGCGCGCACCGGTTCGTGTACGGCGCCGCCGGCAGCACGATCACCAGGCACGACCTGAAGACCGGTCACACCGCCGTGCACGAGCTCGGCCCCGGCCGGCGAGCCGGACAGCCCGTGCCCGTGCACAGCGAGGAAGGCGACTGGCTCCTGGCGTTCGTGGAGGACGTCGCCCACCGCGGCGCCACGGCGCTGGTGCTGGACGCGGCGGACGTGGCCGCCGCGCCGGTGGCCGAGGTTCCGCTGCCGGCCGGTGTGCCGGTGTCGACCCGGGCCACGTGGATAGCCGGAACGCGTCGCTAGGAAAGCGGTGAGTTGACAATGTACGAGCACACCTCGGAGAGCTGGGACACGCGGTTCCGGTTGCAGCGAGGGCTGGACGTGTTGGACATCTGGTCGCGATCGGCCTCCCAGGCCACCCGCAACGCGGTGTACCGGGTGCTGTTCGCGGTCCAGGACGGCTCGGTCTTCCGCCGGTACCGGACGATCGACTCCTACCTGGACCCGCAGGAGTTCAGCGTGTACGTGCACGACGACCTCGTCATCGGCATCCGCATCGACGACGGCGTCTTCGGCATCGACTACATCGGCCCGGCCCGCGGCGCCCTGCGGCAGAACGCGGCCTGACCGGACCGGCTCCCGCGCCGCCTTCGCGGCGGACGGGGTGCCGGTCAGCCGGCCAGCTCGCGGGCGATCGGGTCGCAGATGGCCTCCGCGACGGCGTCGGCGAGCAGGTCGACCTGGTCCGAGCGGTCCCCGGCGGACAGCCGCAGGAACGGCGACTCGCCGCCGGCCCTGGTGTCCTCCGCCGCACGCAGCCGCGGCACCGAGAAGCCGAAGCTCGCTCCCGTCGCCAGCTGCACGCCCAACCGCCGCGCGTTGGCCAGGATCCGCTCGAACAGCGCGGCCAGCTCCTCCCGGCCGTTGCGCTCCGGTTGGTGGAACAGGAAGGTCAGGCATCCCTCCTGGTACGGCAGGGCCTCCGCGATCGCCTGGTCCGGATGGTTCGGCAGCCCCGGATGGCACACGCGCCCGACCTCGCGGACCCGAGGATCGTTGTGCAGCAACGTGGCCGTGCGCAGGGCGTTCGCGCCGATCCGCGCCATCCTGGCACGGTGGGTGTCACTGGGGTAGCGCGGGAACTCGTCCGCCGAGCGCGGGTCGAGGATCGACCCGGTCCTGCGGCGCTGCTGGACGAACTGCTCGTGCGCGCCGGTCGGGTGCACGACGAACCCCGCCATCGTCCGGTCGAGGCCGAGTTGCAGGTGCTTCGACCCGCTCTCGTAGTAGATCACCTCGACCCCGCTGTCGGCGGGCGCCGGTGGCGGGCCGCAGGACAGCATGGTGCCGTCGATGACGACGGTGGTCTGCTCGGCGATGACCTCCGGCAGCCGCCGGACCAGCTCGGGCACGTCGATCATCCGCTGCCGGGCGTTGTTGGCCAGCGGGTCGACGAAGACGCACCGCGGCCGGTGCCGCCGCACCGCGGCGAGCAGGTCCTCGACCCGGTGGCCGGTGGCCCGCATGACGCGGAAGTACCGCAGCGCGGTCAGCTGCTCGACCGCCTCGAAGTGGACGGTCGGCGCGATCAGCACGGTGTCGCCGGGGCGCAGCCGGTGGCGCAGCAGCACCGCCTCGATCAGCGTGTACGCGGCGACGCCGGACGAGGTCGCGCTGACCAGGTGGGTGCGTGGCGTGGCGAGCACGTCGGCGATGTGCCGTTCGAGGTCCTCGACGGCGTTGGACTCGAACCGGGCGTAGTTGATCTCCGGTGAGTACTGCGTCGCCACGTCGAAGAACTGGACCGCGCGGGACTGCCCGGTCGACGGCGCGCACCATTCCAGCGCGCCACGCACGTAGGAGTGGGTCGCCCAGCCGAACCGCAGTACGGTCTCACCGGCCGACAACCGTTCCGGCGGGTCGGCCTCGCCGTACCCGGCGAGCACGCGGCGTTCCTGCATGAGCCGCACCTCACCGTGTCGCACGGCGTCCAGCAGCCTGCTGATCAACTGCTGGTCCAGCGGCAACCGGTTGCGCACGCAGTACTTCGCGTGCTCCTCCACCGCGCGCCGAGCCTCGCGTAACCGCCCCGCGCAGGTGTCGAACTGGACGAGCAGATCCCGCGCCTGCGCGGAGGTCGTGCCCGCCACGGTGTCCTCGAATTCGGCGGCCGGCGTCGGCACGCTGGTCAGCCAGCGATGCGGTCGGCTACGCCCGCGCGTCAGCGCGGAATTGACAGAATGCCCAGCCATCCGCTCTCCTTCTGGCTGCCCCGACTGGCTCTCACCTCATCTGCGGACAAGGTGTCGCGAATGTACGGTAATACATTCCGCTATACGATCCGCTCTCCCAGGATGCGGTCCTGATGATGATCGGTTGTTGTGTACAGAGTGTGTTCATCGGCGCCGAACACGCTGCGTGGTTGGGTGTTGAGCGGCTCCGGAAAATGTGCGAGGCTGGGTCGACTTGGTCATTTTGGCGTTCTGCTGAAACCTTCTGGGAGGGAATGAGGGCATGGCTTCATTAGAAGTGCCCGGGCTGGATGTATCTGGTCGAGTGCGGGCCAGGGACATCCAGATGGCGGGCGTCGCCGACGTTCGGCGCCGGGTACTGATGATCTCCGGTGCTATTGACGCGGTCGACTACGACGTATCTGTTTCGATCAACCTGCCCGAACCAGGCCGTTGGCAGATCATCAAGTCCGAGACGAACCTGACAGACCAGACCTGGGTGGCAATGCAGGTCACGACCGACGAGAACACCACGATCGTCGACGGCGACGAGGCGATGGTGCTGTCCCGCCAGTTCAGCAAGACCTTCCTGACTCCCGACCAGCGCAGGATCACGTTCTTCGACGGCGAGGTGCGCCCCGGCGAGGCCGTGCTCAAGGTCTACTCGATCGAGACCGAGGGCCGCCGGCCCGCGTACGCGCATGCGCGCTACAGCCCGGTTTCCTCCGACAGCGCCGAGAAGTCCGAGGAACTGCTGCAGCAGATGGTGACCAACGGAATGCCGCAGCGCCCGACGATCGAGGTGATCGTGCCGGTCACCGTCATCGGGTGACCAGGTTCCTTCCCCACCCCCGACTGCTCGACTCGCCACGGCACCGGGACTGGCCCGCGTTCTCCGCGCCCCAGGTCCCGGACGGGTCGCCGCCACCTCCCACCGGCGCCGACGTCGTCATCGTCGGCGCCGGCCCGGCAGGACTCGCGGTCGCGGCCGCGTTGTGGCACGTGGGGGTGCGCGATGTCGTCATCATCGACCGCGACGGTGCGCCGGTCGCCCGGTTCCTCGGCCGGGTGGACCGGTTGAACCAGCGGGTGTTGCGCTCGCCGTACGAACACCATCCCGGCGTGGAGGGCTATCGCGACTGCGAGCTGCGTGACTTCGCGCGGATGCACTGGTCACTGCTGACCTCGGTGGAGCGCCGGGAGATCCGGATGTCGCAGGCCGGGCACCGCTCGGTCGTGCCGGTGGACGTGTTCGACGCCTACTGCCGGCACACCTCGGTGATTCACCAGGTTCCACAACGACTCTGGCTCGGCGAGGTCGGTTCGGTCGAGCCGGGCGCCGACCGGGTCCTGGTGCGGGGCGGGGACTTCACGATTGAGGCGCGGCACGTCGTGCTGTGCCTCGGCGAGGAACGGCGGGACGCGCCGGCGAGCTGGTGGTCCGGCGATCGGCCGAACGCGGTCGGGTACTGGGACGAGCCGGTGCACCCGGATGCCGGGCACGTCGCGGTCGTCGGCGCCGGGTTGACCGCGGCACACCTGATCCACAACGCGCTCGACCGCGGCGCGCGCGTGGACTGGGTGCTGCGCAAGGACACTGAGCGCTACCAGTGCTCGGACGTCAACGCCTCGTTCTTCCGCGCCGAGGGCCGGGCCCGCTTCGGCGGCCAGGCACGGCAGGTGCCGTGGGCGGAGCGGCTCGCGCTGATGAGCCGGGAGCGGCGGGCGTCGGTGATGTTCGAGTTCCAGCCGCTGCTGACCGCCGCCGAAGCGAACGGCCGGCTGACCGTGCACCGCGGCAACGGGATCCGTGCCGTCGGCGACGGGCACGTCGAGCTGGCCGACGGTCGCCGGGTGACGGGCGACCAGGTCCTGCTCGCACTCGGCACCACACCGTCGATCGGCACCGGGCTGCTGCCCGAGGCGTCCGTCGGTGCCCGCGACGGCTGGCCGGACCTCGACGAGCGGACGCTCGCCTACCGGCACGCGCCACGGGTGTACGCCGCCGGTGCGGCCGCGTGCATGGTGCTCGGCCCGGCGGCCCGCAACATCGACGGGCACCGGGTGGCCACCGCGCGGATCGCCGGCGCGATCGCCGCCCAGGTGCGGGAGGGCGTGGCGCAGCGTGTCCGAGCCCTCTAAGCCCTCTGAGCCCTCTGAGCCCTCTGAGCCCTCTGAGCCCTCTAAGTCCACTGAGCCCTACGACACCGTCTTCTCCCTGCCCGCCGTCGACGACGACCCGGACACCGAGATCGGTGTGCTGCTCATGGGTTTCGGCCCGGAGCGGCTGCTCGCCGGGCTGGGCGTGGCGAGCGGGGGACCGGCCACCGACCCCGCCTCGGCGACCATGTACGTCGACCAGCTCCGTCACGACGCCAGGGACGACCACACCTTCGCCGCCGCGCTGGCCGCGGGCGCGGACCGTTGGCGCGCCGCGAGAACCGGTTTCGCGGAGGTCCTGGCCGGACCCGGCGAGCGGTCGGCCGCGCTGCGCCAGCAGTGGGCCGCCGCCACGACGGCGTTCGCCGCGGCCCGCGACCTGGCGCCGGCGCTGCGCACGGGAAACGATGCCGAGCGGGTGTACCTGGTCGCATGCTGGCTTCGGCGCGAGGAGATCACCAGAACCGTGGAGGAACAGTGTCCTACCTGAGCTCACTGCCCGACGACGCGAAGCTGATGGACGTCTTCCGGCTCTACCCGGAGACCTCCAGGCCGCTGCTCGACTTCCACGAGATCCTGATGCGCGGCCCCTCCCCGTTCTCCGCCGCCGAGCGTGAGCTGATCGCCGCGTACGTGTCCGGCGTCAACGCGTGCGACTACTGCCACGGCGTGCACACCGTGACCGCCGAGGTGTGCGGGATCATCCAGGGTGCGGTCCCGGCCGCACTGGACGACCTCGACGCCGCCCCGGTCGGCGACAAGATGCGGCCGGTGCTGCGGTACGCGGCCAAGCTCACCCGCGGCCCGGCCTCGGTCACCCGTGCCGACGCCGAGGAGGTGCTCGCCGCGGGCTGGGACGAACGCGCCCTGCACTACGCGGTGATGGTGTGCGCCCTGTTCAACTTCATGAACCGGATGGTCGAGGGGCATGGCATCAAGGCAGGGCCGGACTACTTCGCGGAGTCCGGCGAGCGGCTGTCGAAGGTGGGCTACGCCGGCCTGAACCAGCTCCTCGACGAGTGACCGACCCGCCGACGGTGACGGCCGTCGGCGCGCCACCGTGCATGGCACTTCCGGTCAACCGTTGAACACGAGGTCGTCCTCGTCGGTGCTCGCGTGGCCGGTGAGGATGCCGTGATGCAGCCGGCGCACCTTGATCGACGGTTCGACGCCGAGCTGATCCACCATGGTGGCGCGTAATCGCCGGAACGCGTTCAGCGATTCGCTCTGCCGGCCGCACCGGTACAGCGCGATCATGTGCTGTGCGCAGAAGTTCTCCAGCAGCGGGTGCCGCGCGCACAGGGTGGCCAGCTCCCCGAGCAGCTGGTGGTGCCGGCCGAGCCGCAGGTCCGCCGCGATCCGCAGGTACAGGTCGCCGAGCCGGGTCTCCTCCAGCCGCATGGCCTCGATCCCGAGCTGTGGGCCGGGAGCCACGTCGGCGAGCACCGGGCCGCGCCACAGCCGCAGGGCCTCGCCGAGCGTCCGCGACGCGGTCTCGTGGTCGCCGTTGTTGACCGCGTCATGGCCGGCGACCGACAGCTGGTCGTACCGGATGGCGTCGACGGCGCTCGGCGCCACGTCCAGCAGGTAGCCGGAGCGGCGGGTGATCAGGATGTCCTTCGACGTCGTGCCGTGCTCACCCGCCAGCGCGCGGTCGAGCATCCGCCGCAGCTTCAGCACGTAGGTACGCAGGGTCGGCACCCCGCTCGGCGGCGGCCTGCGGTCCCAGATCTCCGCGGTCAGCGCCGCCGTGGTGACGACGTGGCCCGCGTTGAGCGCGAGCATGGCGAGCAGCCTGCTCGGCTTGCTCGCGGTCGGCACGATCGAGACACCGCCGATCGAGACGTCGAGGGGCCCGAGCACGTTGATCTCGATTCGCACGACGCCTCCTCAGTCCGCGCTCTGCTGATGTGGTCGGCTGTCCTTCAGCCGGCTGATCGAATGGCCGTTCCCATTCGTGTGCCCCCGCACACCGTTGCCGCCGGCACGGTCGCCGCCGCCCATGGCGTGCCAGCGTTCCGGCGCCCACACGTGCCCCGCCTCGCACGCGACCTCGTACGGCTCGGCGCCCTCCAGGTACGCCTCCGCGTGCACGGGGCGCTCACACGCCGGGTGCGGACAGCTGCCGACGGCCGCCCGGAACCCGGTGTCCGGCCGCATCGCCGCGCTGACCGAGGCGGACAGGTAGGCGAGGTCGTCCACCAGGTCCGGCGCCGCCGGGTGCCGGCAGAGCCAGTGCAGGTGGATGCCGAGGAAGCCGACGAACCTGCGGATGTCCGACTCCGCCGGCCCACCGACGCGGCGCTCGCCCATGACGCGCCCGCACCAGGAGGCGAGGACGGCCAGGACCTCCGCGCGCACCGAGATCGCGGGCTCGCACAGGATGGCGCCGTAGGGCCAGGTCTCGTTCACCCAGTCCGGCGGCGGCGCCGCGTAGGCACCCAGGTCGAACAGCGCGGGCAGCTCGACCAGCGTCTCCTCGGCGACGTCCCGGCACGCCGCGCACACGTGGAGCCCGGGCAACACCGGGCAGGTCTCGCCGGGCTCGTGCCGCCGGCTGCGGCACGTCGGCTGGTCGCTGTCGTCGGATCGTCCGTTCCGCCTCGCCATGTGTTGCTCCGGTTCGTGTGTGATGGCTTGTCGATGTCTCAGTCGGTGATCCGTTCACCGAGGCCGGTGCGCTTGGCGCCCTCGTAGATCCGGTAGGCCAGCTCGACGTTGGGCTCGTCCACGCCCAGCAGCTCGACCAGCACGACGTCGTCGATGCGCAGGCGGCCGGCGTGCCGGCCGGTGAGCAGCTGGGGCAGGTCCGCGGTGATCCGCCGGTCCGGGCCGCCGGGGTGGCCGGCCAGGTGCGCGGCCACCACGTGACGGTCGAGGTGAGCGGCGAGCAGCCCGAGGTCGTCGACGAACACCTGGTCCACCCGGTCGACCAGCTCGGCGGGCGGGTCCTTGCCGGTCGCGCCGACCAGCACCGCGCCGCGGGCGAGCTGCCCGATCCGCAGGTTGTCCAGGTTCTGGCGGGGCGCGCTGTGGTTGGTGGCGACGACCAGGTTGGCGCCGAACACCGCGTCGGCGAGCGTGTCCACCACCGAGAGCCGGATGCCCGACAGCTCCAGCAGGTCGGCGAGTCTCGGGTCGATCGCCGCCGGACCGCCTGCCAGGCACAGCGCGACATGGCTGATGTCCGGCACGTGCCTGGCGATCACCGGCAGCTGGGGCTGGGTGGTGTCGGCGGAGCCGAGCACGGCGACCGTGACGCCGCCGGCCGGCAGCAGCTCCCGCGCGGCCACCGCGGTGAGGGCCGCGGCCTGCGCCATGTGCAGGCTGTGCGCGGGCAACACGCACGGCGGCGTCGCGTCGGGGTGGTCGAGCACCACGAACTCGCCGCTGTCGCACCAGGGGCGCAGGCGCCCGCGCGGGTGCGGCCGGCCGACGGCTCGTCCGATCAGCTGCTCGGCGAGCACCGCGACCGGGTCGATGACCTCCAGCGCGCTCTCCACCTCGTGGGCACGCAGCAGCAGCGCGGTCTCTGGTCCCTGTTCGCCTGACATGTGCGTAAATCTCGTCCGGCGCGCTACTTCGGCCTTATCCCCGCGCTATCGCCGGGCGATAGCGGTTCTTAAAGCCATTGAATGCTGGTCAAAGGCGAGCGGCTGTTGAGTGGTTCTCGAGCGGGGTTCCCGCAGAAAGAACCAAAAACAACAGCCTCTGGAGGGCTTGCTCATGTCTGCCATTCGCCGCGTCACCCTGTCCATCGCCGCCCTGCTGCTCGGCCTGACCGCGATGTTCTCGTCGGCCTTCGTGACCAGCACAGGTGTCGCGAGTGCGGACTGCCCCTGGGGCTCATCGACCCCGTGCTGAGCCTGGTCGGCACCACGAACGGAACAAAAGAAGAAGCGGCGACAGCGCAGTCGAAGTCGGAGGGATTGCGCTTTCGTCGCATTCTTGTGTCAGCTGATAATGGCGTCCCCGCGATTTCGCGCCAGTTCCCCACGCAGTCGCGCCGCCTCGGCCGAGTCCACCGTGGCGAGCAGGTCGATGGCCCGCTCGAGCTCATCGGAGGCACGCCCGTCCTCACCCCGCCCCTGGTGGAGGTCCGATCGGAGGACCAGGGTCTTCGCCTGCCAGACCGTCGAGCCGAGCTCGGTGAACAGCGTGTACGCGGCGTCGACGTGGTCGGCGCCCGCGGCGCCCTGGCCACGGGCGAGCGCGATCTCACCGAGCGCGTAGTGCACCATGCCCGCCACCACGTGCTCGCCGACCTGCTGGGCCAGCGACAGCGCGTGCTGCAGGGTCGTCTCGGCGTTGTCCAGCCGGCCGGTGCGCTGGCGGACCACGCCGAGCAGGTACAGCGCGTGCGCCTCCCCGATGCGGTCGCCGAGGTCCCGGACGATCAGCAGCACCTGGTTCAGCGCCTGGTGCGCGTGCTCGACCTGGTTGTTCAGCAGGTGCACCTCGGCGAACCGGCTCAGCGCCTGCGCCTCGCCGCGCAGGTACCCGACGCCGCGGAAGCGGTCGAGCGCGGTCTCCAGCATGTCGTGCGCCTGGTCGAGGTCGCCCTTGTCGATCGACACCTTGGCCAGGTTCTGCAGGACGTGGGCCTCACCCACCGGGTCGCCGACCGCACGCATCTTCTCCAGCGCGGCCTCGAACTTCGCCAGCATGTCCCGGTCCCGGCTGCGCAGCCGGTCCACCATCGCGGCGCTGCGCAGCACGAGCGCGCAGCCGTGCTCGTCGCCCTCGCCCTCGAACGTCGCGAGCGCGGCCGAGTAGCACCGCTCGGCGTCGGCGAGCCGGGTGTGCACGAGGTGCATCGCGCCGAGCGCGTACAGCATGGCGGCGTGGCCGCGCCGGTCGCCCGACTCCTCGGTGGCGGCGAGCGCCCGCTGTGCGGTCTCCCGCCAGTCGTCGAAGTGTCCTTTGATCTCGAACAGCGTCACCGAGGTGAGGGCGATGTCCCAGCACAGGTCGGTCATCCCGTGGTCCGCGGCCAGGTGCACGGCGGTCACGAGCGAGCGGCGCTCGGACTCCAGCCACTCGACATGGTCGCCCATGTCGTCGATGTCCTCCAGCTCGGCCGCGCCGTGCCACCGGGGGGCGGCGCTGTGCACGATGGTGTGGTCGCCGCCGTACTCCTTGCGGTGCGCGTGCTCGGCGCGGGCGAGCCAGGCGCCGAGTAATCGCTCGACGGCCAGGACGCGCTCGTCGTCGGGCTCCTCCTCATGCAGCCGTTCGGTCGCGAACACCCGGATCAGGTCGTGGAAGCGGTAGCGCAGGTTCTCGCCCGGATACTGGACCGTGTCCAGCAGCTGGGCCTCGACCAGTCGTTCCACCACCTCGAAGGCGTCGAACGGGTCGATGTCGAGCAGTGGGGCGGCGGTCCACGCGGGGAAGTCGTGGGTGGTGGTCAGCGCGAACAGGCGGAACAGGCGGCGCGCGGTCGGCGACAGCGTGCGGTAGCTCAGGTCGATGTTCGAACGCAGCACCAGGCCGCGGTAGGTCAGCTCGTCGAGCCGGCGCACGCTGTTGCGCAGCCGGGCGACCAGCACGTCGATGCGCCAGTGCGGCCGGGACGCCAGCCGGGCACCCGCGATCCGGATGGCCAGGGGCAGCCCGCCGCAGAGCGTGACCAGCTCCACCGCCGAGTCCTCCTCGGCCGCCGCCCGTTCACCGCCGATGATCTTGCGGAGCATCTCGAGCGAGCGGTCGACGTCGAACACGTCGATGTCGACGAGGTTGGCGCCGGGTAACCCGGACAGGGGGACCCGGCTGGTCACGATCACCGCGCAGCTGGTGCCCGCCGGGAGCAGCGGGACGATCTCGTCCTCGGAGTTGGCCCCGTCGAGCACCACGAGCACCCGCTTGTTGGCCATCGTGCTGCGGTAGAGGTCGGCGCGTTCCTCCTCGTCGTCGGGGATCGCGTTGCCGTCGACGCCCAGCGCACGCAGGAACCGGACGAGCACGCCGCGCGCCCGGTCCTGGCCCAGCGGTGACTCCAGGTCGCCGTAGAGGTGCCCGTCGACGTACACGTCGCGCAGCTCGTGCGCGACCCGCAACGCGAGGGTCGACTTGCCGACGCCGCCCTTGCCGGAGATCGCGACGATGCGGGTGCCGTACCGAGCCTCGCCGTCGTCGGTGTCGGCGAGCGCCTGCCTGATCTCGGCCAGCTGGTCCTGCCGGCCGGTGAAGTCCGCGATGCTCGCCGGGAGACGGCGGGGCACCGCGGGCTGTGCCTCGGACAGGGTCGCGGCGGCGCGCGCGCCCGTGTTCCGGCCGGTGGACTCGATCTCCAGGGCCGGGTCCCGGTTGAGGATCGCGGTCTCGAGCCGCCGCATGCCCTGACCCGGCTCGATGCCGAGCTCCTCCAGCAGGACGGCGCGGGCGCGCCGGCACACCTCGAGCGCCTCGGCCTGGCGCCCGGACCGGTACAGCGCCAGCATCAGGAACTCGTGGAACCGCTCGCGCAGCGGGTACTCCTTCACCAGCGCGAACAGCTCGCCGACGATCTCCTCGTGCCGGCCGAGCGCCAGGTCCAGCCGGACCCGTTCCATGATCGCCGCCTGCCGGTCGTCCTCGAGCTGCGTGGCGCTGCGGCGCAGGACCTCGGAGTCCAGACCGGCCAGGGCCGGGCCCCGCCACAGGGACAGCGCGCTGCGCAGTGCGGCGAGGGCCTCGGACATGCGGTCGGCGTCGACGTGTGCGCGTGCGGAGGCGACCAGCCCGGCGAACTGGGCGGTGTCGAGGTCGCCCTCGGCGATCTCCAGCAGGTACCCGGGGGAGCGGGTGCGGATCCGGGCGGTGTCGCCAGGGCCGGCGAGCACGCGGCGTAACCCGGAGATGCAGATCTGGATCTGTGCCCGCGCGGTGGTCGGCGGCTCGTTGTCCCAGACCGCGTCGATGAGCTGGTCGATCGGCGTCACCCGGTTCGCGTTGAGTGCGAGCGTCGCCAGCACCACGCGCTGGCGGGCTCCGCCTATCTCGCGTTCGTCCCGGTCGATGGATAACTCCAAAGGCCCGAGTAATCGCAGTGCCAGCACATTTTCCCCGTTTTCCTCGCTCGGCACGGTCGTCTTCCGAAGCTGTGACAGGTTGTGATGACGCGCCGACCACCTATTACGCAGACTAGGCCGATCAGTCGAACGTCTCAAATGAATGCGAGGTATCGGGGCAAGTTGGTGCTATCGGGCTAGAGGGCCGTCCTACCGTTACGCCGCGTCGCTTGCTCGATTGAGGGGGTCGGGTGCGGCCACCAGTCGGTACTCGGCCACCAGCCGCGACATCAGGTAGCGCCGATGGACGGACGCGGCGGCGTGGGCGCCGAGCCTGCGGCGTCCCAACGGGTCGTCGAGCAGGCCACGGACCGCGTCCGCCACCTCGCCGGGGTCGCGGGGGTTCACCAGCATCCCGTTGTGCCCCGGGGAGATCTGCTGGCGCAGCCCGCCCACGTCGGCGGCGACGACCGCGCGACGCTTGAGCATCGCCTCGGTGACGGTCAGGCCGAAGCCCTCCGCGAGGCTCTTCTGCAGCACGACGTCCGCTCGCCGCTGCAACGCGTTCGCCGCCCGTTGGTCCTGTGTGGACAGTGAGACCAGGTGCACCCTGGATCGGTCCGCGGGGGACAATCCGGACCACAGCTCGACGACCTCGTCGAGCACGGCCTGGCCCTCGGGATCGCCGGGCGGTTCGGCGGGGTCGTGCCCGGCGAGCACGACGTGGGTCCCGGCCGACAGCTCCGGAACGGAACGCAGCACACCGGCCATGTCCTTGAGCGGCGCCCAGCGGGACAGTTGTAACACCATCGGCGCGTCGGCCGGCAGCGGCCGGTCCTGCAACACCTTTCCGGCGCGTTTCGCGGTGAGGCCGAGGCCGGCGAGCAGTTCGGTCACCTCGGCGCCGGAGAGCACCTGGTTCCTCGGGGCGTCCGGGTCGACCGCGGGCGCCAGGACGTGCCGCCGCGCGGCCGGCAGCGCCCGCGGCGCGAACTCCGGCAGCGTGCTCACCGCGGCGTCCACAGTGGACAGCTCGGTGCGGAACGCGTCCCACACGGCGGCCGGACCGGAGGCCTCCTCGTCGGTGGTGCCGGAGTGGCAGTGCCACACCGTGCGCAGCCCGGCGTCGGCGAGAACCGGCGCCATACCGAGGGTCTGCGGCCCGTGCAACGCCACGGTGTCGCCGGGCGCGAGCCGCGCGGCGAGCCACGCCGCCTGCGGCTCGAGCACCGAGCGGTAGTGCGGCATCGCCGCCGCGAGCCGCTCGGTGGTCAGCGCGTCGGCCCGCCCGTGCAGCAGATGGTGCAGATACCGCGTGAAGGCAAGGAAGACGGCGTCGGTGCCGAGCACCGCCCAGCCGGCCGACACGCCGGCCGCGGCCTGCGCGGGCACCAGGCCACGCAGCAGGCCGGCCACCTCGCCGTCGCGTGCCGTCGCGGTCACGTGGACCAGCCGGGGCGCGGTGCCCGGCCGGTGCTCCCAGGTCGGCGTCGCCACGGAAGCCCTCCGTCCGTCCTTTCGTTCCTTTCTACCGAATGCCCGGCGAAGGCGCGTCTTTCAGGTTGCGTCGCCCGAGCTTTCTACGGTTTGCGCACGACCGTCCGTGGCGACATGCGACCTTTCGGCGGCTCGCGGGTAATGGCGCCCGCGGTGGCCGCCACGGTCAGCACATCGATCGTGTCGGTCGGGCGGTAGATGGTTTCGTGGAGGGTGTGTCGCTGGAGGTCGGCGACCGTGCGGGTGCCGCGCCTCGCGAGCTCGTCGAGCAGTACGCGGCGCAGCGGCAGCAACTGCGGGTTGAGGGAGATGTCGATCATCGTGTGCTCGGGGTCGTGGGGGTCCCGGTAGCGGATGCCGGCGAACTCGTCGGCGGCCCAGAGTTCGTTCTTGAACGTCGTGAGGTGCTTGTCGCTGTCGGTGGCGAACAGCAGCAGCTGGGTGTGTCCGGCGTCGTCGGCGAGCTCCACGGTGACCGCGCACGGCAGGCCGGCCTCCCGCAGTCGCGTCCGGTGGCCGGCGACCTCCGCGGTGGTGGCCGGCGGCAGCGTGACCAGCACCTCCCGTGCCCTGCCCGGCCCCAGGGCCGTGACCAGCCGCCACACGGCCGGCTCGTCGAGCGTGCCGGCGAGGACGTCGAGGTGCGCCAGCACCGGGCCGGCCACGGTCAGGTCCGCGGGGTCGTCGACGGACCGTAGCGACAGTCCCGGCGGGATGTCCGGCTCCCGGAGCGCGCCGGTACACAGGAGCACGACGTCCAGGCTGTGGCCGGCGAGCCGGTCGGCGAACTCGCCGAACACACGCAGCGCGGACGCGGCGAAGTCGGCGCTGCCGGCCTCGACGTAGGTGGCGCCGCGTGGTGACCGCAGCACGGCCGGCGTCCACGCGTCCAGGTAGCGAACCAGCAGCTCACGCGTCACCGCGGTGTGCGGGTCGACACGCTCGGGCATACACCGGTTGTACCGGGCTCGGCCGCCGGGCACCAGTCGGCGGTCCGGCCGGTTGTCCACGGATTGTCGACGGATTGCGAACCGGTTCTGCCACCGTGCGCTCGGGAGTCGCCGGCCGACGAGGAGTGAGAGATGACGAGTTTGCCCCTGGTGCGCACCGAGTACATGAACACGAGTACCAACACGGTGCGCACGGGTGCCACGTCACACGGCGAGAGCCTGGTCGACGTGGAGTCGTATCTGATGCGCCACGACCAGATCGGCTTCTCGTCGTTCCACTCCTGGGGCGTGGCCGAGGGGCTGTCCGTGACGGGTGCGCCGACCCCGACCAGCCTGACGGTCATGCCCGGCGTGGCGGCGGACTCGGCCGGCCGTCTCATCTCGCTGGCGGTGGGTGGGTTCGCGATCACCGACCCGACGGTCGACCCCACCCAGGTCATGAACGTGCCGACGGTGCCGGTGACCGCGGACGGCGTGGTGGTGTCGAGTGCCGGCCTGACCGGGGACCGGTACCTGACCGTCACGTGGCGAGAGGTCGTCGACCCCAGCTCGACCGGGAACGCGCCCACGTTGATCCACGCGCCGTGGCTGCGGCTCCAGCTGGCGGCGGAGGTGCCGGACACGGGGGAGCAGGTGGTGCTGGCACACGTGATCCTGGGGGACCAGAGTCAGGTCGCGGCGCTGACCGCGGAGCACCGCCGGTCGGCCGGGATCCCCGCGGGGCGGGTGGAGCTGCGTCGCCCGCGGGCGACCGCCGGGCCGCCCGCGACGGTCGACCAGTTGCCGGCCGGGGAACTGCGTGCCACCGACGGTGGTGGGGTGGCGTTGAACCTGCTGGCGTCCAACGGAACCGTGCAGCCGGTGCTGGCGGCGGACGGGAACCTGGCGTTGCAGCCGAGCAGCGGCAGTGTGGGGGTCGGCCTGCATGGCACGCCGCCGCGCCGGGTTCTGCACGTGGAGGGCAACGAGGTCCACAGTGGCGGGCCCACCGGTGGGTTCTCCTTCGCCAGTCGGACCACCGGCGCGTTCGTGGAGAACCCGACGGCGGGCGAACGCTGGACCTGGTACGCAGCGGACGGCGGCGCGCGTCTCTGGTCGGGTGCCGACCGCCTCACCATCGGGTCCAACGCGGGCGGCCTACGGCTGTCGGCGGGGCCGGCGGGCGCGTCGTTGGAGCTGGGCGCGATCGGCGGCGGCATCGGCAAGCTGGCGCTGACCGCCAACACCATCGTGGCCCGCCGCACCGACGGCACCGAGCCGATCACGGTGGACGCGGTCAACGGGCGGATCGGGCAGGGCACCGCGACCCCCAGCCACGCCCTGCACGTCACCGCGAACAGCGGTGTCCGGCAGAACATGCTGTTCCTCAGCGGGAACACGACGTGGAGCAGCCTGTCGTACAACGGCTACCACAACGACTCGAACAGCGACTGGTCCTACATCGACACGAACCGGCCGGCCGTCACCCTCGAGATGGACGACAACCCCGGGCAGAGCCGCTTCAACGTCTACACCACCACGAGGGCCAACACGCGGGCGTGGCAGCTCCGGCTCGGCATCGACGGCGACACCGGCGCGGTCACCATTCCCGGCAACTTCAACGTGTCCTCGGTCGCCGCCTTCTCCTCGAACGGCCTGAGCCTGGCCGCCACCGGGAACAGCACTGCCTCGCTGTCGGTGACGAGCGCGTCCTCGGGCTCGGCCATCTGCACGTTCAGCGGCAACGACGTGAACGCGGTGCAGATCTTCGGCCGAGGGAACGCCCTGTTCGCCTCGGGTACCCAGGCCGCCACGTTCAGCGGCGCCGTCTCCGTAACCGGGACCTTCACGGCCACCGACAAGCGGTTCGTCATCGACCACCCTCGCGACCCGAAGAACCGCACCCTCGCGCACGCCACCGTCGAGTCGGACGAGCGGGCCGTGGTCTACAGCGGCAACGTCACCTGCGGCAAGGACGGCAGGGCCACCGTGACCCTGCCGGACTGGGTCGAGGCGCTCGCCACCGACTTCCGCTACCAGCTCACCTGCGTCGGTGGTCAGGCAGGCGTGTACATCGCGGAGAAGCTGACGGACAACGCCTTCGCCATCGCGGGCGGGAGTGCCGGCCTCGAGGTCTCCTGGCTGGTCACCGGCATCCGTCAGGACGCGTGGGCGAAGACGCACGACCTGGTCGTGGAGGCGGACAAGCCCGAGAGCGAGCGCGGCTTCTACCAGAACCCGGAGGCGTTCGGCGAGGACCTGACGGCGAGCGTGCACTGGGTGCGGCACGAGGAGGTCCGCAAGGGCCACCCCGTGCTGGCCCAGCGTCTCGTGAGCCACCACGCCGAGCAGGAGGCCACCCGGCTGCGGGCCCGGACCGAACGGCGGGCCGGCGCGGCGAAGAAGCGGGCGGGCGGGAAGTGAGGCACCCGTCAACGCCGGCGGAACACGACCCAGCGCATGGCGCAGTACATGTAGACGGCCTCGCACCCGCCGGCGACCACCCGCGCGACGCGGTAGTCCACGCCGAGCAGGGTCAGGCCGGCGCCGACACCGAGGATCCAGACGAGGTAGTTGACGACGACCACCGCCGCGTACACCGCGACCTGCGGCGCTGCCGGTGCGTGTGAGCGGAAGTTGACCACCCGGTTGAGGAGGTAGCTCAGCCCGAACGCGCAGGCGTAAGCGGTGCTGACCGACAGCCACAGCGGCAGGCCCGCCACCGAGTGCAGGACGCTGAGCAACACGATGTCCACGCCGAAGGTGAACCCGTTGATGACCGCGAACCCGGCCAGGCTCGGCGGCACGACCCGCGCGAGACCCCAGGGCAGGCGGCCGACCACCACGGCCATCGCGGTGGCGAACCGTTCGTCGGCGCGCGTCTGGACAGTCGGCATGGCGTGAATCTTTCTGGCCCAGGTGACACGAACGTGTCGCGTCACCGACCAGGGCACCGCGAGTAGGTTACGAACGTGATCGACTACGAGGCCGAGATCGACCGGATCCTGGCCGGACCACCCGGCAAGCTCGCGTTCCGTGGCCTCTGCGCCGTGGCGCGTGACCCGGACCTCGTCGCACGGTGCGAGGAGCGGCTCGCCGGGTGGCCCGACGAGGTGCGTGAGGCGCCCTGGTCCTGGCTCGCTGCGCTGGCGGCCGGACACCCGAGGCCGGGGTGGCGACTTGTCCGCTCACTGGACCTGCGGACACCGCACGACGGCATCCTCGACGTGCCCCTGCCGGACCCACGCTCCCGGCCCGAGGTACGCGGTGTGACCCGCCTCGACCTCGGCTCGTTCGCTGCCGAGCAGCTTGCGGCCCTGGTCGAGACCATGGACCACTGGGAGAACCTGCGGACCATCCGGACCGGCGGTCTGACCCGGGGGGATGCCGAGGTGGTCGCGAGCCTCGCCAACCACCCGGCCATGGGGAGGATCGAGTCCCTGAGCCTCGTGACCACCCGCGAGGACATGTGGCACTTCGAGAAGCCACCGTTCCGCCCGCCCGCCGGCGCGCCGTGGCGGCTACGGCACGCGGGCCTGCGCGCACCCGACCTGGTCCACCTGCTGCGTTCGGGCCTCGTGCCGGAGCTGCGCTCCGCCGAGGTGCTGGTGTCCGACACCGGCGAGGCACGGGAGCTGGCCGCCTGCCGGGAGCTGGCCCGGCTCGACCGCCTGGCGATCGGCTTCCGCTGCGGACGGGACGGCCGGCAACCGCTGTGGAAGCCGTACTTCGGCAACGTCATCGACGAGGACGACGAGGCATGCGAGGCGTTCTTCGCGCGGGCCGACCTCGCACGCCTGCGTGGCCTCATGGTGCGCGGCACCCGGATGGGGCTGGGCCGCGAGGGAGTCGGCGCCCGCGGCGTGCACGCGATCGTCGCGAGCGACGTGCTGCGCCGGCTGACCGACCTGACCCTGGAGCTGCTGCCCATCGGCGACGCGGCCATCGCGGGTGTCCTCGGTGGCCTCGATCCCGACCACTTCGAGAAGCTGGCGCTCACGGACCTGGTCGCGACGGACGTGACGGCCGCGGAGTTCGCCGGCGCCTTCCCACGCCTGCGGCACCTCGACCTGAGCCGCAACCGGCTGGGCACGAAGGGAGCCCGGCTGCTGGCCGACGTACGGCTGCCCGCGCTGGAACACCTCGACCTGAGCGGCCGCAAGGGTGGCTCGCCCTACTACGGGCGCCCTGACTGCCAGCCGGTCGGTGACGCCGGCGCGGAGGCATGGGCGTCGCCGGACAACGCCGCGAACCTGACGCACCTGAAGCTGGCGGCCACGGGCCTGGGCGTGGCCGGCGTCGCGGCACTGATGACGGCCGAACGGCTCGACACCCTCGACCTGTCCTGGAACCCGGTGGGCGCCTGGCCCGCGAAGCTCGCGAACGCCCCGGCCTGGCGCACATTGCGCACGCTGGACGTCACCGAGTGCGGCCTCGACGATGACGACATCGAAGCCATGTCCTCGACGGCGTCAGCGCCCAACCTGCACGGCATCTCGCTGGCCTACAACAACATCGGCTCCCGAGGGGCGCGAGCGCTCGCGTCGTGGACGGTACTGCCACAACTCTGGGAGCTGAACCTGCGCGACAACGTGATCGGCGACGACGGCCTGGTCGAACTGGCCGGATCCCGGGCGGCGCGACGGTTGCTGGAACTGAACCTGGAACAGGACTGCTGGAACGCCAACGCGCGCAGGTACGGCTCGGCACTGCCGGCCGAAGTCGTGGACCAGGCCGCGTTTCCCCACCTCGACGCGATCTTCCTCGGTATCGTCGACGAGTACCACGGCGCGCGGTACTCCGCAGGCTTTCCCGCCCGGGTAAGGCAAACCCTGGTCTCGGCGAGCACGACACGCCCCGAGCTGGTCGGGTTCCTCACCCACCTCGACATGGCGGAGCTGGAGGACGACCCCGACCGGAAGGAACACCCCGACCACGACTTCCGTACCAAACGCGCCACCCTGCACGCCGAGCACCTCGACGAGGCGCGGGCCTTCGCCCAACGCATGATCGAGGGCGACATCGGCTGGCCGTAGTGTCCTGAGTCGCGTGACCCGAAACCTCACGGTGCGGTCCCTGGCGGCGTTGCCGTATGGCCCAAGTAACGTACCGTGTGGGCTCGTCGGCGCATCGGGTCTCAGTCGCGTCGGGGGCGTGTCGCCGCGCGGAGTACGTCGCGGTTGAGGCGGCCGATCGTCTCGAGTGGGATGCCCTTGGGGCAGACGGCGGTGCACTCTCCGGAGTTGGTGCAGCCGCCGAAGCCGAGGTCGTCGTGGGTGGCGACCATGTCGAGGGCGCGGTCGTGCCGTTCCGGCTGTCCCTGCGGCAGCAGGGACAGGTGCGTGGTCTTGGCGGCGGTGAACAGCATCGCCGAGCCGTTCGGGCAGGCGGCGACACACGCGCCGCACCCAATGCAGGCCGCGGCCTCGAACGCCGTGTCCGCGTCGGCCTTCGGCACCGGGACGGCGTGGGCGTCCGGGGCGCTGCCGGTCGGCGTGCTGATGTAGCCGCCCGCCTCGATGATCCGGTCGAACGCGGAACGGTCCACGACGAGGTCCCGCACCACCGGGAACGGGCGTGCCCGCCACGGCTCGACGGTGATCGTCTCGCCGTCGGCGAAGGCGCGCATGTGCAGCTGACACGTCGTGGTCGCGCGGGACGGCCCGTGCGCGACGCCGTTGATCATCATGCCGCACATCCCGCAGATGCCCTCGCGGCAGTCGTGGTCGAACGCCACCGGCTCCTCGCCCTCGGCGATCAGCCGCTCGTTCAGCACGTCCAGCATCTCCAGGAACGACATGTCCGGCGTGACGTCGTCCACGGTGTACTCGCGCAGGCCGCCTTCGGCGGACTCGTCGTCCTGACGCCAGATGCGCAGGGTGAACCTCACCGGTAGCTCCTCCTGCTCGGGGTGACGTCGGCGAACCGCAGCTCCTCGCGGTGCAGCACCGGCGGCGACGCGTACTCCCACGCGGCGACGTAGCCGAACTCGGCGTCGTCCCGCGCCGCCTCGCCGTCGGGTGCCTGGCTCTCGGTCCGGAAGTGGCCTCCGCAGGACTCCGTGCGGTGCAGGGCGTCGACGCACATCAGCTCGGCCAGCTCCAGGAAGTCCGCGACCCGGCCGGCCTTCTCGAGCGACTGGTTGAGACTGTCGCCGGTGCCGAGGACACGCACCCGCCGCCAGAACTCCGCACGCAGCGACGGGATCCGCGACAACGCCTTGCGCAGCCCGGAATCCGACCGTTCCATCCCGCAGTGGTCCCACATGAGCTGGCCCAGCTCGCGGTGGAAGTCGTCCGGCGACCGGTCGCCGGCCACCGCCAACAGACGGTCCACCCGCGACCGGACGTCGCTCTCCACCCCGGCGATCGCCTCCCCGGACACCGTCGGGAAAGGACCGTCGGCGAGGTAGTCGCCGATCGTGTTGGGAAGTATGAAGTACCCGTCCGCCAGGCCCTGCATCAGCGCGGAGGCACCGAGCCGGTTCGCGCCGTGGTCGGAGAAGTTGGCCTCACCGATGACGAACAGGCCCGGGATGGAGCTCTGCAGGTCGTAGTCCACCCAGAGGCCGCCCATCGTGTAGTGCACGGCCGGGTAGATCCGCATCGGCACCCGGTACGGGTCCTCGCCGGTGATCCGCTCGTACATCTCGAACAGGTTGCCGTACTTCGCCGCCACGGCGGGCTTTCCCGTGCGTTCGATGGCGTCGGCGAAGTCCAGGTACACGCCGAGCGCGCCGGGACCGACACCGTGTCCCGAGTCGCAGATGTGTTTGGCCGCACGGGACGCGATGTCGCGCGGCACGAGGTTGCCGAAACTGGGGTACATCCGCTCCAGGTAGTAGTCGCGTGCGTCCTCGGGAATCTGGTGCGGCTGCCGCGAGTCACCCGCGATGCGCGGCACCCAGACCCGCCCGTCGTTGCGCAGCGACTCGCTCATCAGCGTCAGCTTCGACTGGTGCGTGCCGCTCACCGGGATGCAGGTCGGGTGGATCTGCGTGAAGCACGGGTTGGCGAACAGCGCGCCGCGGCGGTGCGCACGCCAGATCGCGGTGGCGTTGCAGCCCTTCGCGTTCGTGGACAGGTGGAAGACGTTGCCGTAGCCGCCGGTGGCCAGCACGACCGCGTCCGCCAGGTGCGTGGTCACCTCGCCGGTGACCAGGTCGCGAGCCACGATCCCGCGTGCCCGGCCGTCGTCGACGACGAGGTCCAGCATCTCGGTCCTCGGGTGCATCTCGACGCCTCCGGCGTGGATCTGCCTCGCCAGCGCCTGGTAGGCGCCGAGCAGCAGTTGCTGGCCGGTCTGCCCCCGGGCGTAGAAGGTGCGCGCGACCTGCGCGCCGCCGAAGGACCGGGTGTCCAGCAGCCCGCCGTACTCACGGGCGAACGGCACGCCCTGCGCGACGCACTGGTCGATGATCTCGACGCTCACCTCGGCCAGCCGGTACACATTGGACTCACGGGACCGGAAGTCGCCGCCCTTGACCGTGTCGTAGAACAGCCGGAAGACGCTGTCGCCGTCGTTGCGGTAGTTCTTGGCCGCGTTGATCCCGCCCTGCGCGGCGATACTGTGTGCCCGGCGCGGGCTGTCCTGGTAGCAGAACGAGATGACGTGGTAGCCCAGCTCCGCCAGGGTCGCGGCCGCCGAGCCGCCGGCGAGGCCGGTGCCGACCACGATCACGGTCAGCTTGCGCTTGTTCGCCGGGTTGACCAGCCGGGCGGTGAACCTCCGCCGCTCCCAACGCTTCTCGATCGGACCGTCGGGAACCTTGGTGTCCACGATGGAGTCACCGGTCACGTACATGTGCTATCCAACCAATCCGGTGAGCACGGCGAAGGGAACGGACAGGAAGCCGACGGTGATCGCGCCCGCGACGCCGGCCGAGACCGCCTGGATCCGCCGCCGGCGGGCCGCGGTGGACGCGCCGAGCGACTGCAGCGCGCTCCACAGCCCGTGCCGGATGTGAAACCCGAGCGCGACAACGGCGAGTGCGTAGAACAGGGTGACGTACCAGTGCTGGAAGTCGGCGATGACGTTGTCGTACACGGCGAGGTGGACGCCGTTCGGGTTGAGCACCCCGGCCGTCAGGTCGAGGACGTGGTAGACCACGAACAGCGCCAGGATCACGCCGCCCCAACGCATCGTGCGGGCCGCGTAGCTGCCCTGGACCTTGCGGCGGTGCTGGTAGCCGCCCGGGCTGGTGGCCCGGTGTGCCCGCCGCGCCAGCTGGATGGCGGCCGTCATGTGCAGCACCACGCAGAGGACCAGGCCCACCCGCACGATCCAGACGAACCCCGCGTAGCCGAGCGCGCCGTCGAGGACGGTGCGCAGCCAGACGGCGTACGAGTCGATGCTGTCGCGACCGAGGAAGATCCTCAGGTTCGCCAGCATGTGCACCACGACGTACAGCAGCATCAGCAGGCCGGTCACGCCCATCACGGCCTTCTTGCCGACCGTGGTGGACCAGATCCCGCGCCGGGTCACTTCGAGCACCCGGCCAGTAGAGGCCCGCGCTGTCGAGTCGTCCAATGTATCGAAACGCTGAAGTCGATAGACTCAGGCTATGGAGCGAACCGACCGGCTGACCTTGCAGCAGCTCAGGTACTTCCTCGCGGTCGCCGAGACGAGGCACTTCACGAAGGCCGCGGAGCTGGTTCGTGTGGCGCAGCCCTCACTGTCCAAGCAGATCCAGGGGCTGGAGGCCGATCTCGGCGCGCCGCTGTTCAGCCGGGTGCGCGGCAACGTGACGCTGACCGCGGCGGGGGAGACACTGCTGCCCGTGGCCCACCGCATCCTGGCCGACGTCGACGTCGCCCGCCTGGCGGTTGGCGAGCTGGTCGGACTGCGGCGCGGCCGCGTACGAGTGGGCGCGACGCCGAGCCTGTGCGTCAGCGTGTTCGCCGACGTGCTCCGGACCTACCACGATCGGTACCCCGGGATCCGGCTGCTGGTCGAGGAGGGCGGCTCGCGGGACCTGTCCGCGTCGCTGGTCCACGGCGACCTGGACCTGGCGCTGGTCATCGTCCCTCCCGAGGGCACCGACCCGGCGCTGACCACCCGGGTCGTGCTGAGGGAGGACCTGGTCGTCGCGTCGGCAGCGAACCGCCCGCCGCTGGTGAACCGCCCGGCGATCCGGTTGGTCAACCTCCGCGACCGCCCGATGGTGATGTTCCGCCGCGGCTACGACCTGCGGGAGACGACCCTGCAGGCCTGCCGGGCGGTGGGCTACGAGCCGAGGCTGGCGGTCGAGGGCGGCGAGATGGACGCCGTGCTGCGGTTCGTCGAGGCCGGGCTGGGCGTGGCCATCGTGCCGAGCATGGTGCTCGCCGGCCGGCCGGGGCTGCGTGGCACCCCGATCGCACCGCCGGGTCTGCGCCGCACCATCGCGTTGGCCCACCGCACCGACGTGCCGCCGACGAACGCCGCCAAGGCCTTCAGCGACGTCCTGCTGGACTACCTCGCGACGAAGGCGCCACGCGACTAGCACCGACCAGAAGGAGCGGCGCGCCATTCCCCTCCCACTTCAACATATAGCTCACCCCGGGGCTTGTGGCAAGACCCGGGTCGTGCCGCAGAATTGCTGACCGGAAGGCTGTGACCAGGGGAAACGGGGATCCGGAAGTGCGTGTTCTGTTGACGGCGTGGGGGTCGCGCGGGGATGTCGAACCGCTGGCCGGGCTCGCGGTGGCGTTGCGGGAGATCGGCGCGGAGGCGTTGGTGGCCGCGCCGCCCGACGAGGACTTCGTGACGCTGCTGGCCCGTGCCGGCGTGCCGTTGGTGCCGCTGGGCCCGACGGTGCGTTCGGTGGTCGCCCGGCCGAAGCCACCGGACGCGCGGGCCGCGTTCCGGCTCGCGCCCGAGCTGGTCGCGGCGCGGTTCGAGGTGCTCGGCGCGGCGGCGCGGGGATGCGACGCGCTGCTGGCGACCGGCCTGATGCCGGCCGGCGCGCGGGACGTGGCCGAGAAGCTGGGCATCCCTTACGTGCTCGCGTGTTTCCACACCATGGGACTGCCCTCGCGGCACTTCCGCCCGGGGAGGCGGCCGGGCACGCCGTCCCCGGCGGACGAGACCGACCTCCGGGTGCTGTGGAAGCAGGACGCCCAGCGGGTGAACGACCTGTACGGTCCGGCGCTCAACAGCCATCGGGCGGCGATCGGCCTGCCGCCGGTGGCCGACGTGCGCGACCACGTATTCACCGGCCGGCCGTGGCTGGCGGCGGATCCGGTGCTGTGGCCCTCGAAGGGCATGACCGAGCTCGACGTCGTGCAGACCGGGGCATGGCTCCTGCCCGACGACCGCCCGCTCCCCGGCGAGCTGGCGTCGTTCCTGGACGCCGGTGCACCACCGGTGTACGTGGGCTTCGGCAGCATGGCCGCGTACGTCGCGGCCGACATGGCCCGGGTGGCCGTCGAGGCCACCCGGGCGCGGGGCCGCCGGGTCCTGCTGGCCCGCGGCTGGGCCGGCCTGTCCGCGATCGACGACGCCGAGGACTGTTTCGTGGCCGGCGAGGTCAACCAGCAGGCACTGTTCCCCCGGGTGGCCGCCGTCGTGCACCACGGCGGCGCGGGCACCACGACGACGGCCGCGCGGGCCGGCGCGCCGCAGGTGGTCGTGCCCCAGGTCGCGGACCAGCCGTACTGGGCCGCCCGCGTGGCGGAGCTGGGCATCGGCGTGGCACACGAGGGCGCCACGCCGACCGTCGACTCCCTGTCCGCCGCGCTCGCCGCGGCCCTCGCCCCCGAGACCCGGACACGGGCCAGGACCGTGGCCGGCACGATCCGGCCCGACGGGGCGGCGGTGGCCGCGAAGCTGCTCCTCGACCTGGCCGGCCGGTAGCGGATTTCTAGGCCGCCGTGTGTGCCAGCCAGTGGTCGGCCAGGCCGCGGTCGCCGGTGACGGTGACCTGGCCGGCCGGCAGCCGCCGGGTGAGCACGAGCAGCAGGTCGTCGACGGGACCGGTCAGCGTCACGTCAGCGGTGGCCGTGGCACGTGCCCACCGCACGCCCTCGGGGACGCGGGTGATCAGCCAGCCCGTGCCGGTGTCGGGGCGGAGCTGGAGGGTCTGGCCGGTGCCGCGCAGCTGGTCGAAGCCCGGCTTGATCGACGGCGTGACCGGGTCGGACAGCACCTCCAGCCACTCGCTGATCGCGTCGGCCGCGAGGTCCGGCGCGACCTCGAACGCGGCACCCGTGGCGAGCGCCGCGTCCGCGTGGTGCACGGTGGTGTCGTGGGCCATCCGGCGCAGCCAGAACGTCGCCGGCCGCGGCCCGAAGAACGTCCACACCGGACGGTCGCCGGCGGACGCCACCGCGCCGGCGAGGTTCGCCGCGCCCTCGTGCAGCCAGCCGGACCACTCCCCGGGGGCGCCGGGGTCCGCCGCCAACGGGTCCGGCACCGGGGTCGGTCCGGACGCGACGATGCTCGCCGCCCAGCGGTGTGCCTGGCCGATGTGTCCGACCAGGACCCGCAGCGGCCACTCCGGACACGTGGGCACCGGCGCGTCCGGGTCGGCGCCGGCCACCGCCTTCGCGAACCTGGCGGTGTGCTCGCGCAGTCCCTCGGCAAGTCGTGCGTTCTCCATGGCCGTAACGTAGGAACTCCAGCCGGCTGGAGGTTCGACCGTTGGTGACCGGAGACACACTCGGGATCGGCGACCTGGCACGTCGCACCGGCGTGCCGGTGCGCACCATCCGCTTCTACTGCGACGAGGGGCTCCTGGAGCCCGCGCGCAGCGCCGGCGGGCACCGCCGGTTCGACGCGGCCACGGTCGACCGGCTGACCATGGTCCGGCGGCTGCGTGCGCTGGGGTTGGGCCTGCGGTCGATCACCGACGTCCTCGCCGGCCGGCGTTCGCTCGACGACGCCGTGGCCGCCGAGCGCGCCGCGCTCGACCGCGAGGTCGCGACGCTGGCCTGGCGGCGCTCGGTGCTCCGCGCGGTCGAGGAGGTGTCCCCGGCCGACCGCGCCACCCGGCTCGAACTGCTGTCCGCGGTGCAGGACGGGTTCGCCGCACACGACACCCTCGTGCGCCTGTGGCACCCGATGACGACCGGCCCGATCCCGTCGGACACCGCGGCCATGTTCCTCGACATCAGCGCGCCGCGGCCACCGGAGCTGCCCACCCCGGCGCAGGTCGTCGCGTACGCCGAGCTGGTGCTGCTGGCCGCCGACCGGGGAATGGCCACCCGGCTGCGGGCCAGCACGCTCGTCAACCACGACCGGATCGCCGACCTCGGCGCACTCCACGCCGCCGTCGCCGAGGCATGCGTGCTGGCGTTCCCCCAGGTGACGGCCGGCGCCCGGCCGGCGCCGGGGCCCGCACTCGACCGGTTCGTCGCGGCCCACGCCGCCGCGCTCGGCGCCGCCGACTCCCCGGAGTTCCGGCACGCCCTGAACCACCGCACCGCCGCCGACCGGCACCCGCGGTTGCGCCGCTACTGGCACCTCACCGGCGAGATCACCGGCGAGGCCGCACCGGTCGGCGTCACGCACACCTGGCTGCTGGACGCCCTGGACCACTCGGTCAGCTGAGCTTCGTGTTGGGCGTGGTGCGTACCTGGCCCTACCGGGCGTGGAAGCCCGGTAGGCTGCGCGAATGACTGGGGCGAAGTCGATTCGCGTGCTCGACAGAAGACGGACGACCGCCGTGGTCGGCGCCGTAATCGTTCTGGGGCTGGCCGTCGCGGCCGCGTTTCTCTCCAACGGGGCCTTGATGTCCGTGTCGAGGTACACGTTCGCCGAGCCCTGCCCGTCCGGCGCGCCGTCGTCCGGCTGCCTCGCCACCCTGCCGGCCCACGTCGTCACCACCTGGGACGACTACGGCGAAGGCGAGCCGTACGAACGGCAGCTCGGGCTCGACGTCCCGGACGCTCCCGCCGACACGCCAACCAACCCGTACGACGGCACGGTCATGGCCTGGCTGACCATCACCGAGGCCGAGCGGCTGGGCATCCCCGACGACACCACCGGCGACGCCAAGATCACGGTGACCATGTTCGACACCGTGGTCGTCGACATCACCGGCCCCCACGGCGAGCGTGCCGAGACCCGGGGCGTCGTGCGACCGGCCGCCGCGGCTCTCGAGCTCGCCATGTGGAGCCTGGCCGTCGCACTCGTGATCGGCGTCGCCGGGTACGTCCGCCGCCGGCTGACGGGGCGTCGCGCGGCATGGCTGTGGCCCACGCTCGCGGCGGTGGGCGGCGGGCTGCTCATCGGCATGACGGCCGTGCTGGCCACCGGCACGCTGTGGGCGTTCGCCGCCGCCTACGTGGTGATGGCCGTCGTGGTGGCCACCCTGACCACGCGGATCTCGGCCCAACCGGTCGTGGCCGGCGAGGTGGCAAAGCCGCACCAACATCGGCTTCCACTCGCGTGACCTCCAGCGGCCCAGGAACCGCACCTGGACATCAACCCGGCCGGCCTGCCTGCGACCTCGATCTTGACGGGGCGGTCACCGGCGACAAGCGTGACGGGAATGGCGAAGCTCCTGTCCGTGAACGTCGGGATGCCGAAGGATGTGGCCTGGCAGGGCCGGACCGTGCACACCGGCGTGTGGAAGTACCCCGTGACCGGCCCGCGGATGGCCCGCCGCCTGAACATCGACGGGGACGGCCAGGGTGACCTGGGCGGGCACGGCGGCGAGCAGCGGGCCGTGCTGGTCTACCAGCTCGACTCGTACCGGCACTGGCGACGCCACTTCGGCCGGGACCTGGACTACGGCCAGTTCGGCGAGAACCTGACCGTCGACGGCCTGCCGGACGACGAGGTGTGCATCGGCGACCGGTACCGGATCGGCGAGGCGGAGTTCGAGGTGACCCAGCCGCGGGTCACGTGTTACCGGGTGGGCATGCGGATGGGGGAGCCCGAGCTGCCGGCGCTGCTGGTCAGCCACCACCGGCCCGGTTTCTACCTGCGGGTGGTCGCCGAGGGCCGGGTGCGGGCCGGGGACCCGATCACCAGGACACGTTCCGGTCCGCACGCGCTCACGGTGGCCGAGGCCGACGCGCTGCTGTACCTGCCCGGCCGCGACCCGGCCCGGCTGCGTGCCGCCACGGACATCCTGGCGCTCAGTCCCGGCTGGCAGGGGTCGTTCCGAGACCTGTTGGCCGGCGCGTCGGCCGCCGAGCCGGCGTGGGCCGGGTTCCGGCCGCTGCACGTGACCAGGGTGGTGCCCGAGACAGAGACCGTGTCGTCGATCTACCTGTCCGCGCCGGACGGGAGCCCGCTGCCGGCCGCTTCCGCCGGCCAGTACCTGACGTTCCGGCTCCCCGGGGCGGTGCGGAGCTACTCGCTTTCGTCCGTGCCGGACGGCGGCTACCGGGTCAGCGTCAAGCGGGAGGGCGCGGCGAGCGCGTACCTGACCGGCGTGCGGCCCGGCGCGATCCTGGAGGTGGCGGCGCCACGCGGCGACTTCGTCCTGACCGACGGCACCGAACCCGTGGTGCTCGTCTCGGCGGGCATCGGCGTCACCCCGGTGCTGGCGATGCTGCATCAGCTGGCGGCGCAGGGGAGTGACCGGGAGATCTGGTGGCTGCACGGCGCCCGCGAGCCACGTGAGCATGCCATGGCCGCGGAGGCGCACGCGTTGCTCGCGTCGCTGCCGCACGCGCGGGAGCACGTGTTCTACAGCGCCACGACCGGCCGGCTGGACGAGGCCGTGCTGACCGCACTGGCCGTGCCGGCCGACGCGAGCGCGTACGTCTGCGGCCCGGCGGCGTTCATGGCCGACATGCGGGAGGCGTTGACCGCGCGGGGCCTCACGCGGGTCCACACGGAGCTGTTCGGCGTGCTGCCGTCACTCAACCCCGGGGTGACCGGCGTGCCCGCCCGGCCGCCGCACCAGCCGGCCGAGGTCGGCACCGGGCCGCTGGTGACGTTCGCGCGGAGCGGCGTCTCGACCCCGTCCGGCACCGGGAGCCTCCTGGAGCTCGCGGAGGCGTGCGACGTCCCGGCCCGGTGGAGCTGCCGGACCGGCGTGTGCCACAACTGCGTGACCCCGTTGCTGTCCGGGGAGATCACGTACTCGCCCGCCCCGCTGGAACCCCCGGCCGAGGGGCAGGTGCTCATCTGCTGTGCCCGCCCCGGCACCGACGTCGTCCTCGACATGTGACCGGCCGGCGGCACCCGGGTCACGCGAGAGACCGTTCGGCGGGGATCCTGATCGCGGGCAGCACGAACGGGATGTAGGCGAGGCCGAGCGGGTTTCCCTGGTTCAGCAAGGAGATCCGGGCGTCCCGGACCGCGGTGCCGATCGGGACGCCGGCGGTCAGGAACCGGCGGAGGCAGTCCTCGGCGAAGGGGCGGGCCAGCTCCTCGAAGACGGTGATCTCGGTGCCGATGACACCACAGGCCTGCGCGTCCTCGACGAAGAAGCTGACGAAGTCGATGGCGCGGTCCGGGTCGAGGTCGGTGGTCCGGCAGCCGTTGAGGAAGACCAGCGGCCGGGAACGCGGCCAGTGCACGCGTGCGTGGTACAGGTTGTCCGGGGTGATCACCGGGTCGGTGTTGCCTCGGCCGACCCGCAGGTACGGCACGGTGCCGGCGACGCCGCCGTGACAGTAGAAGTACACGACCTGTGGTTCGCTGGTGCTCAGCTCGTGCAGTGTGTCGGCACGGTTCTCGGTGAGCCGCCAACCCATGCCGGGCAACAGGTGCCGCAGTACGGCGCAGTGGTCGTCGACCTGTTGGAAGTCCCGGTACAGCCCGGCGGTGGCCAGCATCGGCGCGCGCACGGGCAGGGTGACCGGGACACCGGCCGCGCCGCCGAGTGACACGGGCAGCCCCAACGCGTGCCGGAAACCCCAGAACCCGCCGGGGCACACGACTTCCGGCGATGGCCGGGCGGCCTGGCGGCACGCCCCGCGCACGCACGAGAGCGGCCGGCCGTGCGTGAGGTCGGCGAAGAAGTCCGGGCAGAGCGTGAGGCGGGTGGCGTTGGTGTCGAGCGGGAGGTCGTACAGGAGCGCGGCGGGCAGGACGTGCTGGGCGGACTCCTTCAACGCGATCTGCACGTAGCCCGGGTTCCGCAACGCGTTGGCGAGCCGGTCGCCCATGGCGTACGCGCCGGTGCCGGCGCCGCGACCCATGCCGCGCAGGAGCAGGTGGTGCAGCCGGTAGCCGTTGACGGCCAGGAGGGCGAGGTCGCCGGCGAGCTGGCCGATGGGCGGCTGGTGGCGGTAGCGGTAGGACTTGCCGGGGCGCCAGGGTTCGTCGTCACCCCAGGCGACGCGGCGCAGGGCGCCGCGGGCGAGCTGGATCTGGTTGGTGAGCTGGCCTTCGGCGAGGGTGGCCTCGGCACGCAGCAGCTCGCGGCCGTCGTGGGCCACGATCCGGAGTGCGTGGGTGCCTCCGCTGTCGTCGTTGAGCTGGATGCTGGCGGTGTGCGCGGGAAGCTCGGCGAGCTGGCCGAGGTCGGCGGGGTCGGCGAGCCGGTAGTCCATTGTGGACGACAGGGCGTCGGGCCGGTTCGTTGGTGTCGCGGTGACGTGGGCGGTCACGACGCGGGACTGGAGGAGGACCTGTCGCCAGTAGAGGTTGCACCGCAGCCGCGCGGCGCCGGGGTGGGCGGGGGTGGTGACGGGGAGGAAGATCGGGGATGCCGTGCGGTCCGGCCGCATCCGCAGGAAGGCGACGGCGTTGGCCGGATCGACACCGAGCCCGTCCGGGAACCCGAACAGCGCGACGGTGATGATCGCGTCCGGCGGGAGCTGCGTGGGCAGCGGCGCGGGGGCGGTCTCGATCGTCGCGGCCGAGCGCGGCCCGAGGTCCAGCCAGAACAGGTACTGCCGTCCCACGCTGAGGGTCGTGTCCCGGGGGAGCGGCCGGGCGATCTCGTCCGCCTCGGCGAACCCGGTGTTGACCACGTGCTCGCCGTCTGCCGGCGCCCGGCCCCCGGGCGTCGTGGTCGGTGGCGTGGCTTCGGCATGAGCGGGCTCGCGCGGCCAGTCCTCGCCGATGACCGGCGGAGCGGTGACCCCGTCCTTGCCGAAGACATTGTCCGGATCGTCGTCGACGAGGAAGCCCGGATGCCGGTGCTCGTCCTCGCCGCTACTGCCTCGACTGACCCAACCGGCCCCGCTGCCTGACTGGGGCGGGGCGGGGCGCCTCTCGTCCGGAGGAGCGGCATGGGTCGCCATGCCACGAGTGTCGCCGTCGGACGCCGCGTCCGGACCGGTGCCCACGTAGACCTGCGCCAGCGGCTGGAAGTCGCCGGCGATGACCGACACCCAGGCCAGGGTCCGGCCGTGGCGGGTGCTCGGCACCCGCAGACGCAGGTGGTACTCGCGAGTCTCGTCCTGCCACTGCCCGGTGGGGTAGTAGTTGGTCAGGCCGAGTCCCTGGCGCTTGGTGGGCGTGGCCGTGTCCGGCACGGTCTGCCCGAGGAACTCGACGGTCACGCCGGCGGCGACGGGTTGGACGCGAAGATCGACCTCGACCGGCGCCGCTTCGTGGGCCGTGACGCGGAGGACCGCGTGGAACACGTCCCCCTCCAGCCAACCGCGGACGACGTCGATGGTGAACGACGGCACGGAAGCCATGGCCTACCGCCGAAGCCCGCCGGCCGTGTCCTCACCCATCGCGCCGCTGTCCGGCCCCGGCACGAGCACCTCACCGTCGGCGGGCGGCCTGCGCCGCCCGTCGATGAAGAAGTCGACACCGAAGTTGGCGGACTTGCGCACCAGGAGGAACAGCACGGTCAGGTAACCGAAGAACCCGCAGAACAACCCGACCCCGTAGGCGCCGAAGAGGTCACTCCCGGCGGGGAACACGGCGAGCAGCGTGCCCCCGCCAACCGCCCCGATCACCGTGACGAGGTCCGACAACCGCACGGCCCCGTCCCGATGCCGGTTGATGTAGTACAGGTACCAGCCCACGACCATGCCGAACAAGAAGGCGCCCACCAACTGCAGCGCACTGGCCTCCTGCGCATCGGACGCCACCGTGGCGAGCGACAACTCGAACCTCCATTACTCGCGACCCCGCACCGACGAGCCTGCCAGCCACCGCTGCCACCCGGCATACGCCCCCACGAAAACCACCGTGGCAGCGGCGAAAAGGCACAAACCGGCCGCCCCCGCGCCCACCGCCGCCACACCGGCCGGTGCCAGGCTCGCGACTCCGAGCGTCACGGTGGCGCGGCGTCGCGGACCCGCCAGCCAGGCCATCGCCACCAGCCAGCCCCACACCGCCCCGGTCCCGGCGGCACCCAGCATCGCGGCCCCCACGGCACCCAGCATCCCATCCTCAGTCGCACGCCGGTACGGCACATGGCTCAGCGGCGGCGATTCACAAGCCGCACTAGTGTCCCGCGCCGGGAATGCGGTGATTAAGTCGGTGGATCCAGGTTTCTGCTGGCAAGACGCGGGTTCGTCCTCGTACTGGGTCGTACTTGGGCGAACCGGCAACGCCGCCAGCAGGAAGCTGGGCCGCCGAATTAGTTGCCTGATTTCCGGCGCGGGACACTAGCGGAGCCGCGCGGCCCGCCCACGCAGCTCCGCGTGAATCCCGCGGTAGGCGGCCGCCGCGGGCACGAGCGACTTGGGAATCTTGCTCGTCACCGTGTAGATCGGGTTGCACACCTGTGCCACCGGCGCGAGCGCCGCCTGCGCGACGATCTGGTAGGCGTCCATCCGGTCGACCCCGCACAGCTCCGACAGCCACCCCGTCATGTCCACCTGCGCGACCCGGTACGCGTTCTCCAGCGGCGTGGCCGCGCCGACGGACATCAGGTACGCGTCCGACTCCAACCGCGGCCAGGGCGTCGCCATCCCCGGGACCAGCTCCACGATCACCACCGTGTTCATCGCGACCTCGACGCCGGTCCCGCACGCCTCACCCTCGCCCTGACGCGCATGCCCGTCCCCCAGCGAGAACAACGCACCCTCGACGTTCACCCCGAAGTACGCCGTCACCCCTGCCCGCATCTCCGGCGTGTCCAGGTTGCCCCCGTGGGCGTCCGGCACCAGCGACGACCGCGCCTCCAGCGCGCCGGGCGCCACGCCCACCGTCCCGTGCATGGGATCCATCGGCAGGTCGAACGTCAGGTCCGCGCTCTTCGCGTGGTAGGTCACCGTGCGGCGGGCGTTGTCCAGCTCGTAGAGCCACACCAGCTCCGGCAACGCCTCCTGCAGCGACGCGGTGTGCGCGTCGGAGGTCAGTGCCCCGAAGAACGGGACGGTCGTCGCCGCGCCGGTGTCGCGGGCGGGTTCGATCGACACGAAGTGCAGTGCCAGCGTGTCACCCGGCCGGGCACCGTCCACATAGAACGGTCCGGTCTGCGGGTTGAGGAACGGGAACTCGCACACCCGCGACACGAGGTCCCGCTCGGTGCGGACCTTGCCGGCGAAGCAGTCCTCCGTCCACACCTGCAACACGTCGCCGGGCCTGACCTCGCGTACGGGCGCCGCGCCGCCGAACGTCCATGCGAACTCCCCGGGCTCAGGCCGGTACTCGATGACCTTCACGCGACCTCCTCCACAGCAGCACGGTCATGACGACGAGCCCGATCGCCAGCCAGCCCAGTCCGACGGCCTGCGCGGCGACCTTCGCCTCGACCACCACGTAGCCGAGGATGGCTATGCCGCACAACGGAACCACCAGGTGCCGAAGGTAGTCCCGGCTGCGCTGCCGGACGAGGTGGTGCACGATCACGGACACGTGCAGCAGCAGGAACGCCGTCAGCGCACCGAAGTTCACCAGCGCGGTGAGCAGCGCGACGCCGTTGTCCGCCCGCAGCGTCAGGCCGCCACCGACCAGGACGGAGATCGCCGCGACCAGGAAGGTGGCCCGCTCCGGCACCTGGTGGCCGGGGTGGACCTTCGCGAGGAAGCGCGGCAGCTGGCGGTCGCGGGCCATCGAGTACAGCAACCGGGACGTCGCGGCCTGTGCGACCAGCGCGTCCGCGAACCCCCAGGCCATGGCGGTCGTCACGGCGGTCAGCACGTAGAGCCAGTGCCCGCCGGCGTGCTCGGCCGCGTCGTAGAAGGCGGTGCCGGCCGTGTCGCCCTCGGACAGCAGGCGTTCCCGGTCGGGCACGAGGAGCGCGGCGACCCATGTCTGGACGACGAACAGCACGGCCACGACCAGCAGCGACAGCACGGTCGCCCGCGCGACCTGGTTGCCGGTCTCGCGGCTCTCCTCCGAGAGCGTGGAGATCGCGTCGAAGCCGAGGAAGCTCAGCGCGGCGAGCGAGACCGCGCCGAAGACCAGGCCGACGGAGAACGTGCCCGAGTCGTAGAGCGGCGACCACGTGTCCCCGGTGCTCCTGCCGTCCGCGAGGGCGACGACCCCGACGACGAGGAAGATCACGAGCACGACGAGCTCGACGACGAGCATGACCCGGTTGGTGCGTGCGGTGAGCTCGATGCCGAAGTAGTTGATGACCGTGTTGAGGACGATGAACCCGAGCACCCAGACCACGACGGGGATCCCCGGCACGAAGGCGTTCATCGCGATGCCGGAGATGATGTAGAGCAGGGCGGGGACGAGGATGTAGTCGAGGAGGATCTGCCAGCCCGCGATGAACCCGAACGGGCGCGCGATGCCGCGGCCTGCGTACGCGTAGACGGAGCCGGCCAGCGGGAAGGCCTTGGACATCTGCGCGTACGAGATCGCCGTGAACACCATGCCGACGGCGCCGACCGCGTAGGCCAGCGCCACCATCCCGCCGGCCACCTCGAAGACACTGCCGAATATCCCGAAGGGCGCGATCGGCACCATGAAGATCAGCCCGTAGATCAACAGGTCCCAGAAGGAGAGCGACCGCCTGAGCTCCTGCTGGTACCCGAACCGTTGAATGTCCTGACTGGCATTCCGCTCGGCCATGATCCGATTACAACACCCCGTGGCACCCGGGGAAAGCCCTTGGGAGCCGACTCAGCACTACTAGCAGCCGGGGGAGCCGTCGAACGTGCTGCACGTGTCCTGGTTGTACGGGGCCGCCTGCCACGCCGCGATCGACAGCGTCCGCGACGCGTCGTGGGCGACGAACGTCCACGGCCCGTAGTACTGGTTGTCCGACCACTGGTTGCCCTGGTGGAACGTGATCGCCTCCGGCACCGTCCACGCCTTGTACGGCGACCAGTCCGGGTAGGTCCCGTAGTTGGACAGCACGGCCATCCGCCCGCACAGCGACCGGCAGCCCGGCGTCTCCGAGTCGAACTCGAACGTGTTCTCCCGCACCAGGACCCGCTGCGTCTTCCAGCGGCAGTCGTCGAACAGCGGCGCCGTCGCGATCCCCGGCTGGGCACACGACGCGACCGCCGGCGCCACCGGGGTGCACGACAGCGACGACGTGTTCGCCGGGCTGTTGCAGAACCGGTCCGCGTTCTCCCACAACGTGATCCCCGACCAGTTGTCGGTGAAGTAGTTCCCGCGGATGTCGATCAGGTTGGTGCGCGCCGCCAGCCGCGGCTCGCCGCCGGACTCGCTAATGTACACCGCCGCCACCGGGAAGTTGTCGCCCTTCTCGGCACGCCGCTGGCCGTACGGCAGAGCGTTGCGCCGGAACGTGTTGCCGCTGAGCGACAGGTTGTACGACAGCTCGTAGAACAGACCCTCGTTGGCGTTGTCCTCGATCAGGTTGCCCTCGACGACGAAGTCGTTGTTGTTCGTGTCGGCCCAGATTCCCGCGCCGTGGTTGTGGTGCACCCAGTTGTCCCGGATGTCCGCGCCGTCGACCGACCAGAACTTCGCGCCGCCGGTGCAGCCACAACCCGGCACCCTGGTTTCCCAGTCACCCGTGTTGTTCCCGGTGATCTCGTTGTCCTCGATCACCAGATCGGTCAGCCCGCCACTGGAACGGTAGGCGTTTATCCCGTACTGCCCGTTGTTCCGCAGGCAGTTTCCGCGCACCACCTGCCCGATTCCCGCCATCATCGCGGCGCCTTCGTTGTCCTCGATGATGTTGTCCTCGACCACCCAGCGCGGCCCGGAGTCATGGTTGACGACGCCCTGGTTCAGCGGCGCGACGAACCCGCGAATGGTGAGGCCGCGGATCACGACGTCGGCCGCCTGCTGGGTGAACGCCGCCTGGTTGATGCGCTGCCCGTCCAGCACCGCGCCGGGCGCGCCGAGATAGACGTCGCCGTCCTTCGGGATCACCTGGCCGAACTGGTCCGACGCCAGCTTGTGCGTGCCGGGGCTCAGCCAGAACGTCGTGCCCGCCGGGCTCGTCCGGGTCAGGGCCGACAGGTCCGTGCCGGGATCGACGGTCACCGCGCCCGAGGGCGGCGACGCCACACCGACCGTGGTGCCGCACACCGCGCGGTCGGACTCGGCCGGCGTCGTCGCCGGTGCGGCGGTCTGCAGAACAATCAGGGAGACAATCAACGGGAACACCCGCCGTGCGCGAGAGAGCATGCCCATGGTGTCGCCGCACGCGGCAATGTCGTTGCAGTGACTTCCATGAATTCTTCGGGGGGAGATCGATAATTCAACCGAAAGAATTTAGAGAGTCAAATCTTTGAAGCTCTCCGCCTGCGACCGAATTGCGATCTCGGTCGGCAGGCGCTCGATCGACGACGCGCCGAAGAAACCCACGACACCCTCGGTGTGGTCCAGCACGTACTGCGCGTCGGCCGGCTCGGCGATCGGCCCGCCGTGGCACAGCACCAGGATGTCCGGGTTCACCGCCACCGCGGCGTCGCGCATCCGCTGCACCGCCGCCGCGGCCTCGTCGAGGGTGAGCGTCGTGCGCGCGCCGATCGTGCCCTTGCTGGTCAGGCCGACGTGCGGCACCAGCACGTCCGCGCCGGCCGCCGCCATCGCCGCGGCCTGGTCGGGGTCGAACGCGTACGGCGCGGTGAACAGGTCCTTCGAGGCGGCCAGCCGGACCATGTCGACCTCGAGGCCGAACCCCATGCCGGTCTCCTCGATGTTCTCCCGGAAGGTTCCGTCGTACAGCCCGACGGTCGGGAAGTTCTGCACGCCGGCGAACCCCAGCCGCGCCAGCTCGTCCAGGAACGGCCCCATGGACCGGAACGGGTCCGTGCCGCAGACCCCGGCCAGCACCGGGGTCCGCCGGACCACGGGCAGCACCTCGCCGGCCATCTCAACCACGATCGCGTTCGCGTCGCCATAGGGCAGCAGGCCGGCCAGCGAGCCGCGGCCGGCCATCCGGTAGCGCCCCGAGTTGTAGACGATCAGCAGGTCGACCCCGCCGGCCTCGGCGGCCTTCGCGGACAGGCCGGTTCCCGCACCGGCGCCCACGATCGGCCTGCCCTCGGCCACGGTCGCGGTCAGCCTCTCCCGAACCTCCGCACGCAGCACGCCAAACCCTCTCTACGGCATCCAGAGCCCCGGATCGGTGCGCAGGACCAGCCGGGGCGCCTCGGGGTCGGCCGGCGGCGGCAGGGTGAGCAAGCCGTCGACGACCTCGTCCAGGTCACCTTCACACTGCCACACCACACCGCCGGACCGGTCGCAGCGCAGTCCCGCCGCGTCGGTGGTGAACCGCACGACGATCACGTCCACCCATTGGTCCGGCCAGGCGCGCACCCCACGCACCTCGACCAGCTCGCCCTCCGCCGAGACCGGCAGGAACCGCCAGCCCGCGTTGCGGAGGTCGACGAGCCGCCGCAGCTCGGGGAACTCGGCGAGCGCCGACCCCTCCGTAACCATCACCTGTTGCCCCTGTTGTTCGTGACCAGCCGGTGCAGCGCCTCGGCTGCGGCCCGGCCGAACCCCTTGTCGTTGATGTGGCTGTCCACCTCGTGCACGACGACCGCGGAACCCGCCAGCCCGGTGCGGATCTCCGCAAGGCACGCCTCGTCGGCCGCGGCGTCCTCGAACTGCCCGCCTGCCGTGTCGATACCCGATACCCCCCGCAGCGGCAGGAAAACCTCGACGGGACCGGTCGCGGCGGCGAGCTTGCCCGCGATGCGCCCGCCGAGCACCGCCATCTCCTCCTCGGTGGTGCGCATCAGCGTCACCGTCGCGTTGTGCACGAGGAACTTCCGGTCGGCGAACCGCTCCGGCACCGTCTCCTGCGGGCCGAAGTTGACCATGTCCAGCGCGCCGACGCTCACCACCTGCGGGACCCCCGCCCGGCCGGCCGCCGTCAGGCGTTCCGGCCCGGCGGTCAGCACGCCGCCGACGAGGTCGTCGGCCAGCTCCGTGGTGGTCAGGTCGAGCACGCCGTCGACCAGGCCGGAGGTCACCAGCGACTCCATGGCCCGGCCGCCGGCACCCGTCGCGTGGAAGACCAGCACCTCGTAACCCAGCTCGGCGAGCGTCTCCCTGGCCTCGTCGACGGCGGGCGTGGTGAGCCCGAACATGGTCGCCGCGACGACCGGTCTGCCGTCGTCCCGCTCCGGTTCCCGCCGTCGCCGCTCGTGGGCCGCGGCCATGCCGGCGACGGCCGCGGCGGCGTTGCCGAGCACCAGTCGCGACACGGAGTTCACCCCGCTGATGTCGACCACCGAGTACATCAGCGTCACGTCCACGTCGCCGACGTACGGCCGCACGTCCCCGGACGCCATGGTCGACACGAGCAGCTTCGGCACCCCCACCGGTAGCGCCCGCATGGCCCGGCCGGCCACCGACGAGCCACCCGACCCGCCGACCGCGAGCACGCCGTCGAGCCGGCCTTCCCGGTACAGCCGCGTCACCACGGCCGCCGCGCCGTCGGCCATGGCCGCCATCGCCGCGCCGCGGTCGCCGGCGGCACGCAGCTCGCCGAGGTCCGCGCCGGCGGCGCTCGCCACGTCCGCGGCCGAGATGTCCGCCAGGCCGCCACCGTCGTCGTCGGAGAAGGTGCCGACGTCCACCCCGAGCACGTCACAGCCGGCCTCGGTGAGCCGTTCACGCAGCCAGCCGTACTCGACCTGCTTGGTGTCGAACGTCCCGAGCAACGCGACCGTCGGCATCGACCGGCCTTTCTTGACGTGGGCATGCGGCTGTCCTGGTTGGTTCCGCGTCAATCCTTGCCAATTGCCATCAGGAGGCGATAGACCACTCACGCCCGATTGGCCTACCAAGAGTAGAGCGGAAAAGGACATGGCGGACGGACATCGCATAGCGGCCGCGACCTTGAGTCGCCTGCTCGACGGATGGGCGACGACCCACGATGACACGCTGTACCTGCGGCTGGCCGAGGCCATGACCGACCTGATCCGCAGCAACACCCTGCCGGACGGCACGATCCTGCCGTCCCAGCGGAGTCTCGCGGAGGCGCTCGGCGTCGCCCGCGGCACGGTGACCAGGGTGTACGAGGCGCTGGCGGGGGAGGAGCTGATCGAGGCGCGGCAGGGGACCGGGTCCCGGATCCGCAGCCGGGGCGCCGCAGGCTCGCTCGCCGCGGACGCGCGGCTGATCACCTACAGCGGCCACCACGGCACCGAGATCGACCTGACCAGCGGGGCACTGCCCGGACTGCCGGACGTCACGGCGGCGTTCCGCGCGCTGGACCCGCTCCGCCTGGCCGCGGAGGTGGCCACCGACGGCTACCACCCGAAGGGCATGCAGGTGCTGCGCGAGGCCGTGGCCGACCGGTACACGCGGGACGGGCTGGCGACCGACCCCGCGCAGATCCTGATCACGTCGGGCGCGCAGCACGCGGTCTGGCTGATCGCACACGCCATGGTCAGCCGGGGCGACGAGGTGATCGTCGAGGAACCGACCTACCGCGGGGCGCTGGAGGCGTTCCGGCACGCGGGGACCCAGCTGGTGAGCGTGCCGGTCCGCGACAACGGCCTCGACCTCGACTTCCTGCGGCGGCGGCTGGTGCACCGGCCGCCTCGGCTGCTGTACTGCCAGCCGGGGCTGCACAACCCGACCGGCGTGGCGCTGTCGCGGGCCCGGCACCGGGAGCTGGCGGAGCTGGTGGCGCGGTTCGGCGTGACGGTCGTGGACGACAGGTCGTTCGCGGACCTGGCGCTGGATGTCGAGGCGGGCATCCCGCCGCTGTCCGGTGCGCTGCTGGTGGGGACGGCGTCGAAGCTGTTCTGGGGCGGATTGCGGGTGGGGTGGATCCGGACGACGCCGGAGCTCGTGGCGCGGCTGGTGGGACTGCGGCGGGCGGCGGACCTGGCGACGCCGGTGGCCGAACAGCTGGTGACGGCGGACCTGCTCGCGCGTGCGGAGGAGGCACGGGCGACCCGCGCGGCGGAGCTGCGTGCCCGCCTCGCGGAGACCGGGGTGTTGCTGACCGAGCGGCGCCCGGAGTGGACGTGGCAGAAGCCGGCGGGTGGCACGGGCCTGTGGATCGACACCGGGACGAACGCGGTGACGCTGGTGGAGCACGCTCGCCGGCAGGGCGTGCGGCTGGTGGCCGGCCCGGCGTTCTCGGCGTTCAACGGGTTCTCCCAGCACGTTCGGCTGCCGTACTGGCACCCGGCGTCGACGCTCACGGAGGCCCTGGACCGCATGGAGGCCGGCTGACCCGCCAGTCCGTCGACGCGGCGGGGTCACCCGGGGCCGGGAGCGACCCCGGGAAAGAATCTTCGAGCGGATCGTCGATCCGGTCCGGTCCCGCTCGACGTCGTGGTGAAGGCGCTCGACGACACCACTTCGGAAGGACCGGACCGACATGACCGCGACCCTGCACACCACCTCGACCACCGCCGCCGCCCCCGAGACGACGAACCCGGCCACCGCGAAGCTCCCCGCCGCCGCGCTCGGCGTCACCCGGGTGGTCGTGTCGTTCCTCTTCGTCCTCCACGGTTTCGTCGGCCTGTTCGGCGCCTTCGGTGGCGTGGACGGTCATGGCGGCACCATCGACCCGCTCAGCTGGCCCGGTGGCTGGGCCTCGCTGATCCACGTCGTCGCCGGCGCGCTCGTCGGGATCGGTCTGTTCACCCGCCCCGCCGCGCTGCTGTGCTCCGGCGCCATGGCCTACGCCTACTTCACCGTCCACCAGCCCCTGGCCGTGTTCCCCATCCCCAACGGTGGTGAGCCCGCCGCGCTGTACAGCTGGATCTTCCTGCTGATCGGCATCCTGGGGTCTGGCGCGTTCGCCCTGGACGCCCTCCGCAAGCGTCGCTGACCACCGCCAACCGCCGAATGGGCCCGGGTTCGCCCGGGCCCATTCGTATGTTCGAAAAGGACAGGCGTTATCAACTCGTTACCTCCATTGTGTATTTCCCGGGCGTCCGACCGCACTGGAGTGGGCAGAAGCCCAGAGGCGGGGAGGTCTCATGCATTTCTACATTCGTCGCGACTCCAGCGACGACGGGCTCGGTAACCAACTGCCTGACGTTCCGACGAAACTGCTGGCCAGGCACGGTGCGCGGGTGCTGAGGCCGTCCGACCCGCTCTACTCCGTCACCGGTCCGCCGCCCGCGACGGCGTACCGGACCGACGTCCTGCGTGTCCCCCAGTCGGTGGACCGGAGCGCTCTCGAACAGACCCTCGCGGACGTCAACCTGAAGCTCGCCGAGCCGCGGGCCGACGCCAGCCGTCCGCCGGTGGTCCGGCTCGAACGCCTCGACGCGGACAAGCCCGCGACCGTCGACGCCTGGTACGCGCTCTGGCACCTGCGCAGGACCGCCGCCGACGCACCCGAGGGCCGGCTCGCGTCCGCCGTCAACAAGCCGGACCCGGTGACGCTCGAGCACCTCATGTTCATCGGCCTCGACCCGGTCCCGTGGGACTCGCACGCACTGAACCCGACCCCCTGGGACTCGCACAGCCTGGGCCCGGTGCCGTGGGACTCCCACGGCCTCTTCGGCATCAACGGCTACCTGCGGTCCGCGCGGGGCGGCCCGGTGCCGGTCAGCCTGTCCATGCGCCCCCCGAACCCGCGGGCGCTCGTCTCCGGCAGTGGCTTCGACCGCCGGCCCGTGATCGCGGTGCTGGACACCGGCATCGCCGAGCACGAGTGGTTCGGCACCACCGACCGCGAGGTCCCGACCGGCGGCTACCTCCGGGTGCTCAAGGAGGTCCAGGACGCCATCACGGCCAGCAGCCGTGCGGCGGGCACCGGTGCGCGCGTGATCGAGGACTACTGGGAGGAGATCGTCCCGGACAACCCGCTGACCGGCGAGTTCAACCGGCACGCCGGGCACGGCACGTTCATCGCCGGGATCTTCCGCCAGGTCGCGCCGGACGCCGAGCTCGCCGTCGCGCGGGTGATGGCCGGGGACGGCGTCGCCTACGAGAGCGACCTGATCGCCGCGCTGGAGCGGCTCGTGCACCAGGTCGAGGACGCGCAGGCCGACGGCGGCAACCCCGCCGACATGATCGACATCCTGTCCATCTCGATCGGGTACTACATCGAGACGCTCGAGGACGAGGCCGAGACGGCCGAGTTCACCGCGCTGCTCAACCGGCTGACCGACCTCGGCGTGCTGGTCGTGGCCGCCGCCGGCAACGACGCCACCACCCGGCAGTTCTACCCGGCCGCGCTCGCGACCGTCCCCTCGGACGGGGGCGGGCAGCCGGTGCTGTCCGTCGGCGCGCTCAACCCCAACGGCACCAAGGCGTTCTTCAGCAACCAGGCGCCGTGGGTGCACGCATGGGCGTCCGGCGCGAGCGTCGTGAGCACGTTCCCGAAGCTGCGCGGGAGCATGGGGCCCACCAACGTGATCCGCGAGCTCGACCGCGAGTCGATGGATCCGGACGACTTCACCAGCGGTTTCGCGATGTGGCACGGCACCTCGTTCGCCGGGCCGCACGCCGCCGCCTCGCTCGCGAACAAGCTCATCGAGCAGGCGGACGCCGACCCCCAGCTCCGCATGGGGCTGGTCAGCCAGGAAGCAATGCGGGAACGCGCGCGTCGTGCCGTCGAGGCGTGCACGACGCCCTGAGTGGAACGGACGACCACAACTGACCGAACAGGAGAACACGTTCATGGCCGCCCTGCGAGCGCTGTGGGACGTGGCCGATCCGATGCCCTCCGGCCTCGTCGACCGGGTCCAGCTCGGCCTCGAACCGGACCCGGACGGCGACGGAATCGACGTCGAGGTGTCCCGGCTCGTCGAGATGACGGCGCCGGTCGCCGCCCGCTCCGACGAGTTCATCCGGCTCGTCACGTTCCAGAGCGACAGCCTGACGATCATGGTCATGCTGGAGCGGGCCACCGACGGGACGACGAGGATCGACGGGTGGCTCACGCCCGGCGCCGCGCTGCGCATCGAGCTGCGCTGTCCGGCCGGACCGATGTCGACCGACTCCGACGGCGCCGGCCGGTTCTCGCTCGCCGCGGTACCGACCGGCGCCGTCCGGCTGATCGTGCATGACGCCGGGCGGGCCTGTCGCATCATCACGCCGACGATAGAGTTGGGGGGATCAGGGCCATAAATCCCTGTTCAGGCTGCTAGACCTGACCCGATACTGACCAGATGCCCGGTGGTGTGGCCGACAAGGCCGTTGAAGCACGCGCACGCGTGCTGCACGGACGCGGCCTCGAGGCGCTCAACCGGGGGCGCCCGTTGCTGGGCGCCAGGTCGTTGCGCGCCGGACTGCGCCTGCTCGGCTGGCCGGACACCACCGGCGCCTGGGTGACGCACCGGGAGCTGACGTTCCGCCTGCTGGGCACGCTCGCGGCCGCCGAGGTCGCGCGTGGCCACAGCGACGACGGCTTCGCGCTGCTGGACCGCATGGACACCCTCATCACCGAGGACAACCGCGGCGTCCTGCTGCTCCAGCGCGGCCTGCTGCTGACCATGACCGGCCGCGTCGACGAGGCCGTCCGCAGCTTCGACGCCGCCGTGCCGCAGCTGGAGCGGGCGGGGGAGCGGGTGGCGCTGGCCCGGACGCTGCTCAACCGCGCCTACATCCACCAGATCGCCGGTCAGGTGCGCCCGGCGCTCGCCGACCTGGCACGCAGCGAGGAGATCAGCCGAGAGCTGGGCATGACCGTCCAGGTCGCGAAGTCCTTCCACGGCCGGGGTTCCTGCCTGCTGCTGGCCGGCGACATCCCGGGCGCGCTGCGTGCCTTCGAACAGGCCGAACGCGGGTACGCCGAGAACGCGGACGGCATGCTCGTGGTGCTGGCCGTGGAGAAGGCGCGGGCGCTGCTGGCGGCCGGCCTCGGCGCGGACGCCGCCGGCGTGCTCGACGCCGCGCTGCCCCGGTTCGCCGGGCTCGGCATGAACCAGGAACAGGCCGAGGCCGAGCTGACCCGCGCTCAGGTCGCGGTCGCGGTGGGCGACCACGCGTCGGCGCGGCGGTGGGCCGGCCAGGCGGAACGCCGGTTCCGCCGCCGTCGCAACGAGGCCTGGGCGGCGGTCGCCGGGCTGACGCGGCTGCGGGCGGAGTTCGCCGCGAACGGGCGTGCGGCCACGGTCGCCGCGACCGCGGCGGGGCTGGCCGAGCGGCTGCGTGAGCTGGGCCTGGACAACGACGCGGAGGCCGCGGAGCTGTTGGCCGCCCACGCTCACCTGCGGCGCGGTGAGGTCGACCAGGCGGCGGCCCACGTCCGCCGGCAGCCGGGCCGCCGGTCGACGTGGGACACCAGGCTGGCGCGACACCTGGTCCGGGCGCGGATCGCGGAGGCGCGCGGCGACCACACCGCGACCTTCCGGCACGCACGCGCCGGCCTGGCGCGGCTCGCGGCGCACCGCGGTCACTTCGGCAGCATCGACCTGCAGACCGGCGTGGCGACGCTCGGCGCCGACCTGGCCAGGGCCGGCCTCGACGCGGCGCTCGCGGAGGGCAGGCCTGCCACGGTGTTCCGGTGGCTGGAGCACTCGCGTGCGCAGGCGTTCCGGTCCAGGGCGGTACATCCGCTGGACGACCCGGTGACCGTGGACGCGATGGCCGAGCTGCGGCAGCGGTCGCAGGTGGTGCGCGCGAGCGAGCTGGAGGGCAGGCGCGACCCGGCGGCGGCGCGGCGGATGGCGGAGCTGGAACGGCAGATCCGGGCGCAGAGCTGGCAGGCGAGCGGAACCGGCGAGCACCACGCGGAGGCGTCGCTGGCGGAGGTCCGCGCCGAGCTGGGGGTCGCGGGGGCGACGCTGGCCAGCTTCTTCACCGTGGGTCCCCGGATTCACGCGTTCCTGGTCGGCCGGCACGCGACCCGGATCGTGGCACTCGGCGACCTACCGGCGGTGACCGAGACGGCGGCGCGGTTGCGCAGTGACCTGGATGTGCTGGCGGGCCGGGCGTTACCGGGTCCGCTGGACGCGGCGGTGCGCAACTCGGCGAAGCATCAGCTGTCGATGTTGAACGAGCATCTGATCACGCCGTTGCGCCGGTATCTGGGGGACGAGGACCTGGTGGTGGTGCCGACGGGTCCGTTGTCGGGCGTGCCGTGGTCGCTGCTGGAGGACCTGCGTGGGCGACCGGTGACGGTGTCCCCGTCGGCGACGGTGTGGTTGTCCGGCCGGAAACCGGCGCGTGCACCGGTGACGGGCACGCTGCTGGTGGCGGGCCCGAACCTGGACTTCGCGGAGGACGAGGTGGAGCAACTGGCGGCGATCTACCCCGAGGGGGAGGCGCTGGTAGGGGAGAACGCGACGGTCGACTCGACGATGAAGGCGCTGGACGGCTGCGGTGTGGCGCACTTCGCGACGCATGGGCACCACGAGCAGGACAGCGTGTTGTTCTCCCGCCTCGACCTGGCCGACGGGCCGTTGATGGCCTACGACATCCACCAGCTGGACGCGGCGCCGGAACACGTGATCCTGGCGTCCTGCGATGTCGGCCGAGCGGTCGTACGAGCGGGCGACGAGATCCTCGGCTTCACGGCGGCCCTGCTCTACGGCGGAACCCGAACGGTCGTGTCGAGCGTGGCCCGGATGGACGACCACAGAGTGGTGGGCGTGATGACGGCCTACCACCGCGGCCTGTCCCGAGGCGTCGCCCCGGCCCGCGCACTGGCCGACGCCGCGCTGACGGAACCGCTGACCCCGTTGGTGTGCTTCGGCAGCGGCTGAGCGTCCCGGGCCGTGGACCATCACGGGGGGATCATGGGGGCCATGCACCCGAAGTTCCAAGACGACCTGGCCGCCCTGCCCGACCTACTCACGGCCGCCCGCGACGCCGCCGAACGGGCGCTGACCAGCCTCGACACGCGACCGGTCACCGTGGGGCGGCCCGGGGACGCCCCGGCGCCGATGCCGGTGGACGGGGTCGGCGCGGCCGAGGCGCTCAGACGGTTCGAGGAGCACTGGGCCCCGTGGTTCTCCGGCAGTGCCGGACCGCGGTACTTCGGGTTCGTGACCGGCGGTGCCACGCCGGCCTCGGTGGTGGGGGACTGGCTGACCAGCGCGTACGACCAGAACGTCGTCGCCCGGGACACCGCGGCGGTGGACCTCGAACGCGAGACCGTCGGCTGGCTGGCCGAACTGCTCGGCATCGGCCCCGACCTGCACGGCGCGTTCGTCACCGGCGCCACGATGTCGAACTTCGTCGGGCTCGCGGTCGCGAGGGAATGGCTCGGCGAGCAGCTCGGCGTCTCCGTGAACGACGACGGGGTCCACGCGCTGGGCCCGGTTCCGGTCTTCTCGGCCGCGCCGCACTCCAGTGTCTACAAAGCACTGTCCATGTTGGGCATCGGGCGCAGGCAGGTCCGGCTCGTGTCCACGCTGCCGGGCCGGGAGGCGGTGGACGTCGAGCAGCTCGCTGCCGCGCTCGACGGCCGGCCCGCCATCGTGGTCGCCAACGCCGGCACGGTGAACTCCGTCGACTTCGACGACCTGCGGGCGATCGCGGCCCTGAAGGAACGTTTCAACCTCTGGCTGCACGTCGACGGCGCCTTCGGTGCCTTCGCGGCGCTCTCGCCCCGGCACAGTGGACTGGTCGACGGCATCGCCGAGGCCGACTCGGTGTGCGTGGACCTCCACAAGTGGCTGAACGTTCCCTACGACGCGGCCGTGCAGTTCACCCGCCGCCGGGACCTCCAGGTCCGGATCTTCCGGAACCTCGGGGCCTACCTGCCGCCGCCGGCCGGCGAGCCCGACTTCGTCCACCTGACACCGGAGAGCTCCCGGCGGCTGCGTGCGCTCCCCGCGTGGTTCTCGCTCGTCGCGTACGGCCGGGCCGGCCACCAGGAGATCGTCGAACGCACCATCGCGCTCGCCGCCCGGCTCGGCGAATGGCTGACCGGCGAACCACGGCTGCGGCTGCTGGCGCCGGTCCGGCTCAACATCGTCTGCTGCACCTTCGCGGAGGACCCGACGCGGGAACGGGTCCAGGCCCTCGTCGACGCGATCGCGAGGAGCGGCGAGGCCCTGGTCACGCCGACCGTGTACGACGGCACCCCCGGCTTCCGGGTGGCGTTCAGCAACTGGCGCACCACGCCGTCCGATGTGGACAGACTCGGTGCGGCGCTGACCAAGGCGCTCGACGAGGTGGGCTGAGTGAGATCCACTCGACCCCGGGGTGCGCGAAACTAAATCTCGTTGCATGTGAATTTCAATGATCGCTGGTTACCGTTTTTCATGGCACGAACATGACCAGAACACGAAACCAATGTGCGATCGGACCGAACATGAGCCTTGCCGCAGAAGAGCCAGTCGGTCGCCCCGTGGACGAACTGGCCAGACAGATCATCGAGCTGACGTTCCGGTTCCGCCGGCTTGCCGACCCCGACGACCCGTGTGGCGAACAGCCGTGCGAGACCTGCTACGCCGTCCACCACGACCGGGTTCGACGCTACCTCGAGCGCGGGCAACCCGTGCACTTCCTGCTTCCGGCGTTCCCGGCGAAGTCACGCAACCCGGGCAAGGTGATCGGCGCGCTCCCCGACCTCGGCGAGCGGATCTCCGTCGAGTTCCTGCAGACGTTCTGTGAGCTGGTCAGCCACGTCCACGCACCGGGCGCGCGCATCCTGATCTGCTCGGACGGCCATGTCTTCGCCGACCTCCTCGGCATCCCGGACGATGACGTCACCGCCTACCGCGCCGAGCTGCAACGCATCATCGACACGCTCGGCACCGAGTCCATCGGCCTGTACTCCCTCGACGACGCGTTCGGCCTCGACTCCTACGACGACATGCGTGCCGTGCTCGTCGAGCGCTACGGCATTCCGCTCGAGGAGCTCCGCCAGGAGGTGCGCAACGACCTCCAGGCCCGCGCGATGTTCAACGGCATGCACCGGTTCATGGTCGAGGACCACGTGCCGCTGACCCAGGGCACGAGCCGGTCGCAGGTCAGCAAGGCGTGCAAGGAGCTCGCCTACCAGATGATCCAGCGCAGCCGCGCCTGGGGCGACCTCGTCGGCGACCTGTTCCCGGACTCGCTGCGTCTCTCGATCCACCCGCAGCACGCACACGCCGGCAAGATCGGCTTCCACCTGATCCGCACCAGGGACAACTGGCTCACCCCGTGGCACGGCGTGATCGTCGACGACGGGCAGAGCGTCACGCTCATGAAGCGCAGCCAGGCCGAGAGCGCGAACGCGTCCCTCGTCTGGCGGCACGGGCGGCCGAGCCACTACGTCCACATCCGACCTGAGGAGAACGCCTCATGACCGTGACAGCCGAGCCGTTCGGGCGCGTGGTGACCGCGCCCGCCGGCGACCTGCGGGACATCGCGCCCGCCACGCTGGCGGACTGGACGGTCGCGGCGAAGGTGCTGGTGCTGCGCGGGGTTCCCCTGCTGGACAAGGCGGACCTGACGACCTACGGCGAGAGCTGGGGCGAGGTCCTCACCTGGGACTTCGGCGCCGTGCTCGACCTGGTGATCGAGGAGGAACCGAAGAACTACCTGTTCGGCCGGGGGGACGTGCCGTTCCACTGGGACGGCGCGTTCGCGCGCGCCACACCGCGGTTCTTCCTGTTCCAGTGCGTGCGGGCACCGGCGGCCGGTGGCGGCGGCGAGACGGTGTTCTCCGACACGACCGAGGTGATCCGCAGGGCGGGGGCGGACCTCGTCGAGCGCTGGTCGCGGACCGAGATCACCTACCGCACGGAGAAGCTGAAGCACTACGGCGGCGAGACCACCGCGCCACTCCTGGGAAAGCACTCCGTGACCGGCGAGACCATCATGCGGTACAACGAACCCCTCGACCCGGACCACTACCTGAACCCGGTGTGGACCACCGTGGACGGTCTGTCCGACGCGGAAGCCGCGCCGTTCCTGGCCGACCTGAGCACGCGGCTGCACGACCCGGACGTCTGCTATGCCCACGAGTGGCGCGACGGCGACATCGTCGTGGTGGACAACCAGGCGCTGTTGCACGGCCGCAACGCGTTCCGGGGCAGCTCCTCCCGGCACCTGCAGCGGATCCAGATCCTGTGACACCGGACCGGCCGGGCTGTCTCCGAAGCAGCCCGGCCGGCCGGCGTCACGTCCGCGCACGACCCGGGGCCCGGACCCCGGTGCCGTCGACGAGCGGCAGCACTCGCCGGTCACCAGCCACGAACAGCCGCGCGGCCGCCGCGATGTACGTCGCGCCGACGTTCTGCTGCGCTGCCGCGGTGAGCCGGACGGGCGTGCCCGCCGAGCACACGGGGTCGTCCTCGAGCCAGAAGTCGTCGGAGGACGGCGCCTCCGACTGGCCCGGCGTCCACTCGGTGTTGAAGAAAGTTGTGGTTCGCGCCGACGACGTAGAGCGTGCTGTGCAGCGCGGCGCCACGGCTGACCCCGCGGGTGGCGTCCAGGTACATCTCGCCCTGCAGGTCGGACATGTCACCGTCGCAGCCGGGCAGGTGGATCGGGTCGAGCGTGTACTCGCCGGTCCCCGTGCGGTACGGACCGGGCAGCCCGGGATCGACCTTACCGGCACGAACTCGAGCAGGCGCATGCGAAGTCCCTCCCCGTTTGCCTTCGCACACCGTTCTATCGGGTAACGGCGATTCTCCACAAGCACGAGGACCCGGAGAACTCGTCACAGTTCGTCGGTCGGGGCGAACCGCGGCAAATCTGACGGTTTCGTGACGTGCCGCCGGTTCGCCGCGCGGTGGGCCGGTGCGGTGCCTAGTCTCGCGGGCATGCGAGTGATGGTCACCGGCGCGGCCGGTTTCATCGGGTCCCATGTCGTCGAGGCGCTGCTGGCTCGTGGCCACGACGCCGTGCCGGTGGACAACCTGCTGCCGAAGGCGCACGGTCAGCACCCGGACTTCGACGGCGTCGTCGGTGACGTTCGCGATCCGGCGCTGCTGGCGGACCTGCTGGACGGCGTCGACGTCGTTTGTCACCAGGCGGCCATGGTGGGACACGGTCTCTCGCCCGCGGACGCGCCGGAGTACGTGCTGCACAACGACTTCGGCACCGCGGTGCTGCTGGCCGCCATGCACGGGGCCGGTGTCGGGCGGCTGGTCCTGGCGTCGTCGATGGTCGTCTACGGCGAGGGGCGCTACGCATGCCCGACGCACGGGGTGGTGAGCCCGGCGCCCCGCCTCGCGTCCGATCTGGACAGTGGACGGTACGATCCGCCGTGCCCGGCCTGTGGTGCCGCACTGGAACCGGGGCTGGTGCCGGAGTCCGCCGCGCTGGACCCGCGCAGCACCTACGCGGCGACCAAGGCGGCACAGGAGTTTCTCGCGTCGGCGTGGGCGCGGCAGGCAGGCGGCTCGGTGTGGGCCCTGCGGTACCACAACGTCTACGGGCCGCGGATGCCCCGGGACACGCCGTATGCCGGAGTCGCGTCGCTGTTCCGGTCGGCACTCGAACGCGGCGAGGCGCCCACCGTGCTGGAGGACGGCAACCAGCGCCGGGACTTCGTCCACGTGCGGGACGTGGCGCTCGCCAATGCACTCGCCGTCGAAAGCCTTGCACCGCAAGGAAGTCTCGTGCCCGTCAACGTCTGCTCCGGCACGCCGCACACCGTGGGGGACCTGGCCGCCGAACTGGCCAGGGCGTGTGGCGGGCCCGCGCCGAAGATCGTGGGCGGCGCGCGGCCCGGCGACGTCCGGCACGTGGTGGCCGACCCGGCCGCCGCGCGCGAACGGCTCGGCTTCACGGCGTCGGTCTCCTTCGAGGACGGCATCGCCGAGTTCGCGACGGCGCCGCTGCGTGCTCCCGCGACGATCACCAGACGGTGAGCAGCAGGTGCTCGACCACGAGCGCCGTACCGGCCTGAGCCGCGAGCCACCAGCGGCGTGAGGCCGGCGGTAGCTTCACCGCCGCGAGCACCAGCCACACCGCGAACGGCAGCCAGATTCGTTCCACCTCTGCCTTCGACAGTCCGGAGACCGTGGCCGTGAGGATCGCGAGTGCCGCGCCGCGCAGCAGTGCGTCGACCGGTTCGGCCGGGCGGCGCAGGCCGGTCAGGAAGTCGACGCGGCGCATGCCCGCGATCACCGGCCCCACCGCCAGCGCGAGGCACGCCAGGTCCGCCCACACCCAGTACCAGTACGGACGGTGTGCCGCGATGCCCTGGTGGTAGCGCTCGACCACCAGGTGGTACCCGTCGAGCCACCAGAACCCGGCCAGCGCGAACAGCCCGACCACCGCGAGCGCACCGGGCACCGCGTAACAGAGGGCCCGCCAGGCCCGCGTCACCAGCACGACGGCCAGCGCGATCGGCGCCATCAGCAACAGCCCGTACGACAGGAAGATCCCGAACCCGAGCACCACGCCGCCCGCCACACACAGCATCCGCCCGCCCCGGCTCGCGCCCATCGCGAACAACGCCACACCGCAGGCCGTGACCCCGGCGAACATCGCGTCGGCCGACACCCCGAGCCAGATCGCGCCCGGCAGCAACGCGACGAACGGGACCGCCGCCCGCGCCAGGTCGACCCGGCCCAGCGCGGCCACCGTCACCGGCACGGCGACGGCGGTCGCGGCACCGGCGAGTATGCAGACCACCCCGGCCGCGCCCCCACCGGACAGCCCGATGCGGTCCAGCCACACGAACACGAGCGTCGCGCCCGGCGGGTGGCCGGCGACGTGCGTGGGCCAGGAGTCCGCCTGGAAGTCGAGGATCCGGGACGTGAACGTCCCCAGGAACCGGGGAATGTCGGCGACCTTGCCGGCCACCCCGAGGTACTCGCCGCCGGACGCGAGCTGGTGCGCGACACCGCGCTGCCAACCGTCCACAAGGGCCAGGGCGAGAATCCACGCGACGGACGTGAGGTAGCCGGCGGCGAGAAGCGTCCGCCAGCGCAGGCGTTCGGCGAGCACCGGCCCCCACGCGACCACGCCGACGGCGATCATGACGGCGAACACGCTGCCGGGCCCGACCCTGGGGTACAGGTCGGCGAGCACCGGGTACTCGCCGAAGCGCGGCGCCGCGCGGGAGTACAGGTCGGCGCCGTAGTTCCGGGCACCGGTCAGGAACCCGACGGCGGTGGCCAGCGACACGAACCCGAGCACGGCGGCACCGGCGACCAGGTCGCCACGGAACGTCCTGCGGTCAGGGGGAGAGATCACCACCCGGTGGACCGTAAGCCCACCGGACCATTGCCGCGCGGCGTGGCGGGAATCCGTCAGAACTCCGTAAGAAGTTCGCCGTCGTCACAATTCGGTAAGCACCGCAAGGGTTTCCGCGCGCCCGTGGTGGCCATAGCTTCCAGGTATGGACACAGTCGACGTGGTGCTTCCCTGTCTGGACGAGGCCGCCGCACTGCCCGGGGTACTGGCGGCGTTGCCAACCGGCTACCGGGCGATCGTGGTGGACAACGGCTCCACCGACGGCTCGCCGGAGGTCGCGGCCGCTCACGGCGCCACGGTGGTGCACGAGCCGAGGCGTGGCTACGGCGCGGCCGTACACACCGGCTTGTCGTTGGCCAGCACGGAGATCGTGTGCTTCCTGGACGCCGACGGCTCGCTCGACCCGGCCGAGCTGCTACCGCTGGTCGAGGCCGTCGAGAACGGCGCCGACCTGGCGGTGGGCCGGCGGGTGCCGGTCTCCCGCGACGCGTGGCCGTGGCACGCACGCGCCGGAAACCTCGTACTGGCCTCAATCCTGCGCCGGCGTGGCCTGCCGGTGTCCGACATCGCGTGCATGCGCGCGGTGCGGCGAGCGGACCTGCTGGCGCTGGACGTGCGGGACCGGGCGTTCGGGTACCCGCTGGAGCTGCTGGTCCGCGCCGCCGACGCCGGCTGGTCGGTGGTGGAGCGGGACATCACGTACCGGCCACGCGCGGCGGGCACCCACTCGAAGGTCTCGGGTTCGGTCCGCGGCACGCTCCGCGCGGTGCGGGACATGGCGGGAGTCCTGCGATGACCGCGGTGGTACTGGTGGTGGCGAAGGCACCGGTCGCCGGCCTGGCGAAGACTCGGCTGGCGGCGACGGTCGGCGCGAAGCGGGCCGCCGAGCTTGCGGCCGCGGCGTTGCTGGACACGGTGGACAGTGCGCGGGCGGTCCTCGGCGCGACGGTGGCGTGTGCGCTGACGGGCTCCCTGGCCGACGCCGAACGGTCGGCCGAGCTGGCCGAGACACTAGGCGACTGCGTGGTGTTCCCGCAGCGCGGCGGTGACTTCGCGACGCGACTGGCGAACGCGCACGCCGACGTGGCACGGCGGTTCCCCGGCACGCCGGTGTTGCAGGTGGGCATGGACACACCCCAGCTGCGCGCACCGCTGCTCACCTCGGCCCTGTTCCGGCTGCGGGAGGCGGACGCGGTACTGGGCCCGGCGGCCGACGGCGGCTGGTGGGCGCTGGGCCTACAGCGACCCGCGGACGCGCACGTGTTGCGGACCGTGCCGATGTCCCGACCGGACACGGGCGCCCGCACGCTGGGGGCGTTGCACGACCTCGGCCTCCAGGTCGAGCTCCTGCCCGTGATGTCCGATGTGGACACCATGGACGATGCCGTGACGGTGGCGGCACAGGCGCCGGGCTCGCGGTTCGCGCAGGTGATGGCGCGATGATCGACTTCGAACCGGGCCTGCTCGGCCACCACTGCTGGCTGGAACTGTCCACAGGGGAGCGAATCAGGCTGCCGACGGAACGCTGGCGTGCCACCCCCGACCCGGGCGACGAGCTGCTGCTCAGTAGCTGTACGGGTCCGACACTGGACATCGGTTGCGGCCCGGGCAGGCTGACGGCGGCACTGACCGAGCGGGGCGTCGCGACCCTGGGCATGGACATCTCACCGGTCGCGGTGCGGTTGACGCAGGAGGCAGGTGCGGCGGCCGTCCAACGCGACGTGTTCGACCGCCAGCCAGGCGAGGGTCACTGGCGCCACACCCTACTGGCCGACGGCAACATCGGCATCGGCGGCGACCCGGTTCGACTGCTGGGCCGAGTGGGAGAACTGTTGTGCGCCAAGGGAAGCGTGCTGATCGAGGTGGACCCGCCCGGCACCGGCCTACGCCGCGGCCAGGTCAGGGTGTCCACGGACAACAGTGCCGGCACCCGCTGGTTCGACTGGGCCTGGCTGGGCGCGGACGCCGTCCCGGCGGCCGCCGCACGGGCCGGCCTGCGCGCGAACTGGTTGCGCGAGGCGGGCGGCCGCTGGTTCACGGAGTTGGTGCGCTCATGAACGCCCGGCTGGCACGTCTCATCGACAAGGTTCAGCCGCGGGAGGAGGACTTCCGCGCGCCCGCCCACGACGAGAAGGTCACCGCGCGGCTCGGGCTCTGGCTCGGCATCGCGTTCCTGCTCTGCTTCCTCACCGGACTCCTCAGCCATGCCGTGCAGAAGCCGCCGGCCTGGTTCGTCTGGCCGGCGTCGCCGGTGAACCTCTACCGGATCACGCAGGGCGTGCACGTGCTCTCCGGCATCGCCGCGATTCCCCTGCTGCTCGCGAAACTCTGGTCCGTCTACCCGAAGCTCTTCGCCCGCCCCCTCATCCGCTCGCTTCCGCACGCACTCGAACGGCTCTCGATCCTCGTCCTCTCCGGTGCCGCCTTCTTCGAGCTCGCCACCGGGCTCTTCAACGTCGCCCAGAACTACCTGTGGGGCTTCTACTTCCCCTCCGCGCACTACGCCGTCGCCTGGCTCGCCGCCGGCGCCGTGCTCCTGCACGTCGCGGTGAAGCTGCCGGTCATCCGGCGCGGTCTCACGCGCCTCGACACACCGGAACCGCCCGGGCACGGCCTGTCCCGCCGCGGCTTCCTCCGCACCACCTACCTCGCCGCCGGTGCCGCGGTCGTCGCCACCGCCGGCGCCACGGTTCCGTTGCTGCGTGACGTCTCCCCGCTCTCCTGGCGGTCGCGGGGCCCACAGGGACTGCCCGTCAACCGGACCGCCGGCGCGGCGCGGGTGACCGACGCGGCGCTGGATCCCTCGTGGCGACTGGAGATCGGCGCCACCCGCCTCTCCCTCGCCGAACTGGAGGCGCTGCCCCAGCACACCGCCGACCTGCCGATCGCCTGCGTCGAAGGTTGGAGCCAGACCGCAACCTGGACCGGCGTCCCCATCGCCGACCTCCTCCGGCTCGCCGGCGCCGGCACCGACCGCCCGGTGCGCGTGACCTCCCTCGAACGCCGCGGCGCCTACCGGACCAGCATCCTGCCCGCCACCCACACGCACGGCACCCTGCTCGCCCTGCGCCTCAACGGGGAACGCCTCACGCTCGACCACGGCTTCCCGTGCCGCGTCATCGCGCCGAGCCGCCCCGGCGTGCTGCAGACCAAGTGGGTCCACCGCCTGGAGGTGCTGTGATGCGTGTCGTCCTCGCACTCGTGGGACTGGCGCTGCTCGGCTACGGCGCCGTGCTCGCCTGGGAGTTCGCCGCCTCCCGCACGGTCAACGCCGTCGAGGGCGCGGCCTGGTTCGTCGGCGGGCCGCTGGTGCACGACGGCCTCGTCGCGCCGGCCGTCGGGCTGGCCGGCCTGGCACTGACCCGGCTCGTGCCGGGTCCGTGGCGCACCCCGGTGGCGGTCGGCGCGGTCCTGACCGCCGTGCTGACCCTCCTGGCGATCCCGTTGCTGTGGCACCCGTTCCTGGTGGTCACCAACCCGGGCCTGCACGACCGGGACTACGTCGCCGGCCTGGCCGTCGCGCTCGGCGTCGTCTGGCTGGCGGTCGCCGTCGCCGGGGTGATCCGGTTCCAGAAGGCGCACCGGTGATCGGCGGCGAAGCCGGTCTCGACCGTCGGCCGCGGCGGCACCAGTGACAGCAGCCGGTGGGTGCCGGTGGCGTACCGCGGCCAGGCGGGTGACGGTGTGCCGCGGGTGGCGAAGCCCGCCCAGGACCGCCGCATGGTGTCGGCGAGCCGCTGCTGGTCCGGCGAGAGCGGCCCGCCGATGGCCAGCCGGAAGAGGTACTGAAGCTCGGCGGCATGCGCGGAACCCTGCGGGAAGCTGACCGGAGGCAGCAGGCCCGGCGCGTTCTCGTCATTGAACTCGTACCCGTACGTCGGCACGTACCTCGACAGCGAGTCGTCCAGGACGACGGCGTTGCAGGCGAAGATCGCGTCGGTGCCGAGCGCGCTGAGCGCCAGCGGCGGGCTGGGGTAGGCGCTGAGCGGGTACTGCGCGGCGATGGCGGCCGCGACGTCGGGCGGCACACCGAGCAGCTGCGAGATCTGGCCGACGTAGTTGTCCGCGGTGACGAACTGGCCCTGCAACTCGGCCGACGCGACGAACAGCCGCCACTCGTCGTGGTTGGTGCCGTTGATGACCGGCACCCGCGCGAACTGCCCTGCGGCCAACGCCGGTCCGACCGACCGGGTGAGCACACGGCCGTCGATGTTCGGGATGTAGTTGGCGTGCTGGTGGGCGAGCAGCGTGGTCACGGGCAGGCCGCGCAGGCAGTCGGCCGACTGGTCGGCACACCCGGTCCCGGCGGCGAACGCCTGGCCGTCCGCCTCGGCGTCGGCCAGTGACGGCTGGGTCAGCGAGTAGCTGCCGCTCTGCACGATGGCGCGGTCGAACAACCCGCGCGACGTGGGGGAGACGAGGTGCGAGAGCACGCTCAGCCCACCGGCGGACTCACCGAAGATGGTGACGTTCCGCGAGTCGCCACCGAACCGGTCGATGTTGCGTGCCACCCATCCGAGTGCCGCCTGCTGGTCCATCAACCCGTAGTCACCGGTCGGCCCGCCGGGTGACCCGGCGAGCGCGGGGTGGGCGAGGAACCCGAGCGCCCCGAGCCGGTAGTTGACGGACACCACGACGACGCCGTTCCCCACCAGCTGGGTCGGGTCGTACACGGCGCCGGCGCCGGTCACCAGGCTGCCGCCGTGGATCCAGACCATCACCGGCCGGTGCCGCGGCGGTCCCGACGGGGTGACCACGTTGAGGTAAAGGCAGTCCTCCGCGGTGCTGCCGGTGCCGAAGCCGCCACTGGGCTGAGCACACGACGCACCCGGCTGGCTTGCGTCCCTGACCCCCGCCCAGCGGGCGGCCGGGCGCGGTGGCCGCCACCGCAGGGCGCCGACCGGCGGCGCGGCGTAGGGAATGCCCAGGAACTGGTTGGTGGCACCGGCCGCGACACCGCGAACCAACCCACCAGTGGTGGCGACGACCGGCACCGAACCGGCGGGCGCAGGACTGGCACTCGCCGTGCCGGTGAGCACCGTCGCCAACGCGAGCATGACCACGGAAAGCACACGAACAACCGACTTCGGAGACATCCTCGGCCCCTTCCCCAGACCTCGACGGCCCCTCCCACCCTGACACCGCCATCGAAGGATTGGAAGGGCCAGCGCCCGTCAGCCCTTCCTGCCCAGCGCGAGCAGCGCCGCGACCCCCAACGCGATCGTGGCGAGCGCGCACGCGAGCAGCGTCCCGCGCGCGCCGATGGCCGTGACGAGTGGGCCGCCGAGAACGGTGCCCAGTGGGACGGCCACCACGAGGACGGCGCCGTTCGCGGCGAGGACCTGGGCGAGCCGCGGTGCGGGGGTGTCGCGCTGGAACAAGGCCATCGACGTCGGCATGTACGGTGCCCACACCGCTCCGGCGATCGCGACGCTGACCAGCGCGACGGCCGTGGGCGCGCCGAGGGCCAGCGGCAGCCACGCCGTGCCGGAGGCCAGGACGATGCCGACCGTCGTGGGCCACAGCGGCAGGCGGCGCAGGTAGCCGGTCGCGATGCCGCCGATGACCGCGCCCACGCCGAACGCCGTGAAGTACACGCCGAGCACGGTCGCCGACGCGTGGAGGTCCTCGGCGACGTGGATCGGCAGCGCCACGTAGACCGGGCCGAAAAAGAAGAAGAACAGGAACGTCAGGCCCAGCAGCCCGAGCAGCGTGCGGTCATGGCGGATCGTGCGGAATCCGCCGGAACCACCGGGCTCGACGGGTTTGCCGGCGGTGACCGCCAGCCGGTAGGTGGCGGCCAGGACCATGAAGCTGACCGCGTCGACGGCGATGACGACCGCCGCGTTCGTCCAGCCGATGAGCACGCCCGCGACCGGCGGCCCGACGATCGTGGCGAACTCGCCGACTGTCGTCATCACGGCGTTGGCCGGAAGGTGGTGCCGGGTCGGCAACAGCTCCGCGATGAGCGTGTAGCGGCCCGCCGAACCCCATGCCGCCAGCAGCGACGACACCGTCAGGAGTGCCACGAACCCGGTCAGGTCCAGCCGGCCGGCGAAGTACACGACGACGATCGCGGTGAGCGCCGCCGCACGCAGTGTCGCGTTCCACCCCGCCAGTTGCGCGCCACCGCGTCCGGTCATGAACCTGCCGAGAAGCACCCCACCCACCGCGCTGGGCAGCGAGTACGCGGCGACGGCGATCGCCACCCACGTGCCGCGCTGCGCCGGAGGCGCGAGTTCCAGCGCCAGCCAGCTGATCGCGACCAGGGACATCCCGTCGCCGAGCGCGGAGACCACCAGACCGGGCAGCACGAGCCGGAGCTTGGGATGCGTGAGAACCGGCCAGTACGGTGAGGTGCGCGGGAATCGTCGGTCGGCGGTGTTCATCCATCCACTGGACGACAACAGCCCCCCGGCCGGCAACCACGATCGCGGTAAGCGTATCCGCTCGCGGCGGAAGCGAGCGGCCGTCGACCGACGCCGACCCCCGAAGTGCGCGATGATCCGGGACGTTCCTCGCCACCAGGAGGTGTGAGATGGCCGGTCTGCCCACGGACCCCGTGATCGCCGCGTTCGTCGCCGCGATCAACGCCGGCGACCGCGCGGCGTTCGACGCGACGCTGGCGCGGGACGCGACGATGTCCGACGACGGGACCACCCGGAACCTGGACGAGTGGGTGAACAAGGAGATCTTCTCGGCCGACGGCCGGATGACCGTCGTGTCCGAAGAGGACGACCGGCGGTCCATGATCGCCGAGTTCACCAACTCGACCTGGGGCGAGATGCGCACCCGCTGGCACTTCACCGTGTCCGACGGGAAGATCACCCGCTTCGACACCGGCCAGGCATAGCGTCCCGCGCCGGCTGGTTCACCCACCGCGAAACGCTACGGCGTCAGCACGATCCGGCCGAACACCCCGCCCGCGTCGATCTTCCGGTGCGCCAGCACGACCTGGGACAGCGGCAGCACCTCGTGCACGATCGGGTGAAACTCGCCGTGGCTGCCGAACAGGTCGGCGGTGGCGGCGAGCCGGTCGGCGTCGGGCACGGTGTCCGCGCTGAAGGTCGCGAACGACATCGACTTCTGGAACGCGCCGAGCAGCGCCATGCCGAAGTCGGCCGGCGGGAAGCCCCCCATCACGCCGACGGCCACCAGTCGCCCGTTCGGGTTGAGCTTGGCGAAGAACGACGGCATGTCCGGCCCGGCGACGATGTCGACGACGACGTCGTAGGTCTCGCAGGTGTCGTAGGTCCCGCCGCCCTCGCCTGCGCGGTCGAGCACGTGGGTCGCACCCAGCTCACGCAGGCGGTCGCCACGCTCCGGCGACGAGGTCGTGACCGCGATCGCGCCGGCGCCGCCGCGCGCCGCGAGCTGGACGGCCATGACGCCGATGCCGCCGGCCGCGCCACGCACCAGCACCGACTCGCCCGGGGCGAAGTGGGCGTGGCGAAGCGCGAAGTGCGCCACCATGCCCGAGCTCCCCAGCGTCACCGCGTCGACGGCCGACAGGTCCGCCGGGACCGGGACGAGCCCGGTGACCGGGGCGGCGGCCTGTTCGGCGTGGCCGCCGAACAGGCCGGTGTAGGTCCACACGCGCCGGCCGAGCCATGCGGCGTCGACGCCGTCGCCGACCGCGGTGACCGTGCCCGCGATCTCGCCGCCGAGGATGTGCCCCTCCTCGAAGCCGTAGCCGGCGAGCGCGCCGCTGCGGATCAGGGCGTGCTCACCGCCGACGCCGATCGCCTCGGTGTCGATGAGCACCTGGCCGGCGGCGGGTGCGGGATCCGGGAGGTCCACGACCGTGAGGCCCTCGGGCGGGCCGAACGTCTGGACAGCGACTGCCTTCATGCTCGCCGACCGTAGTGGACGGGTGCGTCCACTTAGCTAGAGTGAGAGTCGTGACCGACCGTTTGTCTCACCCACTGCGTTCCGACGCCCGCGACAACCGCGACCGCATCCTCGACGCGGCCCGCGAGGTGTTCGCCACCGAGGGCCTGAACGTGCCGATGCGGGAGATCGCCCGGCGCGCCGGCGTCGGGCCCGCGACCCTGTACCGGCGGTTCCCGACCAAGGAGATGCTGGTCACGGAGGCGTTCGAGGAACAGATGTGTGCGTGCCAGGCCATCGTGGCGGAGGGGGTGGCGGACCCGGACCCGTGGCGGGGCTTCTGCCTGGTGGTCGAGAGGATCTGCGAACTGCACGCCCTCGACCGGGGTTTCACCACGGCCTTCATGTCGACCTATCCGAACGCGATGGACTTCGCCGCGGGCCGGGAACACGCGCTGCGGTCGGTCGCCGGCCTGGCCCGCCGCGCGAAGGCCACCGGCGACCTGCGCCCGGACTTCGTCCTCGACGACCTGATCCTCGTGTTCATGGCGAACGGCGGAATCCAGGCCACCTCGATGGCCGCCCGGGTGGCGGCCTCCCGCCGGTTCGCCGCACTGGCCATCCAGGCGTTCCGGGCGTCGCCGCAGGCCGCGCCGCTGCCCCCGGTACCACGGCTGGCGATGGCTCGTCCGACCTAGCGCCTCGCCGACGCCAGCTAGACGGTCAGGTTCAGCTCCCCGGCCGCGACCGGGCGGCCGAGGTGGTAACCCTGCGCCGCGTCGCAGTCGAGGTTCTGGAGGATCTCCAGCTGACGGGCGGTCTCGACGCCCTCGGCGACGACCGTCAGGTCCACCGCGTGGGCCATCGCGATGATGCTCGTCAGGATGGCTTCGGCGTTCTTCGCGTCGCCCGCCGACGCGCCCAGCCGCGCGATGAACGTCTGGTCGATCTTCAGCATGTCCAGCGGCAGCGTCAGCAGTTGCGCGAGCGACGAGTACCCGGTCCCGAAGTCGTCGATCGCCAGCCGTGCACCCAGCTCCCGCAACGCGTCCAGCGTCCGCGACGCGCTCGCCGGGTCCCGCATGATCGCGCTCTCGGTGATCTCCAGGCACAGCGCCCCCGTCGGCAGCCCCGCCGACTCCGTCACCCTGCTCACCGTCCGGATCAGCCGGTCGTGGTCGAGCTGGCGCACCGACACGTTCACCGTCAGCCCCAGGTCGGGATGCCGCGCCCGCAGGTCGATGATCTCCCTGGTCGCGATGCGCAGCACGTGCTCGCCCAGCAGGTTGATCAGGTCGCTCTCCTCGGCCAGCGGGATGAACTCACCCGGTGAGATCGCCCCGAACCGCGGATGCGTCCATCGCGCCAGACCCTCCACCGCCGACGCGCGTCCCGTGCGAAGGTCCACGATCGGCTGGTACGCCAGCCACAGCTGACCCTCCCGCGGCGCGGCCCGCAGGTCCTGCTCCAACCGCATGCGCCGCTGGCTGCGCTCCCGCAGCTCGATGTCGAAGAACGCGTGCCGGCCGCGCCCCCGCGTCTTCGCGTGGTACATCGCCAGGTCCGCGTCGGACAGCAGTGCCTCACCGTCGCGGGGGTCATCCGGACGGGCGATCACGATGCCGATGCTCGCGTCGATGTGCAGGCTCCGCCCGTCCACGACCACCGGGCGGTTCAGCTCGGCCCGGATGTGCTCGGCCAGCCCCTGCGCGCTCTCCGCGCTCGTGACCCCGTGTGAGATCACCGCGAACTCGTCGCCACCCAACCGGCCGACGACGTCGCTGCGCCGGGTGCCGTCCCGCAGCCGCTCGCCGACGACCTGCAACACCTTGTCACCGACGCTGTGCCCGAGCGAGTCGTTGATGACCTTGAACTTGTCCAGGTCGATGAACAGCACCGCGGTGGCGGCGCCGGGCCGCCCGGCCCGGTTCACGGGGCTGAGCTGCTCGATCGCGACCGTCCGGTTCACCAGTCCGGTCAGCGCGTCGTGTGTGGCCTCGTGCTCGCGCCGCCCCTCGATCTGGCGGCGTTCGGTGATGTCGGTGAACGAGATGACGACCGTGGCCGGCAGCCCCTCGGCGGGGTCGAGCACCCTGGTGCTCATCGACAGCCACACCCGGCTCCCGTCGGGACGGACCGAGCAGACGATCCGGCCGTTGCGCGGCTCGCCGGTGCGGCGGGTGTGGGCGGTCGGGTACTCCTCGAACGGGATCCGCACGCCGTTCTCGTCGTACAGCTCGGCCAGCGTCGACGGCGCGCCGAGCGTCTCCTTCTCGTTGATCGCGAGGATGCGTTCCGCGGCCGGGTTCACGGACTCGATCTCGCCGGTCGCCCCGACCACGATCACGCCCTCCTCGATGGCCGCGACCACGGTCGTGAAGTACTGCTCCGCGCGCCGCCGCGCGGTCTCGTCGGCGCAGACGATCACATAGCCGTCGGGCATCCTGGCCACCGACACGCGCACCGCGAGCGCGCTGCCGTTCGCGGCGCGATGGTCGGCCTGGACGACACCACCCACCTCGAGCACGGTGGCGGGATCGAGGTGCGCGCCGACCAGGGTCTCGATCGGCCGGCCGATGGCGTCGACCGCGAAGTGGCCGTAGATCGTCTCCGCGGCCGGGTTCCAGCTCGTCACCGTCCCGGTCGCGGTGGTCGCGATGAGCGCGTCGCTCACGTGCGAGACGAGCGCGGCCTGGTAGTGCAGGGCCGCCGCCGCGGCCTTCTGCGTGCTGACGTCGCGCATGATCACCTGGAAGGCCGGTCTGCCCTCCCACGTGGTCCGCACGGACACCGACTCGACGTCGAGGGTGCCGCCGCCGAAGCGCAGGACCACGACGTCGGTCGTCTCGGTCACCGCGCCCGGCTCGCTCAGGTCGGCGATCCGCTCCAGCATCGCCGCCACGGACTCGGGGTGGACGAGGTCGACGATCGGCCGGCCGACGAGCTCCGCCGCGGACCCGGCCCGCGCGAACCGCACGGCGGCCGGGTTCGCGTACACCAGCCGGCCGGCCTCGTGCACCACGATCGCGTCCGGGCTCAGTTCGATCAGGAGCCGGTAACGGTCGGTGAGGTCGGAGAGCTGCTGGCGCTCGACGCGCCGGCCGGTCACGTTGGTCACGATGCCGACGAGCCGCCCTCGGGCCGTCACCTTGGCCCGGAGCTGCAGCCACCGCACCCCGTCGGCGGTGTCGCACGGCTGTTCCAGGTCGAAGTCGTGCCACACCGGCGCCGTTCTCGCGGCGAGTGCCAGCGGGGCGACCAGGGTGGACAGCCGGTCGCGGACCGCGTCCTCGCCGCCGACGCCCAGCATGTCCTCCATGCCCTGGGTCCACGTGAGCTCGTCCGCGGCCAGGTCCAGCGACCACGCGACGGCGGCGCCAACCGACAGCGCAAGATCGACCAGCAGCTCGGGGTCGGCGGCGGCCTCTTCCATGAGCTGGTGGAAGTCATGGCGTCCTGGCCCCATGGTCTGTCCAATCCGTCGCGTGTGGCCACTGTGGATATTTATCTGCGCGAATTTATCGGAGTTACGATTGATACACGAGGTCCACGAGTGGAGGGGGACCGGGGCATGGTCATGCGGCGGGTCGGAATCCACGGTATCGGCGTCGTCAGTGGATATGGATGGGGTCGCGAACTGTTGTGGGACGGGTTGCTCACCGGCAAACCCGCTGCCGTCCCGACGACGTCCGACAAACCCGGCGAAAGCATGTGGCTGGCCCGGGTGCCACCCGGCGGTAGCCCGAACGACGGGCCCACCCGGTTCGCACGGGCCATGCGTGCGGCCGCGCGGGAGGCGATCGACGACGCGCGGGACCGCGGCTGGCGTGCCGGGCCACGTGTCGGCCTGCTGCACGCGATCGTGCTCGGCGAGGTCGACGGATGGCGGGAGTTCTACACCGAACGGGACGGCAAGCTCCCGTTGCGCGAGTACCTGGCGTTGATGCCGTCCACGCCGATGTCCACCCTCATGCAGGAGTACGGCTTTCACGGTCCGGCGATGACGGTCTCGGCCATGTGCGCGTCCGGCAACGCGGGGCTGATCACCGCGCAGGCCTGGCTGGACGCCGGCATCGTCGACGACGTGGTCTTCGTGGCCACCGATCTCTCGCTCACTCCGGAGAACATCCGGCATTTCGTCCGACTGGGTGTCGCGGTGACGAAGATGGAGCCACTCGACGCATGCCGGCCGTTCCAGGAGGGCAGCCGTGGCTTCGTCATGGGCGAGGCCTCGGTGTCCTTTGTGCTGTCGGCGCGGAAGGGCCGGCCCTACGCCTACTCGCTCGGTGGCGCCATGTCACACGACGCGCACCACGTCACCTCCATCGAGCCGTCGCTCACCTCGATCCTGGCGTGCATGCGGGACGCGCTCGACATCGCGGGAGTGGCGGCGTCGGACGTGCGGTACTTCAACGCTCACGGGCCGGGCACCGCGCAGTGCAACCGTGCCGAGTCGGCCGTGCTGGAGCACCTGTTCCCACCGGAGGTCGGCGTCTACTCGGTCAAGCCGCTCACCGGGCACTGCCAGGGCGCCGCGTCGGCCATCGAGGTCGCGGTGACCGCACTCGGCTACGACCGTGGGCTGATCCCGGCGCCCCCGATCGTGGCGACCGCGCACCCGCAACTGCTCGACGGGCCGACACCGGTCACCGGCGGTATCACCGTCAAGTCGTCCATCGGGATGGGCGGCCACAACTCCGCGGTCGTGCTGGCCGCACCGGCCTCATAGGGCAGCTTCACGTGGCGGTAGGGGCATAACCGGCCCCGACTGACCCCGGTGGTCCCACAATTCCGTTGTGGGGAGAGTCGAAGGTATTTCTCGTTCGCTGTATCGCAATACGGACCGAGATACGCTCGCGGACCTCTGGCGGTGCTGGCACGAGGCGGGGTTGAAGATGCCCGGTCCAACATGGAAGGCGCCGTCCGGGCTGGGGGAGTGGACCGTTCGTGAGCTGTACGCGCATGTCGGCCGCGGTGTGTGGACGCTGGCCGACCTGCTGGGCCAGCCGCCGCTGGGGCGTGAGCCCGGCCTGCCCGACGCGGCCGGCTACTTCGCCGCGCTGCGCTCGCTCGGCGTGCAGGGCGCCGCCCAGGTCGCCGAGACGGCCTCGGCCTGGGCCGGCGCGCGGACCGACGACGTGCTGGTCGACGCGTTCGACGTGCCGGCCGAGAAGGTGCTCGCCGTCCTGCCGGCCGCCCGGCACTCCGTCGTGCGTGGCCTCGCCGGCACGATCAGGGTCGCCGACTTCGCGGTCACCCGGATCGTGGAGGCCACCGTCCACCTGCTGGACCTCGCCGTCGCGGTGCCGCACGTGAGCGCGCCGCCCGCCGAGGCGCTGCGCCGCACCGTGGACGTGCTGACCGATCTCAGCCCGCCGGTGGAACTCATCCGGCTCGCCACCGGCCGTCCCGCGGCGCCGGTCTTTCCCGTGCTGACCTGAAGGGACCCCTGACGTTGTCGGTGCACACCTCCGCCGCCGAGCCGCTGTCCGAACGGGCACGCTGGCATCTCGGCGGCCTGCTGACGATCAGGGCGGCCGCGGCCGACACGGACGGCGCCATCGCCGTCGTGGAGGAGCGGGCCGTCTACGGCTACGCCACACCGCCGCACGTCCACAAGCGGGAGGACGAGACCCTCTACGTCATCGAGGGCATCCTCCGGTACACAGTGGACGGTGTGACGGGGACGGCGGCTGCCGGTGAGGCGGTGCACCTGCCGAGGGGCCTGGCCCACCGGTTCGAGGTGATCTCCGCCGAGGCGCACTTCCTGGTGATCATCACCCCCGGCGGGTTCGAGGAGTTCTTCGCCGAGGTCAGCCCGCCGGCCGACGCCGAGCGGGTGCCCGAGGCGGACGACCACGCGCACACCGACCCGGCGGACATGACGCGGGCGGCCGCCGCGCGCGGCACGACGGTGTTCCGCGGCTTCGAGGACGCCGTGCTCCTGGCCGCCGCGACCGTCGTGGAGTCGGACGACCGGGCGGAGGTCCTGGCGGCATACCGGTCCCTGGGCGAAGCACTGGTCGCGCCGGCGCCGGTCGTCACGTGCGCGCCGGAGGTGGCCGCCCGGCTGGTCGACGCGGTGACCAAGCGGCTGCCCGAGGACCCGGCGCACGCGCGGGCACTGGTACTGCTGGGAATCCTGGTCGAGCGGGCCGATGTCGAGGTCGGGGTGCCGCGGCTGCTCCAGGTGGTCGGTCCTTCGCTCGACTCGGGTTCCGTGCTCGCCTTCGCCTACCTGCTGGCGCATTTTCCGGCCCACGGCGCGGCTTCGCTCGAGGCGATGCGTGGCACGAGCCTCACCGAGCCGGACCGCCAGCGGCTGGCCCGCTGTGTGGCGCGTCCCGACGCGGAGCAGCTCGGGCGGGTGTGGCCGTCGCCGACGGTGTGGCGGCTGGACGCCGCCGAGCGGCAGCTGGACCACCTGTGGCGGGCGCGTCTTCAGTTGGACACCGGGGCCGCGTGGACGTTGTGGGAGGCGGAGACGGTGGCATTGCTGGCGTATCTCGGGGCGCAGGCCGACCACGAGGTGGCCCGACGTGGCTGAGCTGTTGTACGAGCGGTTCCTCGATGTGTTGGCGTGCCCGGACTGCCGGGCGCCGGTGTCGGGGGATCCGTTGGTGTGCGCCGAATGTGGCCGGTTCTTCAGCACCGCGGCGGGATATCCTGACTTCGCGCCGGAGGTGCGGATGAAGCCGGGGCTGGGTCCGTTCTATCTGCAGGATCCGTTGCACGTCACCAGGTACGAGACGGAAACTCGGGCGGCGTTCCTCCGGATCATGGGCGCGAACTGGGACGGCGACCTGACACCGGAGGACGAGGACGAGTACCTGCGGGCGCAACTCACGCCGGTGGCCGGGCCGGTGCTGGACCTGGCGTGCGGCGCGGGGCGGTGGACCCGAACCGTGGCCGGGGAGGTCGGCGAGGAGCGGGTGATCGGCCTGGACCTCAGCACGGCGATGATCGATCTCATTCGGGGCGAGCTGCCGGGCTTGTGTGTCGTGCGCGGCACGGCGACGAGACTGCCGTTCGTGACCGGGTCGCTGGGGGCGGTCAACTGCTCGAACGCGTTGCAGCTGCTGCCCGAGCCACGGGCGGTGATCCAGGAGATCGGGCGGTGCCTGCGGCCGGGCGGGACCCTGACGGCGTTCACGTTCAGGCAGGCGGGGCGGCCGACGTACCGGCATTTCCAGCGGCGGCACGAGGAGACGTTCAACGTGCGGGCCTTCCGGGTCGACGAGCTGGTGTCGTGGCTGGTGAGCGCCGGCCTGGAACTGACCGAGCTGCGCACGCCCGCGGAGACGCTGCTGTTCACCGCCCGCCGCGCGGACTGACCGCGCTACGTCGGCTGCTCGCCGAGCGAGCCGGCCTCGATGGCGAGCAGGTCGTCGACGTACCTGCGCAGCAGGCGGTCCAGCTCCGTGAGGTCGCGGTCGCTCCACTCGCTGAAGGCGGCCGTGCTGAACCGGTGCCGGGCGGCGTCGATCGCGTCGGTGACGTCCCGGCCCGCGCTGGCCAGCACGGCCTCGTTGACCCGCCGGTCGGTCGCGTTCGGGCGGCGTTCGATCAGGCCAAGCTCGGCCAGTTTGGCGACCTGCCGGCTGACCGTCGTGTAGTCGCGCCCCGCCCGGTCGGCCAGCTCACCGACGCCGATCGGCCCGAACCGCTGGATGCCCACCAGCAGTGGGAAGAGCGCGCGGTCCAGCGTGACCCCCGCCGCCGTGAGCAGGGCGTCGTCGCGCTGGGGCAGGTTGATGAGCGCGACCAGGTCGACGACGGAACCGTGCAGGCGCGCCATGGTGACCTGCCGACGCCTGCTGGTCATGCTCCTGCCTCTCGTGAGTGGACGGTGCCAGAGCCTACCGACGGCCGGCACCCGTCCGGCGCCACCATATGTTCACGCGCACACGCACGAATCCGCTCGCACCACTGCCACCTCGGGCACGCCGACGCGGACCGAGCGTCGGCACGCGACGACTCGGCCCGCTGTGTCCGTGTTCACCCCGGCGGTTCAGCCCCGGGTGAGCGCGGCGACCTCGGCCGGCGACAGCTTGATCTCCGCCGCCGCGATGTTCTCCTCCAGGTGCGCGACCGTGCCGGTCCCGGGGATCGGCAGGATCGAGGGCGACCGGGCCAGCAGCCACGCCAGCACGATCTGCCGCGGGGTCGCGTCGTGCTCCCGCGCCGCGTCCTGCACGGCGGCCTGCTCCAGGTCCTGGATCGGCGCCCACGGCAGGAACACCAGCGTCTCCTGCTCACACAGGTCCACCAGCGACTCCGACCGGCGGTCGGAGTGGTTGTAGCGGTTCTGGATGGACACGACCGGCGTGAGCCGCTGCGCCTGCCGCAGCTCCTCCTCGGTCACGTTGGACACGCCGATGTGCCGGATCTTGCCCTGCTCCTTCAGCTCGACGAGCGCGCCGATCGAGTCCTCGATCGGCACCCCCGGGTCGGGCCGGTGGAACTGGTAGAGCGGGATCTGGTCGAGCTTGAGCCGCCGCAGGCTGCCCTCGCACACCTCCTTCAGGTGCTCGGGCCGCCCGTTGACCGGCCACTGCCCCGGCCCGGTCCGCTCCAGCCCGCCCTTGGTCGCGATGACCAGGTCGTCCGGGTACGGGTAGAGCGTCTCGCCGATGATCTCCTCGCTGACGTGCGGCCCGTACGAGTCCGCGGTGTCGATGAAGTTGACACCCAGCTCGACCGCGCGCCGCAGTACCGCCTTCGCCTCGTCCAGATCCTTCGGCGGGCCCCACACACCGTCGCCGGTGATCCGCATGGCGCCGAACCCGAGGCGGTTGACCGTCAGGTCGCCGCCGACATCGATAGTCCCTGCTGTTGCCGCATCCACGGATTCGAGTCTTCCACGGACACGCGGGCCCGCGCCATTCGTCGATCAACCGAGGCGCAGCTCCAGCAGGCAGCGCGCGCCGGACAGGTCGGTCAGCGACTCGATGGCCAGGCCGTGGACCGCGGCGAGCGCGCGGAACTCGTCGACCGTGCGCTCGCGGCCGCCGAAGATCACGAGCATGGACAGGTCGAACTCGGTCGCGGCGAGCTGCCCGCCGATCGGTTCGACGACCAGGACGCGGCCGGCCGGCGGGAGCGCCTCGACGCACCGGTCCAGGATCACGTGCGCGTGCTCGTCGTCCCAGTTGTGCAGGATGTCGCACAGCAGGTAGGCGTCCGCGCCCGCGGGAAGCGGGTCGAAGAAGCTGCCCACGGTCGTCTGTGCGCGGTCCGCCACCTGGTGCGCGCGGAAGGTCGCGCCCGCCTCGGTCGCGGTGGGGTCGAGGTCGACCAGGTGGCCGCGGATCCCCGGATGAGCGGCCAGGATCGCGGCGAGGAGCGTGCCGACGCCGCCGCCGACGTCGACGATCGTCGGGAAGCGTGCCCAGTCGAAGCCGGCGACGAGCCGCGGGACCTGTGCGCGGAACCGGTCGGTCATCTGCTTGTCGAACGACGCGCGCAGGTGCGGTCGCTGGTCGAGGTCGGTCCAGAAGTCCTGTCCGAACAGGCGCGCGTAACCGCTCTCACCGGTGGTGACGCTGTGCAGCAGCTCGACGAACGCCAGCTCGGCGCGCCCACCGGCCAGGTCCAGGTGCAGGAGGTTGGCCAGGCCGTTGTCCGCGTCGCGCCGCAGCGCCGCGCCGAGCTCGGTGGTCCGGTAGCCGCAGTCCGCCCGCGCGACGATCCCGAGGGTTGCCAGGTGGTTCAGCAGGAGCCGGAGCGGCACCGGCGAGAGACCGCGTTCGGCCGCGACCTCCTCGGCGGTGGCTTCCTCAGCCAGCCGGTCCGGCAGGCCCAGCGTCACGGCGACACGCAGCGCCATGGGGGTGCTGAGGCCGGCCATCTTCCGTATCGCGGCGACGTCGTCCGGTGCGCTCACATCACCACGCTGGCACGCCTGTCAACCGGATTCAGGCCTCGGCGATGCTCCCGTTCGCCAGGTGCTCCTCGACGGACCGGGGGAGCAGGTACGCGGTCCCGCCGCCGGGCTGGTTGTGCCACGGCACGGTCCTGCCGGACAGCGTCCGCAGCTCCCGCACCACCCGGTAGCGGCGCGGCCCCAGCTCCTCGCGTTCGGCCCGCAGCGACATGGCGGAGAACTCGGTGTCCGCCGCGAACGTGAGATTGCCCGCCGGCGAGCCGTACCGGACGATCTCCCGGCCCGGCATCAGCACCGCGATGTGCTTGTCCGCGACCAGCGTCAGCGGCGGCTCGCCCGGCAGCGGCTGGATCGGCCAGTCGTTGAGGGCCTGCGAGGTGTTCACGTCGCTGCCGCCCGCCCGCAGGCGCCCGGGGGTGACGGTCAGGCTGCCGAGCAGGTAAGCGCCCGCGTCCCACAGCTGCCCGAACCGCTTGGGGTTGCGGGGTTGGCCGCGCTCGTAGTCGGCGACCTGCCACTCGTCGTCGACCCGTTCCAGGCACACGGCGCCTTCCGCCGAGCCCAGGATCCGGTACGCCTCGGGCAGCGCGCCCGCCTCGCTCGCCCGCCGGTCGATGATCGCGAGGACGCGACGGTCGCGGTCGGACAGCTCGGCCTCGCCCGGCGGCGTGACCTGCGGCTGGTCCTGCCGGCCCGGTGGCTCCGCGGCCGGCGGCTGGGCCGGCTCGGGTTGCGCTGCCGGCTGCTGGGCCGGCTCCGGCTGGGCTGCCGGCGGCTGGGCGTCCGGTTGTGGTGGCGCCGGAAGCTCGCCCGTGAGCGCGATGTACGCGGCGTCCTTGGGCTCCCGCTCCAGTTGCGGCGGCGTGAACCCGTTCGCACGGATGTGCTCGACCAGGTCCGCCTCCGGCGGCACGCCGTGCTTGGCCAGGTAGTGCGGAATCGCCGCCGGCCAGATCCACGTCCCGTCCGTGTGGAACGCGGCGGGGGTGTCCCGCGCGCCGTTCGGGTCGAACAGGTCCACGTCGAAGCCGCGGCCGCCCATGATCACGTGGGCGGTGTTCAGGTAGTTCAGCACCCCGGCCAGGTCGCTCTCCGGCACCGGCGGCCGGTTCACCACCGGCCGGCCGTTCGGCTCGCGGTGGTCGAAGATGCGGGCCTGGCGGAACCGGCCGGCCACCTCCGCGACCCGCTCCGCGTTCGGCAGGATGGTCTTCATCCAGTCCGGGACGCTCGACGGCGCCCGCGGGTACATCTCCAGCTCGTCGAGCACGTCGTACCGGGACGGCGGCTGCCGCCAGCGTGGGTCCTCGGGGAACAGGTAGTTGATCGACAGCCGGATCGGCCACTCGACCACCGTGCTGGCCGCTGACCAGGTGCCGGCGCCCTCCCGGTACATGCCGGCCCGCAGCCGCCGGTAGAACTCGCCGAGCTCGCGCGGCGCCTCCCAGTCCCGGAGCTGGCCGTCGATGCCGATGATCTGCCCGATGATCTCCTCGTTGTTGCCGCAGCCGCGGTACACGACCCGGATCTGGTCGCGATCGGACGGCGCGCGCAGCGCCAGCAGGTCGGCGATCTTCCGCTGCAGTTCGCGCTGCTCCTCGAAACCGAGCGGTGCTGGGCGGGTCATGAAAGGGGAGTCCTCCTACCAGGTATGCGCGTCACGCGGGTATGCCGGCCTGTTCGACCGCCCGGCGGAGCCAGTCGGGCACCTTGTCCGCGGGCCGGGGATAGGTCTCGATGTCACGCTTGAACAACGCGGGCGGGATCGGCGGCTCCCACTGCGGGTCGAAGTCGTAGTTGTAGAAGATCTGGAACTCGCCGGGCGGGTTCATCATGTACCGGGCCGAGAACCAGGCGCCGCGCTCCTGGTCGTACATCAGCCTGCGCAGCTCCAGGAACGCCTGCGCGGACTGGGCGGGCGGCCCGACCTCCGCGTAGGACAGGTCGTTCATGATCACCGTCAGGCCGAAGTCCTGCACGCCCTCCGCGATCCGCGCGATCAGGTCGACCCGGCGCCAACCCTGCGGCGCGACGCCGATCAGGCCGCCCCCGATCAGCTGGAGCAGCTCGTCGTACCGCTGTTGCCGGGCCTGCTGGTCCCACGGCTGAGACATGTTCTCCTGATCTCCTGCTAGTTGTCATAGCGCCGGAAGTGGATCCTGATCCTGCCATGGCTGTCCCGCATGACGAACCGCTCGTGCACCTGCTGCGGACGGGCCGGCGCGCCGGGGGTGGACCCCTCCGTCTCGGTGTCGTGCCACAGGTGGTCGGTGCCGTGCGTGTTCTGCTCCCGTGCGGCGGCCATGTCCTGGCCCCACCAGATCTGGTCGGCCGGCCCGCCCAGCGATCGGTTCTCGCTGCTCATCTGCGGGAACTGGTTGCGCGCGTCGACGTGGCCACCGCCCTGGGTCGGCCGGAAGTGCCCGCCGTCGACGCCGGTCGAGCCACCCGCCGCCTTGACCAGCTTCTGTGCCTCGCCACTGCGCGGCGAGGTCTGGGAGTAGTCGCGCTCGTCGGAGGCCTCGGTGGTCACGCCGTGGTCGTTGGTGCGGTACACGTCCTCGCCGTTGATCCGGGTGACCGTGTTCGGCGGGAAGTTGTTCAGCTCCGGGTTGAGCTCGCCCACCCGGACCCGGGACGAGCCGCTCGCGCTCTGGCTCGACCAGGTGTCGATCGCCACGACCCGCGCGGTGCCGTCCGGGCCGGGGGGACCGGTGTAGAGCCTGGTCGTCCCCTGCGGGGTGGTGTGCACGATCTCGGTGTAGGGCGGGTAGCCGGTGCGGGAGCTGAGCGCCTCGCCGATGCCGCGTGCCGGCTGGTGGAGCGGCTGCCGCAGCGGGTGGTCCGCCGGCAGGCTCGGGTCGTTCGACGGGAACGTGACGGTCTGGTCGTGCCGCGGTGTGTCCCACGCCTGGTAGCGCGGCGGCAGCCCGGTGTCGTCGGTGGTGTAGACGTGCTCGGCGCCGTCCACGTCCACCCGGTAGGTGGTGTTGGGCCGCGGGTAGGACGCGTCCGGGTTGACGTTCGCGCCGGCCTCGTGGATCCCCTCCGTGCGGTTGCTCACCGCGAGGTCCGCGTGGCTGATCACGCCGGCGTCGTTGGTGTAGTAGGTGCCGCGGCCGGGGACGTGGTAGGCCGTGTTGGGCTGGAGCCCGTCCCGTCCGATCAGCCGCTCGCCGTCGTGCAGTGGGCGGTGCGGGTCGTTCGGGTCCGCGCCGCCGGCCGCGGCGTCGTCGACGTCGATCGTGACCGGGTCGTCCGCGTTGTCGACCCGCGGCGGGATGAACTGCGACTGGATCCGGCCGCGGTCGACGTCGTCGCCGAACGGCAGGGGCTGACCGTGGTCCGGCGGCGGACCGTCTCCCGGGTCGCCCGGTGTGCCGTCGGTCGGTGGCCCGTCGCCTGGTGTCCCGTCGGCCGCTGTGTTGTCGGTTGGTGTGCCGTCGCCTGGTGTGCTGTCCGTCGGTGTGCTGTCGTTTGATGTGCTGTCGGCTGGCCTGCCGTCGGTTGGCGTGGCTGGCCGGGTGTCGACCGGGAGCCCGTTGTGGCCGGTGTCGCGGACGTTGCCTTCGGAGTCGAACTCCCGCCAGCCGCCGTCCGGCGGATGGGTCGGGCGGGCCCGGCCCTGGGCGTCGACGTGGTCGGCGCTGGCCGAGTACGGGGTGGTGTTCTGCTGGCCGGACCACGACCGCTCCGTCGGGGCGATGACTCGGGCGCCGGACTCCCTCGCCAGGTCGGCGGCCAGCCCCGTGTCGTGCCGGCCGGCCTCACAGCCGTTGAGGATGATCGGGTCGGTGCCGTTCCAGCCGAGGTCGCGGGCCAGGTGGGCGAGGTCGCTGCCGGTCAGCTGCTGGCCGTTGACGTAGGCGTGCTGGCCGTCGCTGTGGACGTCCAGGACGAAGTGTCCGTCGATGGGCCGCACGGCCGCGGCGGCGTCGCGGGTGCGTACGTCGGACGCGTCGTAGAGCGCCGCGCCGGCCGGGGTGCGGAAGGAACTCTCGTCCGCGACCTGCTGGAGGTGTTCCGGCAGGGGCGGCGTCGCGTCGCCGTCCGGCGGTGTGCTCTGGTCGGTGTCGTCCGGCCGGTCTTGGTGCTCGGTGCTGTCGGTGTCGCCTGTGTCGCTCGGGTGGTTGGGGTCGCTCGGGTGGTCGGTGTCGCTCGGGTGGTTGGTGTCGCGGGCGTCGTCGACGCTGACGGTGCCGGTGTCCCGGGTGCCGTCGGGCTGCTCCGCCCCGAAGGACTCCGAGAGCACGCGGCCGTCGTCCGGCGGGACATGGACCTCGCGGATGACACCCTCGTCGAGCAGGCGCTGAACGTTGACGTCGTCGGGGAGGGTGAACTGCCGTCCGCCGCCGGGCTGCCCGAGTGCCGGCGCGACGTCGGCGAGGGTCCCCCGCAACCCGTCGGGGTCGGCGACGACGTAGACGTGGTACCCGACCTCGGCGTTGTCCGGGAAGATCGCCCGCTCGCGGTAGTGGTAGGGCGTGCCGTCGGTGTCCATCGGGGAGAGGAACCGACCGTTCTCACCCCCGAACCGGTCGAGGACTGTGCCTTCCGGAATGGTGACGTCCCGCTCCGAGCCGTGGACCGCACCGTCGTAGAGCGGCCACCTGTTGGTCCGGTAGGTGCCGTCGGGCCGGTGGTTGGCGTTGAACTCGTCGCGGGTGCCGTGCACACCCCAGGGGTTGTGATCGGCGATGAGGGGGGCGACACGCTGGTCGTAGCTGCCCATCCCGTTGGCGCGGTCCCCGTTCATGGGGATGTAGTCGCCCATGTCGGCGAAGGGGTGCTCGCCCTGGTGGTTGCCGAGGAAGTTGAGCGGCACACCGTTCTCGTCGACCCGCGGTCCGGTGGGCGCCGTACTGGCAGGCGGCCCGTCGGTGTCGTCGCCGGAGTCTGTGTCGTCGGCGGTGCTGTCGTCCGGGGAGCTGTCGTCGGGCGTGTCGTCCGGAGCAGGCCCGTCCGACTCCTCACCGTGGATCGGCTCGGGCTTGTGTTCGGAGTCAGGCGTGGAGTCGGTGTCCGGGTTGGGATCGGTGTCCGGGTTGGGATCGGTGCCAGGCGTGGGCTCGGAGTCCGGCCGGGTGTCGGAGTCCACCTCGGTGTTGGGGGCGGGTGAGTTGTTGTCCGGCTGGTCGTCGGTGGGTGGGCCGTCGTCGGTGGCTGGGCCGTCGGGGTCGGACGTGGTGTCGGTGTCGGCGGTTGCCGGCTTATCGGAGTCCGGTTCGCGCGTCGGGTGCGAGGGGGAGCGCGACACGTCGCCGTTC
>NZ_DASQCC010000281.1:0-3686 GCF_035634895.1 Actinophytocola sp. | reverse complement strand
GACGGAGAAGAACCTGGCGCGCATCTTCGACGAGGCGGCCACCAGCAACGCGATCCTGTTCTTCGACGAGGCGGACGCGTTGTTCGGCAAGCGCACCGAGGTGAGCGACGCGCACGACCGGTACGCCAACATCGAGACGAGCTACCTGCTGCAGAAGATGGACTCCTACGACGGCGTGGTCATCCTGGCCAGCAACCTGCGGCAGAACCTGGACGAGGCGTTCACCCGGCGGCTGCGGTTCGTCGTCGAGTTCCCGTTCCCCGAGGCGGACAGCCGCGGGCGCATCTGGCGAGCGGTGTTCCCGGCCGGTGCGCCGGTGGGCGCCGACGTGGACTTCGCCGAGCTGGCCGAGCGGTTCGCGCTCTCCGGCGGCAACATCAAGAACATCGCCCTGAACGCCGCGTTCCTGGCCGCGGTCGACAAGGACGACATCACCCGCCGGCACATCCTGAACGCCACCCGGCGCGAGTTCGAGAAGATGGGCAAGGTCTGGTCTGAACCGGTCGCGGTCGTCTGACTCCCGTACTCCGAATGTGGACACGCTGAACTGCCCTCCCCCCGTTGCTTCCCGCCCCGAACGTGAGGCACACGGTGGCAGAGCCGGTTAACAAACCGTCCACAATCCGTGGACAGAGCAATCAGGACACGGGCACACCCGCCTGGACGACGGTGCGTTCGTCACCCCAGAGGAGGGACGGGGTGGCGAACGGGTCGCCGGGCAGGATCACCAGGTCGGCGACGCTCCCGACCTGAACCCGCCCGAGGTCCGGCCGCCCGAGCAGGTCGGCGTTGACCGAGGTGGCGGCACGAAGGGCGTCGAGCGGCCCGTCGACCTCGACCTGGAGGCGAAGCCCGTTGAGCTGCTCGTCCTCCAGCTCACCCATCAGATCGGTGCCGAACCCGACGCGGACGCCGGCGGCCCTGGCGAGCCGCACCGCCGAGGCACCGGCGTCGAGCACCTCGAGGTTCTTGGCGGCCGACACGGGCGAGAGCCCAACCTCCTTGCCACGGCGCGACATCGCGTCGTAGGTGGCGAGCGTGGGCACGAGGAACGCTCCGTGCTCGGCCATGAGCGCGGCGGTCTCGGCATCCATGAGGTTCCCGTGCTCGATGGACCGCACCCCGTTCGACACCGAGTGCCGGATCGCCTCCGCCGAGTAGGCATGCGCGGCGACGTAGCTGCCGCGCCGCGCGGCCTCGTCGGTGGCCACCCGGACCTCCTCGGCCGAGTACTGGGGGATACGGATCGGGTCGGAGAGCGACATGACGCCACCCGAGGTCATGATCTTGATGGCGTGCGCACCGCGGCGGAAGCGGTCGCGGACCGCCTTCCGGACGGCGTCGACCCCGTCGACGACCTCGGTCATGTGGTCGGCGCACCCGCAGACGTCCATGTCCACCCCGCGCGGATCGCCATGCCCGCCGGTCTGGCTGAGCGCGGCGCCCGTGTAGAGGTAGCGGGGCGCGGGAATGAGCCCCTCGCCGATCGCGAGACCGAACCCGGCGTCCCCACCGGCCACATCCCGGACGGTGGTGAACCCACGCCGCAGCACCCGGGCAAGCCGGCGGGCGCCGGCAAGCGCGACGTAGCTCAGTGACCGGCCGCCGATATCCATCATGTCAAGGGAAATGCCATAGGCATGACAGTGCGCGTCGATCAGTCCGGGCAGGACGGTGCCACCGCGGGCGTCCAGGACCTGTTCGGCGGCAAAGGAACCGCCGATGGCGACGACCCGACCGTCGGAGACGTGCACCGGCCCGTCGAGCAGGTCGGCCGACTCACCGTCGAAGACGGCGGCGTTGATGATGGACAGACTCATTAGACCTCACACTCGGTTCTCGCCATCAGGACTCGGCCCAGATACCTCGCACGTGCCCGGTATGCGCACGCATCAGCTCCTCGGCCGCGTCCACGGACCCGGCGGCCAGGAGGTCCAGCAGCTCGGCATGCTCGTGCGCCGACGGAACAAGGGCACCGCGGTCCGCGAGGGACCGCAGCCCGTAGATCCGCGACCGGGCCCGCAGCGACCGGACCGTCTCCACCAGATGCCGGTTGCCGGCCAACGACAGCAGCGTCAGGTGAAACTCCATGTCCGCGGTCACGTGCGCGATGAGATCGCCCCGGGCGGCGGCCGCCTCGATCTCAGCCGCCAGTCCCCGCAGCTCGTCCAGCGCGGACTCCGGCACGCCGGCCGAGGCGATGCGCCGGACGGTCGGCACCTCGATCAGCGCCCGCAGCTCACTCAGCTCGTCCAGATCCTTCTCGGACAGCTCGGTGACCCGAAAACCCTTGTTCCGCACGATCTCCACGAGGTCCTCGTTGGCCAGATCCAGCATCGCCTCACGCACCGGCGTCGCCGAGACCCCGAACTGCCCCGCCAGGTTGGGTGCCGAGTACACCACGCCGGGCCGCAGCTCCCCCGAGATCACCGCGGCACGCAACGTCCGGGTGATCTCCTCGCGCAGGTTCCGCCGCGCCCCGAGCGCCGGCAGCGTCAACTCCCCCGTCATGACCTTCTCTCCCAACCACTGGCCGCGATCACCAGATCCTCCCACCCCATACCGACGCTCTTGAACAGCCGGGGCCGGTCGGGGTCGACGCGCACCGAGCCGCGGACCAGACCCACCAGTTCGACCAGCGTGGACGGATCGAACGCACCCGCCGCCACCGGCTGCGTGATGTCACCGGCCTCACGCAACGCCGCCGACCGTGCCTCCACGACCACCGTCGACCCGCACACCGTGGCGAAGTCGACCTCCGCGGCCGAGTGTTCGTGCGAGCCCACCGCGACGACGGTCACCCGTGACGGCAGCAACCCACCGTCGAACAACGGCTCACGGGACGTGGTCGCGCACACGACCACGTCCGCGCGGGCCACGTCCGACGGCGCCCCCACCCGCACATCGTCCACAGTGGACACGAACGCCAGCGCGCGGTCCGGCGTCCGGCCGACGACGGTGACCTCCGTCAGGGGCCGGACAGCGCGGACAGCGGTGATGTGACTCCGCGCCTGCGGTCCGGTGCCGAAGACCACCAGCCGAGCCGCGTCGGCGACCGCGAGCGCGTCGACCGCCAGCGCCGACACCGCCGCCGTCCGCAGTGTCGTCAGCTCCGCGCCGTCCAGCACGGCCAGTGGGCCCAGTGTCTCCGCGTCCAGCAACAGGTACGTGCCCTGGACCCGCGGCAGCCCGCGCGCCGGGTTGTCCGGCGCCACGGACACCACCTTCATCCCGGCGTACCGGCCCCACTCCGCCGGCATCAGCCGCAGCTCGCCGTGCTTCATCGGCACGCGCGAGCGGGCCCAGTCGGCCTCCGGGTCGAGCCCGTCGCGCAGGGCCGTGCGGAGTGCCTCGACCGCCGTCCGCGCGTCCGGGAGCGGGATCACAGCTCGAATCCCTCCGGGAACGGGTCCTCCGGGTCGAGGAAGTACTGTGCCGTGCCGGTGATCCAGGCCCGGCCGGTGATCGTCGGCACCACCGCGGGCACGTCGCCCACGGTCGTCTCCGACACCAGCCGGCCGACGAAGTGCGTGCCGATGAAGGACTCGTTGCGGAAGTCGGTGTGCAGCGGCAGCTCGCCGCGGGTGAAAAGCTGCGCCATGCGCGCGCTCGTGCCGGTGCCGCACGGCGACCGGTCGAACCACCCGGGGTGGATGGCCATGGCGTGGCGCGAATGCCGTGCCGTG
>NZ_DASQCC010000280.1:0-36051 GCF_035634895.1 Actinophytocola sp. | reverse complement strand
AGGCAACTAATTCGGCGGCCCAGCTTCCCGCTGGCGGCGTTGCCGGTTCGCCCAAGTACGACCCAGTACGAGGGCGAACCGGCGTCTTGCCAGCAGAAACCTGGATCCACCGACTTGATCACCGCATTTCCGGCGCGGGACACTAGTTGAACCGCTCCCGCACCGCGAGGTCGCCCCAGAAGTCGCGGAGTCGCTCGAAGCGGCCGGCGATCTCCTCGACGTCCTCGCGTTCGAGCGCGTCGACGATGGCGTTGACGTCCGCCGCCGAGGTGTCCTCCTGCAGCTGCTCGTCGGTCATCAGCTGGACGAGGCCGCCGTAGTCCAGCTCCACGGCCGAGGACTCGTGGAAGTGCTCCAGCCAGCGGCCCGTGTCCTGCAGGACCTTCGTCGGGCCCTGGTCGCCCATCACCCGCTCGGCCAGCTCGTGCGCCTTCCCCACCCGCTCGCGGGCGTCGGAGATGGCCACCCGCCAGCACACCCGCCGCCGCGGGTCGTCCCGCGTGGCCAGGACCAGGTGCCGCCGCTCGGGATCCACCAGCGTGAACCACGGCAGCGGCACGGTCCAGGTGGTCGACACGACGTGGACGGCACCGCTGGGCAGCTCGGCCAGCACCCGCGTCGCCTTCTCCCGCACGGTGTCCGCGGGAACGGTCAGCGCGGCCTCCCGCAGCACCTCCTGGGACGTCGCCAGGAAGCCCACCAGTGCCGCCGCCGCGCGGGCCCGGACGTCGAGCGGGCACACCAGCGGCTCCGAGCCGGCCAGCCCCGGGACCGACGAAGGGGACAGCACCAGCACGTCCCGGAGGGCCCGCGGCGACGGCGAGCCGTTCGTCAACTCGCCGGGCAGCAGGGCCGGCGGCCGAGACAGCTGTGATCTGAACCACAGGTCCCGCTCCCGGTCAGCTACCGTGGAGTAGTCGATTTGGGGTTTTTGTACCGATTCTCGGACGCGGTCGGCCACGTCCGAGTCGAATGAGGACAACGGTTCGTACACCCTCAGGTAGGCGACGAACGGTCGAGGCACGTGCGCATGGTTTCACGGTTCGGCCGAACGCGATCAGTCGGCACTCGAACGCCGTGCCCCTTCGCGCTGAACCCCCTCGGCACGGTACGGTAGTTAACAGGAACCAGTTGTCGAGATCAGCGGGGCCGCCGTTTCCCCGGCCGCCCCGCACTTGTGCGAGGGGGTCGAGCCATGGGGCGCGGCCGGGCAAAGGCTAAGCAGACCAAGGTAGCCCGAGAGCTCAAATACAGCACTCAGCAGACGGACTTCGAGGCGCTGCAGCGAGAGCTGTCCGGCGGCAAGTCCTCTGAGGGCGGCAACGGCGACGAGGCCTTCGACGACGACGCTTATGACGACGACGATTACCGTCGCTGATACTTGAAGGGCACCCGGTGGGTGCCCTTCAAGTGCGTGTGGCCTCAGGGATGCGTGATGTAACGGACCTGGCCAGCCTTGGCCTTGTCCTGCGCCGCGCGTGCGTCCGCGATCTCGGCCCTGGTCGAGACCTCGGGCACGCCCACCTCCCACCAGGCATCGGCATCCGTCCATGACGAAGGATGCGTGCGGATCACCACGACCGCGGGCCGACCGGCTCGCGCGAACGTGCGGGCCCGCGCGTAGGCGGCCGCGAGGCCGCCGAGCTCGTCGACCGTGAGCACGGCGCAGCCCAGTGCTGTGGCGTGTGCCGCGAAGTCCACTCTGGGGGGCTGCGGAAGCGGTGAGCGGCAGTCGGCGTACATGTTGTTGAACGCCGACCCGCCGTTGCCGCGTTGCAACCGGTCGATCACCGCGTAGCCGTCGTTGTCGCAGACCACGGCCACGAACCCGTGCCCCGCGAACGCGGCCGAGTACAGCTCCGAGTTCAGCATCAGGTACGAGCCGTCGCCGAGCATCGTCGTCACCACGCCGTCCGGCCGGCCCATCGCGGCGCCCCAGGCGCCGGCCAGTTCGTAGCCCATGCACGAGAAGCCGTACTCGACGTCCATGCCCGGACCGTCCGGCAGTGCCCGCCAGCCGCCGATCAGCTCGCCCGGCAGCCCGCCGGACGCGGTCATCACGTAGTCACCCGGCTCGGCCGCGTCGTTGACGACGCCGACGACCTGCGCATACGTGGGCAGCCCGGCCGCGGGCGCACGCAGTCCGTCGATGTAGTCGTCCCAGCGTCCCCGCTCCACCGCCGCCCGCCGCGTCCAGGCCGGGTCCACCGGCCACTCGTCGAACGACAGCTCACGCAGCGTCTCCCGCGCGTCGCCGACCACCGCGAGCGCGCCGTGCTTGACCGCGTCGAACCGGGCCGTGTTGACGCTGACCAGCCGCACGCCCGGCGCGAACACCGACCAGGACGCGGTCGTGAAGTCCTGCAGCCGGGTGCCGACCGCGAGGACGAGGTCGGCGTCCGCCGCGAGGGCGTTCGCCGAGGAGGAGCCGGTGATGCCGAGCGGGCCGGCGTGGAGTGGGTGGTCGTGCCGCACGAGCGTGCGGCCCGCGGTGGTCTCCGTGAGCGGCACGCCGTGCCGCTCGGCGAACGCCACCGCCTCCTCGACCGCCCCCGAGTACCGGACGCCACCGCCCAGCACGAGCAGTGGCCGCCGGCTGGCCTGGAGCAGGTCGGCGGCATGCGCCAGGACCCCGGCGTCCGGCCGGGGCCGCGGCGGCCGATGCACCACCGGCTCGAACAGCGACACCGGGAAGTCGAACGCCTCCGCCTGCACGTCCTGCGGCAGCGCGAGCGTCACCGGACCACAGTCGGCCGGGTCGGTGAGGACCCGAGCGACCTGCGGCAACGCCGCCAGCAGCTGCTCCGGCCGGGTGATCCGGTCGAAGTAGCGGCTGACGGCCCGGAACGCGTCGTTGACGGTCGCGGTGCCGTCGCCGAAGTGCTCCACCTGTTGCAGCACGGGGTCCGGCGCTCTGTTGACGAACGTGTCGCCCGGCAGGAGCAGCAGGGGCAACCGGTTGGCGTGCGCGACCCCGGCCGCGGTGACCATGTTCAGCGCGCCCGGCCCGATCGACGACGTGGCCACGCCGACCTGCCGCCGGTGCGTGGCCTTCGCGTAGCCGACCGCCGCGAGCGCCATGCCCTGCTCGTTCTGCCCACGCCACACCGGCAGGCCGGACTCGGCCAGCGCCGTGCCGAGGCCGAGCACGTTCCCGTGCCCGAAGATCGCGAAGACGCCGCCGAAGAGCGGCGCCTCGCCGCCGTCCATCAGCTCGGTCCGCTGCGCCGCCAGCCACCGGACGAGAGCCTGTGCCGTCGTGAGCCGCACTAGCCCGCCTCCCCGGATTTCCTGTGTGTGGTTGCGCCCCGACGCAGGTGCCGGTACGGAGGCGGATCGTGGCTGAGCGCCGTCACGTTCCCCTGAGGTATCTGCTGGTCAGGTGCGGGCTTCCGCGCAAAGATCCAAGTGACTGGCACTATCCGGCGACCTCCCGAAGTTCGTGCTCCAGCGCCTCCAGCTCGGCCCCGCCGGCCATCTGCTGGGTCAGGTCCTCGATGGAGATCTCGGACTTCTCGTACGAGCCGAGGCTCTGCCCCCGCTTGAGCACCAGGAACCGGCTGCCGACCGGGTAGGCGTGCCGCGGGTTGTGCGTGATCAGCACGACGCCCAGCCCACGGCCGGCCGCCTGCGCGACGTACCGCAGCACCACGCCCGACTGCTTCACGCCGAGTGCCGCGGTCGGCTCGTCGAGGATGAGCACCTTCGCGCCGAAGTGGATGGCCCGCGCGATGGCCACGCACTGCCGCTCTCCGCCGGAGAGCGTGCCGACCGGCTGCTCGACGTCCCGCAGGTCGATGCCCATCTCGGCAAGCGACTCCCGGGCGATCCGCCTGCCGGCGCGCCGGTCGAGCCGCTGGAACGGCCCGAACCCGGTGGTCGGCTCCGAGCCGAGGAAGAAGTTCCGCCACACGCTCATCAGTGGCACCACCGCCAGGTCCTGGTGCACGGTCGCGATGCCCGCGTCCAGCGCGTCCCGTGGCGAGGCGAACGTCGTCGGCTCGCCGTTGACGAGGAACCGGCCGGAGTCGTGCCGGTGCACGCCGGAGAGGATCTTGATGAGCGTGGACTTGCCGGCCCCGTTGTCGCCGAGCACGCAGGTCACCTCGCCCGCGTTGACGACCGTCGACACGTCCCGCAGCGCGATCACGCTGCCGTAGCTCTTGCCGATGTTCTCGACCTCGATCAGCGCCGGCCGTCCCGAACCCTCAGTCATCGCCGTACCCTCTCCGCTCGCCGCCGGAAGGTGTTGTTCACGAGCACCGCGCCGAGCAGCATGATGCCGAGGAAGAGCATGAACCAGTCGGAGTTCCAGTTCGCGAACACGATGCCCTGCCGGGCCATGCCGAAGATCAGCGCGCCGATCGCGGCGCCGACCGCCGAGCCGAAACCGCCGGTCAGCAGGCAGCCGCCGATCACGGCCGCGATGATGTACTGGAACTCGAGGCCGATGCCCTCGTTGGCCTGCGCGGTCGTGTAGCGCAGGATGTTGATCGTGCCGACCAGCCACCCGGCGGCGGCGGTCGTCATGAACAGCAGGATCTTCGTGCGGGCCACCGGCACCCCGACCGCCCGCGCGCTCGGTGCCGCGCCGCCGACCGCGAAGATCCAGTTCCCGAACTTCGTCCGCAGCAGCACCCAGGCTGCCAGCGCGGCGAACGCGATCCACCAGATGATCGAGATGCGGAACGCCGTGTCGCCGATGTTGAACCAGGACGCGAACACGAACCCGCTGGACTCGTAGCCGCCCGCGCGGCGCATGCCGGACACCTGCACGGAGTTCGTGACCAGGCGGGTGATGCCCAGGTTCAGGCCCTGCAGCGCGAGGAACGTGCCGAGCGTGACGATGAAGCTCGGCAGCCCGGTCCGTACCACCAGCAGGCCGTTCAGCGCACCGACCCCGAGCGCGAAGACCAGCGAGATCAGGATCGCGAGCCAGATGTTCACGCCGGCCTTGGTGGCCAGCATGGCCGTCACGAGCGCGGTCGACCCGGTCATCACGCCGGCGGACAGGTCGAACTCGCCGCCGATCATCAGCAGCGCGACCGCGACGGCCATGATGCCGAGCGTCGCGGAGTCGTCCAGCCAGGTCGCGATGCCGCCCATGGTCAGGAACTTGTCGGTCACGATCGAGAAGAACAGGAACACCACGATCGCGCCGAGCAGGGCGCCGATCTCCGGCCGCACCACCAGCCGGGTCACCAGCGAGTTCCGCGCCAGCCGCTCGTCGGTCGAAACGTCTACGGTCGTCATCCGGCTCACCTGGTCCCTCGCACGGTGTACTTCCCGACCTGGTCCGCGTTGGACTTGTCGACGAAGCCCGGCCCGGTGAACACGGGCAGTCCGCCGCCGAGCGTGTTGCCGTTGTCCCGGTACAGCTTCAGCATCACGATCGGCAGGTAGCCCTGCTCGTACTGCTGCTGGTCAACGGCGAAGAGGATCTTGCCGGCCTTGATCGAGTTCACCACGTCGGTGTTGAGGTCGAACGTGGCGATCGCGGCCTTGACGCCCGCGCTCGCCGCCGCCGACACCGCGAGGTCGGCGACCTGCGAGTTCAGCGTCAGCACGCCGTCGATGGTCGGGTCGGTCTGCAGCGCGCCACGCATGCGGGACTCGGTGTCGGTGGGGTTGTTGATGTCGACCTGCAGGTTGGTGACCTTGCCGCCGAAGCCGTCCTTGGCGCCCTGGCAGCGGTCGTTGAGACCGGAGTTGGCGGCCTCGTGGATCACGCAGAGGATGTTCTTCTTGCCCTCGTTCTTCAGCCGCTCGCCCGCGGCCTTGCCGGCCACCGTCTCGTCCTGGCCGACGTGGGCGATCGCGCCGAACTCCTTGCTCTCGTCGGCGCCGGAGTTGATCGTGATGACCGGGATGCCGGCACGCACGGCGGCCTCGATGGAGTCCTTCAGCGCGTCCGGGTTGGCCATGGAGACGACGAGCCCGGTCTTGCCCTGCGCGACGGCGTTGTCGATGAGCTTGGCCTGCGCGTCGGGTTTGCCGTCGCCGTTGTAGGTGACCTTGACACCGAGGTCGCGGCCGGCGTCCTCGGCACCGTTCTTCACCACGCTCCAGAAGGCGTCACCCCCGCTGCCGTGGGTGATCACCGCGAAGTCCAGCGGCGCCGAGGTGTCGACGCCCTGCGGCGCCGCACCCGGTTCGGGTCCGGTCTCCGCTGACGGCCCGGTACACGCGGCGAGCGCGAGGGCGGCGGCCACCGCCGACAACACCCGCCACGGCCGGACGGAGGTCTTCGACATCGTTGTCTCTCTTCTCCTGTCTCTGTCCAATGGGTCGCTGTCCGTGAAGGGGCCGGTCAGTCCGGCGAGGTCTCCTTCACCGCGCTCCCTGCCCAGAGTCTGTCGAGGTGGTCAAGGCTCTGCCGGGTGTGCTGGCGTGGTGTCCCGTCCGCCGTGGGGCCCGAACCGAGGGTGGTGTCCTGCTCGAGCACGTACCAGCCGTCGTAGTCGTTGTCCCGCAACAGGTTCAGCAATGTGTCGAGGTCGACGTCGCCGGCGCCGAGCGGGGTGTAGATGCCCTGCGCGACGGCGTCGGTGTAGGTGCGGTCGCCCCGCCGGACCTGCTCGGCGAGGTCCCGCCGGACGTCCTTGAGGTGCACGTGCCCGACCCGGTGCGGGTGGCGGCGCACCAGGTCGACGGGGTCGGTGCCGCCGATCAGCAGGTGTCCGGTGTCGACGCACAGCGGCAGGTCGGAGTCGTGCACGAACCGCTCGACCTCGGCCCTGGTCTCGACGTGCGTGCCGACGTGCGGGTGCAGCACGGTCCTCAGTCCCGCGGCGGCCGCGCGGGCGGCGACGCGGCCGGCGTTCTCGACGAGCGTGCCCCATTCCCGGTCGGACAGGGCGGGGCGCTCGTCGTAGCCGTCGAGTCCGGTCGCGGCGGCGAGCACGAGCACCTCACCGCCGGCTTCCGCCAGCAGAGCGGCCACCGGGTCCACCGAGTCCACTGTGGACGTCCGGTGGAGGGGGGTCGCGTAGAAGCCGCCCACCAGGCCGAGATCGTAGTTGGCGAGCAGCTCACGCAGCTCGGTCGCCTCGGTCGGCAGGTAGCCCGGTGGGCCGAGCTCCGTCGCCGTGAGACCGAGTGCGGCCATCTCGCCGAGGACGGTCGTGGGTGGCAGGACGCGTCCCCAGCCGGGCACTTCGCAGACACCCCAGGTGATGGGCGCGGCGGCGAGCTTGGTCATAGCTCACTCCGCACGGGTCGGCCCGTTCGGCGGGACCGTTCACAGGCCTCGGCAAGACGCAGGCTGACAAGACTGTCACGGGCGGGCGAGGGGTTCTCCGCGCGGCCGGCGACCACCTCGGTGAAGACCACCATCTCGTTGCGGTAGGCGTGGCGGAACCGGTCCGGGAAGCCGGGGTAGGCGTCGTGGTTGTGGCTCTCGGCGTTGAGCGGGGTACGCGGGTCGAGGCCGATGGCCACGGAGTCGCGGGCAGCCAGCACCTCGATGCGGTGGTCGTAGCCGAGCGGATCGTGGCGGCCGCCGGACAGGACCGCGTGCGCGCCGCCGGCGAACTTAAGCAGCACCACGGCGTTGTCGACGTCGTCGGCCCGCGCGAAGGCCTCGTTGACCTGCACGGACCCCGACGCGTACACCTCCACCACCGGCTCGTTCACCAGCCACGGAACGGCGTCGAGGTCGTGGATGAGCAGGTCGCGGAAGATGCCGCCCGAGGTCGGCAGGTAGGCGAAGTCCGGCGGGTTGGCGTCGAAGCCGGTGGCGCGGACGTGGTAGACCGCACCCAGCTCACCGCTGGTGATGCGGCGGCGCAGGTCGACCATGGCGGGGTCGAAGCGCCGCTGGAACCCCACGAGGACGGGGACGGTCGCCGCTTCGACCTCCTCGATCAGCTCGGTCATGGCGTCGACGTGCGCCGCGATGGGCTTCTCGCAGAGCACGGGCGTGCCGGCGGCCAGGCAGGCGCGGACGAGGGTTGGGTGCGTGTCGGTGGGGGTGGCGACGAGGACGCCGTCGCTCTCCTTGAGCAGGTCGTCGAGCTCCGGCACGGCGCGGGTGGCGGGCTCGGTGGCCGCCAGCTCGGCGCGACCGGGCACCGGGTCGTAGAGGAGAACCTCGTCCACCTGCGGCAACGCGTTCAGGTTGGCCGCGTGCATCGTGCCGATGCGGCCGACCCCAGCGACACCGATACGCATACGACTCCTTGCGTTGGAGCGCTCTAATCCGCCTATCCTGTTATCGCCGTCACACTCGTGTCAAGGAGGGGAGCCCGGTGGCCCGCCCCACGATGGAAGACGTCGCGGCGCGGGCGGGCGTGTCCCGGGCACTGGTGTCGCTGGTGATGCGCGGCTCGCCGAAGGTGAGCGCGGCACGGCGCGCGGCCGTACTGGCGGCGGCGGCCGAGCTGGGTTACTCGCCGCACGCCATGGCGCGTTCACTGGCGTCGCGGACCTCGCACGTGCTCGGCGTGATGGTGTCGGACCTGCACAACCCGTTCTGGGCCGAGGTGGTCGACGGGCTGGACCTGTACGCCAGGGAGGCCGGTTTCGAGCTGGTGATCAACACCGGTGGTCGCAGTCCCGTCCGGGAACACCAGGCGCTCGCGTCATTGGCGTCGTTCCGCCCGGCGGGGATCGCGCTGCTGGGCCCGGTGCTGCCGTCCTCGTCGATCGAGAAGTCGGCCGGCGAGGGCCCGGTGGTCCTGGTCTCCCGGTCGACCCGCCTGTCCACCGTGGACACGGTGAACGACGACGGCAGGACCGGCTCGGCGCTGGCCGTGGACCACCTGGTCTCGTTGGGACACCGAGAGATCGTGCACATCGACGGCGGCTCCGGCTCGCAGTCCACACCGCGCCGGACGGGTTACCGGCTGGCGATGAAGCGGCACGGCCTGGAACCGAGGGTCGTGCGCGGCGAGTACACGGAGTCCGCCGGGGCGGCGGCGATCCGCTCGCTGCACGCCCCGTTCACGGCCGTGATCGCGGCGAACGACCTGAACGCGGTGGGCGTGCTGTCCGCGCTGGCGGAGCTGGGGTTGGGGGTGCCGGCGGACGTGTCGGTGGTGGGTTACGACAACACGTGGCTGGCGGCCTTGCGACACATAGGGCTGACGACGATCGACCAGCCCCGACACGAGATGGGACGGCTGGCGGCGGAGGCGTTGATCGCGCGGGTACGTGGGGAGGTACCGAACCCGGCCAGGCTGGTGGTCCGCCCGAGCCTGGTGGTCAGAACCTCGACCGCGCCACCCAGCTAGCCGGGCACGGCGGCCGGCCCCCGATCTCCAGCCTACCGAGGGCGCCGACGATTCCCGGCTGTCGTGGTGTCGCCTGTGGACAACTCGATCGTTTGTCCACAGGCGACCTGCGTCTTCCCGAGAAACCCTTGCGGTCGGCCGGAATTGTCGGTGCCCTGCCGTAGGCTGGTGATCGGGGGCCGCAGGCGACGCGGGCCCGCGTCAGCCGACCGGCTCCTTCTCCGCGGGCTCGGGCTTCCGGGTGAAGCGGCGGATCAGCGGCCAGCACAGGATCAGCAGCACGATCACGTACACCGTCACCGAGAACGCGGTGTTCACCAGCCCGGTGAGTGACCCGTCCGAGATCTGTAGCGCACGCCGCATCTGCAGCTCCGCCGCCGGGCCGAGGATGACGCCGATGATCGCCGGCAGGACCGGCAGGCCGTAGCGCCGCATCGCGAAGCCCAGCACGCCGATCACGTACAGCACGATCAGGTCCATCACCTGCCCGCTCACCGCGTACGCGCCCACCGACGCGAAGAACAGGATCCCCGCGTACAGGTACGGCCTCGGCACCTTCAGCAGCTTCGCCCAGACCGGCGCCAGCGGCAGGTTCAGCGCCAGCAGCAACACCGTGCCGACGAACAGGCTCGCGATCAGGCCCCACACCAGCCCCGGCTCCCGCTCGAACAGCAGCGGCCCCGGCTGGATCCCGTACTGCTGGAACGCCGCCAGCATCACCGCGGCCGTCGCTGTCGTCGGCAGGCCCAGGGACAGCATCGTCACGAGCGTGCCGGACGCCGACGCGGACGCCGTCGACTCCGGGCCGGCCACGCCCTCGATCGCGCCCTTGCCCCACTCGTCCTTGTGCTTCGACAGCCGGCGTTCGGCCACGTACGACAGGAACGTCGGGATCTCCGCGCCACCGGCGGGAATCGCGCCGAACGGGAAGCCGATCAGCGGGCCGCGCAGCCACGGCTTCCACGTGCGCCGCAGGTCCGACCGGGACAGCCAGGGGCGGCCGACCGGGATCGGTTCGTCGAGGTTGTGCCGCAGCCGCGACGCGATCCACAGCGACTCGCCCACCGCGAACAGGCCGACCGCCACGATCACGACGTCGATCCCGTCGGCCAGTTGCAGCGAGCCGAACGTCAGCCTGGACTGGCCGCTCTGCGGGTCGAGCCCGACGAGCCCGATCGTCAGGCCGATGAGCAGCGACGCGAACCCGCGCACCCGCGACCTGCCGAGCACCGACGTCACCGCGATGAACGCCAGCACCATGATCGCGAAGTAGTCCGGGGCGCCGATGTCGACGGCCAGCGACGCGATCACCGGTGCCAGCAGCACGATCCCGATCGTGCCGATCATCGCGCCGGCGAAGTGGCCGATGGCCGCCGCCGCCAGTGCCTGCGCGCCCCGGCCGCGTTTGGCCATCTGGTTGCCCTCGATGGCCGTCACCACCGCCGCCGTCTCACCCGGCGTGTTCAGCAGGATCGACGTGGTCGAGCCGCCGAACATGCCGCCGTAGTAGATGCCGGCGAACATGATCAGCGCGGCGGTCGGGTCGAGTCCGTAGGTGACCGGCAGCAGCAGTGCCACCGCCATCGCCGGGCCGATGCCCGGCAGGACGCCGATGAACGTCCCGAGCAGCACGCCGATGGCCGCCAGCAACAGGTGCAGGGGCGTCAGCGCGGTGCCGAACCCGTCGATGAGCTGGGTCAGGGAGTCCACGTCAGAACACCTCCATCAGCGGGCCACCCGGCAGCGGCACGCCGAGCAGGTTGTTGAACAGCACGAACGTGACGATCGACATGCCCGCGGCGATCAGCGGGTCACGCACGAAGTTCCTGCTGCCCAGGGCATACGCCGCGCCCCAGAACAGGACCGCACCGGAGACCGGGAACCCGACGGTGCCGATCAGCGCGGCGTTGGCCAGGAACGCCGCCGACAGCAACAGGACCGTGCGCCAGTCGCTCGGCGCCGTCAGGTCGATGTCCTCGCCGGCCTCGGCCTCGCCCTTGCCGCCCCGCAGGACGTCCCGCGCCAGCAGCGCGGCCGTCACCAGCAGCAGCACGCCGACGAGGACCGGCACGGCCTTCGGCCCGACCGGCCCGCGCTGGGCGAGGTCGGTCGGGATGCGGAGCGCGTCGACCAGCACCAGCACACCGAGCACCGCCAGCAACGCGCAGATGCCCAGCTCGGAACGGTCCTTCCACGTTGGCTTCTTCTCGACCGTGGTCGTCATCTAGAGCCCCAGATCCGACAGGACCGAGGCGACCCGGTCGTTCTCGTCGGCGAGGAAGTCGCCGAACTGCTTGCCGGGCAGGAACGCGGGCGTCCACCCGTTGGTCTTCAGCGCCTCGCGCCACTGCTTCGTGTCCTGCAGGTCGGTGAACAGGCGCACGAGCTTGTCCGTGTCGCCGGCCGGGATGCCCGGCGGCGCGACGATCCCGCGCCAGTTGGTGAACTCGACGTCCACATCGGACTCCCGCAGCGTCGGCGCATCGATGCCGTCGATCCGGTCCTTGCTGGTCACCGCGAGCACCCGCAGGTCGCCGGAGGCGATCTGGTCGCGGTACTCCCCGACGCCGGAGACGCCGAACGCGATCTTGCCGCCGAGGACGGACGCGAGCAGCTCACCGCCGCCGTCGTAGGACACGTAGTTGACGTTCTTCGGCGCGAGCCCGATGGCCTTGGCGAACAGCATCGGCGCGAGGTGGTCCGGCCCGCCCGGCGAGGACCCGCCGCCGACCGCCACCTTGCCCGGGTCGGCCTTCCACGCGTCGATCAGCTGCGCGATGTCCCGGTAGGGCGAGTCCTTGGCCACCACGACGATGTCCGGCTCCTGGATGAGCCGCGCGATCGGCGTGGTGTCCTGCAGCGACGACGGCGAGTTGTTCGTGTGGACGCTGCCGACGACACCCAGGCCCATCGACATGATCAGCTTCTCGTTGCCGGCCTCGTTGACCAGCCGGCCGAGGCCGACCGTGCCGCCCGCGCCCGGCAGGTTGAAGACCTCGACGCTACGGGTGAGGCCCGCGTCCTCCATGGCCTTCGCGGCCGTCCTGGCGGTGATGTCGTAGCCGCCGCCCGGGGTGTTGGGCACCATGATCCGCAGACCACGCACCTGGGCGCCGGGATCGTCGGCATCGCCCGCGGAGACCAGCGGCGGGATCACCAGCACGGCGGCAAGCGCGCCGAGTGCGGCGATCCATGGTTTGACACTCATCCGCATCGAGCCTCTCTGCTCGGGATTTGCCTGCTGATGGTGCCTGGGGGTTACCGTCTTGTCGTCTTAGTCGCACAGCGGTCGTTGTGTTCGTTCTGGTCACGAGGAGCGTGAAGCGGGATGGGGAGGTGGGTGGGAGGCGACCGGGCGCCGTTGTCGAGGCAGCTGCTCGGCTGGCAGCTGCTGATCGTCGTCGCGCTGCTCGCCGCCGTCACCGTGTTCTCGACGGTCCAGTCCAACAACAGCTTCCAGGACAACGAGGGCCGTCGCCTGCTGTCGGTCGCCGAGGACGTCGCCGCGACACCGGCGGTCCGGCCCGCCCTGACCGACGCGTTGCGCCGCTACCAGCTGACGCCGTTCGCCAGGAACGCGGAGAACCTGTCCGGCGCCGACTTCGTGATCATCACGTTGCCGGACCTGACCATCCTGACCTCACCGGACCCGAGCCAGGTGAAGACCAGGCTGCCCGTCGGCGACTCCATGATCAGGACCGGCCGGTCGTGGGTCGGTGTGGTCGGCGACTCGCTCGTGGCGCACGTGCCGGTGATCGGCAACTGCGTCCACGACGACGACAGGTACTGCGGCCAGGTGGTCGGCGTCGTGGCGGCCGGGGTCGAGACGCCGACGTTCCTTCAGGGGCTCGTGAACTCGCCGGGCGCGGCGCTGCTGATCCTCGGCATCGCGACGGTCATCGGCGTCGTCGGGTCGCTGCTGCTGGCCGGTCGGGTCAAGCGGCAGACGTTCGGGTTGGAGCCGCGGGAGATCGCCGGGCTGGTCGAGCACCGCGAGGCCATGCTGCACGGCATCCGCGAGGGTGTCGTCGGCCTCGACACGACGCACCGGATCACGCTCGCCAACGACCAGGCGCGGCTACTGCTGTCCCTGCCGGCCGACGCGGTCGGCCGCTCGGTCGGCGAGCTGGGCCTGAACGACCGGCTCGTGGACGTGCTGACCGGGCGCGCGGGCGACGGCGCCGACGAGATCGCGTTGCGCCGCGGCCGGGTGCTGATCATGAACCGGATGCCGATCTCGTCCGGCGGCACCGCGGTCGGCGCGGTGGTGACACTGCGGGACCGCACGGAGATCGTCGCGCTGCAACAGGAGCTGGACATCAACCGCGGCACCACCGACGCGTTGCGGGCGCAGGCACACGAGTTCACCAACCGCCTGCACACGATCGCCGGGCTGATCGAGCTGGGCGAGTACGAGGAGGTGCGCCGGTTCGTCAGCCGGGTCAGCGACACCCGCGAGGCGTGGCACGCCGAGGTGAGCGCGCGGATCGGCGACACGGCGGTGGCGGCGCTGCTGATCGCCAAGGCGAGCGTCGCGGCGGAACACAGTGTGGGGCTGCGGCTCACGCCGTCGAGCAGGTTGGGCGAGGTGGCCGAGTCGCTGTCCGCGGACCTGGTCACGGTGATCGGCAACCTGGTGGACAACGCGATCGACGCGCTGGCGGGCGCGGGCTGGATCGAGGTGGACATCCGGAACTCGGACGGCGAGGTGCTGGTGGTGGTCACGGACTCCGGGCCCGGGGTGGCGCCGGACCTGGCGGAGGAGATCTTCCGGCACGGCTTCACCACGAAGGCCGCGGAAGAGGGCGGTCAGCGTGGGCTCGGCCTGGCGCTGACCAGGCAGACCTGCCGCCGCCGCGGTGGCTCGGTCGAGGTGCGCGGCGCCGTTTTCACCGCACGGCTTGGAGTTGACGCATGAGCCGAGCTCACGAGGCGAGTCGGCCGATCCGGGTGCTGATAGTCGACGACGACTTCATGGTGGCGAAGGTCCACAGTGGATACGTCGCCAGGACGCCCGGGTTCGAGGTGGTCGGCGTGGCGCACACGGGGATGGACGCGTTGCGCGCGGTCGCCGACCTGCGGCCGGACCTGGTGCTGCTGGACATCTACCTGCCGGACATGGACGGGGTGTCCGTGCTGCGTGAGCTGCGCTCGTCGAGCAGCGCCGACACCGACGTCATCGTGATCAGCGCGGCGACGGACGTGGAGACGGTGCGGGCGGCCATGCGAGGCGGCGTGCTGCACTACCTGATCAAGCCGTTCACGTATGCGGCGCTTTATGACCAGCTCAAGCACTTCGCGGCACTGCACGAGCGGCTCGGCGCGCTGTCGGAGGCCGGTCAGTCCGATGTGGACCAGGTGTTCGCGGGGCGGCCGAGCGGGGCGACCCCGCTGCCGAAGGGCCTGTCCGGCGAGACGGCGGCACTGGTCGGGCGCGTGCTGCGGGAGTCCACGGAGGACGCTTCGGCGGCCGAGTGCGCGGCACGCACCGACATCTCGCGGGTCAGCGCGCGCCGCTACCTCGAACACTTCGTGGCCACCGGCCAGGCGGGCGTCCGCCTCCGCTACGGCACCGGCCGGCCGGAACGGCGCTACTACTGGACTTCCCGGTGACCGCGTCCCGTTCGGGGCCCCACAACGTGCCGTGCCCACGAAAGGCTGAATACCAGCGGGCACTGAGTACCCGTCAGTAGCCTGCCCGGCGTGACGAACTCAACACCACCCGAGCCCCGCCGTCGCCCCGCCCGCGCCGCGACACGGCACGCGCTGCTGACCGCAGCGGTCGCCGTCTTCGCGCGCCAGGGCATCGCCCGCACGTCGTTGTCCGAGATAGCGGCGGAGGCAGGACTCACCAAGGGCGCCGTCTACTCCAACTTCGCCAGTAAAGACGAACTTCTGCTGGCGATCATGGAAAATCACCTGATCGAGCGCATGTGCGACGCCACCGTGGTCTTCGACGCGGAACTGTCCACACCGGACGCGCTACGCCGAGCCGGCGCCCGGCTGCTCGCGTCGATGGTCGCGGACGCGACATGGCACCAGCTGCTGCTGGAGTACTGGACCCTGGCGGTCCATGATGAGACGGTGATGTCCACGCTGGCCGCCAAGCGCCGGGAGCTCCACGCGACGGTCACGCACGCCATCGCGACCGCGGCCGCCGCGTACGGCGTCGTGCTGCCGATCAGCGCGGACGAGCTGACGGTCACGCTGATGGCACTGTCCAACGGCTACGCCGTGGAACGCTCGATCGACGAGTCGGCCGTCCCGGACGACCTCTTCGAGAAGGTCCTGACGCTGCTCGTGCGGGCGTGACGGTCAGTCGTCCGGGCGGACCCGGCGCGTCTGCTTGGTCCGGCCGCGCCGCTTCTTCTCCGCCAGGCGCCGTTCCTTGGCCCCCTTGCTCGGCTTGGTCGGCCGGCGCTTCGGGGGCGGCGGCGCGGCGGCGGAGCGCAGCACCGAGGCCATCCGCTCCCTGGCCTCCGCGCGGTTGGCCAGCTGCGCCCGCTGGGTACTGACCGCCACCGTCAGCACGCCGCCCGCCAACCGGCTGGCCAGGCGGGCGAGCAGCCGCTCCCGCAGCCACTCCGGGATCGACGGCGACGACCCGATGTCCCAGGACAGCTCCACCCGGCTGTCCGTCGTGTTCACGCCCTGCCCGCCCGGTCCGGACGACCGGGAGAACCGCTCGGTGAGCTCCGCCGCCGGCACCACGAACCGGTGCCCGACCTCCAGGTCAGGCACCGGCGGCGACCTTCGCGACCAGGGTGCACAGCTCGTCGTCGCTCAGCACCACCCGTGCGCCGTTCGGCGGCGCGGAGGCCCCCATCGAGGGGGCGGTCCTGTTCGACGCCACCGCGTAGATGCGCAGGCCGTCCGCCAGGACGGCGGACGCGGTGGTGCGGCGCTCCCCGTCCGTGTCCTCGAAGTGCGCCACCACGATCTTCCCGCTGTTCCTGCCCCGGACCGAGCAGTCGCTGGCTCTCGGGACCGTCGTGGCGCACTCTTCGACGTCGATGGTGACGTCGACCGAGTGGCCGACGATGACCTGCACCAGTCCCTGCCTGCCCGACTGGTACGCATCCCCCTGGAAGACGTACTGGCCGCCGGTCAGCCGGAACCGCGGCGCGTCGGTCTGCCCGGGCAGCGGCTGGATCTCCTTCGCCGCCAGGACGCCCGCAGCGTAGAACGCGTTGGTCAGCCGCGCCGCGCTGAGCCCGGTCGGCGTCACCGAGCTCGGCGGTGCCTTGATGTGCGTCGTCACCGGGAGGGACGGGCCCGGCGGTGCCTGGTAGGTGCTGCTCGCGGCCGGCGGCAGCCTCTCCGGCTCGGAGCCGGACACGCTGGTGAGCATCGCGGCGCCCACCGCGGCCACCACGACCGCCGCCACGACGCCGCCCGCCTCGAAGGTCCGCTTCCTGCGCAGACGTCTGCGACCCCGTTCGATGACCTCGTCGCGGTCGAGCCGCAGCGGCGGCTCATCGCCGAACGCCCTGCCGAGCAGGTCCTTGACGTCGTCGTTCACCCGCCGTCCCCCGCCCCGGCCAGATCTCCGGACAGCAGCCGACGCAGTGCGGCCAGGCCCTTCGCGGCCTGGCTCTTGATCGTGCCCTCGCTCTTTCCCAGTGCGTGAGCGGTCTCGGTGACCGAGAGATCCTCCCAGTAGCGGAGCACGACGACCGCACGCTGGCCGGCGGGCAGCTGGGCGAGCGCACGCCGCACGTCCACCGCGTCCTCGACGCCGTAGGACTGGGTCGAGGACACCTCCGGCAGATCCTCGACGACCGACTCGCGCCTGCGGTAGGCCTTGCGGGACTCGTCGATGGCGGTGCGCACCATGATCTTCCGAGAGTACGCGTCGACGCTGCCGTCCCGGCGTATCCGCGGCCAGGCGACATAGATCTTCGTCAGTGTCGTCTGCACGAGATCCTCCGCCCGATGCCAGTCACCTCCGCACAACAGGTACGCGGTTCGGCGCATGACTGCGGCCCGGCTGTCGAGGTACTCCCCGAACTCGGCGTCGCGGTCCTGCACGCCCCCTCGTTCCTCTCGGTCGCCCCGTCATACGGACTGGCAGTCGGATCCGTTGTACTGAAGATGCCGCCAAGGCCCAAAACGTTGCGTCGACGCCAGGAATCGATCAGAACCGCGGGTGGTTGCCGACCAGCTCGGCGCGACCGGGGGTCTCGCCGGCCTTGGCCACCTCGCCGAGCACCCACGCGGGCACGTGCCGCGCGGTGAGCACGGCACGCACGCGGTCCGCGTCCTCGGCCGCGACCACGGCCACCATGCCGACGCCCATGTTGAACGTCTTCTCCATCTCCAGCCGCTCGACCCGGCCGCGCTGCGCGATCAGCGAGAACACCGGCGCCGGCGTCCACGTGCCACGGTCGAGCACGGCCTTCAGGCCCTTCGGGATCACCCGTGCCACGTTCGCGGCCATGCCGCCCCCGGTGATGTGCGCGAACGTGCGCACCTCGGCCTCGGCGGCCGCGGCCAGGCAGTCCTTGGCGTAGATGCGGGTCGGCTCCAGCAGCTCCTCGCCGAGCGAGCGGCCGAACTCCTCGACGTGCCCGCCCAGCGCCATCCGGCCGATGTCCAGCAGGACGTGCCTGGCCAGCGAGTACCCGTTGGAGTGCAGGCCGGACGAGGCCATGCCGATGATCACGTCACCCGGCCGGACCCGCTCCGGTCCCAGGATGGCGTCGGCCTCGACCACGCCGACCCCGGTGGCCGACAGGTCGTAGGCGCCGTCGGCCATGAGACCCGGGTGTTCGGCCGTCTCGCCGCCGAGCAGCGCGCACCCGGCCTGGACACAGCCCTCGGCGATGCCCTTGACCAGCGCGGCGATCCGCTCCGGCACGACCGTGCCGACCGCGATGTAGTCCTGCAGGAACAGCGGCTCCGCACCGCACACGACCAGGTCGTCGACGACCATGGCGACCAGGTCGATGCCGACCGTGTCGTGCACGTCCAGCGCCTGCGCGACCGCGATCTTGGTGCCGACGCCGTCCGTCGAGGACGCGAGCACCGGCTCCTTCCAGCGGTCGAGCCTGAGCTTGAAGAGCCCGGCGAACCCGCCGATGCCGCCCAGCACCTCGGGCCGTAACGCCTTCTCGGCGAACGGCTTGAGCCGCTCGACCGCCTCCTCGCCCGCCTCGATGTTCACGCCCGCGGCCGCGTAGGTGGCGTGCGGGGAGTCCGGACTTGCACTGGCGTCGGTCATGGCCTCGGTGTGGGGGTAGGGGCTAGGGGCGCTGGAGTGCGTCCGATGCACCATAGCCCGCCGGGACGACGGGAGCGGCGGGCCCCGCGACCCCTCGCTCGAGCCCTTCCAGCAGGTACTTGCCGAGCTGGTCCTCTTCCGGGATCGGGATCGGGTAGTCGCCGTCGAAGCAGGCCGTGCACAGCCGGCTGCGGGGCTGCTCGCTGGCCGCGACCAGGCCGTCCAGCGACACGTAACCCAGCGAGTCGGCGCCGATCGACCGGCGGATGCCGTCCAGGTCCAGCCCGTTGGCGACCAGCTCGGCGCGGGAGGCGAAGTCGATGCCGTAGAAGCACGGCCAGCGCACCGGCGGCGACGCGATCCGGACGTGCACCTCGAACGCGCCTGCCTCGCGCAGCATGCGGACCAGCGCGCGCTGGGTGTTGCCGCGGACGATCGAGTCGTCCACCACGACCAGCCGCTTGCCGCGGATCACGTCGCGCAGCGGGTTGAGCTTCAGCCGGATGCCCAGCTGGCGGATGGTCTGCGACGGCTGGATGAACGTGCGGCCGACATAGGCGTTCTTGACCAGGCCGGAGCCATACGAGATGCCGGAGCCCTGCGCGTAGCCGATGGCGGCCGGCGTGCCGGACTCCGGCACCGGGATGACCAGGTCGGCCTCGACCGGCGCCTCCTGCGCGAGCCGCCGCCCGATCTCCACGCGGGTGGCGTGCACGGACCGGCCGGCGATCGTGGTGTCCGGCCGGGCGAGGTAGACGTACTCGAACACGCAGCCCTTGGGCTCGGGGCTGGCGAACCGGGACGACCGCAGCCCGTGGTCGTCGATGGCCAGCAGCTCGCCGGGCTCGACCTCGCGCACGAACGACGCGCCGACGATGTCCAGCGCGGCGGTCTCGGACGCGACCACCCAGCCACGCTCGAGCCTGCCGAGCACGAGTGGCCGCACACCGTGCGGGTCGCGTGCCGCGTACAGCGTGGTCTCGTCCGCGAACACCAGGCAGTAAGCGCCCTGCACGTCCGGCAGCAGCTGGATCGCGGCCTGCTCGATGCCCACGTCCGCCGCGGACGCGGCGAGCAGCGCGGACAGCAGCTCGGAGTCGGTGGTCGCCCCGTTCATCGGGATGCCCATCGACCGGGCCCGGGCGGCCAGCTCGGCCGTGTTCACCAGGTTGCCGTTGTGGCCGAGCGACAGGCCGCTGCCGGTCGCGGTGGTGCGGAACGTCGGCTGGGCGTTCTCCCAGGTCGTCGACCCGGTGGTGGAGTAGCGGCAGTGGCCGACGGCGATGTGGCCCTGCAGCGAGACGAGGACCTGCTCGTTGAACACCTGCGAGACGAGTCCGAGGTCCTTGAAGACGACGATCTTCTCGCCGTCGGACACGGAGATCCCGGCGGCCTCCTGCCCACGGTGCTGCAGGGCGTAGAGGCCGAAGTAGGTGAGCTTGGCGACCTCCTCGCCCTTGGCCCACACCCCGAACACACCGCATTCCTCGCGGGGCTCGGGTTCCGGTTGGTCTGGTCGGTCAGCGTCGTCGGTATGGCCGGTCTGGTCGGTGACCACCGAAAGCACTCCCTGCGGGGACGGCGTCTGGTAACCCCAGTGTAGGTCGTCCGGCGCGACGCGCCCGGTCATCGCCGCGTGGCGCTCAACTCATTCGGAGCGCGCGGAGCACGGCAGTGTCACCCGATCCGGTGAGTTGCATCCGGCTCCACAGCTGGTAGAGGACGTTCGCGGTGCGATTGGACAGTCGCGCGTCGGCCTGTTCGTCCCGGCCGGCATGTCGAACCTCCGGGACCACGCCGGGCGCGAGCCGCACGTGCCAGATCTGCGGGCCGTCCGTGCAGGACACGACGGCCGTGCCCTGCGTGCCGTTGGGTGGGGAGTCGGCACGCACGCGGGCGGCGAGCAGCGTGCCGAGCAGCTCGTCGATGGCGTCCGCGGCCTGGTCGCGGTCGGTCGGCGTGAGCGTGCGGAGCGCGGCCTGGGCGTCCCAACGGCGCAGGTTGAGCTCGTGCGCGACGCGGCGGTGCCACACCCAGGCGAGGTCGGGGGCGGCCGGGGAGAAGGTCCATACCGGACGGTTTCCGGAGGTGTTCCGCAGTACCTGCGTGGCGGCGGCGAGCTGCTCGTCGAGGTAGAGGAGCGGGTCGACGTCCCCACGCACCGGGACCGGCCGCAGCTCCACGATGCTGCCGCTGGTGAGATAGCGCGTCGCGGTGTGCAGGAACCGGGCGACGTGCAGTGCGAGGTCCCGGAACGTCCAACCCGGACAGGACGGCACGTCCGCGGCGAGGTCCGCGGTGGCGACCGCGGTACGGAACAGCCCGGCCTGCTCGGCGAACACGGCGGTCCACCTGGTGGCCGTCCACACGTTGTCGCTGTCCTTCCCGTCCGCACAGTGTTTGGAGAAGACACCCTATGCCTCCCGGCGGCCCACTACGGTCGGACCGTGGCCGACGGTTATGAGGTTGATCCCGAGGCGTTGCGGGCCGTATCAGGCACTTTTCACACCGGCGCCGACGCGGTGGAGCGGGCCGCCGCCCACCTTTCAGTGGCACAGCTCACATCGGTGGGGCTCGGCGAGGTGGACGCCGCGGACGAGTTGGCGGCGGCGTTCGCGGACTTCGCCGGCCGGTACGCCGACGACCTCCGGCGCGGCTCGGCATGGGTGTCCGACACGGCGGACGGCCTGGTGGCCAGCGCGGACGAGTACCTGCGCCGGGAGGACCTGTGAGCGGAGCTTGCGAAGCGAACCATCGGCACCACGCCGACGAACGACGTCACCGAGCCTGCGAAGGAACGACGTGAGCGGCGTGAACGGCGTGAACGGCGTGAACGGAGCGAACGGGCCGGAGGAGCTGTACGCGAAGTTGGCCGGTGGGGACGCGAGCCGGATCCTGTCGACGCTCGAGCCGCTCACCAGGGCCCGGTCGGCGCTGGCGGACGTGTCGTTCTCGACCGTGCCGTCCTGGCGGGGGTCCGCCGCGGACGCGTTCGCCGAGCGTGTGCGGTCGTCCCGCGCCGCGGTCACGTCGGCGACCGACCGGCTGACGGACGCGATGGCCGTGGTCGAGCAGACCGCGGCGGCGTACCGGTCGATGCGTGGCTCCGCGGACACGGCGATCCGGGCCTACCGCGCCGGCGCGCCGGCGGCACCCGTGACCGAGCTGCTCACCGGCCTGCGGGACGCGTACGAGGGGCTGCTGCGGTCGTACGCGTCGGTCCTGCGTGGCTTCGAGCCGGCGTTCGGGGCGGCGGCCGGGCCGGCTTCGACGCAGGCCGCTGGCGTGACCATGCCCCCGCCGGGCACCGACCCCCGGCGGGTGGCCGACTGGTGGGGGTCGTTGTCGCCCGAGACGCGGGAGCGGTTGCTGGCTAGCCGGTTCGAGGCGCTCGGGAGGCTGCGTGGCCTGCCGGCGCCGGTGCTGAACCAGGCGAACCTGCGCCGCATCGAGTCCGACCGCGCGCGGTACACGGCGTCGGTGGCCGACCTGAACGCGCGGATCGCCGACCGTGCCGAGACTCTCGGCCTCGATCCCACCGACGAGGGCGCGCTGCGGGCGGACCCGGCGCTCGCCGACCTGCTGGACGAGCGGCAGGAGGCGAACCGGCGCGTGGACAACGCCGCCGCGGCGGACGCGCGCGTGCACGAGGCTCAGGCGTCCGGCTACGACACCTACGTCCTGTCGTACGACGTGGACGGTCCCGGCCGGCGGGAGGGCACGCTGGCCATCGCGTACGGAAACCCCGACACGGCAACGAATGTGGCGGTGGTGGTGCCCGGCACGACGACCACGCTGGACAACCTGTTCCCGAACGGGGAGGTGCGGGCGCTGCGCGGCGCGATGGACGGGTCGGGCTCCGGGAACGCGACGATCGCGTGGTTGGGCTATGACGCGCCGACGTGGGACACGACGGTGGCCTCACCGCACAACGCCGAGGAGGGCGCCCGATATCTGGTGTCCGATGTGGACGGTTACCGGGCGGCGGCCGCGGCCCAGCAGCACATCACGGTCATCGGCCACAGCTACGGCAGCGTGACCGTCGGCTATGCGGCCATGAACGGCCTCGCGGCGGACGACGTCGCGTTCGTCGGCTCACCGGGTGTCGGCGCGTCCACGGTGGACCAGCTGTCGCCGGGTGCCGGACACGTGTGGGCGGGCACGGCCGAACACGACCCGATCGTCCAGGCGACGAGCGGAAGCTGGTTCACCGCGGACGGCTCGTCGGTCGGGCCGTACGACAGGTCGTTCGGTGCCAACCAGTTCGCGGTGCCGGACGAGTCGGACCTGCGGACCGCGCACCTCGTGTACTACTCGAACGAGTCGCTGACCAACCTCGCGAACATCGCGACCGGCCACTACGACGCCGTGACCGCGGGCCCCGGCCCGGAGAACGCGCTGGACGACCTGGTCGGCGACGTGGGCGCGGGCCTGTCGGACGCGGCGGGCGACGCCGTCCACGGCGACTGGGACGCGGCCTGGGACGAGCTGACGGGCACGGGCAAGGAGCTGCTGAACGACACCGGCGACGTGGTGATCGGCGGCGTCGGCGACCTGGTGGAAGCCGGCAAGTCCTGGTACGACAACACCTTGGGCCGCTTGTTCTAGAGGCGCAGCAACGGCAGCAACGCGGAGATGTCCGCGCGGTTGCCCGACGCCGTGACGCGGCCCGACGCCAGCGCGTCGGTCCACCGCAGACCGCCCGTCGCCAGCTCCAGCCAGGTCCGCGGATCGGTCTCCACGACGTTCGGTGGGGTGCCACGGGTGTGCCGTGGGCCCTCGATGCACTGCACCGCCGCGAACGGCGGCACCCGCACCTCCACGCTGCGGCCCGGCGCGACCTGGGCCAGCGTCCGCAGGCTCAGCCGCACGGCCTTCGCCAGGGCCGGGCGGGCCGGTGAGTCCCACGGCAGGACGGCCGCGACCGCGTCGCGCATCTCCCGCGGGTCGACGGGAGCAGCACTCAACGCTCGGCCTCGGCCACTACCTCGTCCAGCAGCTCGGTCACGTGATGGGTCAGCTTTCGCAGGTCGGCGGGGGAGATCGTGGTCCACATCGTGCCGTCGTCGGACGGTCGCCGGATCTGCACGTACCGGCCGTCCTCGGTGTCGAAGAAGGACACCACGCGCTCGCCGCGTCTTCGCCGGCCCAGCCGGTCGCGGGCGGCGACGCCGAAGTTCCCGGTGTGCAGCACGTCCTTGACCATCTCGACCAGCGCCTCCGCGTCGTCCGCGCGCAGACCCGTCTCCTGCAACGCGGCGCCGAAGGCCTCGCGGGTGCGCCCGGCGTCGAGCGCCGCCCGCTCGAACTCCGTGGTCCGCAACGTCACCGACCGGCCCGGCCCCGCCGGGGCGGCCGGCAGCACGGACAGCGCCGCCGACGGCAGCCCGGCCTCCGGGGCCCGCCGCAGCGTCACCGTGCCGTCCGTCAGCTCCGCGACCACCGCCGTCTCACCCACCGACGCGGCGAGCAGCCGGACGTTCTGTCCCACGTACACCCGGGCGTCCACCTCGTGTTGAGGTTTCGCCAGCACGCCGAGCAGCTCCTCGATGTCCGGATCGACCTCGACCGGCCGGCCGAGACCCCGGGCCTCCAGGTCCGCCCACACCCGTGCCGCCAGCTGGGCACGCTCCTCGTGGGTCTTCCCCGGCGACGGGACCTTCACCACGAGTGGCATGGCCCCCAACCGAAGGTGCTCCCACAGCACGTCGAACTCCAGCGCCGACAGCGTTATCGGCGGCGCTTCCCGGCCCCCGAGCGAGAAAGTGCTGGTCACAGCGTCACCCTACCCCCAGACAAGGCAGCGGGGAGCCGCCAGAAAAGGCGACTCCCCGACTGAGCTTTCCCTTGAAGTTACTCGCCGATCACCGTCGGCGCGACGCGGCGCTCGTCGCCGAACACGTCGTCGCTCTCGAGGAGGTAGTCAGGCGCGTAGTGCTCCTGGTCCTCCTCCTCGTCCTCCGCACGCCGGCCACCGGCGCCCATGCCGTTCGCGCCGGCACCGCCACGGCCGGCGGCACCCGCCGCGCCGGGACCGCTGCGGACCACGCCGCCCTCACCGGGTCCGGCGCCGAGCACGCCACCGCGGCCGAGCTGCGACGGCATCCGCTCGCCGTCCACCGCCCCGAGGCCGCCCGCGCCCGGACCGCCCGGCAGGCCGCCGCGGCCGAACGGACCACCACCCTCGACGGGCAGGCCGGTCCGCAACGGCAACGCACGCCGTGCGATGTCGTTCGCGTTGTCGCCGCCGGTGCCGAAGGACGGGAACGGACCGTTGCCGGGTAGCCCCGGGTTCGGGCCGGGTCCAGGACCGGGCAGGCCCGGGTTCGGGCCGGGTCCGGGCCCTGGCGAAGGCGGCAGCGGGTTGCCACCGTTGCCGGGCGGCGGGACGAACACGTCCGACGGGTTGGTGGTACCGGGGTTGTTCACGGTCGGCGGCTTGTTGCCGTCGCCGCCTCCGCCGCCCCCACCACCGCCACCGCCGTGCGTGCCGGGCTGGTCATGGGTGGACGGGACGTCCGAGGTGCCGTTCGAGCCGGTCGGGATGTTGCTGTGGCCGCCGCCCCCGCCGTTGCCGTTGCCGTTGTCGGCGACGTTCTTGACGTTGCCGGTCGGGCCGACGATCGTCCCGGTCGCACCGCGCTGCGGCGGCGGGGTCGAGATCACGACGTCGGGTGGCGCGACGAACGTGCCGAGCGTGTTCCTGTTCCAGGTGCTGCTCGACTCGTAGGTCTTCATCGTCTGGACGGCCTTCTCCTCCGCCGCGTTCTTGGCCGCCTCCTGGGTCTCGTGGTCCTCGGCCTGCTGGGCGACGTCCGCGGCCGGACCACCGAAGCCGATCACGGACGCGGCGCCGGCCTTGGCGTAGTCCCACCCCGACGGCGCGGGCGTGGTCACCTCGACCGGCTCCGGCATGTTCGAGCGGGCGTCGGAGACGAACTGCCCCTGTTCCTCCGCCGACACCTTCATCACGTTCGCGCCGGTCTGCGCGTCATTCGCCCACTCGGCGAGCGGCGTGAGCCCGGACTGCGCGCTGTCCGACGCCGGCCCCTGCCATGAGGAGCCGAGGCTCGACAGCTTCGAGTTGAGGTCCTGGTCGACCTGGCTGAGGTCCTTGGAAAGGCCCTGCCAGTAGCTGGTCTGCGGATCGGACGCGGCGGCGCCCGGCCCGGCGTTGATCATGGTGTAAAGCTCGGGGTGGTCGTAACCCCGCCATCTGTGTCCCACTGAAATCCCCTCCGAGGCTCAGTCCCGGTGGTATTTGCCCCATAGTGCGGCGTTGTCCCCCTCGACACGCACGTAGTCGGCGTGCGCGCCCTTCAGTGACTTGATCGCGGCGCTCAGCTGCTGCTCGTATCCCTCGAGGCAGGTGAGTGCCGAGTCCGCGCCCCCGCGGTTGCTCCGTTGCTGGAACCGCACCGCGGTCTCACCGCTGACCGGGTCTCCCGCCCAGTCGTTGATGGGTAGCGCGTGCAGCTCGCTGATCTTGGCGAGCACCTGGTCGTGCGCGTCGGTGAACGCCTTGAGCGCGTCCGGGATGGCGGACGGCTCGATGTTCAGTGTCTGTGTGCCCGTGAACAGTGGGCCCGGCGCAGGGGCCCCACCGCCACCATCTGCGACGTACACGGTCTCTCTCCTCAGTCTGTGCGGGTGCGACGACTGTAGCTCTGATGCCCGATGTTGTGAGGTGGTTCCCACAAGCAATCGATCAGACACATGAATTATTCACGAACAGACCACCGACTTTGGTTCAACCTCGCGCCACCCGACCTGGATGTCGCCACCAACGACCACTCAGCGTAGATGATCATGCCCTCGATCTCACGCAGCGTCGATGAACCGGTCGACTCAGAGTAGAGCGAGCGCGGCCCGCGCGATGTCCGGGACTCGTTGGCACAGCGTGATCTGTGGCGTATCCGGTTGGCTACTCGACGCGGCGACGCCGTAGTTGATGAAGATCATCTGACCGTCGTTGACATCCAGCACGCCGAAACAGCTCTGCGGACTCTGTGGCGTGGTCAGTACATGGAGCGGGAAGCCGAGCACCTCCGTCCGGACGATCTTCGCGTTGGCGCCGTCGAGGTACTGCGTCGCCCCCTTGTTCACCACCGCGACGAGGGTCAGCGCGAGGTTCGCCTCGGTGCCGTTGTTGAAGCAGTCCTTCGAGCCGGGGAACAGGCCCGAGTCACCCGCGAGCGGCGGCCGGTCGGTGTCCAGGCCCAGCTCTGCCCGCGGCAGGCCGGTCATCACCCCGCAGATGTCGACCGCGGACACGTCGATGTTCCTCGGCCGGTGAACCGGACCGGGCGCGGTGGTCGTGGTCTCGGCCGGCGACGTGGTCGTGGTGGTCGTGGTCGCGGTGGTCGTCCCGCCCGGCCGGTCGCCGGGCGTCGGCGTGCCGGGGTCGGCGGTCGCGCATCCCGCGAGCAGCAGGCATCCGAGCACGATCAACCGGCGCATGCCCCGCAACCTACCGAGGTTCGCCGGCCGGCGTAGGCCGTTCAGGCCAACCAGCGCTCGACGTCCTCCGGCGTTCCCGGCTTCGCGTACAGCCAGCCCTGCGCCGAGTCCGCGCCGATGCGGCGCAGCAGGTCGGCCTGCTCGGTCGTCTCGACGCCCTCGGCGATCACGGTCAGCTTGAGCGTGTGCGCCAGCGAGACCAGCGCCGTCACGATGCGGGCGTCCACCGAGTCCATCTCGCCGGCCCGCAGGCCCTCGACGAACGACCCGGCGATCTTCAGCGCGTGCACGGGCAGGTGCCGCAGGTAGGCCAGGTTGGAGTAGCCGGTGCCGAAGTCGTCGATGGCGATCCGCACACCGAGGTCGACGAGCCTGCGCAGCGCCTCGAGCGGCTCGCCGGTGGTGCCCATGATCGCGCTTTCGGTCAGCTCCAGCTGCAGTGACGTCGGCGGGATGCCGACCTCGCTGATGATCGACGCGATGTCGTCGACCAGGCCCGGCTCGGCGACCTGCCGCGCGGCGAGGTTGACGCTGACCATCGGCGTGGCCCCCATGGCCCGCCACTTCATGGTCTGGCGGCACGCGGTCTCCAGCACCCACCGGCCGAGCGGCACGATCAGGCCGGTCTCCTCCGCGAGCCCGATGAACCGGTCCGGGCCGAGCCGGCCGATCTCCGGGTGCGTCCAGCGGACCAGTGCCTCGACGCCGACCAGCGAGCCGTCCTCGAACGACACGATCGGCTGGTAGTCGACGTAGAACTCCTCGTGCTCCAGCGCCGCCGGCATGGCGGCGGACAGCGTGATCCTGGCGATCTCGCGGGCGTTGCGCTCCGGGTCGTAGACCGCCCACCGGTTCTTGCCGTCGACCTTCGCCCAGTGCAGCGTGACGTCCGCGTCCCGCATGGTCTCCGCGGGCGACGCCTCGAACACCGACCGCTCGACCAGCCCGATGCTCGCCGACACCACCAGCCGGTGGCCGGCGATGTGCACCGGCTGGGCCACGGCCGCCAGCAGCCGCTCGGCGAGCTCGACCAGCTGGTCGAGGCCCGTCGAGTGCTCGACCAGGACGACGAACTCGTTGCCGCCCATCCGCGCGACCAGCCGGCCCGGCGCGGACACCAGCTCGTCGAGCCGGCGCGCGATCTCGATGAGCAGCTGGTCGCCGACGACGTGGCCGAGGGTGTCGTTGATGGCCTTGAACCCGTCGAGGTCCAGGTAGCACAGGCCGACGCGCTCGTTCGACGTCGCGCCGAAGGCCGCGTGCAGGCGCTCGGTGAAGTAGGCCCGGTTGCTCAGCCCGGTCAGGTGGTCGTGGTTGGCCTGGTGGCGCAGCTGCTCGGACAGCACGTGCCGCTCGGTGTTGTCCTCGACCATGCCGACCATGTACTGCGGCCTGCCGTGGTCGTCCCGCACCAGCGACACGGTCACGTTGGTGCGCAGCGCGGCGCCGTCCCGCCTGAGGAACCGCCGCTCGATCCGGTAGTTGTCGCGCTGCCCGGCGACCATCTCCTGGAAGTACCTCAGCATGTCCGGCGGGTCTTCCGGGTGCACGAACTCGATGAGGTAGCGGCCGAGCATCTCCTCGATGGTGAAGTCGAGCATGTTGGCCATCGCGCTGTTGACCTCGAGCAGCCGGCCCTTGGTGTCGGAGATGCCGATGCCGATCGCGGCGTCGGTGAACATGGCGCGGAAGCGCGCCTCGCTCGTCCGCCGCGCGCTCTCGGCGCCGTCCCTGGCCTCCAGCGCCGAGCGGCGCAGGATCTCCTGCTGGTGGAAGATCCACTTCTGCACGGCCTGGACGAACCCGCTGCTCAGGGCGCCCTGGATCTGGATGGTGCGTGGTCCTGGCGGCAGGTGGGTGCCGATCAGCTCGACGGTGCCGGCGAGCACCTCGGGGGCGATGAGCCGCATGCCGACGAGGTCGGCCCCGACGCGCTCGACCGCGGCCTTGTCGAACTCCTTCGCGGTGACCGCCGCGTCGAGGGTGCTGACGAACTCACCCACCCGTTCGTGGAGCGCGGCACGGTCGGTGGCGACGTAGCCGGAGTCCGCGAGCACCCCGGCCCACGCGGCTACGAACGAGCCGCGACCTGAGCCGTTAGGGCTTGCCACCGTCACACCTTCCGGCATAGTTCGCTCGCCACCCCGCGCAGCATGGCACGGGTCAGGATACGGGCGGGGACACTGACCGTCCATGGCCGTGAGCACACGTTCTCACTGGTCACACCGGCCAGCCGGGTGTTTCGCCCACACGCTTTTCGTGATCTTCGAAGGGCGATGTGAAAACTAACCGTTACCAAACCCGTTGTTGATAATTCACTTAGCAACGTGACAAATCGGTACAAGGCGACGACAATCTGTGTCCTAGCAGCTCCAGCCCGGGAGCCGCCATCCGCGAGGGCAATTCTGAAAGGGCATCCCATGAACGGTTCGTGGCGTGGAAGACGGAGGGTTCGCAGCGCCGTCATCACGGTTTCCGCACTGTTGTCAGTCACCGGGTTCGCTACCACCGCCCAGGCCGCCACCCCTGCCGGCGACCAGGCATCGATCGACGCGTACGTCAAGAAGTACGACCATCCGATGGGGTCACAGATCCGCAAGCACGAGGGCACCGCCCAGATGCCGAGGAGCGTGCACCCGGAGGACTTCGGTGTCCTCGCCTCCGTCGAGGGCATCGACGTGAGTGGCTACCAGGGCAATGTGGACTGGGCGGCCCAGTGGAACGCGGGGAAGCGATTCGTCTGGGCCAAGGCCACCGAGGGCACCGGCTACACCAACCCGTACTTCGGGCAGCAGTACAACGGCTCGTACAACCAGGGCTTCATCCGCGGCGCGTACCACTTCGCGCTGCCGAACGTGTCCTCCGGCGCCGCGCAGGCGAACTACTTCAACAGCCACGGCGGCGGCTGGTCGGGTGACGGCAGGACGCTGCCCGGCGCGCTGGACATGGAGTACAACCCGTACGGCGCGACCTGCTACGGCCTGTCGAAGGCCGCGATGACCACGTGGGTCAAGGACTTCAGCGACACGTACAAGGCGAGGTGGAACAAGTACCCGGCGATCTACACGTCGGCCAGCTGGTGGAGCCAGTGCGTCAGCGGCGACTTCTCCAGCACCAACCCGCTGTGGGTGGCGCGGTACGCGTCCACTGTGGGCGGCATGCCGTACGCGTGGAGCACCTACACGGTCTGGCAGTACAGCAGCTCGCCGATCGACCAGGACTCGTTCAACGGCGCGTACGACCGCCTGCAGGTGTTCGCGACCAACCACGACTAGTCCGACTGTCCGGATGAACCAGTCGTAACCCGATCGGTTGACGTCGAAAGGGGCCTTCCGGCGCGAAGGCCCCTTTCGCGCGTCTAAGCTCCGGCGTGAGCATCGCGTGAGTTTGAGGGAACCAAACATCCCCGTGACCACGTCGGACGGACAAGACCGTGATCGGGGAGGGACACAGATGACTTACCCACCACAGGGTCCGTACGGGCAGCAGCCGGATCCCTACGGACAGCAACAGCCGGATCCCTACGGACAGCAGCAGCCGCCACCACCGCAGTACGGCGGTGGTTACCAGCAGCCACAGCAACAACAGCCGCAGTACGGCGGCGCCTACGACCCCAACGCGCAGTACGGCGGCGGCGCCCAGTACGGCGGCGGTTACTCCCAGTACGGCGGGCTCGGCGGGGGGCCGCAGCCGCCGAAGAACAACAAGGGCCCGATCATCGCCGTGGTGTCGATCGTGGTCCTGATCCTCGCGGGGGTGGGCGTCACCGGCTTCATCGCGCCGGGTTTCTTCCTGTCCGACGACAAGGGCGGCAAGACCGCCACGACGGACACGTCGAGCACCAAGGACGACAAGGCCGCCGGCGCGGACGCCTTCATCCAGAAGCTGGTGTCCGCGGCGGACGACAAGGACAAGAGCACGCTCGAGGACTACCAGTGCTCCGACGCGACGGACTCCGTCAAGGGCGCGACCAAGGACATCGACGAGATCTCCAGCGCCAAGCTGAAGGACACCGACGAGAAGTCCGACTCGAAGGTCGTCGCGACCCTGTCCATCGTCGTCGACGGCGACAAGGGCGACTACGATGTGACGGTCGTGCGGGACGGCGGCGACTGGTGCTGGCAGGACATCACGGCCGGCAGCGGTGGCCTCGGCGGGTCGACCACTCCGTCCAGTGACGACACCTCCACCTCCGACGCGCCCCCGGCGACCGGCGACACCGACGGTGAGAAGTTCGTCCAGTCGTTCCTGGACAAGCTGAACGCCGGCGACGGCGCGGGCGCGGCGGCCCTGTCGTGCTCGGACAGCACGAGCCAGAGCGACATCACCGAGGCCGCGACGCAGGGCCCGAAGCTGCAGATGGACCCGAGCGGCACGACCGCGGACGACACCTACGTGGGCGCGGACCTGAAGGGGACGCTCAACGGCAAGGAGGCGTCGGGCCGCACGAGCGCGTTCGTGGAGAGCGGGAAGTGGTGCATCTACACGTTCTTCGCGTCCTGAGTCGATTCTGAGCCAGACCCGGCACGGACCTTGTTAAGGTGCCGCCGATGGCAGCCACACTCCTGATCCTCGGTGTCGTGGCCGTCGTCGGCGGCATCGTCGTGTTCGCGGTCTGGTCGCGGTTGGTCGCGACGATGCTGCTGGCCTTCGGCGCCCTCGCGACGGTCACGGGTTGGTTGTTGCCGACGGTCGACCGTGCCGAGGCACTCAAGACGGGTGGGCTGGCGGCCGGCTCCGTCGTGGCCCTCTACGCGTTGTGGCTCAACGACCGCAGACGACGCGTCGACGAGGAACGCCACCTCCTGGAACACGAACGCCAGCAGCTGGAGACCGCACGGGCGGCCTACGAACGCGAACGCGCGGCCGACGACCGGTTCCTGCGCGCGATCGAGCTGCTCGGCCACGACACCGACCAGGCCAGGGTGGGCGCGCTGCACGCGCTGGCCGGCATCGCCCGCAGCCAGCCGCCGTACACACAGGACGTCCTGGACGTCCTCTGTTCGTATCTCCGCCGCCCGTTCGAACACCCCGACTACCTGCGGCCCCGGCACGAGAAGCCCGAGTCCCCACCGGACCTGGCGGACGCCAACCGCTGGCGTGTGGTGCGCCTCACCGCCCAACGACTCCTCGGCGACCTGCTGCCCAGGGTCGGCACCGAGAACGCGGTCGCCTACGACCTCGACCTGACGGGCGCGACACTCGAGTACTGCGACCTGTCCTACCGGGTCATCGGCCAGCTCCGGGCGCGGGCGCTGCGGCTGTACCAGTCGAACTCGTTCCACCACTGCGAGATCCGCGGCCCCGCCTGGTTCACGGAGAGCGAGTGCTGGGGCAACCTGTGGATGCACGACATGGAGTTCCACGACGTGGCGGTGTTCAGCCGGGTCAAGGCCCACGCCGACGGCACGGTCAGCTTCGCCGACAACGTCTTCCACGACGAGTTCCGGGTCGCGACCGCCACGTTCGAGTCAACGGTGACGCCGCCGCCCGGCTGGCGTCTGGACGGCAAGCAACTCGTCCGCGACTAGTGTCCCGCGCCGGAAATGCGGTGATCAAGTCGGTGGATCCAGGTTTCTGCTGGCAAGGCGCCGGTTCGTCCTCGTGCTGGGTCGTACTTGGGCGAACCGGCAACGCCGCCAGCGGGAAGCTGGGCCGCCGAATTAGTTGCCTGATTTCCGGCGCGGGACACTAGCGCCAGAGCGCCTTGATCAATTTCTGTAGCCGCTGAGCGGGTTCATCGCGAGAGCTGAAGACCACCGCCCAGGCGAATACAAGTAAGCCGAGGAGCAACAGGCCGCAGAGAACCATCGCGGCAGCAGGCCCGAACGAGAACACCCCCGCCCCGCCAAGCACACCACCCCCCGCAATGAACCACGCCCTGAACTGTCGTCGAACCGTCTCCTTCTTCCGCATGTCGCACCCCACTACCTGGCAGAAGCGACGCCGATTGCCGGCCCGGCCACGCAGATTGGCACGTGTCCACCATTAACGGTCCCCGGTGTCGCTGAGGAACTCCAGCCGACCGCACCCCAGCGTCCACTCACCTGTCCACTAACTGTCAATGGACATGCCGCTTGGAGTGGTGCTAGACCAGTGAGTGAGTAGTGAGTTGATGGTGACCACGACATGACTCCGCGACCTGACGGCAAAGCGTCACCGAGGGAAGACGGCCTCCGTTGGCTTGCGGCAAGCGCTCACGGCCGCGTACACACGATGCTCGTGCACGGACTGCAGGATCTGCACAAATCCGCCGCCACGACGAAGAAAGAGGCAGACGTGCGGGCACTCGTGGCCGATACCCCGTCGTCCATGCCGTTCGGGACCCGGATCGACGACCGCGCTCGGGCTTTGTGGCGGCTCGTCCAGAACGAAGTCGAGCGAATCGAGCTGCAGGATGAGCGGACCGCGCTCAAGGCCGCTTTGCATCTCGACACAACCAACCGTGAGCCGTCCATCGACAGGCGTCTCATGTTCGCGCGAGACCGCGGTGACTTCGGCGAGCAGGAGTCCGGAAAGCGTCACGGCTACGACGCACTGCGCAGATGGTGGGGTGACGGGGTCCGCCTGTTGGGCGAGCGACTCCACGAACGCCTCGACTACCTTCACCACCATCCATCCGAGTGGAACCAGTATTTCGTCGGTGTCACCGGACCCATCTTCCGCAAACCGTCGCCGGGTGCACAACCCCTCTTCGCAGAGCTCTTTTTGACTACCGTTTTCATGCGCGGCCGGCTCGTCCAACGGCGGATCACCGAACGTCTCGTCACCGCACGCGAGGACGACGTCGCTTACTACACCGCGCGTGCGTTGCCGGAGATGGACGATCCTTCGGCGTCCGTCCCGGTGCGCGCGCTCTGGGGATGCAAGGCAGAAGGCCTTCCGTGGATACCCGGGCAGCCGATACTCACCCGTCTGCGTTTTCCGCATCCACTCCGTCGCGGTGAACGACACTTCTTTTCGTCCGAAGCCGTGGCCGGAAACATGTCAACGGAACGCACTGCGATCAACGTCGAAGTTGATCACCACGGCATCGCACCTGGGCGCCGGCTCCATGACACCATGCCGGTCGGCGGCCTGACCATCCGAATCATTTTCGACACACAGGACCTGCCAACAGGAGTCTGGTGGTACGCCGAAGCGACCGAACGGGAGCGGCACAGCCCACCCTTCACCGAGGGTGACGAGCGATGGCTTAAGGTGTCACCTCATGGACACGTCGAACACACATTTGCCCAGGCATGCCAGCCCTCGGCGAATTACGGTGTGTCCTTCGCGTGGCCAAGCCCGCTTTCTGGTGCACAGGTGGGCGTCGACTCCTCCGAAGGGTGAGCCAATGTATGGCGGTACCGACTCCGGCAACTAATCGGACTTCTAGCAGGGCCGCGCTCAACATCATTCCTTGAGTGCGGCCCTGAACCTTATTCGAACAGGGCCGGCAGGGTGGCTTCCCAGACCGCACGCAGCTCACTCAGCGCCAGCTCGCCCACGCCTTCGATGCGAAGGGTGGTCGTCTCGGCGACCAGGCCGAGGCGTTGCCACGGCAGGCCCGCCTCGTCGCAGTGGGCGGTGAACTCGTCCGGGTTCGGGACCGACACGAGGACCCTGGCGGACGACTCGCTGAACAGGGCCACGAACGGGTCTCCCGTCAGCTCGACGTCGCAGCCGCGGCCCGTCAGCAGGCAGGACTCCACCAGTGCCTGCGCGAGGCCACCCTCCGACAGGTCGTGCGCCGCCGTGACACCGGCCCGCAGCACCGACGCGATGAGCGCCTCGCGTGCCAGGTCCACCTTCGGCGGTCGCCCGCCCAGGTGGTCGTGCACGACGTGTGCCCACTCCGAGCCACCGAGCTCGTCGTGGGTCTCGCCCAGCAGGATCAGGGTGTCGCCCGTGGCGCCCAGGCCCGTCGGGATGCGGGTGGCGACGTTGTCGATCACGCCGAGAACGCCGACCACCGGGGTCGGCAGGATCGCGGTCGTCCCGGTCTGGTTGTAGAAGCTCACGTTGCCGCCGGTCACGGGAATGCCAAGCGTCGCGCAGCCGTCCGCCAGGCCGCGTACGGCCTGCTCGAACTGCCACATCACGCCAGGGTCCTCCGGCGAGCCGAAGTTCAGGCAGTTCGTGACCGCCACCGGGCGGGCGCCCGACACCGCCACGTTCCGGTACGCCTCCGCCAGCGCAAGCTGGGCGCCCGCGTACGGGTCCAGGAAAACGTAACGGCCGTTGCAGTCGCAGGAAAGCGCGATGCCGCGGCCGGTCGCCTCGTCGATGCGGATCATGCCCGAGTCGGACGGCTGCGCCAGCACGGTGCCGCCGCGCACGTACCGGTCGTACTGCTCGGTCACCCAGCGGCGCGACGACAGGTTCGGCGAGCCGGCCATGCGCAGGATCTCCGCCCGCAGTCCGTCCGATGTGGACGGACGGGCGAGCGTGGCCGGCGAGTCGGCGACGACCTCGTCCTGGAACGACGGCCGCTCGACCGGGCGCTCGTACACCGGGCCCTCGTGCGCCACCGTGCGCGGTGGCACGTCGACCACCGTCTCGTCGTGCCAGGTGATCACCAGGTGGTCGCCGTCGGTCACCTCGCCGATCTCGGTCGCGATGACGTCCCACTTCTGGCACACGCGCATGAACGCGTCCACATCGGACGGCCGGACCACCGCGCACATGCGTTCCTGCGACTCCGACGAGAGGATCTCCGCCGGCGTCATGCCCTTGGCCCGCAACGGAACCCGCTCCAGCCACACGTGCATGCCGCCGTCACCGGCCGACGCCAGCTCCGACGTCGCGCACGACAGGCCCGCGCCGCCGAGGTCCTGGATGCCGACGACGATGCCCTCCCGGAACAGCTCCAGGCAGCACTCGATCAGCACCTTCTCGGTGAACGGGTCGCCCACCTGCACGCTCGGCAGCTTCTTGCGCCCGGTGCCACCCTCGTCACCTGCGAACGTGTCCGACGCCAGCACGGACACCCCGCCGATGCCGTCGAGACCCGTCCGCGCGCCGAACAGGATCACCTTGTTGCCGGTGCCGGAGGCGTGCGCCAGGTGCAGGTCCTCGACCCGCATCGCACCCACGCACAACGCGTTGACCAGCGGGTTCCCCTGGTACGTCGGGTCGAACACGACCTCGCCG
>NZ_DASQCC010000279.1:0-137420 GCF_035634895.1 Actinophytocola sp. | reverse complement strand
TCGGCCTGCCCGAGTGCGCGCTCAACCTCGCCCACGCCACGGTCCACCTCGCGACGGCCCCGAAGTCCAACGCGGTCACCACCGCGATCGGCGCGGCCATGTCCGACGTCCGGGGCGGCGCGATCGGCCCCGTGCCGACGCACCTGCGGGACGGCCACTACGCCGGCGCCAAGAAGCTCGGCAACGCCACCGGCTACCGCTACCCGCACGACGTGCCGGAGGGCGTGCTGGAACAGCAGTACCCGCCGGACGAGCTGGTGGGGAAGGACTACTACAACCCGACCCAGCGGGGCGCCGAGCGCACCCTCGCCGAGCGGGTGCCGAAGCTGCGCAGGGCGATCAGGGGACACAGGTGAAGATCGGGTTCTGGTACGGCTTCCTCGACGACAACATCCACCCGGTGCGGCTGGGCCGGGCGCTGGAGGAACGCGGGTTCGAGTCGCTGTTTCTCGGCGAGCACACGAACCTGCCCGTCGCGGACCTCGCGTCGGCGCCGAGCGAGCAGCAGGCACACATCCATCCGAGGGTCACCGACCCACTGGTCACCCTCGGCGTGGTCGCCGGTGCCACCGAACGGCTGACCCTCGGCACGTCCATCCTGCTCGCCGCCCAGCGCGAGCCGATCGTCACGGCCAAGGCCGTCGCCAGCCTCGACGACATCTCGGGCGGCCGGCTGGTCCTGGGTGTCGGCGCGGGCTGGCACGACGGCGAGCTGCGCCAGCACGGCGTCGACCCCCGGCGGAAGGTCGCCGTGCTGCGCGAGCACATGCTGGCCATGCGTGCGATCTGGACCAGCGACGAGGCCGAGTTCCACGGCGAGCACGTCGACTTCGGCCCGATCCAGTCGTGGCCGAAACCGCCCAGCGGCCCCCGGATCCTCGTCGGCGGCGGCAAGAACCCGGCCTGGCGCAAGATCGTCGAGTACGGCGACGGCTGGTTCCCGATCTACCCCGGCGACCCGGCCCCGCTCATCGACGACATCGCGGACCTGCGGATCCGTGCGGCCGAGCTCGGCCGCGAGCTCCCGGTCACCGTGATGAACGCGCCGCCGGAGCGGGACACGCTGGCCAGGCTGGCCGACGCGGGCGTCGAGCGGGCACTGCTGGAGCTGAAGCCGGCCGACACGGACACGACCCTGCGGGCCCTTGATCAACAAGCCGGTCTGCTGACCTGAGCCGAACGGGCCGCTGTCGGGCCTTCGCGGTAGCCTTTCGCCCAATTCCACACCACGTCTCCACACCATGTCGAACCAGGGAGGGCTCGTGTCAGCAGGGCAGATCGCCGCGCTGATCGCGGCCGGCGCGTTCGTGCTGCTCGTTCTGCTGCTGGCGATCCCGTTGATCAAGCTCGGGCGCACGCTCGACGAGGCGACCATCGCGATCCGCAAGGCGCACACCAACACCGACCCGATCTTCACCGAGGCCAACACAACGCTCACCCGGGTGAACTCCCAGCTGGAGCGGGTCGACGGCATCACCGCGAACACCCAGGCCGTCACCGGCAACGTGTCCGCGCTGACCTCGGTGTTCACCGCGACGCTGGGTGGCCCGCTGGTGAAGGCGGCGGCCTTCTCCTACGGCGTCAACAAGGCGCTCAAGGCCCGGCGCAAGGCCAAGGAGGTGGCGGCCGAGGGCAAGCACGCTCGCCGCGGCAAGCGCAAGGGAGCCGGTTCATGACTGGCCCCGTGCCGACCTCGGGGTCGATCTCAGGCCGAGTGCTTCCCTGCCGCGCCTGCGGGCAACGTGACGCGAACCGGCCTGTCCTCCCCAACGTGGCCAACACGTTCGATGCCGGGGAGGCGGGACGGTGAGGAGGCTTTTCTGGCTTGGGGTCGGGGTCGCCGCCGGCGTAACGTTGTCGCGGAAGGCCCGGCAGACGGCCAAGCAGGCCACTCCGGCCGGGATCGCCGGTAACCTGGGAGACGCGATCAGCGGGCTCGCCGGCGCGATCGGCTCCTTCGGGGCCGATGTCCGTGCGGGCATGGAGGAACGGGAAGAGGAGTTGTCCGAGGTGGTCGAGCAGCGGTCCGGGGTCACCCCGGTGACGCGGCGCGCCCTCGGCGTCCGGGACGAGGGGCGCCGGCGTGCGAGCCGGCCCACCGACGCGCGAGCTCGCCGGGCGGGCAGCTGAGCCGCGCCCGGTAGCGCCGCGCTGTCCGCCGTGCCGGACCCTCGCACCTTCTCTACCCCAAGGACCCGACCGTGCAGACACACGAGATCTCCAAGCGATTCACCGACCACTTCACGCGCGCCGGGCACACGCTCGTGCCCAGCGCCTCCCTGATCCTCGACGACCCGAACCTGCTGTTCGTGAACGCGGGGATGGTGCAGTTCAAGCCGTACTTCCTCGGTGAGGAGCCGCCGCCGTACCCGCGCGCGACCAGCGTGCAGAAGTGCGTGCGCACCGGCGACATCGACGAGGTCGGCAAGACCACCCGGCACAACACGTTCTTCCAGATGGCGGGCAACTTCTCCTTCGGCGACTACTTCAAGGAAGGGGCGATCGAGCACGCCTGGAGCCTGGTCACCGGCAGCCAGTCCGAGGGCGGCTACGGCTTCGACCCCGAGCGCATCTGGGTGACGGTCTACGAGACCGACGACGAGGCGATCGAGCTGTGGCGCAAGGTCGCGGGCCTGCCCGACGAGCGCATCCAGCGCCGCGACGGCAAGGACAACTACTGGGACATGGGCGTGCCCGGCCCCGGCGGCCCCTGCTCCGAGATCTACTACGACCGCGGCCCCGAGCACGGCAGGGAGGGCGGCCCCGTCGCGGACGAGGACCGCTACCTGGAGATCTGGAACCTCGTCTTCATGCAGGACGAGCGTGGCGAGCTGTCCCCGAAGGTGGGTCACAAGCCGATCGGCGAGCTGCCGGCGAAGAACATCGACACCGGCATGGGCATCGAGCGCGTCGCGTACCTGCTCCAGGGCGTCGACAACGTGTACGAGACCGACCTGGTCCGCCCGGTGATCACCAGGGCGGAGGAGATGTCCGGGCGTCGCTACGGCAGCGACACCGTCGACGACGTGCGGTTCCGGGTCATCGCGGACCACGCGCGTTCCGGCGTCATGCTCATCGGTGACGGCGTCACCCCGGGCAACGAGGCGCGCGGCTACGTGCTGCGCCGCCTGCTGCGCCGAATCGTCCGGTCCGTCCGGCTGCTGGGTGTGAACGAGCCGGTGCTCGGCGAGTTCGCGAAGGTCGTCCGCGACACCATGGGCCCCGCCTACCCTGAACTGGTCGATCAGTTCGACCGTATTGACGGTGTGGTGCGCCAGGAGGAGGACTCGTTCCTCCAGACCCTCACGAGCGGCTCGAAGATCTTCGACGTCGCGGCGTCGGAGACCAAGTCCTCCGGCGGCACGCTCCTGTCCGGGGACAAGGCGTTCCAGCTGCACGACACCTACGGCTTCCCGATCGACCTGACCCTGGAGATGGCCTCCGAGCAGGGCCTGAAGGTCGACGAGGACGGGTTCCGCCGCCTCATGACCGAGCAGCGCCAGCGCTCGAAGCAGGACGCGGCGTCCCGCAAGGTCGGCCACGCCGACGGCGGCGCGTACCGGTCGATCCTCGACGATCACGGCACCACCGACTTCCTCGGCTACCAGGAGCTGTCCACCGAGTCGCGGGTCGTCGGCCTGCTGTCGGACGGCCAGCCGGCGGTCTCCGCCGGTGAGGGTGCGGAGGTCGAGGTCGTGCTCGACCGCACCCCGTTCTACGCCGAGGGCGGCGGCCAGCTCGCGGACACCGGCAAGATCATCGGTGACGGCGTGGTGGTCGATGTGCACGACGTCCAGTCGCCGGTCGCGGGCCTGAACGTGCACCGCGGCAGGATCCGCTCCGGCGAGCTGCTGCTCGACTCGACCGTGCACGCGGAGGTGGACCCGTCCCGGCGGCGTGCCGTGTCCCGGTCTCATTCCGCGACTCACCTCGTGCACGCGGGGGTGCGCCGTGCCCTCGGCACGCAGGCGGCGCAGGCTGGCTCGTTCAACGGGCCGGGCCGGCTGCGGTTCGACTTCACCTCGCCCGCCGGCGCGGTGCCGCCGAGCGTGCTGGCCGACGTCGAGGACGAGGTCAACGACGTGCTGCTCAACGACTACGACGTGCGGGCGGACATCCTCACCCTCGACGAGGCGCGCAAGCAGGGCGCGATCGCGTTCTTCGGCGAGAAGTACGGCGAGAAGGTCCGCGTCATCACCATCGGTGACTACTCGAAGGAGCTGTGCGGCGGCACCCACGTGCACCGTTCCGGCGAGATCGGCGTGGTCAAGCTGCTCTCCGAGGCGTCGATCGGCGCGGGCGTGCGCCGTGTCGAGGCGCTGGTCGGGCTGGACGCGTTCCGCTTCCTCGCGCGGGAGCACGTGCTGGTCGGGCAGCTCGCGGAGCAGTTCAAGGTGCGCCCGGAGGAGCTGCCGGAGCGCATCGGCCAGACCGTCGAGCGCCTGCGTACGGCGGAGAAGGAGCTGGAGCGGCTGCGTGCCGGCCAGCTCCTGGCGTCCGCGGGCACCCTCGCCGCGGAGGCGGAGGACATCCGCGGCACCGCGTTGGTCGCGGTCGCGGCACCGGACGGCGTGGGCGGCAACGACCTGCGCCAGCTCGCGGTCGAGGTGCGCAACCGGCTCGGCACCAGGCCCGGCGTGGTGGCGCTGTTCTCCGCGGACGGCGCGAAGGTCAACTTCGTGGTGGCGACGACGTCGGCGGCGCGGGACGCGGGCTTCGCGGCGGGCAAGCTGGTACCGGCGTTCGCGCCGGCGATCGGTGGCCGCGGCGGCGGCAAGCCGGACCTCGCGCAGGGGGGTGGCGGCAACGCGGGCGGTATCCCCGACGCGGTGGTGGCGCTGCGCAAGACGATCGACCAGGCGGGCGCGTGACCGGACCTGACCGGCCGGACATCGGTGATCCGGGGCCCGGCCGCAGGCTGGGTGTCGACGTTGGGTCCGTACGAGTTGGGGTCGCGGTAAGTGATCCGGCTCCGGTCCTCGCGACGCCACTGGTTACGCTGGCCCGCGACGAACGCTCGGACAGCGACCTCGATCGGCTGGCCGAGCTCGTTGCCGAGCACGAGGTGGTCGAGGTGATCGTTGGCCTACCCAGGACCCTCGCGGCACGCCACGGCAAGGCGGCGGCCGTCGCCACCGCCTATGCTCGCAAACTGGCGCGTCGTGTGCGTCCTGTCCCGGTGCGGCTCGCGGACGAGCGGCTCACGACGGTGACCGCCACCAGGATGCTCAGTGACCGAGGGGTACGGGGGAAGAAACAGCGGGCGGTGGTCGACCAGGCGGCCGCCGTCGAGATCCTGCAGGCCTGGCTGGACGGGCGGGCACGACAACCCCCACCGGAGGCTCCGCGGCCATGACGTACCACGACAGGCACTACGACGAAGACCTCGACCTGTTCGACGAGGCACGCACCGAGCAGATCCCCAAGGTGCGCGCCCGTAGCAGCAGCGGCGGCGGCAGTCGCGGTGGCAGTGGCAGGAGGAAGCCCCCACCGCCACCGCCGAAGAAGCGCCGTTCGTTCCTGTGGGTCGGCATGGTCGTGGTGCTCGCGCTGATCGCCGTCGGCGGCTACTACGGCTACAAGCAGCTCACCGGCATCGGCGACTACGACGACTTCGCCGGCAAGGGCACCGAGGACGTCATCATCCAGGTCAAGGGTGGCGACTCGACCGGCGACATCGCCGCGACCCTGGCCGACGCGGGGGTGGTGGCGAGCACGCGGGCGTTCGTCGTCGCCTCCGAGTCCAACGCCAAGGTGCGGGGCGTGCAGCCCGGCTACTACGTGATGAAGAAGAAGGCGTCCGGCGCGGCCGCCGTCACCAAGATCATCGACCCGAAGTCCCAGGTGGGCCAGTTCGACATCAAGGGCGGCGCGCAGCTGGAGAGCATCACGGCGCAGAGCGGCCAGCCGATCGACGGCATCATCGCCAAGCTCGCCAAGGCGTCGTGCGCGGAGCTGAACGGCAAGAGCACCTGCGTCACGCCGGAGCAGCTGGCCGCCGTGGCCTCGGGCGGCGACCTGGCCAAGCTCGGGGTGCCCGACTGGGCGATCCCCGACGCCGGCAAGGCCGAGCCCAAGCGCCGGTTGGAAGGGCTGATCGTGCCCGGCGTCTACGACGTCAGGCCGGGCTCGACACCGGACGAGCTGATGACGCAGCTGGTGACCGCGTCGGCGCAGAAGCTCCAGGCCGCGAACATGCCGACGGTCGCCGACAACACCGGCTACACGCCCTACCAGATCCTGACGATCGCGTCACTGGTGGAGAAGGAAGCCATCACCGACGACTTCGGCAAGGTCTCCCGGGTCACCTACAACCGGCTGCACGAAGGCATGCGGCTGCAGTACGACTCGACGATCAACTACGTGCTCGACCGGCCGGCCATCCGCACGAAGGAGTCGGACCGGGAGGAGGTCGGGCCGTACAACAGCTATGCCAACAACGGCCTGCCGCCGACCCCGATCGGCTCGCCCAGCGCGGAGGCGCTGAAGACGGCGGTGGCCCCGGAGCAGGGGTCCTGGCTGTACTTCGTGAAGTGCGAGAAGGACGGCACGTCCTGCTTCGCGACCACGAACGAGGAACACCTGGCGAACATCCAGAAGGCAAAACAGAACGATGCCTACTGACCCACGCCGGGCCGCGGTGGTGGGCAAGCCGGTCGCGCACTCGTTGTCGCCGGTCCTGCATGGCGCCGCGTACCAGGCGCTGGGTCTGAACTGGACGTACACCCGGATCGAGGCGTCGGAGTCCGAGCTGCCGGCGCTGGTGGCGGCCCTGGACGAGTCATGGGTCGGCCTGTCGGTGACGATGCCCGGCAAGCGCGCGGCACTGGAACTGGCAACGGAGGCGACCCCGCGCGCACAGCTGGTCGGCGCGGCGAACACCCTGGTCCGGACGGCGGACGGCTGGGCGGCGGACTGCACCGACGTCGACGGCGTGACCGGCGCGCTGCGGGCCGCTGGCTGGACGCCGGGCCCGGCCGCGGCGGTACTGGGCGCGGGCGGCACGGCGTGCGCGGCCCTGGCGGCCCTTGCCGAGCTCGGGGTCTCGTCGGCAACGGTGGTGGTGCGTGACGTGTCCCGTGCGGCCGAGGCGGTGGCGTGCGGCGAGGCGGCGGGCCTGGCGGTCGAGGTCTCCCCGTGGTCGGCCACGGACTTCGCCGGCCTGGCGTCGTCCACGTCGGTCCTGGTGAACACGACCCCACCCGAGGCGGTGGCGGACGTGGTCGCGGACCTGGCGGTGAGCCCGTGCGTGCTGGACGTTATCTACCACCCGTGGCCGACCACGCTGGCGACGGCGGTGGCGGCGCGCGGGGGAGTGCTGGCAACGGGCCTGGACATGTTGCTGCACCAGGCTTTCGGCCAGGTGGCGCGGTTCACCGGTCAGGTACCGCCACGCGAGGTCATGCGGGATGCGCTGCACGCGGAAACAGGTGGCGTTCTACCGCTTCCGCTCTAGGCTTGGATGCCGTGGACGAAGAAGCCATACGCGCGGCGACGATCGGCGAGCTGACCCCGTACCAGACTAAGGTCGTGATCGAGGACTACAACCCGGCATGGCCGGCGTGGTTCACGTGGGACCGGGCGAAGATCGAGGCCGCCCTGGGCGCGACGGCCCTGTCGGTCGAGCACGTGGGCTCGACGTCGGTACCGGACCTACCGGCGAAGCCGATCATCGACATCCTGCTACAGGTGGAGGATTCGGCCGACGAGGCGTCGTACGTGCCGCCACTGGAGGCGGCGGGTTTCACGTTGCGCATCCGCGAACCGGAGTGGTTGGAACACCGGATGCTGCAACGCCGAAGTGAGCCGCACAACGTCAACCTGCACGTCTTCTCACCACGACACGCGGCGGCGGAGATCAGACGAAAGCTGGCGTTCCGAGACTGGCTACGCACCCACGAGGACGACAGAGACCATTACGGGGCAACAAAACGCGAACTGTCCACAAGAGAGTGGCGCTACGTCCAGGACTACGCCGACGCGAAGACCACGGTGATAACGGAGATCCTGACCAAAGCCCTCCCCTAAGATTCCCGTACGAAAGTCCCTTTCGCTCGCCCTCCAGCTTGCCTCCCCACGCCTCCACCGCCGATCCTATCCCCATGAACATCTCCCTCCTCCTGACAACGATCGGCGCCACAACCGGTGCCGCATCCCACTTCCTGCTGTCCCACCTCCGTCGCGGCGCGACAGTCCACAGCGGACTACTGACACTGGGTATGGCGGCCCTGTGGGCAATGGCAGGCTGGCAAGCGGCAAGAGGCCACCTCCCCTGGTGGTGGCTCCCGGTCCCACTGTTGGTCGCGTGGCTTGCGGTGACACTGACAGCGGTGGACCTGAAACACCGCCGCCTACCGAACGCACTGACGCTACCCGCATACCCGGCAATAGCGGCGGTGGTAGCCGTCGCCTCCACCCAGGCCGGCTGGCAACTGGCCAGAGACGCCCTACTGGGTGCCACGGTCCTGGGTGGCCTGTACCTGACGATCCACCTCCTCTCCCCAACCTCGATGGGCGCCGGCGACGTCAAACTCTCCGGAACCCAAGGCGCGGTAATGGGCGCGGTAGGCCTACCCGCAGTGGCGGTAGGCACAGCACTGGCAGCGTTACTCACGCTGCTCCTGTCAGCCCTAACCCCAAGACGGCTCCGCGAACACTGGAACACAGGCGTCCCCCACGGTCCGGCCCTACTCGCGGCAACCTACGTGATAGCAACATTCCCAGCCATCCAACCCCCATCTTGACTCACGACCCCGGCGAAGTCACAGAGCCGATGGTCCACGGGTGTGTGAAGGCCCGGGTCGGGTTCTTTCAGTCCACTATGGAGGATTGGCAACCCGAGAAGTCGCCGAGCCTCAGACGTTGCTCCGGTGCGCCGGACTGTCCCGCAGGAGTCGATACACGAGCCAAAGGCTGCTTGGAACCGCAGGAACTCGACTTTGCCGGGGCCCGGGCCCTTGACTCCAGTCCGCAACGACCCACAACTGCGAGCACCTGGTGGACGAGGTCGCCGTCGTGACCCAGCCGCTGCTGGCGGCCTGCGAACAACGCCCACATCGCCGCCAGGATTCTCGGCCAGCCAACCGGGGCATCCTTATGTGATTGTCAAAGGCGCAGCCGGGGCAGGGTTTGGTAATAGGTCTTGTTGCGGCATGGCGAAAAGAACCGTTGCAGCGACGGCGGGCCAGGCAGATCAGCGCGGCATTGTGCTTCTTCCGCTCGCCAGGTATCCGCTGGGTGATAGGCCCTGCTGATGGGATCTGGCAGGGCGCCGAACGCGGCGAGGATGACGCTCGTCTGAGTTTGCGGGCGCCGATGCTCGCCCTTGATCGAGGAGCGGAATTTGTCAAGGTGAATGAGATCGGTGGGTGTTAGGCGGCTTCTGTGTCGGTCTGCTGGTCGGTGTCGTCGGCTGGCTGGTTGATCCAGACGGTGTCGGGTAGGTCGAGGATCTTCGGTGCTGTGGTGATGCCCCCCGAATCGGTGCGGGTGACGGGCGCGTGCCTCGGCGAGCACGGTGCGTCTGTTGGCGGTTGTGGCGGCTGCCAGTCCGAAGTGGACATCGGCGGGTGTGTGCAGTCCGATGCCGGTGTGGCGGTGCTCGTGGTTGTACCAGTGGGTGAACTCGTCCATGAATTTCCTGGACTCCGTCAGCGATCCGAAGCGTTCAGGGAACTCGGGGCCGTACTTCAGGGTCTTGAACAGTGCTTCGGAGTACGGGTTGTCATTCGAGACCCGGGGTCTCGAGTGTGATCGCGTGACCTCGAGATCAGCGAGCAGGGCGGCGACGGTCTTGCTGGTCATCGACGTGCCCCGGTCGGCGTGCACGACCTGCGGAACACCGTGGACGGAGAAGATCTGTTCCATCAGTTCCTTCGCCAGGACACCGGATTCGTGGGCGTGGACATGGACACCGACGATGTACCGGGAGTAGATGTCGATCATCACGTAGGCGTCGTAGTAGGTGCCTTTCGTCGGGCCGGCGAGTTTGGTGATGTCCTAGCTGTAGACCTGCCGGGGCGTGGTCGCGACCAGTTCCGGACACACCTTCGCGGGGTGGCGGGCGAGCGCGGCGGCGTTCCCTGACCTGCTTGTTGGCTGCCAGTACCCGGTACATCGTGGACACCGAGCACAGATAGACGCCCTCATCGAGCAGTTGCGCGTAGACCTGCAGCGGTGCCAGGTCCACGAACCGCGGGCTGGTGAGCACCTCCAGAACCCGCAGACGTTCGGACACGGTCAGCTTGTTGACCGGATCTGACACCGGTCGCGGCATGGCCACCGGTGTGAGCGCGGCGCGCTTCTTGCGTTGTCGGATCGACGTCGATCGCACCAGCCCGGTCAACGCCGCGGCCTGCCTCGTCGACACGCCATCAGCGGTCATCGACGCGTAGGCCTGGGTCAGCGTTTCCTGCGCTTCTCGTCGGAATCCGCTCTCTCGGACAGACTTTCCAACAGAGCGTGTGCTTTTCCCATGATGTCGAGCGCGGCCTCGGTGGTGTCCAACCGCTTGCTCAAACGGGCGTTCTCCCGCGTCAAGCGGGCGATCTCAGCCTGCTCCGGCGACAGCCTGCCGACTTTCTCGCCCGGCGCCCTGCCCGCCAGCACACCGGCGTCGCGCTGCTTACGCCACTCGCTGATCAACGACGAGTACAAGCCCTCTCGCCGCAGATATCCGCCGCCGTCGCCGTGCTCACGCCTCCTCGTAGGCACTCAGATGCGCGAGCTTCTCCGGCGCGCTGAACGCGCGCCGCCGCCTCGGCCCGTCACCACGCGGCTGTAGAGAATCCATCCGCCCATCATCGTCCTCAACCACCGAGGACCTGGCCATGCGGGACATGTCAATCGATCCGAATCTCGCCCTGCGTCAGGCCGACTTGCTGTGAACCACTGGACTCAACTCACCCTGACACGCAGGGGAGCCCGAGCTGCGTGTGACGGGGGCGATGTCGGCATAGGCGGTCAGATGGCCGGAACTGGCGAAATTCGAGGCATCGCCGATCTCGAGGAGGATCCGCGCTTCGGTCCTGACTCCGATGCCGGGCATCGAGGTCAGGTCCTAACGGCCCAACCGCGGCACGAGGGGTAACCACTGCTCGACGCGACAGGCCGGCATGACAGGATCGTCGGGTGTTGCGTTGGATAACCGCTGGTGAGTCGCACGGGCCCGCGTTGGTCGCCGTGCTCGAAGGCATGGTTGCCGGGGTCGAGGTCACGACCGGGGACCTGGGCAAGCAGCTTGCCCGCCGTCGGCTCGGCTTTGGGCGTAGTCCTCGGATGGGCTTCGAGACCGATCAGGTCGAGTTTCTCGGTGGCGTGCGGCACGGGCTGACCCAGGGTGGTCCGGTGGCGGTGCGCATCGACAACGCGGAATGGCCGAAGTGGGAGAAGGTCATGTCCGCGGATCCCGTCGACCCCGAGGAGCTGGCCGGGCTCGCACGCAACGAGCCGCTCACCCGGCCTCGGCCCGGTCATGCCGACCTGGCCGGCATGCAGAAGTTCGGGTTCGACGACGCGCGGCCGGTGCTGGAGCGGGCGAGCGCGCGGGAGACCGCCGCACGCACCGCGCTGGGCACGGTCGCCCGGGCCTTCCTTCGTCAGCTGCTGGGTGTGGAGGTCATCAGCCACGTCGTGTCGATCGGCGCCGCCGAGGCGCCGGACGGCCCGCCGCCGGGGCCCGAGGACCTCGACGCCATCGACGAGAGTCCCGTGCGGGCGTTCGACCCGAAGGGCACCGAAGCCATGGTCGCCGAGGTCGAGGCGGTCAAGGAGGCCGGTGACACGGTCGGCGGCGTCATCGAGGTCATCGCCTACGGGCTGCCGCCGGGCCTTGGCTCGCACGTGCACTGGGACCGCCGGCTCGACGCACGCCTCGCCGGCGCGCTCATGGGCGTCCAGGCCATGAAGGGCGTCGAGATCGGTGACGGCTTCACCACCGCACGCCGGTGGGGTAGCAAGGCACACGACGAGATCGACCCGGCGAACCCCGGCATCTCCCGCCGCACCAACCGGGCCGGCGGCCTGGAGGGTGGCATCACCAACGGCGAGCCGCTGCGTGCCCGGGTGGCGATGAAGCCGATCTCGACCGTCCCACGTGCACTGTCCACTATCGACACCAGTACGGGTGAGCCGGCCGTCGCGATCCATCAGCGGTCCGACGTGTGTGCGGTGCCGCGCGCCGGCGTGGTCCTCGAGTCCGTCGTCGGGCTGGTGCTGGCCGAGGCCGCGCTGGAGAAGTTCGGTGGCGACTCGCTGGCCGAGACCCGCCGCAACGCCGAGTCGTACCTCAAAGCACTACAGGAGCGCTGGTGACCGGCCCCGCACTGATCCTCGTCGGCCCGCCCGGATCCGGGAAGAGCACGGTCGGCCGCCTGGCCGCGGCTCAGCTCGGTCTGGAGTTCCGTGACTTCGACGACGACATGGAGCGCGTCCACGGCCGCCAGGCCGGCGAGCTGGTCGTCGAGCTGGGCCGCGAGAAGTTCCAGGAGTCCGAGCGCGAGCTGCTGGAGAGCCTCCTGCCCGAACACGACGGCGTCCTCGCCCTCGGCGGCGGCACCCCGACCGCACCGGGCGTGCAGGAGCTGCTCAAGCCCTACCACGTGGTGTTCCTCGACGTGGACCTCGACCACCTCCTGCGTCGTGAGGGCCTGGTGCCGCTGCACCCGTGGCTGCTGCCCAACCCCCGCGCGCATCTGCGAGAACTGCTGAACACCCGACGCCCCATCTACACCGCGGTGGCCGCCGCGACCGTGCCGACCAGCCAGCGCACCCCCGAGGAGGTCCTGGCCGACGTCCTCGCGTCGATGCCCGTGACCAGCTGACCGCCGATCGTCGGCAGCTCACCGAGCTGGCGCGCAGGCCGACGTGCCAGCCGGAAGGTGGTGGCGGGCGCATGCCATGCTCGTCCCTCCGGGAAACGAGTGAGGGAGCGTGGCAGTGGGAGCGGAGCCGGTGCGCGTGGAGGTCGCCACCGATCGGCCTTACGACGTCGTGATCGGGCGTGACCTCGATGACGAGGTGGTCGCCGCGGTGGTGGGCTCGCCGAAGGTGGCGGTCATCCACCCGCCCACGCTCGTCGGCCGGGCCGAGGCCGTCCGGCAGCGACTGCTCGACGGCGGAACCGACACCCACCTCGTACACCTCGTACCCGTTCCCGACGCCGAAGCCGGCAAGACCCTGGCCGTCGCCGGCCAGTGCTGGGACGCGCTCGCCGCCATGGGCATGGACCGTGGTGGCACGGTCGTCGCGCTGGGTGGGGGAGCGGTCACCGACCTGGGCGGCTTCGTCGCGGCGAGCTGGATGCGCGGCGTGCGGCTGGTGAACGTCCCGACCACGCTCCTGGGCATGGTGGACGCGGCGGTCGGCGGCAAGACCGGCATCAACGTCGACGCCGGCAAGAACCTCGTCGGCGCGTTCCACGAGCCCGCCGCGGTGATCGTCGACCTCACCACACTCCGCACACTGCCGACGGACGAGTTGGTCCCTGGCATGGCCGAGATCCTCAAGGGTGGCTTCATCGCCGACCCGGGCATCCTCGACCTGTTCGAGGCCGACCCCACCGCCGCACTCGACCCCGACGGCGAGGTGCTGGCCGAGCTGGTGCGCAGGAAGGTCCAGGTCAAGGCCGATGTCGTGGCGGCCGACCTGCGTGAGTCGAGCCTGCGCGAGATCCTCAACTACGGCCACACCCTCGGTCACGCCATCGAACGGCGCGAGCACTACCGCTGGCGGCACGGCGCCGCGGTGAGCGTGGGCCTGGTCTTCGCCGCAGAGCTGGCCCGCGCCGCGGGCCGCCTGGACGACGCCACCGCCGACCGGCACCGCACGGCCCTCGCCTCGATCGGCCTCCCGACCACCTACGACCCGGACGCGCTCCCGGAACTGACCCGGACCATGCTCGGCGACAAGAAGACCAGGGCCGGCCGCCTCCGCTTCGTGGTATTGGACGGCCTCGCCAAGCCGGGCCGCCTGGAGGACCCGTCCCAGGAGCTGCTGGCCGCGGCCTACCGGAACCTCGACGCGCCCCGCTGATGCCGGGCGCCCGGTTTCCTCGTGCACGGGGCAGCGACACGTACGAGGCGCGGCGCCGAAGCGGACGTGCGGCTTGTCCCTGTTCGCACCGCCGGATGGTCGGCACGCTGGCTCGGGCCGCTGGTGGCCGCGAAGCTGCTGCTGGACAGCTTCCGGTGGCGGCTGCGGCCGATGATCGGGCTGGGCGCGGCGCTCGGCGCGGTGCTGGTGTCGACTTCCTCGACGCGCGCCGCTGATGCCGGGCGCCGGGCATCAGCGTGCACGGGGGCAGCGACACGTACGTGGCGCGGCAGCGAAGCGGACGTGCGGCTGGTCCCCGTTCGTACCGCCCGCGTCGACTTCCTCGACGAGAACGTGGTCCGCATGTCCGAGGCCGTACGACCCGGCGCGGCATGGTCACCTCGCCCATCCGCCAAAGGCCCCTCGCGCACGTGTCCCGCTCGCGGCACCCGGCAGCGTTGCCGCGGAAGCGGTGAAGGACGGCCTGGCTAGGCTTGCCCGATCGATCCTCGAAGGAGAACGACCATGAAGGTGTTGGTGCTCAACGGCCCCAACCTCGGCCGGCTGGGCACCCGTGAGCCCGAGATCTACGGCCACACCACCTACGCCGACCTCGTCGCCCTCTGTGAGAAGGCCGGCAGCGAGCTGGGCATCGACGTCGCCGTCCGCCAGACCGACCTCGAAGGTGAGATGCTCGGCTGGCTCCACGAGGCCGCGGAGCACGGCCACGCCGTCGTCCTCAACGCCGCCGCCTGGACCCACTACTCCATCGCCGTCCGCGACGCCTGTGCCCAGCTCTCCGCGCCGCTGGTCGAGGTGCACATCACCAACGTGCACAAGCGCGAGGAGTTCCGGCACCACAGCTACATCTCGGCCGTCGCCGCCGGTGTCATCGTCGGGCTCGGCGTCGACGGGTACGTCCTCGCGCTGCGCTGGCTGGCCGACCACCGGTGAACCGAGCCCGGGGAGCGGACCACCAGATGAGGCGGGCATGAGGCCCCTCGAAGAACGAGACACCGACGGCCTCATCGCGCTGTTCGCCGATCCCGAGCTGAGCCGGTTCCACCGCCGCGACCTCACCCGGCCCGACCAGGTCCGGGAGCTCGCCGCGCTCTGGCGCACCCACCAGGGTCCGCGGGGCACCGGCGTCCACGTCATCGAGCACGACGGCCGGATCGCCGGCGTCGCGCACCTCGGCATCTCCACCGAACTGCCCGGTGACGTGCTCGAATGCGGCTGGTACATCGCCCGTGAGCACTGGGGCACCGACCTCGCCCGCGAAGCCGCCACCTCCCTGCGGGACACCGGGCTCGCCATGAAGGGCGCCGTCTTCGCCGTCGTCGACGAGCACGACACACGTGCCCGTCGTTTCGCCGAACGGCTCGGGTTCGTCGACGTCGGCGGCGGCGAGCACCACGGCGCACCGCACCGGGTCCTCGTGGCGCTGTCGAGCGAACCGAGTGGAGTCCATCACGTCGAGCTCTGGGTCGCCGACCTGGCCGCGGCCGAGAGGACCTTCGGCTGGCTGTTCGGCGAGCTCGGCTGGCACGAGTACCAGCGCTGGGAGCGCGGCGTGAGCTGGCGCCTCGGCAACAGCTACGTCGTCGTCGAGGACTCCCCGGCCCGCACCGGCGCCGGCCACGACCGGACCGCTCCCGGCATCAACCACCTGGCGCTACACGCCGGTACCCGGCAGGACGTCGACCGCGTCACCGCCGCCGCGCCCGCGCACGGCTGGAACCTCATGTTCGCCGACCGGCATCCGCACGCCGGCGGCCCGGACCACTACGCGGCCTACCTGGAGAACGCGGACGGTTTCGAGATCGAACTCGTCGCCCATCAGTGAGTTCGATACACGAATCGGTGAATCTCACGCTCTACTGGAGTAGTCCCTACACTGTCTTCGGCTGAACGAAGGCAACCAAACGGAGGTTCTTCCACGATGCGCACTACGCACCGTCGAAGACGCCTGCTTGCCGCCGTACTGGCCATCGTCGTCACCGCGGCCTGCACTCCGAGTGAGGCCGCCCCCGATCCCGCTCCCCGCGCCCCGAAAGAGACACAGGCGCCCAAGCCCGTCGCCCCGGTCGTCACCGACCCGGTGGCCCTCACGACCGTCGCCGGCCGGCAGAGTCCCGGCGTCGTCGGCGCCGGCAGCGGGGACGCCCCCTACAACTACGGCCCCTCCGTGCTCTGGGACGGCGGCCGCTACCGGATGTGGTGGTGCAGCCAGCTCGGCATCGCCAACCCGCCCGGCGACGACATCCTGCTCGCCGAGTCCGCGTCCCTCGACGGCCCGTTCGCCGGCCCGGACGGCACCGGCGGCACCCCGATCTTCTCCGGCAGCTTCACCGGGTTCGACGCCGTGCACACCTGCGACCCCTCGGTGATCAGGGTCGGCCGGACCTACTACATGTACTACACGGGCTCGGCCGGCGAACACGCCCACGGCAACGCCATCGGCCTCGCGACCAGCCCCGACGGCCGCGTCTGGACCAGGGCCAACGGCGGCAAGCCGCTCGTCACCGAGTCGAGGGACGTCGACCGCGGCAACATCTACGGCGCCGGCCAGCCCTCCGTGGTCTACCTCGCCGGCTACTTCTACCTGATGTTCACCGACACGACCGGCGAGGCCAGCGGCCACAACGGCGCCGGCCAGTTCGTCCTGCGCTCGCCCGACCCGGCGTTCACACGCGACGTCGAGGCCCTCGGCGACGACGGGTTCCGCCACGTGCCGGACACCCGCTCCCGCTCCCGCTCGGTCGTCGACGCGTTCAGCGCCGACTGGATGTGGTCCGACGCGCTGGCCGCGTTCGCCATCGCCCACGAGACCCGCGACGGCACCACGATCACGTTCTGGGACTGGGGTTTCCGCTTCCAGCCGTACAAGCCGCTGCTGCTCCCGGGCCCGTGGCGGGAAGGCCCCGGCCTGGTGCGGCGGGGCGACGGGCACGCCGTCGTGTCGATCGACAACCCGTGCGGCAAGGCCCCCATCGACCTCGTGCGCGCGAGCTACGAGGCGCCGAGCGGGCCGTCCGGCCTGCGGCACTTCGGCCTGGACGTGGTGGACTTCGACGCCTGCGAGGACCCGGCGCGTGCGGTGCTCGCGCTCGACGGGTTCGCTGTGCCCTCGCCCACCCGCACGGTCGACCTCGTGGTCGGCGGCAAGATCGTGCGGTTCGACCGGCGGTCGGTCGCCACGCAGCTCGCGGTCCGGGTGCTTGCCAAGCGGCCGGCGTCACTGGACAGGGTCGAGGTCGCCGCACGGGTCACGCCAGGTGTCCCGGTGCGGCGGGCGGCCGGTCGCGGCGCGGCGTTCCTGCTGGACGACCGGCTGTGGTCGATCCCGGCGGAGAACGTCGGGACCGCCAACTCGTCGGTCTCGCTGGACATCACTCCGCGGCAGTGGGACGCCTACGAGCACGGCCTGGACCTGGCCGGTCCGCCTCGGTAGCTTCCTCGTCCGCGTCGCCCGGTTCGGTGTCCCGGTCCGCCGCCTTCGAGGTGCGGATCCAGTTGCCCGCGCCGAGGCCGATGGCCGCCGGGACGAGCACGAGCAGCGCCGTGAACGCCGCCCCGCCGGTGAGCGCGCTGCCCAGGTCCGCGACCCCGCTCTGGTCCACGAACACCGACTTGCCGATGACGCCCAGGATGGCGGCGCCCCAGCCCGCGACCAGCGCCGCGATGAGCCAGGTTCTGCCGGCGTCCTGGCGGTCACGCCACCTGTCGACCGCGCCCCAGACGGCCGCCACGCCGACGAGCACGCCAAGCGTGACCGCCTCGAACAGCGTCCGGGAGGTCGGGTGCGCCACCGCGAAGTCCGCGCGCACCGTCTCGGCCGCAGCATGCACCACGGCCATCGCCGCGCCCCGTACCAGCCAAGCTCGCATTCGAACAGGGTAGTCCCGCCCGCTCGCGGGCTCGGTGACGCCGCTCGCCGTGCGTGCCCATGGTTCGCTCGGCACGCTCGGCTCACTAAGGTCGGGACCATGCCCGAGACGCACCTGCGCCGCCGTGCGGCAGTTCGGTCCCGCCTCCGGGAACGCGAACTCGACGCCCTGCTCGTCGTCGACCTGCTCAACGTCCGCTACCTCACCGGCTTCACCGGCTCGAACGCCGCGCTGCTGGTCGACGCCGAGAACGACGAGCGCACGGTGTTCTGCACCGACGGTCGCTACCTCACGCAGTCGGCCCGGCAGGTGCCCGACCTCGAGCGGCTGATCGAGCGGCCGTGCGCCCCCGCGCTGGCCGCCGTGACGAGCGAGAAACACAACCGCCGCACCGGTTTCGAGAGCCACCGGGTGACCGTCGACGACCTGGACGTGCTCGCGGAGCAGGCGGCGAAGGTCGAGCTGGTCCGTGCTCCCGGCCTGGTCGAGGAGCTGCGGGTGGTCAAGGACGAGGACGAGATCGAGGCGCTGCGCATGGCGTGCGCGGCGGCCGACCGTGCGCTCGCGGACCTCATCGCCCACGGCGGCCTGCGCCCCGGCCGCACCGAGCGCGAGATCGCCCGCGAGCTGGAGAGCCGCATGCTCGACCACGGCGCGACGGCCCCGTCCTTCGAGACGATCGTGGCCACCGGCGCCAACTCCGCCGTGCCGCACCACCGCCCGACCGACGCCGAGCTGGCCACCGGCGACCTGGTCAAGCTCGACTTCGGCGCGCTCGTCGGCGGCTACCACTCGGACATGACCCGCACGTTCGTCCTCGGCGCGCCCGCCGACTGGCAGCGCGAGCTGTACGACCTGGTCGCGGCCGCGCAGGCGGCGGGCCGGGCGGCGTTGCTGCCGGGCGCCGCCGTCGCGGACGTGGACGACGCCGCCCGCTCGGTCATCGAGCACGCGGGCCGCGGGGACGAGTTCCTGCACGGGCTGGGACACGGCGTCGGACTGGAGATCCACGAGGCACCGTCCCTGGCCAAGACAGGTGAAGGTAGACTCTCCGCCGGCATGGCAGTCACCGTGGAGCCGGGCGTTTACCTGTCCGGCAGGGGCGGTGTCCGCATCGAGGACACGCTCGTCGTGCGGGACGGCGAACCCGAGCTTCTCACGCTGACGACCAAACAGCTCGTCGTCGTGTAGACGAACCGACCAGGAGAGAGAACGACCCCGTGGCATCCACGAACGACCTGAAGAACGGCCTGGTGCTCAACCTCGAGGGCCAGCTCTGGACCGTCGTCGAGTTCCAGCACGTCAAGCCCGGCAAGGGCCCGGCGTTCGTGCGGACCAAGCTCAAGCACGTCATGACCGGCAAGGTCGTCGACAAGACGTTCAACGCCGGCATCAAGGTCGACACCGCGACCGTCGACCGCCGCGACATGACCTACCTGTACCAGGACGGCGCGCAGTACGTCTTCATGGACGGCGAGACCTACGAGCAGATGCACATCGACGGCGACGTCGTGTCGGACAACTCGCGGTTCCTGCTGGAGAACAGCACCGTCACGGTCGCCACGCACGAGGGCACCCCGCTGTTCATCGAGCTCCCGACCTCGGTCGAGCTCGTCATCCAGCAGACCGACCCGGGCCTGCAGGGCGACCGCTCCACCGGCGGCACCAAGCCCGCGACGCTCGAGACCGGCGCCGAGATTCAGGTGCCGCTGTTCCTGTCGACCGGCGAGAAGGTCAAGGTGGACACCCGCGACGGTCGTTACCTCGGCCGCGTCAGCTCGTAGTGGGCGCGCGGAGCAAAGCCCGCAAGCGCGCGGTCGATGTGTTGTACGCGGCGGCGCTGCGCGACGCCGACCCGGTGACGCTGCTCCTCGAACGCAACGAGGCGGCCGAACAGCCGGCGCCGAACGACTACGCCACCACGCTCGTCGAGGGCGTGGTCGCCCATCGGGAGCGGATCGACGAGCTGCTCACCGAGCACGCCGAGGGCTGGACGCTGGACCGCATGCCGTTCGTCGACGTCGCGGTCCTGCGGCTGGGGGTGTACGAGCTGCTGTGGGCCTCGGACGTGCCGGACCCGGTCGCCATCGACGAGGCCGTGCAGCTGGCGCAGTCCCTCTCCACCGACGACTCGCCCCGGTTCGTCAACGGCGTCCTGGGCCGCCTCGCCACGATCGCCGACCAGCTGCGCGCGACGCTCTAGAAACGCGCTGTAGGAACGCCAGGTCCGAAACCCGCGCGTGAGTTCGGCCGGCGCCGAACTGTCTGCGGCATACCGTTGCGGCATGAACGGAGCTTTCGGCGCGACCGATCGACGGTCCCTGCTCGCCGCCGCCGTCACGGTCGTCCTGTGGGCGTCGGCCTTCGTCGCGATTCGCAGCGCCGGCACCCACTACTCGCCGGGGGCGCTCGCGCTGGGCCGGCTGTTCGCCGGCTCGGTCGTGCTGGTGCTGCTGCTGGCCGTGCGCCGGGAGGGCTGGCCGCCGCGGGCCGCGTGGCCGGGGATCGTGGTCGTGGGGGTGCTGTGGTTCGGCGCGTACATGGTGTTGCTGAACTGGGGTGAGCAGGAGGTCGACGCGGGCACCGCCGCGATGGTGGTGAACGTGGGGCCGGTACTGATCGCGTTGCTGAGCGGCTGGCTGCTGCGAGAAGGCTTCCGGCCGCGCGTGCTGGCGGGGATCGCGGTGTCGTTCGCGGGCGCGGTCGTGGTCGGGCTGTCCATGTCCGGCGCGGGGCACGCGTCCGTGCTGGGGGTGCTGATGTGTGTCGGCGCGGCGGTCGGCTACGCGATCGGTGTGGTGGCACAGAAGACCGCGCTGCGACACGGAAGCGCGTTGCAGGTCACGACGTTCGGGTGCCTCGTGGGGACCGTCGCCTGTCTGCCGTTCGCCGGGCAGCTGGTGTCGGAGTTGGGTGCGGCGCCGCTGCCGGCCACGCTGAACGTGGTCTATCTCGGTGTGTTCCCAACAGGTCTGGCGTTCACGGCGTGGGCCTACGCCCTGGCCCGCACGACCGCCGCCCAGATGGGCGCGACGACGTACGCGGTCCCGGCCCTGGTGATCGCCATGTCGTGGCTGCTCCTCGGCGAGGTGCCCGGCTGGCTCACGTTCGCGGGCGGGGCACTCTGCCTGGCCGGCGTCGCGGTCTCGAGGACCCGCCCCCGGGCGCCGGTGCTCGCGGGGCCGGCATCCGCGCCCGCGTGATGTCGCCCGGCCGCCGTTCGGCGGGCTGGCACACCCAGGGAAGCGGGTGTGCCCCAACCGGGTTGGGGCCACATGACCTGAATGGAGTAGCTCGTGCTCGGCACTCGTCGGGGCCGGCAGGGCCGTTCGGGCACGCAGTGCGACGATCAAGCCGGATGGCAGGCCGGAGCGATGTCCGAGAACCGAACCGGTCGCGGCCCGTTCTGGGGCCGCGACCGGGAAAGCCAGTCGATGTGCGGATTGGTTGATCCTCGCACGCCGGCTCGGCCGATCTCCCGCTTCCCTCGGCCGTGCGGGCAGTGCGTCACGAGCCCGTGACGTACGGGCTCAGTCCTCCTTGGACGGACGGGCCTCCGGCGGAAGCACGCCCCAGTCGATGAGCTGCTCGGTGAGCTCACCTGGGGTCATGTCGTAGATGATCGCCAACGAGCGCAGGTCCTCGGTCCTGATCGAGAGGACCTTGCCGTTGTAGTCCCCGCGCTGGCTCTGGATGGTGGCGGCGTAGCGGGCCAACGGTCCCACCTTCTCCGCCGGGAGCTGCTGCAGCCGCTCCAGGTTTATCACGATCTTCGTCGCCGGTTCCGCCCCCGAGGGGACCCGACCCTCCGGCAGCAGCTCCACCACCGGAACTCCGTAGAAGTCGGCCAGCTCGGCCAGCTTCTGCACGGTCACCGCCCGGTCGCCGCGCTCGTAGGAACCCACGACGACGGCCTTCCAGCGCCCGCCTGACTTCTGCTCGACGCCGTGCAGGGACAGGCCCTGCTGCTGGCGGATGCCACGGAGCTTGCTCCCTAGCGCCTTGGCGTAGTCGCCCATATGGCGATTCTCCATTTCGTTCGCCCGCTGGCCAGTCCAAACCGTGGACGCCGCGGGTAGCCGCAAATCGACACGCAGAGTAATGGTTACCCACAGTTGTCACCAGGTCAAGCTGATCTGTCTACGACCTCCGGGGAAACCTCCGATTACCACCCGGTTGGTGGATCCGTGGGGCCTGATACGGTGCTACAGCGCCCGGCTTGGGCGCTGAGCAAGACGTCCTTTAAGGACCCGTCCCGTGAGGCGGGGAAGGAGGTCAACCGTGGCGCCGCCCAACCGTGGCGCGACGGAACCGGCCGAGCGGCGCGAGCTGCTTTCGGCCGGCGATGTCGCGCGCACCGTCGCCCGTATGGCGCACCAGGTGATCGAGCGCACCTCCCTTGGTGCCGCCGACGCCCTACCAGTGGTTCTTCTGGGCATCCCCACCCGTGGCGGACCCATCGCGGTCCGGCTGGCCGACCGCATCGCCGACTTCTCCGGCGTCACTGTGCCAACTGGTGTGCTGGATGTCACACTCTATCGGGACGATCTTCGTCGCCGGCCGACCAGGCCGCTCGGCGCGACCGCGTTGCCCGGGACCGGCGTCGACGACCACCTGGTCATCCTGGTCGACGACGTCCTCTACTCGGGCCGCACCATCCGGGCCGCCCTCGACGCGCTGCGCGACGTCGGCCGCCCGCGTGCGGTCCAGCTCGCGGTGCTGGTCGACCGGGGACACCGGGAGCTGCCGATCCGCGCGGACTACGTGGGCAAGAACGTCCCCACGTCCCGCACCGAGGAGGTCCACGTCCTGCTGACCGAGACCGACGACCGCGACGCGGTCGTGCTGGACAGGCGGGAGGGCGCATGAGACACCTGCTCGCTCCCGAAGGGGCGGACTTCTCCGCCCGCCCGGCCGCCGCGGCGCCGACCGGCGGGAGGGCGCGCTCATGAGGCACCTCCTCGCCACCGAGGGCATGGACGCGACCACCGCGACCGCGGTCCTCGACACCGCGGCCCAGCTCAAGCAGACCCTCCTCGGCCGTGAGGTGCGCAAGCTGCCCACCCTGCGCGGCCGCACGGTCATCACGCTGTTCTACGAGAACTCCACGCGCACCCGCGTCTCCTTCGAGATCGCCGGGAAGTGGATGAGTGCCGACGTCGTCAACGTGTCCTCGGGTGGGTCGAGCGTCGGCAAGGGCGAGTCCCTTCGCGACACCGCGCAGACCCTCGCCGCGGCCGGCGCGGACTGCGTGATCATCCGACACCCCGCCTCCGGCGCCGCCCACCGGCTCGCCGACTGGCTCGCCGACACGGGCACCTCGGTCGTCAACGCGGGCGACGGCACGCACGAGCACCCCACCCAGGCCCTCCTCGACGCCGCCACCCTGCGGGAACGGCTCGGGGACCTGGCCGGCAAGCGGGTCGGGATCGTCGGGGACGTCGTGCACAGCCGGGTCGCGCGCTCGAACGTCCACCTGCTCACCACCCTCGGCGCGCAGGTCGTCCTCGTCGCCCCGCCGACCCTCCTGCCCGTCCACGTGGACCGCTGGCCGGTCGCCGTCTCACACACCCTCGACGCCGAGCTGCCCTCGCTCGACGCCGTGATGATGCTGCGTGTCCAGCAGGAACGCATGCGCGGCGGGTTCTTCCCCTCGGCCCGCGAGTACTCGATCGCCTACGGCATGAACGGGAAGCGGCTCGGGCTGCTCCCGGACCACGCGGTCGTCCTGCACCCCGGCCCGATGCTGCGTGGCATGGAGATCTCCGCCGCCGTCGCCGACTCGCCCCGCGCGGCCATCACCCAGCAGGTGTCCAACGGCGTGCACGTCCGCATGGCCGTGCTGTACCACCTGCTCGCCCACGAAGAGGAGGTCGCGTGAGCGGAGCGAACCATCAACACAGCGTGGTGAAACCCTTGCTGTTCAAGGGAGTCCGCCCCTATGGCGAAGACAGGCAGGACCTCCTGGTGCGCGACGGCCTCATCGCCGAGGGAACGGACGCCGAGGCGGAGGTCATCGACGCCGACGGTCTCATCGCGCTACCCGGGTTCGTCGACCTGCACACCCACCTCCGCGAGCCCGGCCGCGAGGACACCGAGACGATCGAGACGGGCTCCCACGCGGCCGCGCTCGGCGGCTACACGGCCGTCTTCGCCATGGCCAACACCGACCCGGTCGCCGACAACGCGGTGATCGTCGGGCACGTCGCGCGCCGCGGCCGCGAGGTCGGCCTGGTCGACGTGCACCCGGTCGGCGCGGTGACCGTCGGCCTGCGGGGCGAGCGGCTCGCGGAGCTGGGCACCATGGCCGGCGCGGGCGTCCGGATGTTCTCCGACGACGGCCACTGCGTGGCCGACCCGCTCCTGATGCGCCGCGCGCTGGAGTACTCGACCGCCCTGGACGTGGTCATCGCCCAGCACGCCGAGGAGCCGCGCCTCACCGAGGGCGCGCAGGCGCACGAGGGCGAGCTGGCCGCCCGGCTCGGCCTCGCCGGCTGGCCCGCCGCCGCGGAGGAGGCGATCATCGCCCGCGACTGCCTGCTCGCGAGGCAGACCGGCGCCCGCCTGCACGTCTGCCACGTCTCGACGGCCGGCTCGGCGGAGCTGATCCGGTGGGCCAGGGGCCAGGGCATAACCGTGTCCGCCGAGGTCACCCCGCACCACCTGCTGCTGGACGACGAGCGCCTGGCCACCTACGACCCGGTCAACAAGGTCAACCCGCCCCTGCGCACGGCCGCGGACGCCAAGGTCCTGCGCGAGGCACTGGCCGAGGGCGTCCTCGACTGCGTGGCCACCGACCACGCGCCGCACGCCCCGCAGGACAAGGACTGCGAGTGGTCCGCGGCCCGCCCCGGCATGCTGGGCCTGCAGACCGCGCTCTCCGTCGTGGTCCGCACGATGGTCGAACCGGGCCTGCTCGACTGGCGCGGCGTCGCGCGGGTCATGAGCGAGCGGCCGGCCGAGATCGCCGGCCTCACCGACCAGGGCCGCCCGCTCGACGCGGGCGAACCGGCCACGCTCACCCTGGTCGACCCCGCCGCGACGTGGACGGTCCGGGGCGCCGAGCTGGCCAGCATCGCCACCAACACCCCGTACGAGGGCATGACGCTGCCCGGCCGGGTGGTCACCACGGTCCTCCGCGGCCGGCTGACCGCACACGAAGGAAAGGTGAGGGTATGAGTCAGGCCGCTCTCGTACTGGAGGACGGCAGGGTCTTCCGGGGCGCCTCGTTCGGCGCGACCGGTGAGACGCTCGGCGAGGTCGTCTTCTGCACCGGCATGACCGGCTACCAGGAGACTCTGACCGACCCGTCCTACCACCGCCAGATCGTCGTCGCGACGGCCCCGCAGATCGGCAACACCGGCTGGAACGACGAGGACGACGAGTCGAGCCGCATCTGGGTCGCGGGCTACGTCGTCCGTGACCCGGCCAGGACCCCCTCCAACTGGCGCGCCCGGCGCACCCTCGACGACGCGCTCGTCGAGCAGGGCGTCGTGGGCATCGCGGGCGTGGACACCCGCACGCTGACCCGGCACATCCGGGAGCTCGGCGCCATGCGCGGCGGCGTCTTCTCCGGCGACGCCCTCACCAGCGTCGACGAGATGCGTGAACGGGTCCTCGCAAGCCCCCAGATGGTCGGTGCGGACCTGGCGGGCCAGGTGACGACCCAGGAGTCGTACGTGGTCCGACCAGTCGCTGAGATGCGGTTACGCGTCGCGGCGCTGGACGTCGGCATCAAGACCAACACCCCGCGGATGATGTCGGAGCGGGGCATCGAGACCCACGTCCTGCCGGCGCACGCCACCATCGACGACGTCCTGGCGCTCGAACCGGACGGCTTCTTCCTGGCCAACGGCCCGGGGGACCCGGCCACCACCGACGGTCCGGTGGCGCTGACGAGACAGGTCCTCGAACGCGAGATCCCGACCTTCGGCATCTGCTTCGGCCACCAGATCCTCGGCCGCGCGCTGGGCCTGTCCACCTACAAGCTGCGCTACGGCCACCGCGGCATCAACATCCCGGTCATCGACGTGGCCACCGGCCGGGTCGCGATCACCGCGCAGAACCACGGCTTCGCCATCGAGGGCGAGCCCGGCCAGCGGTTCGACACCCCGTTCGGCACCGCGGCGATCAGCCACTACTGCCCGAACGACGGCTGCGTGGAGGGCGTCCGCGCCCAGGACGTGCCGGCGTTCTCGGTCCAGTACCACCCGGAGGCGGCGGCCGGACCCCACGACGCCGCCCCCCTGTTCGACGAGTTCGTAGCCCTGATGGAGGCCCGGCGTGCCCAAGCGTGACGACATCGAGCACGTCCTCGTGATCGGCTCAGGGCCGATCGTGATCGGTCAGGCGTGCGAGTTCGACTACTCCGGCACCCAGGCGTGCCGGGTGCTGCGGGAGGAGGGCCTGCGGGTCAGCCTGGTCAACTCCAACCCGGCGACGATCATGACCGACCCCGAGTTCGCCGACGCGACCTACATCGAGCCGATCACCCCGGACTTCGTCGAGAAGGTGATCGCCAAGGAACGGCCGGACGCCCTCCTCGCGACCCTGGGTGGCCAGACCGCGCTCAACACCGCGGTGGCCCTGCACGAGCGGGGCGTGCTGGAGAAGTACGGCGTCGAGCTGATCGGCGCGGACATCGAGGCCATCCAGCGAGGCGAGGACCGGCAGCGGTTCAAGGACATCTGCGCCGCGGTCGGTGCGGAGACCCCGCGCAGCGCCGTGTGCCACACGATGGACGAGGTCCGCGCGACGGTGACCAACCTCGGTCTCCCGGTGGTCATCCGGCCCTCGTTCACCATGGGCGGCCTCGGTTCCGGCCTGGCGTACACGGCCGCGGACCTGGAGCGCATGGCCGCGTCCGGGCTCGCGGAGTCGCCGGTCCACGAGGTCCTCATCGAGGAGAGCGTCCTCGGGTGGAAGGAGTACGAGCTCGAGCTGATGCGTGACCGCAACGACAACGTCGTGGTCATCTGCTCGATCGAGAACATCGACCCGATGGGCGTGCACACCGGCGACTCGGTGACCGTCGCGCCCGCGATGACCCTGACCGACCGCGAGTACCAGCACATGCGCGACGTCGGCATCGCCGTGCTGCGTGAGGTCGGCGTGGACACCGGCGGCTGCAACATCCAGTTCGCGGTGCACCCGAGGACCGGCCGCCTGGTCGTCATCGAGATGAACCCGCGGGTGTCGCGATCGAGCGCGCGCGCCTCGAAGGCCACCGGCTTCCCGATCGCCAAGATCGCCGCGAAGCTCGCCATCGGCTACGCCCTCGACGAGATCCGCAACGACATCACCGGCGAGACCCCGGCGAGCTTCGAGCCCACGCTCGACTACGTGGTCGTGAAGGTGCCGCGGTTCGCGTTCGAGAAGTTCCCCGGCGCCGACCCGACCCTCACCACGACCATGAAGTCGGTCGGCGAGGCCATGTCGCTCGGCCGCAACTTCGTCGAGGCGCTCGGCAAGGCACTGCGGTCCATGGAGACCAAGGCGGCCGGCTTCTGGACCACCGCCGACCCGGAAACCGTGACTACACAAGCACTTCTGGACGCGCTCCGGATCCCGCACGACGGCCGCCTGTACACGGTGGAACGCGCGCTGCGGCTGGGGGTGAGCGTCGCCGAGGTGTCCGAGGCCTCCGGCATCGATCCCTGGTTCGTCGACCAGATCGCCTCGCTCGTCGAGCTGCGTGCCGAGATCACCGCCGCGCCCGTGCTCGACGAGCACCTGCTGCGCCGCGCCAAGCGGGCCGGCTGCTCCGACCGCCAGATCGCCGCGCTGCGGCCGGAGCTGGCGGGGGAGGACGGCGTGCGCAGCCTGCGCCATCGCCTCGGCATCCGCCCGGTCTTCAAGACGGTCGACACGTGCGCCGCCGAGTTCGCGGCCTTCACGCCGTACCACTACTCGGCCTACGAGCTGGACCCCGCCGCGGAGTCCGAGGTGGCCGAGCAGCGTGCGCGGCCGAAGGTGCTGATCCTCGGCTCGGGCCCCAACCGCATCGGGCAGGGCATCGAGTTCGACTACTCGTGCGTGCACGCCGCCATGGCACTGCGGGGCGCCGGCTACGAGACCGTCATGGTCAACTGCAACCCGGAGACCGTGTCCACCGACTACGACACCTCCGACCGGTTGTACTTCGAGCCGCTGACGTTCGAGGACGTGCTGGAGGTCGTGCACTCCGAACAGCGGTCCGGCACGGTCGTGGGCGTGATCGTGCAGCTCGGTGGCCAGACCCCGTTGGGGCTCGCGCAGCGCCTGGCGGACGCGGGCGTGCCGATCGTGGGCACCCCGCCGCACGCCATCCACCTGGCCGAGGAGCGCGGCGCGTTCGGCGAGGTGCTCACCAACGCCGGACTCCCGGCGCCGAAGTGGGGCACGGCCACGTCCTTTGCCGCCGCCAAGCGGATCGCGGACGAGATCGGCTACCCGGTCCTCGTGCGACCGTCCTATGTGCTCGGCGGCCGCGGCATGGAGATCGTGTACGACGAGGCGACCCTCGCCGGCTACATCGAGCGCGCCACCGAGGTCACGCCCGAGCACCCGGTGCTCGTCGACCGCTTCCTCGACGACGCCATCGAGATCGACGTCGACGCGCTGTGCGACGGCGAGGAGGTCTTCCTCGGCGGTGTGATGGAGCACATCGAGGAGGCCGGCATCCACTCCGGCGACTCCTCCTGCGCGCTGCCGCCGATCACGTTGGGCCGCACCGACCTGCAGAACATCCGCCGCTCCACCGAGCTGATCGCGAAGGGCATCGGCGTGCGCGGCCTGCTGAACGTCCAGTACGCGCTCAAGGACGACGTCCTGTACGTGCTGGAGGCCAACCCGCGCGCGTCGCGGACCGTGCCGTTCGTGTCCAAGGCGACCGCCACCCCGCTCGCGAAGGCCGCCGCGCGGATCATGCTCGGCGCCACCATCGAGGAACTGCGTGCCGACGGCCTGCTGCCGGACCACGGCGACGGGGCGGACCTGCCGCCGACCTCGCCGGTGTCGGTCAAGGAGGCCGTGCTGCCGTTCCACCGGTTCCGCACGCCGGAGGGCCTCGGCGTCGACTCGCTGCTCGGCCCGGAGATGAAGTCGACCGGCGAGGTGATGGGCGTCGACGCGTCGTTCGGCAAGGCCTTCGCCAAGTCGCAGACCGCGTCCTACGGCTCGCTGCCGACGAGCGGCCGGGTCTTCGTCTCGGTCGCGAACCGGGACAAGCGGGCCATGGTGTTCCCGGTCAAGCGCCTGGCGGACCTCGGCTTCGAGATCCTGGCCACCGCCGGCACCGCGGAGGTGTTGCGGCGCAACGGGATCCCGTGCACCGAGGTGCGCAAGCACTTCGAGCCGGCCAGCGACGGCGAGCAGAACATCGTCGACATCATCAAGGCGGGCGGCGTCGACATGGTGATCAACACCCCGTACGGCAACCCGGGGCCGCGCGTGGACGGCTACGAGATCCGGACCGCGGCGGTGTCGCGGGACATCCCGTGCGTGACCACGATCCAGGGTGCCGGCGCCGCGGTGCACGGCATCGAGGCGTTGATACAGCAGGACATCGGGGTGGAGTCGTTGCAGTCGCTGCAGGCGACGCTACGGAGCCAGCGATGAGGGCCCCGTTCGGCGCGCGCGTCACGACCGCCGTCTCCCTGCGTGGCCCGCTGTGCGTGGGGATCGACCCGCACACGTCACTGCTGGAGCGGTGGGGCCTGCCCGCCGACGCGAACGGGCTTGCGACGTTCGCCATGACGTGCGTCGAGGCGTTCGCCGGCGAGATCGCGGTGGTCAAGCCGCAGTCGGCGTTCTTCGAGGCGCACGGCTCGGCCGGGGTGGCCGTGCTGGAGCGGACCATCGCCGCGTTCCGGCAGGCGGGCACGCTGGTGCTGCTGGACGTGAAGCGCGGCGACATCGGCTCGACCATGTCCGCCTATGCGGAGGCGTACCTGGGGGAGGGCTCGCCACTCGCGGCGGACGCGATCACGGTGTCGCCCTACCTCGGCTTCGGCTCGCTGGCCCCTGCGCTCGACCTCGCGGAGCGCAACGGGCGAGGTGTGTTCGTGCTTGCGCTGACGTCCAACAAGGAGGGGCCGCAGGTGCAGCGGGCCCGTGACGAGAACGGCGTGAGCGTCGCCCAGACCATGGTCGACGAGGCCGCGGCACGGAACGCGGGCGCGAGCCCGCTCGGGCCGGTCGGCCTGGTGGTCGGCGCCACGGTCGGGCGGACGGAGCTGGACCTGTCCAAGCTGAACGGCACGATCCTCGCCCCCGGCTTCGGCGCCCAGGGCGCGGGTGTGGCCGACCTGCGCACGGTCTTCGGCGCGAGCCTCAAGCACGTGCTGCCCTCGTCGTCGCGGGACATCCTGCGGCACGGCCCGGACGCCACGGCCCTGCGAGACGCGGCACTGCGGGTGCGGGACTCGGTGGGCCCCCACGTGACCTGACCCGCGGCACCAGCCCGGTGTCACGAGCGTCGCGAACGGTCTGACCAGTGGCGCGCCGGCGCGCGCGACGAGTACCTACCGGTGTTCCGTGGCCACCTCGCGGCTTGCTGATGGGAAAATGTTCGTTGACTCGCGCTCCGGGTCATCTCGTGGACAAGCGGATCGCGCTCACCGTGGACGAGCGGCACCTGCTGGATGAGGCGGCTGTCCGGGAGTGAGCGCGAAGCTACCAGACCTGGGTACGGCCGGGCGGGCGTACCGGTTCACGCCGAGACGCCCGGACCCGGTATGGGCGCGGCGTGGCTGGTCTCCGCCACGCCGCGCACGCCTGGCGTCCCGGTGGGTTCTCGCGCCCGCCGGCGGCCCGCCGATACGGCCGCCGCTCCCCTCGCGACCTGGGCTTACCCGGTCGGGGCGGATATCGGTTCCGGCGTCGTCCGCCCGCGCCGGCGATCCCGTCCCGGGGTGTCGTGGAAGTTTTCGCCGCCGGGGAGCCGTTGTCGCCGTACCATGTCGAAGCGCTTCGCGCAGCACGTGAAGTGTGGGTCAGCGACACCTGAGCCGTAGGTGTTACCGCAGGTCCAGGGGTGTTAGCTACTGAGAGTTGATCTATGCTCTTTCGCGCATCACCCACCGCACTAAGGTGGACCCGCGTTGTCACGACCTGCCGGACCTCGGTAACGTCGCGACACCGATCCGCAGAAAACCCCACCCCCCGGAGGAAATCGTGGCCCTTCCCCAGCTGACCGAGGAGCAGCGGGCCGCAGCGCTGGAGAAGGCGGCTGCCGCCCGACGCGCCCGAGCTGAGCTCAAGGAGCGCCTGAAGCGAGGTGGCACGACCCTCAAGGACGTGCTCGCTCAGGCTGACAAAGATGAGGTCCTGGGCAAGATGAAGGTCACCGCACTGCTCGAAGCCCTGCCGGGCGTCGGCAAAGTGCGTGCCCAGCAGATCATCGAGCGTCTTGAGATAGCCCCGAGCCGCCGCCTTCGCGGCCTCGGTGACCGTCAGCGCAAGGCCTTGCTCGCCGAGTTCAGCGGCGAGTGACACTCGAGGCGAATCGGAGGGGCCGGCTGGTGGTACTGGCCGGCCCCTCCGGCGTCGGTAAGAGCAGCGTCGTCCATGAGCTGCGCAAGCTTTATCCCGAGCTGTGGTTCAGTGTGTCGGCGACGACCCGCGAGCAGCGGCCGGGGGAGCGTGACGGGGTGGACTACCGCTTCGTCACCGCCGACGACTTCGACCACATGATCAAGAACGACGAGCTGCTGGAGTGGGCGGAGATCCACCGTGGCATCCACCGGTCCGGCACGCCGCGCGCGCCGATCGAGGAGCGTCTCGGTGCCGGCCTGCCGGCGCTGGTCGAGGTGGACCTGCAGGGCGCACGCAACCTGCGCGAGGCGATGCCGGAGGCGTTCCTGGTCTTCCTGTCGCCGCCAAGCTGGGAGGCGTTGGTCGAGCGGCTGGTCGGCCGCGGCACCGAGGCGCCCGAGGTCGTGGAGCGCCGGCTCCGGACCGCCAGGGAGGAACTCGCCGCGAAGTCGGAGTTCGACGCGGTCGTCGTGAACACCGACCTGAAGAGCGCGGCCGAGGACTTGCTAAAGTTGATACTTGACAAACCCTCCTCCAACGTTCTGGAGACCAGCGAGTGATCACCCCCACCGAGTTGGGCGCACTGGGCGACCCTTCGAGCCAGCAGCTCGAGGGCATCACCAACCCCCCGATCGACGACCTGCTCGACAAGGTCAGCTCCAAGTACGCGCTGGTGATCTACGCCGCCAAGCGTGCCCGGCAGATCAACGACTACTACGCGCAGCTCGGTGAGGGCCTGCTCGAGTACGTCGGCCCCCTAGTCGAGCCCGGCCCCCGCGAGAAGCCGCTGTCCATCGCGCTCCGCGAAATCCACGCCGGCCTGCTCGAGCACACCGAGGGCGAGTGAGTGAGCCGCCGGCGTCTGGACTGACGAGCACGAAGGCCTGGCGAGGTACGAGCCCTGGGTCTTCGCGCGCAGGAGGGAAGACGCCGGGGACAGGCTCGCGAACGCTGAGCGGAGCGAGGCCATGATGCTGAGTGAGCCGCCGGCGTCTGGACTGACGAGCACGGAGGCCTGGCGAGGTACGAGCCTTGGGTCTTCGCGCGCAGGAGGGAAGGCGCCGGGGACAGGCTCGCGAACGCCGAGCGGAGCGAGGCCGTGACACCCACCGAGGCCCCGCGCGTCGTTCTCGGCGTGGGCGGCGGCATCGCCGCCTACAAGGCGTGCGAGGTCCTTCGACAACTTACCGAGTCAGGTCACTCGGTCCGGGTCGTGCCCACGGCGGCGGCGCTCAACTTCGTCGGTGCCGCCACCTTCGAGGCGCTGTCCGGGCAGCCGGTGCACACCCAGGTGTTCGCCGACGTGTCCGAGGTGCCGCACGTCCGCATCGGCCAGGAGGCCGACCTGGTGCTGGTCGTCCCCGCGACCGCGGACCTGCTGGCCAGGGCCGCGCACGGGCTCGCGGACGACCTGCTCACCAACACGCTGCTGACCGCGCGCTGCCCGGTCATGCTGGTGCCCGCCATGCACACCGAGATGTGGGAGCACGCCGCCACGCGGGACAACGTGGCGACGCTGCGCTCCCGCGGTGTCGTGGTGACCGAACCCGCGAGCGGCCGGCTGACCGGCAAGGACACCGGCAAGGGCCGCCTCGCCGACCCCGCCGAGATCGTCGACCTCGCCCGGCTGCTCCTGGCCCGCCCGGACGCGCTGCCCAGGGACATGACCGCCCTGCACGTCGTGGTGTCCGCCGGCGGCACGCGGGAGCCGCTCGATCCGGTCCGCTACCTGGGCAACCGCTCGTCCGGCAAGCAGGGCTACGCGCTCGCGCGCGCCGCGGCACAGCGGGGTGCGCGGGTCACGCTCGTGGCCGCCCACACCGTCGCGCTGCCGGAGCCGGCCGGGGTGGACGTGGTTCGCGCCGGGACGGCGCTGGAGCTGCGGGACGCGATGCACGCGGTGTCACCGGGGGCGGACGTGGTGGTCATGGCGGCCGCCGTCGCCGACTTCCGGCCCGTGACCAGGGTCGAGTACAAGATCAAGAAGACCGATCGGGATCCGGACCCGGTCGGTCTCACGCGCAATCCGGACATTCTCGCGGAGCTGGTGGCCGCCCGGGCGGGTGGCCAGGTGATCGTGGGGTTCGCGGCCGAGACCGGGGACGGTGCCGCTGACGTGCTGGAACACGGGCGTGCGAAACTGAAGCGCAAGGGCTGTGACCTGCTCGTCGTGAACGCGGTCGGGGAGGGCAGGGCCTTCGAGACCGAGGACAACGCCGGTTGGCTACTGTCCTCGGACGGATCCGAACGGCCGATCGCGCTGGGTTCGAAGGTGCACATGGCGTCCGAAATATGGGATGCCGTGGTTCCACTGACTCAGAAGTGAGCGTTGCTCGATCCCTGGTACATACTCTTCAGGCAACAAATTCTAGAAAGAGTGGTGGAGTACGTCGTGAGTGAGTCCGCAAGCCGGCTGTTCACCAGCGAATCGGTGACCGAGGGGCATCCCGACAAGATCTGTGACGCCATCAGCGACGCGGTACTGGACGCGCTGCTGTCCAAGGACCCGAAGTCGCGGGTGGCCGTCGAGACCCTCGTGACCACCGGCCAGGTGCATGTCGCGGGCGAGGTCACGACCGAGGCGTACGCGGACATCCCGTCCCTGGTGCGCGAGACGATCCTGGAGATCGGCTACGACTCGTCGGCCAAGGGTTTCGACGGCAACTCCTGCGGCGTGAACGTGGCGCTGGGCGCGCAGTCGCCCGACATCGCACAGGGTGTCGACACCGCGTACGAGAAGCGCGTGGAGAGCGACGAGGACGAGATCGCCAAGCAGGGTGCCGGCGACCAGGGCCTGATGTTCGGCTACGCGTGCACCGACACGCCGGAGCTGATGCCGCTGCCGATCGCGCTGGCGCACCGCCTGTCCCGCCGCCTGACCGGTGTGCGGAAGAACGGGACGCTGCCGTACCTGCGCCCGGACGGCAAGACCCAGGTCACCATCGAGTACGCGGGTGACCAGCCGGTCCGTCTCGACACGGTGGTCGTCTCCTCCCAGCACGCCGACGGCGTGGACCTGGAGCGCCTGCTGGGGGTGGACGTGCGTGAGCAGGTCGTGCTGCCCGAGTTGGCCGAGCTGGACCTGGACACCGACCAGGTGCGGCTGCTGGTCAACCCGACCGGCCGCTTCGTCATCGGCGGCCCGATGGGTGACGCCGGCCTGACCGGCCGCAAGATCATCGTCGACACCTACGGCGGCATGGCCCGCCACGGTGGCGGCGCGTTCTCCGGCAAGGACCCGTCGAAGGTGGACCGGTCGGCGGCGTACGCCATGCGCTGGGTCGCCAAGAACGCGGTGGCCGCCGGCCTGGCGACGCGCATCGAGGTCCAGGTGGCCTACGCGATCGGCAAGGCGGCGCCCGTCGGCCTGTTCGTCGAGACCTTCGGCACCGAGACCGTCGACCCGACGAAGATCCAGCAGTCGATCGGCGAGGTCTTCGACCTGCGCCCGGCCGCGATCATCCGCGACCTGGACCTGCTGCGTCCGATCTACAAGCAGACGGCGGCGTACGGCCACTTCGGCCGTCCGGAGCTGGACCTGCCCTGGGAGCGCACGGACCGTGCGGACGCGCTCAGGTCGCTCGCGGGCGCCTGATCCACTCCACTGGCTGTGGTACGCGGTAGCCGGTTCGCTGCCTACCGCGTACCACGAGTGGGTGTTGTACGACCTGACGTGCGGGACATGGATGGTCCGGCACCTCGGTCGTGCGGTCCTGCAGTTCTCGTTCTGGTGGCTGGCCCTGCTGGTGCCGGGGCCGTGGTCCCTGCGGTTCTCGATGGTGGCGCTCGGGTTCCTGCTCAGCCTGTACTTCTCGATCTCCTTCATGGAGGACGCGTGTGAACGGCGCCTGCTGAAGGCCGGTTACCCCGCCGGCCTGAACCGGCGCATCCGCGAGGAGACGCCGATCGCCGACCGCGCCGCCACCGCCGCGCTGTACGCGTCGTACTACCCGCCGCGCCAGCCCTGAACTCCGAACCAGATGACAAGGGTTGCCATTGCGCGATAGTCTTTCCTTCATGGAAAGAACGAATGTGGTACGGGAGTTGAGTCGGGCCACGTTCGTGCTCGTGTCCGAGGCTCAGCGGGGCATGGCCAGGGCGTTCGACGCGCCCCGGGTCGGTGTGCTGCGGGTCGTGGCGGACGGGCCGCAGCGCCCCAGCGAGATCGGCGAGCGGCTCGACATGGCGCCCTCCTCGGTCACCCGCCACGTGCAGGCACTCGAGGACGCCGGTCATGTGACCGTCGAGGCCGATCCCTTCGACGCGCGCACCTGCCTCGTCGACGCGACCCCCGACGGCAGGGAGGAGCTCCACCGGCTCGAACAGCTCGGTCTCGCCGCGTTCGAGCAGGTCGTCGCCGACTGGGACGTCGACGACCTCGCCGCGCTCACCCGCCTCCTTGGCCGCCTCACCGAGGACTGGGCCGAGCGCGGCACCGCCGCCCGCCGCCCGGCCCGCCCGGGCAAGGCTCCGCGCTGGCGCTACCGCCCGAAGGAGGGGGACCAACCATGATCAAATGGGTTCTGGCCGCTCTCTCCGCCTTCCAGCTCCTCATCGCCGTCCTGCTCCTGCTCAACTGGGACGACACCGTCGAGCCCTTCACCGGCAGGGCCTTCGCACCCACCCGAGACGCGGCCGAGGGCGCGGCACTGGGGTCGCTCGGCATCCACGTCGTCCTCGCCGTGCTCTACCTCGTGCTCGCGATCAGGATCCCCGCCGGCCGCCGCGGCACCCGGATCCGCGCGACCGTCCTGCTCGCGATCACCGTCGTCGCCGGCGTCGCCACCCTGTTCACCATTCCCGACGCGACGTCGCTCAACCCGGTCGGCATCGTCCTCGCCGTCGTCGCGCTGGGACTCCTGTGGGTGCCGTCCCGCGCGAAGCACCCCCGATGACCTGCCTCGATCAGGTGTTCTGGTAGACCAGCGGCCATGACCGGCGTGCGCAAGGGGGAGATGCGGCCGGCGGCCACCCTCCCGGTCGCCCGTGTGTACGTCGACGTCCCGCTCGCCCATCTCGACCGGCCCTTCGACTACCTCGTGCCGGACTCGCTCGACGAGGCCGCCGTGCCCGGCTGCCGCCTGCGGCTGCGCTTCGCCGGCAAGCAGGTCGACGGGTTCCTCCTCGAACGGGTCGCCGAGTCCGAGTTCAACGGCCGGATGGAGTACCTCGGCAAGGTCGTCTCCGCCGAGCCCGTGCTCACCCCGGACCTCGCCGCCCTCGCCCGCGCGGTCGCCGACCGCTACGCCGGCATGATGATCGACGTCCTCCGGCTCGCGATCCCGCCCCGGCACGCCAAGGTCGAGGCCGAGCCCCCGCGGGAGACCCCCGAGAAGCCCGTGGCGCCCGATACCGCCGCGTGGGCCCGCTACCCCCGCGGACCGGCGTTCGTCGACGCACTGCGCAACGGGCGCCAGGCACACGCCGTCTGGCAGGCCCTGCCCGGCGAGGACTGGCCGGCCCGGCTGGCCGAGCTGGCCGCCACCGCCGCGGCCGGCGACCGCGGCGCGGTCCTCGTCGTGCCCGACTACCGGGACGCCGCCCGCCTGCATGCCGCGTGCGTCGAGAGAGCGGGCGAGGACAACGTCGTCGCACTGTCCGCCGACGCCGGCCCCGCCAAGCGGTACCGGGCGTGGCTGGCCGTCAAGCGCGGCGCGGCCCGGATCGTCGTCGGGACGCGCGCCAGCGTGTTCGCGCCCGTCCGGCGCCCCGGCCTGTTCGTGGTGTGGGACGACGGCGACGACCTGCACGCCGACCCGCACGCGCCGTACCCGCACGTCCGTGACGTGCTGATCCAGCGTGCCCACACCAGCGGCGCGTCGCTGCTCGTCGCCGGGTTCGCACGGACGGCCGAGGCCCAACTGCTCGTCGAGTCCGGCTGGGCGCCCGAGATCGTCGCCGCCCGTGACGAGCTCCGGAAGGCGGCGCCGCGGATCACCTCGCTGGGGGAGACCGACCAGCAGCTGGCCCGCGACCCGGCCGCCCGCGCGGCCCGCATCCCGTCCGTGGCGTTCGAGGCGGCCAGGGACGCGCTCGGGCAGGGCCGGCCGGTGCTGGTGCAGGTGCCGCGTGGCGGGTACGTGCCGGCGCTCGCGTGCCAGCAGTGCCGCGCCCCGGCCCGCTGCCGCCGTTGCGCGGGACCCCTGGGCCTGCCGACCGGGGCCGAGGCGCGCCCGCCGACCTGCCGCTGGTGCGGCGTGCCCGACACGGCGTTCCGGTGTGGCGACTGCGGCTCCCGCCGGCTGCGCGCGATCGTCGTCGGCGCGAAGCGGACCGCGGAGGAGCTGGGACGCGCGTTCGCCGACGTGCCGGTCCTGGCCTCGGGCGGCGCGGAGGTACTGAAGGCGGTCGACGACCGTCCCGCGCTGGTCGTCGCCACACCGGGCGCCGAACCGGTCGCCGACTATGGCGCCGCGCTGCTGCTGGACGGCTGGGCGCTGCTGGGCCGCGCCGACCTGCGGGCGACGGAGGAGACACTGCGGCGCTGGATGACCGCCGCCGCACTGGTCCGCGCGGACGGCCGGGTGGTCGTGCTGGCCGAGTCGGGAATGCCGGCGGTGCAGGCCCTGGTCCGGTGGGACCCCGTGTGGCACGCGAGCCAGGAGCTGGCGGCACGCACGGAGCTGGGCTTCCCGCCCGCGGTGCGCATGGCGTCGGTGGACGGCCCCCGGAAGGCGCTCGCGGCGTTCCTCGACGAGCTGAAGCTCCCGGCGTCGGGGGAGGTCCTGGGCCCGGTCCCCCTGGGCGAACCCGACCGCGACGGCAACACGGAGAAGGAACGCGCCCTGGTCCGCACCACCCGCGCCGACGGCCGCGCCCTGGCCGCCGCGCTCACCACGGCCCAGCACGCCCGCACGGCCCGGAAGGAGCCGGACTCCATCCGGGTCCGGCTCGACCCACTGGAACTGATCTAGCTGGTGCCCTGAGTCGGAAGTTCGGCGCACTTTCTCGACGGCCCAGCTTCCCGCTGGCGGCGTTGCCGAAGTCCCGAGCACAACGAGGGCGTTCCGGCGCCTTGCCAGCGGAAACCTGGATCCGCCGACAAGCACGCCAACTCAGGAGACCAGTGAGCCGCCGGAGACCTGCCCCCTGGTTCGGCGGCCCAGCTTCCCACCGGCGGCGTTGCCGAAGGCCCGAATCCAACGAGGGCCTTCTGGCGCCTTGCCAGCGGGCCTGGATCCGCCGACAAGCACACCAACTCCCGACTCAGAAGACCAGTGAGCGCCGGAGACCTGGCGGCTGGTTCGGCGGCCGAGCTTCCCGCCGGCGTGTTGCCGGTCCGTCCAGCGCGGGACGCTAACGAGGCTTTCCCATCGCCCCGACCGGCAGGATCGTCGCCGGGTCGTAGGTGAGGAAGCCGTCCGTGAGCGCGGCGCCGGCGCTGTTGCGTGCCTGGACCTCGACCTGGTCGCCGACCGCGAGCGCGCCGACGTCCATGACGAACAGCCCGTCCCGCAGGAGCGGCGGCTGGTTCGAGCGCACCTTGGCGTCCCGGGTGACCACCCAGCACTCCAGCGCGGCCGCGCCCGTCGCCACGCCGGCCAGGACACCCGCCTGCGTCAGTAACAGCCCCTCGATCCGGACGCGGCCGTCGGGCGTGCCGGCGATCGGCATCGACGCGCCGGTGGGGTCCGACACGGTGACCTTGTTCGCGCTGACCTCGCAGAACCCGGGTCTGCCGTCTTCCGCGCGGAACGCGACGATCCGGAGGTCGTCGCCTCGGGCCGCCGTGAACACCGGCTCCGGCTGCCAGTGCGGGAACTCCCGGTAGCGGACGCTGGTCGCCGCCACGTAGCCGCAGGCGCCGAGGTCGTGGTCGGTCTGCCGGTCCGGCGCGGTGAAGGTGAGCGACGCGGCGGCCGGGGTCGAGCCGGGCCGGTTGGTGGGGCTTGCCGCCAGGTGGAGGGCGCCGATGCCCGCGACCATCGCGACCACGGAGGCCGCGACGGCCTGCGGTGCCCGGTACCGGGCACGCGACCTCCCCGCGTTCACCCTCGTCCGGATGCGCTCACGGACTTCGGGGGGCAGCGTCCTGCGCGGTGGCAGGTCGAGATCGTTCATGACGGTTCCTTCAGCTTCGTGCGCAGGCGGGCTCGTGCCCGGGAGAGTCGGGAGCGGACACTGACCTCGGCGACCCCGAGCAGTTCCGCCGCGTCGGCCGTGGACAGCTCGCCGAGCAGGCACAGCTCGACCGCCTGCCGCTCGGCCCGGGGCAGCGACCGGACGGCCGCGAGAACCTCGACCATCCGCGCGTCCTCGTCGACGCGGTGGACGACGTCGTCGGCGTGGTCGGCCACGACCGTGGCCGCCGGCATGCGCCGCACCGCCCGTCGGTACCGGGTCGCCCCGCGCCACTCGTCGCGGGCGAGGTTGCCGGCGACCGTGTACAGCCAGGGCAGGGCCGAGTCCCGGACGAGGCGGATGTCCGCGCACCGGCGCCAGGCCACCAGGAACGTGCTGGACGTGAGGTCCTCGGCGAGGCTCCACGACGCCGTCAGCCGGTACGCGTGGTTCCACACCGCCTCGACGTGCCGCTCGAACAGCTCACCGAAAGCCGTCCGGTCACCCCCGGCGGCACGGGTCCACAGCTCGTGGTCGGAAGCGATGGCGGGCCCCCGGGGTGGGTTGGCGATGGTCACATCGGGAAGTGGCCGCTGCGGCGCTGACCGTTGCGGCACGCCGGGCGACGACCCGGTGGACCGATCGACCGTGTTGCCAGGCCGGCACTCTCCGTTGCCTCTTCACACGACTGAATAGACTGGCGTCCGCCGCTCACGCGAGAACCGATCGGAGCAATGTGACCGTCCAGCCCATCCGCCTCTTCGGCGACCCCGTGCTGCGCACTCCCGCCGCCGCGGTCGTCGACTTCGACAAGGAGCTGGCCACCCTCGTCAAGGATCTCTGGGACACCATGGAGGACCAGGACGGCGCCGGGCTGGCCGCGCCGCAGCTCGGTGTCGGCCTGCGGGTCTTCACCTACCACTGCGACGGGTTCGCCGGCCACCTCGTCAACCCGACCTGGACCTCCGTCGGCGACGAGACCCAGCTCGGCGAGGAGGGCTGCCTGTCCATCCCGGGCCAGTACTGGGACTGCGTCCGCGCGAAGAACGTCGTGGCCAGGGGCTGGAACATGCACGGTGAGCCGGTCGAGATCGAGGGGACCGACCTGCTGGCCCGCTGCCTGCAGCACGAGACCGACCACCTCGACGGCGTCCTGTTCCTCGACCGGCTCGACGCCGATACGCGCAAGGCGGCGATGAAGGCCATCCGCGAGTCCGACTGGTTCGACGGCGGCGTGCCCACGATCAAGCAGAGCCCTCACTCCCTGTTCGGCGGTGCCTGAGTAGATGCGGTTGGTATTCGCTGGCACGCCAGAGGTCGCCCTGCCTTCGCTGCGGGCGTTCCTGGACTCCGACCGGCACGAGGTCGTCGCCGTGGTCACCCGGCCCGACGCGCCGGCGGGCCGCGGGCGTCACCTGGTGCGGTCGCCGGTCGGCGCGCTGGCCGACGAGCACGGCATCGAGGTACTCACCCCGCCCAAGGCGTCCGACCCGGCGTTCCTGGACCGGCTGCGCGAGCTCGAGCCCGACGCCTGCCCGGTCGTCGCCTACGGGGCCCTGTTGCCGCAGAAGGCGCTGGACATCCCGCCGCACGGCTGGATCAACCTGCACTTCTCGTTGCTCCCCGCCTGGCGCGGCGCCGCACCGGTGCAGGCCGCGATCCGGCACGGCGACGAGATCACCGGCGCCAGCGCGTTCCGGATCGTCAAGGAGCTGGACGCCGGGCCGGTGTTCGGCGTGCTGACCGAGGCCATCCGCTCCGACGACACCGCGGGCGTGCTGCTCGACCGTCTCGCCGAGGCGGGCGCCGGGCTCCTGTTGTCCACATTGGACGGTATCGAGGACGGCACCCTGCTGGCCGTCGAGCAGCCGGCCGACGGCCAGAGCTACGCCCCGAAGATCGCCACCGAGGACGCGAAGCTCGACTTCACCGCCCCTGCCATCGCGGTGGACCGGCTGGCCCGCGCGGTCACCCCCGAACCCGGCGCGTGGGCGGAGTTCCGCGACGAGCGGATCAAGCTCGGCCCGGTGAAGCGGGTCGTGGCGGACGGGCTCGCACCCGGGGAGCTGCGGGTGGAGCGCAAGCGAGTACTCGCCGGCACGGCGACCGACCCGGTCGCGCTCGGCGAGGTCCAGGCACCGGGCAAGAAGCGGATGGCGGCCACCGACTGGGCGCGAGGGGCGCGAGTAGAACCAGGAGAGCGGCTGAAGTGACCCAACCACGACGGCGCCCGGCGAGGTTCTCCCGGCCGCGGACGCCACATCCGCCCAAGCAGCGGTCGGGCCCGGCGAGACCGCCGGTCGACGACCCGGCCCGCCAGGCCGCGCTGGACACGCTGCGCGAGGTCCGCGCGCGGGACGCGTACGCGAACCTGCTGCTGCCGCAGATCCTGCGGGAGCGCCGGATCACCGGCCGGGACGCGGCGCTGGCGACCGAGCTGGCGTACGGCGCCTGCCGGTGCATCGGCCTGCTGGACGAGGTGCTGGCGGCCTGTGTGGACCGTCCGTTGGCCAAGGTGGAACCGGCGCTGCTGGACGTGCTGCGGCTGGGTTGCTACCAGCTGTTGAGGACCCGTATCCCGTCGCACGCGGCCGTCGCGTCCACTGTGGACCTGGTGCGGGCCGAGCACGGCTCGCGCAGCAGCGGCTTCGTGAACGCGGTGCTGCGCAAGGTGTCCGAACGCTCCGAGGAGGAGTGGATGGACGACCTGGCGCCGGACCCCGAGGAGGACCGCATCGGCAACCTCGCCATGCGGGAGGCCCATCCGCGGTGGGTTGCGCGCGCGTTCGCCGACTCGCTGGGATCGATGGGTGACGAGCTGAGGTCCGCCCTGGCCGCCGACAACGAGCGGCCCGCGGTGCACCTGGTGGCCAGGCCGGGGGAGATCACGGCGGAGGAGCTGGCGGCCATGACCGGCGGCGAGGTCGCGCCGTACTCGCCGTACGGGGTACGGCTGCCGGCCGGCGCGGGCGACCCGGCGGGCCTGGACCCCGTGCGTGAGCGGCTGGCGTCGGTGCAGGACGAGGGCAGCCAGCTGTGCGCGGTGGCGCTGACGAGGCCGCCCGTCGAGGGCTCGGACGAGCGCTGGCTGGACCTGTGCGCCGGCCCGGGCGGCAAGTCGGCGTTGCTGGGTGCGCTGCTGGGCATCCAGGGCGGCCGGCTGGACGCGGTGGAGAAGGCCCCGCACCGGGCACGGCTCGTGGAACAGGCGACCGAGGGCCTGCCGATCGTGGTGCATGTCGGCGACGGTCGTTCGCCGGCGGCGTTGGGGCTGGGCGCGGAGACGTTCGACCGGGTGCTGGTGGACGCCCCGTGCACGGGCCTCGGCTCGCTGCGGCGGCGGCCGGAGGCCCGGTGGCGCCGGCAGCCGTCGGACGTGGGTGAGCTGACGAAGCTGCAGCGGGAGCTGCTGCTGACGGCGGTCGAGCTGACGAGGCCCGGCGGCGTGATCGGCTACGTCGTGTGCTCCCCGCACCTGTCGGAGACGATCGGCATCGTGTCGGACGTGATCCGCAAGACCGGCGTGACCGCACTGGACGCCCGCGAGTCGTTCCCGGACATGCCCGACCTGGGCGCCGGCCCATACGTCCAGCTGTGGCCCCACCGCCACGGCACCGACGCGATGTTCTGCGCCCTACTCCAAAAGTGACCAACGACCCCCACCCGCGAGTCCCGCGTTCACCCCTACCGAGTCCCGCGTTCGCGCATACCGAGTTGCGGTTTCGTGCTGATCTTGGCCCGGGCCGTGTGCACGAAACCGCAACTCGATGTGTCTGAACGCGGGACTCGCTATGTTTGAACGCGGGACTCGCGGGTTTGGGTGGGGGGTCGTAGCGTCGGGGGGTGTCGATCTCGGGGTATGTCGCGGTTGTGTCGATGGGTGGGACCATTGCCATGGCGCCCAGTGCCAGTGGGGGGATCGTGCCGGCGCTCGGGGCTGACGACCTCGTCGCCTCGGTGCCCGGGCTTGCCGAGCTGGACGTGAAGATCACCACGGAGTCCCTGCGGTCCCTGCCCAGTCCTTCACTCGGGTTCGCCGATCTCGTCGCGCTCTCCAGGCGGGTTCAGCAGGAGATCGCCAAGGGTGCCACCGGTGTCGTGATCACGCACGGGACCGACACCATCGAGGAGACCGCCTTCTTCCTCGACGTCACCGTCCCGGCCGACGCGCCCGTCGTCGTCACCGGGGCCATGCGGCACCCGCACTCCGCCGGACCCGACGGTCCCGCCAACCTCTACGCAGCCATCCGTGTCGCGCTCTCGCCGAACGCCCGCGGCCTCGGCGCCCTCGTGGTCATGTCCGACGAGATCCACGGCGCCCGGTTCGTCCGCAAGTCGCACACCAGCAGCACCGGCGCCTTCGTCTCGCCCGGCTTCGGGCCCCTCGGCCTGCTCGTCGAGGGCGACCCGCGCATCCGCGGCGCCGCACGCATCGGCCTCACGCTCCCCGCCGAGGTGGGCGACGTCCGCGTCGGGCTCATCACCGTCGCCATGGGGGACGACGGCGCGCTCCTCCGGCGCGCCGGTGACCTCTTCGACGGCCTCGTCATCGCCGGGCTCGGTGCGGGACACGTCCCCGCCGCGATGGTGCCGGTCGTCGCCGAGCAGGCCGCGCGGGTGCCGGTCATCCTCTCCACGCGGACCGGCGCCGGCTCGGTCCTGCGCCACACCTACGGCTACCCGGGCTCCGAACGCGACCTGCTCGACCGCGGCCTCATCCAGTCCGGCTTCCTCGACCCCGCCAAGTCACGGGTGCTGCTGACGCTGCTGCTCGCCGCACATGCCGACAGACAGCGGATCGCCGAGGCGTTCGACCTCTACCGGTGAGGCAAGCAGCGCCCTACCGGGGGGTAATAGGCTCGTGCCGTGCCACGAGAACCCATGATCGCGCCCAGCATCCTCGCCGCGGACTTCGCCCGGCTCGCCGAAGCGGCCGACGCCGTCAAGGGCGCGGACTGGTTGCACGTCGACGTCATGGACGGGCACTTCGTCCCCAACCTGACCCTCGGCCTCCCGGTCGTCGAGGCGATTCTCAGGAGTACCGAGATCCCCGTCGACTGCCACCTCATGATCGACGACCCCGACCGGTGGGCGGTCGGCTACGCCGAGGCCGGCGCCCACAACGTCACGGTCCACGTCGAGGCCGCCGCCGACCCGGTCAAGATCGCCCACGACCTGCGGGCCGCGGGGGCCAGGGCCGGCCTGTCGGTCAAGCCGAGGACGCCTTTCGAGCCGTACGTGGAATTGCTGCGGCACTACGACACGTTGCTCGTGATGTCGGTCGAGCCAGGGTTCGGCGGGCAGGAGTTCACCCCCGCGGTGCTCGACAAGGTGCGCAGGGCCCGGCAGCTGGTGGACGCCGGGGAACTACGGGTGCTGGTGGAGATCGACGGGGGCATCAACTCCGACACGATCGAGCAGGCCGCCGAGGCCGGCGTCGACTGCTTCGTCGCGGGCTCCGCGGTCTACGGGGCGGAGGACGCGGCCAAGGCGGTCGAGGCACTGCGGGAACAAGCCAGAAGGGCGATGTAGACAGGTGTTCACGGGGATCGTCGAGGAACGCGGCGAGGTCGTCGCCGTCCAGGACCTGCCGGACGCCGCGCGCGTCACCATCGCCGGCCCGCTCGTCACCAGCGACGCGCGGCTCGGCGACTCCATCTCGGTCAACGGCGTGTGCCTGACCGTCGTCGAGGTGGCCGACGGCGCGTTCACCGCGGACGTCATGCGGGAGACGCTCGTGCGCAGCAGCCTGGACAAGATCACGCCGGGTGAGCCGGTCAACCTGGAGCGCGCGGCCGAGGTCGGCAAGAGGTTCGGCGGGCACATCGTCCAGGGCCACGTCGACGGGACCGGCGTGATCCTGTCGCGGGAGACGTCCCCGCACTGGGACCTCGTGCGCGTCGGCATCCCGCATCGGCTCGCCCGCTACCTGGTCGAGAAGGGCTCGATCACGGTCGACGGGGTCTCGCTCACGGTCGTCGACGTGGTGGACACCGAGAACGGCGCCGAGTTCAGCGTGAGCCTCATCCCGGAGACCCTCCGCGCCACCACGCTCGGTGTCCGGGCCCCCGGTGACCGGGTCAACCTGGAGGTCGACGTGGTCGCCAAGTACGTGGAGAGGTTGGCCGCGCCACACTTGGCGGGCAACGGGCCCGCGGCGGAGGAGAATGGCGTTACGGCGGAGGAGGCGGGGTCATGAGCGGAGCTTGCGAGGCGTTCCGGCGCCGCGGAGCGGGCGAGGGGGCGTAATGACCGACATCGAGGGTGTCGAACAGGCGATCTCGGACATCGCGGCGGGACGACCGGTGATCGTGGTCGACGACGAGGACCGCGAGAACGAGGGCGACCTGATCTTCGCGGCCGAGAAGGCCACACCCGAGCTGCTGGCGTTCATGGTGCGCTACACCTCCGGGTACATCTGCGTGCCGCTGACCGAGGCCGACTGCGACCGCCTCGACCTGCCGCCCATGTTCCACACCAACCAGGACCGGCGCGGCACCGCGTACACGGTCACGGTCGACGCGCGTGAGGGCGTGTCCACCGGCATCTCCGCCGCCGACCGGGCCCGCACCATCCGGCTGCTCGCCGACAGCAAGTCCGTGGCGGGCGACTTCACCCGTCCCGGACACGTGGTTCCGTTGCGTGCCAAGGAGGGTGGCGTCCTGCGTCGCCCCGGCCACACCGAGGCGGCGATCGACCTCGCCGTGCTGGCCGGCCTGCGGCCCGCGGGGGTGCTGTGCGAGATCGTGTCGCAGAAGGACGAGGGCGACATGGCCCGCCGCGAGGAGCTGGAGATCTTCGCGGCCGAGCACGACCTGACGATCATCTCGATCGCCGACCTGATCGACTACCGGCGGCGCAAGGAGGTGCAGGTCGTCCGTGTCGCGGAGGCCCGCATCCCGACCGCGCACGGCGCGTTCCGCGCGGTCGGCTACGACTCCAAGCTGGACGGCATCGAGCACATCGCCCTGGTCTACGGCGACATCGAGGGCGGCGAGAACGTGCTGGTCAGGGTGCACTCCGAGTGCCTGACCGGCGACGTGTTCGGGTCACTGCGGTGCGACTGCGGCCCGCAGCTGGAGGCCGCGCTGGCCGCGGTCGCCGCGGAGGGGCGCGGCGTGGTGCTGTACATGCGTGGGCACGAGGGCCGGGGGATCGGTCTCATGCACAAGCTGCAGGCCTACCAGCTGCAGGACGACGGCGCCGACACGGTGGACGCGAACCTCATGCAGGGCATGCCGGCGGACGCGCGGGACTACGGGCAGGGTGCCCAGATCCTCGTCGACCTGGGCATCAAGTCGATGCGGCTGCTGACGAACAACCCGGCCAAGCGTGTCGGCCTGGACGGCTACGGCCTGACGATCGTCGACCGGGTGGCGCTGCCGATCCGCCCGAACGCCGAGAACCTCCGCTACCTACGCACCAAGCGCGACCGCATGGGTCACGAGCTGGGCGACCTGGAACTGTTCGAGAACTCCACCAACCAGGCCTGACACGGCCTAGCGATCGCCGAGCGCGGGCTTGACGTCCACGATCGGTGTGCCGTCGACCGCTTCGAGGTCGCGGACGCGCAGGCGTGGCCGCCCGGTCAGGAACCCCGCGTGCGCGGTCATCGTGGAGGACGGGATCTGCACGCCCATGATCCGGACCCGGTGCAGCCCGACCGGGTTGGGGCGGTCGGCGGAGCGGGTGCTGAACACGCCGGTCAGCGGGTTCTTCCTGCTGTCCCGCGGGTGGACGGCCAGTACGTCCCGGTCCGCCTGGTGGAGCCAGGTCAGCACGATGATGTCGGTGCCGACCCGCAGGTCGGCCAGGCCCGTCGCCATCTCCGGGCGGAACACCAACCAGGCCTCGGGCGCGCCTTCGCGCCCCTGCTTCGGCGCCCTGGCCCGGTCGGTGAGCGGAGACTCCACGTGTCCGATCGGGTTGAGCTGGTAGGTCACGAAACCCTCCTTGGGTGTCACGCAGGGTGGGGAGGATACTGCCGGTGTGAGTGGTGAAGGCCGTCCCGAGGTCGAGGTTCAGGAGTGCGAGGGCATCCGCCTCGCCATCGCCGCCACGCGGTGGCACGAGAAGATCACGTCGACGCTGCTCGATCGTGCCCTGGCCGCTGCGGCCAAGGCGGGGATCAAGGAGCCGACCGTGGTTCGCGTCCCCGGCGCGGTTGAGCTCCCGGTAGTCTGCCAGGCCCTTGCCAAGCACCATGACGCGGTCGTCGCCCTCGGTGTCGTCATCCGCGGTGGCACTCCGCACTTCGAGTACGTGTGCGACGCCGTCACCTACGGCCTGACCCGCGTCTCCCTCGACGAGTCGACCCCGGTCGGCAACGGTGTCCTCACGGTCAACGACGAGCAGCAGGCACTGGACCGCTGCGGCCTGCCGAACTCCAAGGAGGACAAGGGGTTCGAGGCAACCGTCGCCGCGCTCGACACCGCGTTGGTCGTGCGGGGACTGCGCCAGCCCTGGATGGATCGGGGTTTCGAATGACGAGCCCGACCTACACGGCCCGTCCGCACAAGGCCCGTGTCGTCGCCGTCGCCGTCGCCGCGGTGTTCGTCGTCGCGATGACGACCGTGGCGATCCTGTTGCGTGGCTCGTCGACCGGGGTGCATTTCTACCTCTCCGACCAGATCGCGATGGCGGGGATCGGCCTGGTGCTGGCGGCCGCCGCGCTGTGGTTCGCCCGTCCCCGCATCCGCGCCGACCACGACGGCGTCGAGGTTCGCAACATGCTGGGCACCCATCACTACGGTTGGACGGACATCGAGTCGGTCAGCTTCCCCGACGGCTCGCCCTGGGCCCGCCTCGAGCTGCCGGGCGACGAGTACGTCCCGATCCTCGCCGTCCAGGCCATCGACGGCGAGCACGCCGTCACCGCGATGCGGGAGCTCCGCCGCCTCCGCCGCGAGGCGACCACCGAGTCGCGCTAGCGCCGGCCGGGTCGTCGAGGTCGGCACCGCCGAGGAACACCGGAACTCGTTGCACCCGAACGTGTATGGCGCGCGGGGGCCGTTGTCGGCGACCGTGCGGCCATTCGGGGCTGACGTGACTGAGTGCAACGGCGCTTTCTCCATCATTCGGGTGAATGGCGCTGAACCATTCGGGTTGCGGGTGCGTAAGGCCCGTTGTTCCCTTTCAATGCCGACACACCTCGGAGGCCCGGCTTGACTGCTGTCGAACCCACCACGCCCACGAACACCCCCACGACCGCCGCCCGGTCGCGCCGCGATGTCCTGTGTGGCCTGATGGTCGCGCTCGTCGCGCCGGGGGCACTGGTCGCCGCCTGCTCGGACAGCTCGGACAGCTCGAACGGCGGCACCACGAACGGCAACACCGGCGCCCCGACCAGCGGCGGCACGTCGTCCTCCGGTCTGACCGCGCTCGACAAGGTGCCCGACGGCGGCGGCCTCGTGGTCGCCAACCCCGACGGCGGCATGATCCTCGTCGTGCGCACCGGCAGCGAGGTCAAGGCGTACAACGCCGCCTGCACGCACATGGGGACGACCGTCGCCGCGCCCGTCGACGGCGTCTCGACCTGCCCGAACCACGGCAGCCAGTTCTCCGCCGCGGACGGCTCGGTCAAGAAGGGCCCCGCCACCAAGGCCCTGGCAGCGATCAACGTCAAGGTCGACGGCGACCAGGTCGTCCTGGCCTGAGCCCCGGGGGTCGGGGGACTCCCCGGGCAAACGTGAAACCCGTTCGGCTTATAGCCAGCCGGGTGACCGCTGATTATGGTGAACTCCGCCGTAACCAGCGGTAATCACGTTTGCTCGGGGAGTCAGGCCATGCGATCAACGACGATCGGTTTACTCACAGCCGCGTTACTCTCGGTCGGTCTCGTCACCGCCACACCGGCGACCGCAGACGACCGGCCGACCGCCATCGTGTCCCTCGGGGACAGCGCGATCTCCGGCGAGGGCGCCGGAAACTACGAACCAGGCACCCGGGGCGAGAACGGCGACTGGTGCCACCGCTCGCTCAACGCCCTCGTCCACAGGACCGCCGTCGCCAGCAGGACCGTCAACCTGGCATGCTCCGGCGCCGACTCGGCGAACGTGTCCCTCGCCGACACGAGTCACTACACGGAAGGGTCGCAGGCCCGTCGCCTGATCGGGGTCGCTCAGCAGTACCGCGTCACGACGGTCATCGTCCAGATCGGCGCCAACGACGAGCCCGCGTTCGCCGACACGCTCCTGGGCTGCATCGGCGAGTGGTTCAACCCGTTCAGCTCCGGTTGCCGGTCGTACCTGCGGACACAGTGGCCGCAGCGCCTGGCCGCCATGGCGCCGAGGGTCGAACGGGCCCTCGCCGACGTCAGGTCCGCGATGTCCCAGGCCGGCTACGCGAACGGCTCCTACAACCTGGTCCTGACCTCCTACGCCTCCCCGCTGACCGAGCGCATGGACTCGGTCCTCCACGGCCCGCAGGGCTGCCCGTTCAAGCTGGCCGACGCGGGATACGGCCGTACCGAGGCGGTCCCGCAGTTCGCCGAGGCGTTGCGTGGCGTCGCGACCCGCAGCGGCGCGAAGTTCCTGGACTTCTCGCGGGCGACGGAGGGCCACGAGGCCTGTAGCGGTTACGGCAACCCCGCCACCGAGTGGCAGAACCGGGTCACGGTCGACCCGTGGGCGTGGGTCACCGGCGGCCTCGACGCCATCGGCATCCACATGGCCCAGGAGTCGTTCCACCCCAACGCGAAGGGTCACGCACAGCTGGGCAGGTGCGTGACGGAGTTCGTCAGCTCGGGCCGCGGTTCGGCCCAGTGCCTGATCGGCTCGGACGGAAATCTCCACGCCGTCTAGCCGGATCCCGGGATGGCGATGAAGGGCGCCTTTGTGCGCGGGAGGCGTCCTTCATCGCATCCGCTCTCGACACGCCGGAGTCGGTTTCCGCCACTGGCGTGCGGAAACCGTTGGCTCACCCGGCAAAGTCCCGGCCACGGCCGGCGCGGCTTGGTGGCGGGGGTGACGGCCGCTGTCGGTGGTCGGCCGTAGGCTTGTCGGGTGGCTGATCCGTCGACCTACCGACCGGCGCCGGGCACGATTCCCGAGGCGCCCGGGGTCTACAAGTTCCGTGAACCCGGTGGGCGGGTCATCTACGTCGGCAAGGCGAAGTCCCTGCGCAGCCGGCTCAACTCCTACTTCGCCGACGTCGCGATGCTGCACCCGCGCACGCGGCAGATGGTCACCACGGCCGCCAACGTCGAGTGGACGGTCGTCGCCACCGAGGTCGAGGCGCTCCAGCTCGAGTACAACTGGATCAAGGAGTTCGATCCCCGCTTCAACGTCCGCTACCGGGACGACAAGTCCTACCCGGTCCTCGCGGTCACGCTGAACGAGGAGTACCCGCGGCTGCACGTCTACCGGGGGCCGCGGCGCAAGGGCGTCCGCTACTTCGGGCCCTACGCGCACGCCTGGGCCATCCGCGAGACGCTCGACCTGCTGCTGCGGGTGTTCCCGGCGCGGACCTGCTCCAACGGGGTCTTCAAACGGCACGGGCAGATCGGGCGGCCGTGCCTGCTCGGCTACATCGGCAAGTGCTCGGCGCCGTGCGTCGGCAGGGTCAGCGCCGACGAGCACCGGGACATCGTCGAGAACTTCTGCGACTTCCTCGCCGGCCGGACCGACCACATGATGCGGCGGCTCGAGAAGGAGATGAACGCCGCCTCCGCCGAGCTGGAGTTCGAGCGCGCCGCACGCCTGCGCGACGACCTCGCCGCCATGCGCCGGGCCATGGAGAAGCAGGCCGTCGTCCTCGGCGACGGGACCGACGCCGACGTCGTCGCCTTCGCGCACGACGAGCTCCAGGCCGCTGTCCAGGTGTTCCATGTCCGCGGCGGCCGCGTCCGGGGCCAGCGTGGCTGGGTCGTCGACAAGATCGAGGAGATGGACGAGGCCGGCCTGGTCGACCAGTTCCTGATCCAGTTCTACGGCGACCAGGCGGAGCTGGTCGAGGAGGGCGACCTCAGCCCGGTGCCCCGCGAGGTGCTGGTCCCCGCCCTGCCCGAGGACGCCGACGCCATGGCGGACCTGCTGTCGGAGCTGCGTGGCTCCCGCGTCCAGGTCCGCATCCCCCAACGCGGCGACAAGCGTGCGCTCATGGAGACCCTCGAACGCAACGCCAGGGACGCGTTCCAGCAGCACAAGCTCCGCCGCGCCGGCGACCTGACCGCCCGTTCGGCCGCGCTCCAGGAGCTGCAGGACTCGCTCGGGCTGGACACCGCGCCGCTGCGGATCGAGTGCATCGACATCAGCCACATCCAGGGCAGCGACGTGGTCGCGTCGCTGGTGGTGTTCGAGGACGCGCTGCCGCGCAAGTCCGAGTACCGCCGGTTCGCGATCAAGGAGGCGGCCACCGAGGGCGACGTCGCGTCGATCGCGGAGGTGGTGCGACGGCGCTTCCACCGGTACCTCCAGGAGACCGGCGAGGAGCCGCGCGCGGGCATCGACCCGGAGACCGGGCGACCCAAGAAGTTCGCGTACCCGCCGAACCTGCTGGTCGTCGACGGCGCCGGCCCACAGGCCAACGCGGCCGCGGACGTGCTGGCCGAGATGGGCATCCAGGACGTGGCGGTCATCGGCCTGGCCAAGCGGCTGGAGGAGGTCTGGCTGCCCGCCGACCCGGAGCCGACCATCCTCTCCCGCACCAGCGAGGGCCTCTACCTGCTGCAACGGGTCCGTGACGAGGCGCACCGGTTCGCCATCGCCTACCATCGGCAGAAGCGTTCCAAGCGGATGACCACCTCGGCACTGGACGGCATCCCCGGTCTCGGCCAGAGCCGCAAGGCCGCCTTGCTCAAGCACTTCGGTTCGCTCAAACGGTTACGCCAGGCCTCTGTCGACGACATCAGCGGTGTACCTGGCATCGGCGCGCACACCGCGGCACTGGTACACAGTGCCTTGGTAGCCGAGACCAACGTGGAGAGCACCATGACCAACACCCTGAACTCCGGAGAGGCCGAACAGTGACCGAGACGCCTGAGGACCACGCGCAGGGCGTGGAGGTCGCGGTGGTGACCGGCCTGTCCGGCGCCGGGCGGAGCACTGCCGCCAAGTGCCTGGAGGACCTCGGCTGGTTCGTCGTGGACAACCTGCCGCCCGAGCTGATCTCCACGATGGTGGAGCTGGGCGCGAAGGCGCAGGGCGCGGTGACCAAGGTGGCCGTGGTGATGGACGTGCGCAGCCGCGCGTTCACCGACGACCTCGCCTCGATCATCCGCGAGCTGGACGCCAGCGGGTACAAGCCGCGCGTGCTGTTCCTGGAGGCCACCGACGACGTGCTGGTCCGCCGGTTCGAGCAGGTCCGGCGCGGCCACCCGATGCAGGGCGACGGGCGGCTGATCGACGGCATCAAGGCCGAGCGCGACCTGCTCGGCCCGCTCCGCGAGGACGCCGACCTGGTGCTGGACACCTCGACGCTGTCCGTGCACCAGCTGCGCGCCAAGATCGAGGACGCGTTCGGCTCCGACACGGCCACGTCGACCAAGGTCACCGTGCTGTCGTTCGGGTACAAGTACGGCATCCCGATGGACGCCGACCTGGTGATGGACGTGCGGTTCCTGCCCAACCCGTTCTGGATCCCGGAGCTGAAGGACCTGACCGGCAAGGACTCGGACGTGCGGAACTACGTGCTCACGCAGGAGGGCGCGGAGGAGTTCCTGGACCGCTACCACGAGCTGCTGCGGCTGATCGGCGCCGGCTACCGGCGGGAGGGCAAGCGCTACCTGACCCTCGCGATCGGCTGTACCGGCGGCAAGCACCGGAGCGTGGCGATCTCGGAGGAGCTGTCCCGGCGGCTCTCGGACGAGGATCGGATGACCGTGAAGGTGGTGCACCGGGACCTGGGGCGCGAGTGAGAGCCGTCGCGCTCGGGGGAGGGCACGGACTTCAGGCGACACTGGGCGCGTTGCGGCGGCTGACACCGGACGTGACCGCCGTGGTGACGGTCGCCGACGACGGGGGCTCGTCCGGCCGGCTGCGTCGTGAGCTGGGGCTGTTGCCGCCGGGCGACCTGCGCAAGGCGCTGGCCGCACTCGCCGGCGACGGCGACGACAACTCGCTGTGGGCGACGGTGTTCCAGCACCGCTTCGGCGGCACCGGGGCGCTGGCCGGGCACGCGGTGGGCAACCTCGTGCTGGCCGCGCTGCTGGAGATCCTGGGGGATCCGGTCGCCGCGCTGGCCGAGGCCGCGCGCCTGCTGGGGCTGACGGGGCGTGTGCTGCCGATGTGCACCGAACCGCTGGACATCGAGGCGGACGTGGTGGGCCTGGACGAGGACCCGGCCGCGGTGCGGCGGATCCGGGGCCAGGTGGCGGTCGCGACGACGCCCGGTCAGGTCCAGCGGATCCGGCTGCACACGATGGGCAGGCCGGAGGAGGTGCCGAAGGCGTGCGAGGCCGCGGTCCAGGCCGTGCTCGACGCGGACGTGGTGCTGCTCGGGCCGGGGTCGTGGTTCACCAGCGTGCTGCCGCACCTGCTGGTGCCGGAGCTGCACGAGGCGCTGATCGACACCACGGCGTCCCGCATGGTGGTACTGAACCTGGTCCCTCAGCCGGGGGAGACCGCAGGCTTCTCCCCGGAGCGCCATCTCGACGTACTCTGCGAACACGCCCCACGGCTCCGGGTCGACGCGGTCATCGCCGATGCCGACTCGGTGTCGACGCCGGACCGCCTGCGCACCGCGGCGGAGTCTCTGGGCGCCCGGCTGCGGCTGGACGCGATCGCCGCGCCCGGTGGGCGGGAACGGCACGACCCGGCCGCGCTGGCGGAGAGCCTCCGGGGCGCGTTGGCGGGGTGACCCGGCGAGTGTGGAGTAGTGACGGGTGGAACGCGCGGCGGGCGTTCGACGAGGGTCCATAGCAGAGCCTTCCGGGCAGTTCTGCGGGTATGAGCGGGCGCGTGTCGGGAGTTGATGGTGGGATGTACGCCTGCGTGGGAGGCGTGTCCCCTGGGGAGGGAGCACGCGTGGTGGGAGAGGAGCTGTCATCGTGGCGATGACCGCGGCGGTCAAGGACGAGCTGAGCCGGTTGGCCGTCTCGAAGACGTGTTGTCGGCGCTCGGAGGTGTCGTCACTACTGAGGTTCGCGGGCGGGTTGCACATCGTCGGCGGCCGGGTGGTCGTCGAGGCGGAGCTGGACACGGGTGCGGCCGCGCGACGGCTGCGCAAGGAGATCCACGACCTGTACGGGCACAACGCGGACATCCACATGCTGGCGTCCGGGGGGCTGCGCAAGGGCACCCGGTACGTCGTGCGGGTCGTGAAGGACGGTGAGGGGCTCGCGCGCCAGACCGGTCTGCTCGACCAGCGGGGCCGTCCCGTGCGGGGGCTGCCGGCGGCGGTGGTGTCCGGGGGAGTGTGCGACGCGGAGGCCGCCTGGCGGGGGGCGTTCCTGGCACACGGGTCGCTGACCGAACCGGGCCGCTCGTCCGCGCTGGAGATCACGTGTCCCGGTCCGGAGGCCGCGTTGGCGCTGGTGGGGGCCGCGCGGCGGATGGGCATCCAGGCGAAGTCCCGTGAGGTCCGCGGCGCCGACCGCGTGGTCGTCCGCGACGGCGACGCCATCGGCGCGATGCTGACCCGCCTCGGCGCGCACACGTCGGTCCTGGCGTGGGAGGAGCGGCGCATGCGCCGCGAGGTCCGCGCGACGGCCAACCGCCTCGCCAACTTCGACGACGCCAACCTGCGCCGCTCGGCCCGCGCGGCGGTCGCGGCGGCGGCCCGGGTCCAGCGTGCGATGGAGATCCTGGGCCCGACGGCCCCCGACCACCTGAGCGCGGCGGGCAAGCTGCGCCTGTCCAACCGCCAGGCGTCCCTGGAGGAGCTCGGCCAGCTGTCCGACCCGCCGATGACCAAGGACGCCGTCGCCGGCCGCATCCGCCGCCTACTGGCAATGGCCGACAAGCGCGCAAAGGAACTGGGCCTCCCGGACACCGAGTCCGCCGTGACCCCAGAAATGCTGGAAGCCGAGGTCTAACCCCCACAACCCCCACGCTCACCCATCGCGAGTCCCGCGTTCACACACCGCGAGTCGCGCGTTCACACACGGCGAGTCCCGCGTTCGCACACGGCGAGTCGCGCGTTCGCACACACTGAGTCGCGGTTCCGTGCAGGTCGTGTTCTCGGTCACCTGCATGAAAACGCAACTCGGTATGTCTGAACGCGGGACTCGGTATGTGTGAACGCGGGACTCGCGATGGTGATGTGCGTGTGCAGGGGCCGCCTGACTGACCCCCACGCAGTCAGGCGGCCCCTGCTTCTCCCCGGGTGCCGCACCCCCCTCGGTGACGGGCCATCCCCCGCCCCGTCACCGCTCCCAGCGCCCCCCTGCACAAGGACAAGAGTCGGTGCCTCCAACCCAGATACAGGGCCGGTCGGAAAAATCCCGCGAACCACTTCCGGCCCGCGTGAACGGCGCCCAACTGATTCGATACAGTTAAGTCGCCCCCACCCCTGCGACCAGGCAAACTCCAGGTACTAGGGTGAGTTGGGCCCTCAAGGAATCACGAGCATGAGGAGACGCACGGTGACGGTTCGAGTAGGCGTCAACGGCTTCGGCCGGATCGGCCGCAACTTCTGGCGCGCTGCGGCGGCCAGCAAGCACGACATCGAGATCGTGGCGTTCAACGACCTCGGCGATGTGGCGACCATGGCTCACCTGCTGAAGTACGACAGCGTCCTCGGCCGCCTGCCGTACGAGGTGAAGGCGACCGACGAGGGTATCGAGGTCGACGGCAAGGTCATCAAGGCGTTCGCCGAGCGCGACCCGGGCAAGCTGCCCTGGAAGGACCTGGGCGTCGACGTCGTCATCGAGTCGACCGGCTTCTTCACCAAGGGTGACGACGCGCGCAAGCACGTCGACGAGGGTGGCGCCAAGAAGGTCATCATCTCCGCGCCGGCCAAGGGTGAGGACCTCACCGTGGTGATCGGCGCCAACGAGCACCTGTACGACGGCTCGCAGACGATCATCTCCAACGCGTCCTGCACCACCAACTGCCTGGCCCCGCTGGCCAAGGTCCTCCACGATGCCTTCACCATCGAAAAGGGCCTGATGACCACGATCCACGCGTACACGCAGGACCAGAACCTGCAGGACGGCCCGCACAAGGACCTCCGCCGCGCCCGGGCCGCCGCGCTGAACGTCGTCCCGACCTCCACGGGCGCCGCCAAGGCCATCGGTCTGGTGCTGCCGGAGCTCAACGGCAAGCTCGACGGCTACTCGCTGCGTGTCCCGGTGCCGACCGGCTCGATCACCGACCTGACGGTGGACCTCGCGCGCGACGTCACGGTCGACGAGGTCAACGCCGCCTACCGCACCGCGGCCGACGGCCCGCTGAACGGCATCCTGCGCTACAGCACGGACCCGATCGTGTCCTCGGACATCGTGACCGACCCGGCGTCGTGCATCTACGACGCGCCGATCACCAAGGTCATCGGCAACCAGGTCAAGGTCTACGGCTGGTACGACAACGAGTGGGGCTACTCCAACCGCCTCGCGGACCTCACCGCGCTCGTCGCCTCGAAGCTCTGAGGAAACGCATGAAGACGCTCGACGATCTGCTCGCCGAGGGTGTGTCCGGTCGGCGCGTGCTGGTGCGTGCCGACCTGAACGTGCCGCTCGACGGCCAGACGATCACCGACGACGGCCGCATCCGCGCGTCGGTGCCGACGATCAGCAGCCTGACCGGTGCCGGCGCGCGTGTCGTGCTGGCCGCGCACCTCGGCCGGCCGAAGGGTGCGCCGGAGGAGAAGTACTCGCTCAAGCCCGTCGCCGCGCGGCTGAACGAGTTGGTCGACGCGACGGTCACGCTCGCGTCCGACACCGTCGGCGACTCCGCGAAGTCCACTGTGGACGGACTGGCGGACGGCGAGGTCGCGCTGCTGGAGAACATCCGCTTCGACCCGCGCGAGACGAGCAAGGACGAGGCGGAGCGGGCCGCGCTGGCCGGCGACCTCGCGGCGCTCGTCGGCGAGGGCGGCGCGTTCGTGTCCGACGGTTTCGGTGTGGTGCACCGCAAGCAGGCCTCGGTGTTCGACGTGGCCCGGCTGCTGCCCGCCTATGCGGGCGGGCTCGTGCTGGCCGAGGTCGAGGTGCTGCGCAAGCTGACCGGCTCGCCGGAACGGCCGTACGTCGTGGTGCTCGGCGGTTCCAAGGTGTCGGACAAGCTGGCGGTCATCGAGTCGCTGCTGCCGAAGGTCGACCGGCTGCTCGTCGGTGGCGGCATGTGCTTCACCTTCCTTGCCGCGCAGGGACACGAGGTGGGCAAGTCGCTGCTCGAGACCGAGATGATCGAGACCTGCAAGCGGCTGCTCGGCGAGGCGGGGAACAAGATCCTGCTGCCGAAGGACGTCGTGATCGCCGACGCGTTCTCGGCGGTCGCGGCGACGGAGACCGTGCCGGTCAACGAGATCCGCGAGGGCTGGCTGGGCCTGGACATCGGCCCGGAGGCGTCGGCCAGGTACGGCACCGTGCTGTCCAACGCGGCGACCATCTTCTGGAACGGCCCCATGGGCGTGTTCGAGCTGGCGCCGTTCGCCGAGGGCACTCGCGTGGTCGCACAGGCCATTGTGGACTCGCGGGGCTACAGCGTGGTGGGCGGTGGCGACTCGGCAGCGGCCGTGCGTGCGCTGGGCCTGCCGGAGGACGGCTTCTCGCACATCTCGACCGGCGGCGGCGCGTCGCTGGAGTTCCTGGAAGGCAAGGAACTTCCGGGCGTCGCGGTACTGGAGGACGCATCGTGAGCCGTCAGGTGTTCATCGCCGGCAACTGGAAGATGAACCTCAACCACCTCGAGGCCATCGCGCTGGTCCAGAAGATCGCGTTCTCCCTGCCGGAGAAGTACTTCGCCAAGGTCGAGGTCGCGGTCCTGCCGCCGTTCGTCGACATCCGCAGCATCCAGACCCTGGTCGACGGCGACAAGCTGAAGCTGAAGTACGGCGCGCAGGACGTGTCCCGCTACGACTCGGGCGCGTACACCGGCGAGATCTCCGCGCCGATGCTGGCGAAGCTGGGCTGCTCGTACGTGACCGTCGGCCACTCCGAGCGGCGGGAGTACCACGAGGAGACCGACGAACTGGTCAACACCAAGGTGAAGGCCGCGCTGAAGCACGAGATCTCGCCGATCCTGTGCATCGGCGAGAAGCTGGACGTCCGCGAGGCCGGCAACGCGGTCGAGCACACGACCGACCAGCTGATCGCCGGCCTGAAGGGCCTGAAGACCGACCTGGTGTCGAAGGTCACCGTGGCCTACGAGCCCGTGTGGGCCATCGGCACCGGCCGCGTGGCGACCCCGGCCGACGCGCAGGAGGTCTGCGGCGCCATCCGGGCCAAGCTGGCGGAGAAGTACGGCCAGGAGATCGCCGAAACCGTGCGCATCCTCTACGGCGGCTCGGTGAAGTCCGGCAACATCGGCGAACTGGTGAAGCAGGACGACATCGACGGCGCACTGGTGGGCGGCGCGAGCCTGGACGCGGAGGAGTTCACGAAGCTCTGCGCCCTCGCGGCCGGCGGCCCACTGCCGTGAAGCCCCCGTCGGCCCCCGGCACCGTCGCGGTGCCGGGGGCCGACGAGTGGGGCTAGAACGCCGGGAAGATGGTCAGGGTGATGAACGAGTCCTTGGTCGTCGTGTCGGGCTCGAACGGGTTGGCGGCGACGAACACGATGTCGCCGAACGCCACGTACGGCAGGTAGGGCAGCAGCCCGCCGTTGTCGTAGACGAGCCACTGGTCGTAGGGCAGGAGCAGGTCCGTCGTCGGGAAGCCGTTGAGCGGGTACTGGAAGGCGCCCGCGTCGGCGACGAACGCGCAGCCGGCGAACGGGTCGGTGGTCGCGTTGACGTACCGCGCGTCGAGGTAGACCAGGTCGAAGCTGGTCAGGAACACCGGGTCGTCGTTCTGGAGCGGGCAGTTGGCCAGTACGCCGTGGCCCGTCGCCGCGCCCGGCCTCGCCTCCCGATAGCCCGCCGGCACCGTGAACAGGCTCGCGGCCGGCGCCACACCGGCCTTGATGTTGGTGTAGGTCTGGGTGTTGGTCGCACCGGACTCGTCCACCACCGTTGTCCGTACCGGCAGCTGCACGTCGGTGGACAGCCAGAGCGTGACGTCCTTCGTCCGCACCGGCAGGTCGCGTTGGGCCGGCAGTGTGACCGTGTACTGGCGACCCTGGGCCGCAACCCCGGACACCGTCGCGGTACCCAGCGACCGTGGCGTCGACGTGATCTTCTGGTCGCCGGTCGCGTTCCGGTCCGCGGCGTCCGCGGATGGCTTCTTCCCCGTCGACCGCTGGAAGGTGTGCGACGCGAGGTCCAGCACCACGGTGGTCCGGGCGGTGGGGTCGTAGATCGTCACCGTGCCGCCGACTTCGGTGCGCGTTCTGCCCTTGGCGTCGCGGTACAGGTGCTGGGACTCCTGTTCGGTCTGCCGCTGTCCCGCGGCGTCGACCGTCGTACTGCTGATCCGCAGGTCGGCGCTCAACGGCACCACCGAGGCGGCGCCGTCGCTTGACCGGCCCAGCCGGTCCTGCTGGTTCGCCAGTGCGGGTGTGGCGGTCGCGAGCACCGCGACCAGTGTTGCTCCCGAGGCGACCGCGAGCGCCCGCCTCGTCCTGCTGAACTGCCTGACATTCATTGGCTTTTCCTTGTCCTACATCGGTTCCCTTCGCCCCGCGGTCTCGACGCGGGTCGGGAGAAGCGTCGGGGAAACGGTCGGGGCCGCGCCCGGGATGTCGGACCGGGTCGGACCGGGTCGGACAAGGCCGGACAGCCGCCGGACGGCGGTTTCTCGCCGCCGCGCGCGCCGGTAACGTGCTGGCTGGCCCGGGGCGGGAGGGCAGCGTGGTCCAGGTGTGGGACGACCACGGCGGAAACGGCCTGCTCGGCGTGGGGGAGATCGCCACTCTCGCCCACCTGGCGCGGCTCCTGCGGGCACTACGCAGGCGGCACGGCCGAGCGCGCGATGACACCCCGTTGACCTATCGGGAGCTGGCCGTGCGGACCGGTTGGGCACACGGCATCATCGGCGACTACTTCTCCGGCAAGCGGTTGCCGCCGACCGACCGGTTCGACGTGCTGGTCCGGCTGCTCGGTGCGACGCTCGCGGAGCAGGGCGCGTTCGCGACGGCCCGCGACCGCGTGGAGGAGAGCCGCAGGCGGGACCGTTCGTGGACGGTGGCACCGCGGGAGCTGCCCCGCGACGTGGGCATGTTCACCGGCCGGGAGGAACACCTGGCCGAGCTGGACTCGCGGCTGTCCCTCCCGAACCGGGCCGCGGTCACCGTCGTCACCGGCGGACCGGCCGTCGGCAAGACCGCGCTGGCCGTGCACTGGGCGCACCGGGTGGCCGGCCTCTTCCCCGACGGCTGCCTGTTCGGCGACCTCGGCGGCAGCTCCCGCCCGCTCGATCCGGGACAGGCACTGTCCGGTTTCCTGCGCAGCCTCGGGCATGCGCACGAGCACGGCCGGGTGACCGAGCTCGCCGCACGCTTTCGCAGCCTGCTCGCCGGCCGGCGCATGCTCGTGCTGCTGGACGACGCCCACTCCGCCGAGCAGGTCCGGCCGCTGCTGCCCGGCGGCCGGTCCTGCGTCGTGCTGGTGACCAGCCGCGACAGGCTGAGCGGCCTCGTCGCCAGGGACGGCGCCGACCGGATGGAGATCGGCCGGCTCACCGGCGACGAGGCCGGCACGTTGTTCGGCAACCTGGTCGGCGAGCGGGCGAGGGTGGAACCCCGGGTGGTCGCCCGGCTCGTCGACCAGTGCGCTCGGTTGCCGCTGGCCGTGCGGGTGGCGGCCGAACTGGCCGCCAGCCGGCCGGAGGCCTCACTGTCCGAGTTGTTCAGAACGGGGTCAGAGTGAGCGTCAGCCTCGTCGGGGACGGGTCCGAGACATACGGCGCGTGTTCGGCCACGTCGTCGAAGGCGAAGCCGTAGGCCTTGCCGTCGACCGTGTTCTCGTGCATGACGCGGGAGTAGTGGTTGGTCACCGCGCGCCGGTAGTACGTGCCGGCGGCGGCCACCGGCTGCGCACCTGTGTCGGTCAGCACGCCGCGGTTGAAGCCCGCGCCCAACGCCGCCGCCACCGGGCCGGTCACGCCGTCGTTCGGCGCGGCCAGCGAGCCGTCGCAGTACAGGACGTCACGGGTCGACGGCTTCGTGAACGGCCGCACGCCGTTGTCGAACACGAACCGGTCGCCCTGCACCGAGCCGCGGAACGTCCGGTTGCCGGCGGTCACCGTCATCGTGTTCGAGCGGTAGTGGTTCCACACCTCGTCGATCCACGACGCGAAGTAGTCGGCCGCGAACCAGCCCGAGTCGATGCCGTGCCCGGGGGACACCACGCGCAGGTCGCCGCGCACCAGGTTCGCGAACCCGGGCACCGACCGCAGTGCCGAGAACACCGCCGCCCGGCCGCCCTGCCGCAGCTGTCCCGTGGACTGCTGCGACGCCCCGACCAGCGAGACCGCCAGCGGCACCGACAGCATGTCGACCATCGTCGTGTTGCAGTGCATGCCGGCGCCGTCGTAGGTGAACTCGAAGAAGTCGTGCAGCACCGGGTAGTTCGGGTCGACCGTCACCCAGCCGGCCGGGTACGCGAGCGCGTTGCCCGGGTTGGCCCGGAACTTCAGCTTGTCACCCAGCGCGACGTAGACCCGCCCGGACATGCCCTGCGGCAGCGACAACGTCCGCGAGCCGTTGACCGGCAGCGAGTAGTCGGTGTAGCCGTCCGGACCGTTGTCGTTCGTCGACACCGGGACCAGCGCGCCGCCCGCGGACAGGTGGCACTGCCGTCCGGTCGCGAGTTCGGTTCCGACCACGTAGACCCACAGCGGCCCGCGGCCGGACGAGTTGACGATCTCCAGGGACAGTGACGCCAGGCTGGACGCCGCGAGGACCACACGGGCCGTGAGTGGCACTCCGACGGTCGCCGCCGCGAGCCCCCCGAGGAACGAGCGACGAGAGATCATGCGTGTTCTCCTTCCGTGCGTGCCCATGCGAGGGCACCGAGGAGGCCACGCGGATTTGTCCCGCACTGAGTATTGACCAGTTTGTTCCCGAGAGCAACAATCTCTCCGGCGAATACGGGGGCGCTGGGTAACCACCACCCGCCGCCAGGTAACCTGTTGCTTCGACCGTACCGATGCGGTCCCCGGGTCGACAGCGAGGATGAAATGGTTCTTGCCCTGCAGATTGGTCTCATCGTCACCAGCCTGCTGCTTATCCTTTTGGTCCTGCTGCACCGCGGCCGCGGTGGCGGCCTGTCGTCGCTGTTCGGCGGCGGCATGCAGTCGAGCCTGTCCGGCTCGAGCGTCGCCGAGAAGAACCTGGACCGCGCGACGCTGTTCATCGGTGCGATCTGGCTCATCTGTGTCATCGGGCTCGGTCTGCTCATCAAGGTCGCCTGACGGCCCCGTCCACTCCGGGACGCGGGGCAGTTTTCGTTTTTCCGCCTGAACCACCTTGTGGGGGTGTAAGAGTCGATGGCTGGTGGTAGTGCGATTCGAGGTACTCGAGTCGGCGCTGGGCCCATGGGCGAGTCGGAGCGGGGCGAGTCCGCGCCGCGCCGAAGGGTCTCCTACTGGTGTGCCAACGGGCACGAGTCGCGGCCGTCGTTCGCGCTCGACGCCGAGGAGCCGGAGTCGTGGGACTGCCCGCGCTGTGGCCTTCCCGGCGGCAGGGAGCAGCACGAGCCGCCCAAGGCCCCGCGCAACGAGCCCTACAAGACGCACCTCGCGTACGTGAAGGAGCGTCGGTCAGACGCCGACGGCGAGGCTATTCTCGCCGAAGCCCTGGCCAAGCTGCGCAGGCAGCGCGAAGGCTGAGTTCGCGAGAAGGCCGCCGCACGAGGCTTCGTGCGGCGGCCTTCTCGTGCGTTCAGCCCGCCAGGGGATAGGTGGCCGAGACCCGGAAACCGCCCTCCGACGTCGGCCCGGCCGAGAACGTGCCGCCCAGCAACCCGGCGCGTTCCTTCAGGCCGATCAACCCGTGACCGCCGGACGGAAGTACCGGCAGCCGTGCCTTCGCCCGCCCGTTGCGCACCTCGACCACCAGCGTGTCCTGCTCCGCCATCACCACCCGTACCGAGGCCCGCGCGCCCGACGCGTGCTTGCGGACGTTCGTGAGCGCCTCCTGCACCGTCCGGTACACCGCGTGTGACACCGGCCGCGGCAGCCGCGACGGCTCGGCCTCGACGTCCAGCGCGACAGGCACCGCGTCGTCGCGGAAGTTGCGCACCAGGTCGTCCAGCTCGTCGAGGCCCGGCTGGCACTCCTCGGCCGCGTCGCTCGACCGCAGCACGCCGACCAGGTTCCGCAGCTCCTCCAGCGTGCGGGTGGACAGCTCGCGGATCGTGCGGGCCGCCTCGGCGGTGCCGCCGTCCGCGGACACCTGCAGCGCGCCGGCCTGCATGGCGATGAGCGTGACCTGGTGGCTGACCACGTCGTGCATCTCGCGGGCCAGCTCGGCCCGTTCGGCGGCGCGGACGGTCTCGGCCAGCAGCCGCTTCTCCCGCTCCCGGATCGACGCCAGCTCGCGGATGCGCGCGGACAGCTCCTTCCGCGCGCTGATCAGCAGGCCGATCGCCACCGGCATGGCCATGGCGATCACCGCCCAGATCACGTTGAGCAGGTGCTCCTGCCAGCTCAGCGAGGCGAACTCGGACAGCGGCCAGCGGACGTAGCCACAGACGAACACACACAGGCAGCCGACGACCATCCGCCACGACAGCAGCCGGTGCTTCTTCGCGAGCGACCCGAGCGCGATCATCGCGGCGAGCTGCGACCAGCCGGTCAGGTACCCGGGCACGGTCACCAGCACGGCGAGGAACGGCACATGGCGGCGCATGACCATGGCGGCCACCGCGACGCCGGACAGCCAGATCGAGTAGCTCGGGGCGTCCTCCGGGATCACCAGCCACACGTCGAGCACCGCGAGCAGCAGCGCGGCGACGTCGGAGGCGATGCCCCGGGCTCTCGGGCTGCCGCGGAAGAAGGCCACCCACCTGGGCAACAGCCGGGTGGCCAGCCGTGGCGGCCGGGGAAGGATGCGGAGATCGTCGAGACCGACCGCGGGTGGGAACGTGGACGCGACCAGGGCGGCACCTCCAGTCTCGGGGCGGATCTCGCGGTGGCTGTCTGAGCGAGATTCGCTGTGAGTCGTCGTTTCGCTACGGGGTCCCGGCCTGGACGGCATCGAGCTACCGGCGCGTTGGCGCGGCAACTCGGCGCCGGCGGGCGGCGCGTGGTCCTGTCGTGGTGTCGACACAGTTCGGCCCTCCCTCCGGAGTTTTGCTCCGCACACGATGAAGACATGGCAATCGTCCGGACGGGACGAAATGTTTCACATCAATGTGCTGGAGCAAATCACCAGTTGCCGGACTGCGTGGCCGTAACACCTTGGCGTTGATCTTCGGTTAACAACCGGCGCGTCGGATGCGCGTCTACGGGGTACACGGGCAGAGTATGGCGCGCACCACACACCGAGCCGAGTCTGCTTCTGCTCGCGTCTGGGGCGGCCTCAACCGCTTTGGTGAACTGGGTGAGGGGAAGGTATGGGGATGACGAGGAACTGGGCTCGCCGCGAGCCTGGCCAGGTGGCCGCGATGCTGGTCGCCGCGCTGTTCGTGCTGGCCGGAGTGCTCGACGCGGGGCCCGGCCTGCTGGACAACCTCGTCCACCTCGGCTTCGGCGTCGCGGGCCTGGCGCTGGCCGCCACCCCGCGGGGCGCGCACGGCTACCTCATCGGCGGCGCCGTGGTGTACGTGTTGCTGTGGCAGTTCGGCTCGGCGGCGGACCCGGGCATCGTGCCGTTCCACACCGACAACGTGGCCGTGCACGTGGCCCTGGTCCTGAGCATGATCGGCATGGCCATGCTGACCGGCGGCCGCCGCCAGGCCCCGCAGCTGATGCACGACGTCGAGTACCACGTGGTGCCGACCAGGTACGTCCGGCGCCGGGTCGTGCCGAGCCGTCCCCCGGGCCGCGGTGACCGCCGCACCCCGAAGCAGACGGTGGACGCGCCCAAGCCGCTCGCGATCCTGGGCTGCAAGATCTGACCGCCGGGTGACCTACGTGGCCATGGCCCGCATGGCCTCCGACAGGTTCGAGTAGTTCTCGATGCCGTCGATGTTGTCGGTCGCCTTGAGGACCCTGGCCACGGTCAGGCTCGCGATTACCACCGCGAGGCGCTGGCCCGTCGAGCGGGCCGCCTCGGTCGCCTCCAGCAGGGCCTGCACACCGGTGGCCGCGCAGTACGTCACGCCCGTCAGGTCCACGACGACCGCCGGCACCTCGAGCTCGCGGAGGTCGTCCAGCACCAGGACCAGCGTCGGCACCGTGAGGAGGTCCAGCTCGCCGGACAGGCGGCAGACGTACAGCTCGGGGTTGTGCCGGACGATCTTGACCTGGAGCCGCCGGTCGATGATGCGCTGGACGTCGGGCGGTTGAGGGCGCGCAGGTGGAAGACGGTCTGGGTCTTTCCCCATGACGTCTCTCCCGCGCTGTGCCCCGACTGTCCGCAGTACGTCGATCCTAGTCCCGGCGGCCGAGGCGGTCGCCATGAGGGGACGGCCGGTGAGGCCGCGCCGCCCCACCGGCCACGTGTCCGGCAATTGCCACCCCCAAGTGACAAAGAAATGGTTACAGAAAACGTCAGGTAGCCAGGTGCAGCCGGGCACGCAGGTCGCTCGCCGTGAGGTCGGCGGCGTAGACCGGCGTGCCCGGCTGGAACTTGCGGCCGCCGCGGGCGAGGCCTCCCGCGTCGACCGCATCGAAACCGATCTCCTCGACCAGGGCCATCGCGGTCTTCTTGGCCCGGACGTGGTCACCGGAGACCGGGATGCCACGCCGGCCGGCGAACCGGTCGCGGTGGGCGTGGTCCCGCAGGTGCTCCCAGCGGATCGCGTTGAACGCCTTGACCACCTGGGCGCCGAGCAGGTGCGCGGCGACCAGCTCACTGGAGGTGATGCGGTCCTCGTCCAGCTCGCGCATGGGCGGGTCGACGCCGGGGTCGTAGTTGGTCGTGTCGATGACCGGCTTGCCGGCCACCTCCGCTCGCGGCAGTTCCGGGTAGCGGTGGAACGGGATCGCGACCACCACGACGTCGGCGAAGCTGGCGACCGCGCGGACGGTGCGGGCGACGAGCAGGCCGGTCAGCGACACGTCATGCCCGACGATCGCGAAGTGCCTGCTCAGCGTGGTGCCGATGTGGCCGGCGCCGATGATCCCGATGCGCATGGTCTGGTCCTGGTCTAGTCCGGCGCCGCCACCGCGACGACCAACGGCCGGAGCTTGACGCCCATCGGGATGACCACCGGCCGGTACCGCCGCGGCCGCGGCCGCACGTGCTGTGACGCGTTGATCGCCGCCGTCACCTCCTCCGGGTCGGCATAGCGCCGGGGCGGGAGCCGGTGCAGCTTGGCCATGGTCACCGAGTCCGCTCCGTAGACGGCGGCCTGTGCGATGAGCTGCCAGCGGTGGGCTGGGAAAGGCAGGTCGCCGAAGACTTGCTGAACGACCTTCTCGTTGTCCTGGTCCGATGTCACCCGGCCAAGAGTGGCCCTGTCAGTTGCCGGAGACATCGGTCAACTGACGTACCCGGGAACAAATCACCGGGCAGATGCCGCCGACCTGTCGAGAATCCAGAGCGTTTCACGCTGCCCGCGGGCCCCCGCAGCGGGAATGTCCTGCTCAGCGGCACCGGCAAGTGCCGCCGCTACCGCGTCGGCCTTCGCCGCGCCCGTCGTCATCAGCCACACCGCGGCGGCCGTACGGATTCTAGGCAACGTCAGCGAGACACGTGTAGGCGGTGGCTTCGGGCAGTCCCGGACCGCCACGACCGTCCGCGCCGACTCGAGCACGGCGGGGGAGTGCGGGAAGATCGACGCCGTGTGCCCCTCCTCGCCGACGCCAAGCAGGCAGACGTCGAACGTGGGGACGTCCTTCAACAGCACGGCATACGCCTCGGCCGCCGCGTCGGGGTCGTCGCCGAACTCGCCGTCCGACGGCGCCATCGCGTGCACCCGCGCGGGCGCGACCGGCACGTGGTCCAGCAGCGCCGCGCGGGCCTGCGTCTCGTTGCGCTCCGGGTCCCCGGCAGGCAGGAAACGCTCGTCGCCCCAGTAGATGTCCAGCGACGACCAGTCGAGCGCGGCCGACCGCAGCGCGGCCAGCACGGCGCCACCGGTGCGGCCGCCCGTCAGCACGACCGAGGCCGTGCCACGGGCGGCCTGAGCCGACGCCAGCGCCGCGGCCAACCGGTCCGCGGTCGCCGACGCCAGCTCGTCGGCCGTGTCGTAGGTGACTGTCGTAGGGGTCGCTTCGCTCATCCGCTTCACGCGCCTCGCTTTCCGCGTCGTCCTGGACGTGACCGCCTCGCGAGTCCCGCGTTCAAACACCGCGAGTCCCGCGTTCAGACATACCGAGTTGCGTTTCTCCCGAGCACGGAGCCCGTTTCTCACCGGGCGCCGTGCTCGGGAGCCGGCTCCTTCGCTCTCGGGCCGTCAGGTGCCGGCGCCGGCCCTGACCTTCTTCGGCGTCTCGGTCTTCTTGCGGGGTGTGGCGGTCCGGCCGCCGCGGTCGACCTTGTTGAGGGCCTTGAGCGACTCGTCGTAGATCTCGTCCGGGTCCAGCCGCCGCAGCTCCTCGGCGATGCAGTCGCGAACCGCACGCCGGCCGAGCGCGACCCGCCGGTCCGGCTGGTTCGGCTGCGACAGCGTGCCGACCGCGCCGTCCGGCCGGTCGATCTCGATGTTGCCGGACTTGCGCTCCAGCACCACCGACACGATGCCCTGACCGGACTTGGCCTTCACCCGCTTCGCCGGCAGCCGCAGCCGCGAGGACAGCCACGCGGCCAACAGCTCCGCGGACGGCGAGTCGGCCTCGCCGGACACGGTCGCGGCCGTCACCCTCTCGTTCGGCGGCAGGTCCAGCGCGGCGGCGAGCAGCGCCCGCCACAGCGTGAGCCGCGTCCACGCCAGGTCCGTGTCGCCGGGCTCGTAGCCCTTCGCACGCACCTCGAGTGCCTTCGGCGGGTTGCGGTCCGCGGCCGAGTCGGTGATCCGGCGGGTGGCGAGCCGGCCGATCGAGTCCTTCGCCGGCGACGCCGGCGCCTCGAACGGCCACCACGCGACGACCGGCGCGTCCGGCAGCAGCAGCGGGATCACGCACGACGCGCCCTCGGACGAGAGCGGACCGTACAGCCGCAGCACGATCACCTCGCTCGCGCCGGCGTCGCCGCCGACCCGGATCTGCGCGTCCAGCCGCGGCGAGGCCTTCTTCGCGCCCCGCGCCACGACGATCACCCGGCACGGGTGCTCGCGCGAGGCGTAGTTGGCCGCGTCGATGGTGTCCTCGGTCTTCTCGCTGTCGTCGGTCACGATCACCAGCGTCAGCACGCGGCCGATGGTGTTGGCGCCACCCTGTTCGCGCAGGTGCACGAGCTTGCTGTTCACCTGCGACGTCGTGGTGGCGGGAAGGTCGATGATCATGCCGCCTCCGTGCTCAGTGGTTCGCTCGCGAGCTCGTTCACGGGCGCCGCCAGTGACGGCCGGTGCGGGCGAGCATCTCCTCGGCGGAGGTCGGCCCCCACGTGCCGGCCGCGTACGGGTCGGGCCGCCCGTGCGTCGCCCAGTGCTTCAGGATCGGGTCGAGGATCTCCCAGGACAGCTCGACCTCGTCGTTCTTCGGGAACAGCGACGGCTCGCCGAGCAGCACGTCCAGGATCAGCCGCTCGTAGGCCTCCGGCGACGACTCGGTGAACGAGTGGCCGTAGCTGAAGTCCATGCTGACGTCCCGGACCTCCATGGTGGAGCCGGGCACCTTCGAGCCGAACCGCATCGTCACGCCCTCGTCCGGCTGGACCCGGAACACGAGCGCGTTCTGGCCGAGCTCCTCGGTGGAGGAGTCGTCGAACGGCAGGTGCGGCGCCCTCTTGAACACCACGGCGATCTCGGTGACGCGGCGGCCGAGTCGCTTGCCGGTGCGCAGGTAGAACGGCACACCGGCCCAGCGGCGGGTGTCCACCGCCAGCTCGATCGCGGCGTAGGTCTCGGTGATCGAGTCCTTCGCGAAGCCGCCCTCCTGGACCAGGCCGGGCACCTTCTGCCCGCCCTGCCAGCCGCCGGTGTACTGACCGCGTGCGGTCGAGTCCTCGAACGGCCGGACCGGCCGGGTCGCGGCCAGGACCTTGGCCTTCTCCGCACGCACCGACTCGGGGTTGAAGGAGACCGGCTCCTCCATCGCGGTCAGCGCGAGCAGCTGCAGCAGGTGGTTCTGGATGACGTCCCGGGCGGCGCCGATGCCGTCGTAGTAGCCCGCGCGCCCGCCGAGGCCGATGTCCTCGGCCATGGTGATCTGCACGTGGTCCACGTAGTTCGAGTTCCAGATCGGCTCGAACAGCTGGTTGGCGAACCGGATCGCCATGATGTTCTGGACGGTCTCCTTGCCGAGGTAGTGGTCGATGCGGAACACCGACTCCTCGGGGAAGACGTCGTTCACGGTCTTGTTGAGCTGCTTGGCGCTGACGAGGTCGTGGCCGAACGGCTTCTCGATGACCACCCGGCGCCACTCGTCGGCCTTCTGGTCCGCGAGGCCCGTGCGGGACAGCTGCTGGATGACCTTCGTGAACGCGGCGGGCGGGATCGACAGGTAGAACCCGTGGTTGCCGGCCGTGCCCCGCTCGTCGTCGAGCTCCTTGACGCACTTCGCCAGGTTGTCGAAGGCCTGGTCGTCGTCGAAGCTGCCCTGCACGAACCGGCAGCCCTCGGCGAGCCGGTCCCAGACCTCCTGGCGGAACGGCGTGCGCGCGTGTTCCTTCACCGCGTCGTGCACGACCTGCCCGAAGTCCTCGTCCGCCCAGTCGCGCCGCGCGAACCCGACCAAAGAGAAACCGGGTGGCAGCAGCCCCCGGTTCGCCAGGTCGTAGATCGCCGGCATGAGCTTCTTCCTGGACAGGTCACCGGTCACGCCGAAGATCACCAGGCCGCAGGGCCCCGCGATCCTCGGGAGCCGCTTGTCCCGCGCGTCGCGCAGCGGGTTCTGCCAGCTGCGGGTACTCACCTGCCGACCTCCTGAAGAGCCTTGACCAGGTGCGCCAGTCCGGCGGCCCGGTCGGTGAGGTGCAGCCGCAGCACCGGACGCCCGTGTTCGGCCAGCACCTGCCCGTCGCCCAGTGCCTGGGCGAGCTGCAGCGTGCCGAGAGTGTATGGCCGGTCGGGCACCGGCAGGTCGGCTTCGACGGAACCGGTCAGCTGCAGGAACGCGCCGTTCTGGTGGCCGCCCTTGTGGTACTGGCCGGTCGAGTGCAGGAACCGGGGTCCCCAGCCGAAGGTGGTCTGCTTGCCGGTGATCCGGGTGATCTCCGGGCGCAGCACCGTCGCCGACGCGTCGGCGAGCCGGTCGAGGTAGGCCTGCACGGCGATGTAGCCGAAGTCCGGGACGGCGCCGAAGAACGCGCGCAGCGCGTCGGCCAGCGTGTCGCCGACGGCCAGGCCCTCCGGCGCGTGCACCTCCACCGGACCGTCGACGAAGGTCGGTTCGGCCGGCTCGGACTTTGGCGCGTCCAGGAGCGATCGCGCCGCCTTCTTCGCGGCCTCGACGTCCGGCTGGTCGAACGGGTCGATGCCGAGGATCCGGCCGACGAACGCGGTCGCGAACTCCCACAGCAACATCAGCTCGCCGAGGCCGCCCTCGGCGGACAGTCCGCCGCCGACGGCCGGGCCGATCGCGACGGGTGTGGCGTCCGAGCCCGCGTCGGCGAAACCGGGCGCTTCCGGGTTCTCCACGACGACCGGCAGCAGGCCGGTGCCGTTCTTGCCGGTCGACTCGGCGATCAGCTGCTCCACCCAGTCGCCGAACCCCTTGACGCCCGAGCCGGTGTCGGCGAAGACGACCTTCTCCGCGCCGTGCGCGTGTGCCGCGCCGAGCGCGGCGGCCAGCTGGATCGCCGGGTTGTCCGGGCTGTCCGAGGCCAGCTTCGGCGCGATGCCGGCGGCCGAGTCCAGCAGCGCGCCGATGTCCGCGCCGGCGAGTCCCGCCGGAACCAGGCCGAACGCGGTGAGCGCCGAGTAGCGGCCACCCACGTGCGGGTCGGCCGGGAACACCCGCCGGTAGCCCGCCTCCTTCGACGTGGCCTCCAGCGGCGAGCCGGGGTCGGTGACGACGACGATCCGGGACGCGGCGTCGATCCCGCTGTCGGTGAACGCCTTCTCGAAGATCCGGCGGTGGCTGTCGGTCTCCACGGTCGACCCGGACTTGGACGACACCACGATGACCGTCCGCGAGAGGTCACCCTCCAACGCGTCGGCCACCTGGCCCGGATCGGTGGTGTCGAGCACCACCAGGGGCACGCCCGCGGTGTTGGTGATCACCTCGGGCGCGAGCGACGAGCCGCCCATACCCGCGAGGACCACCCGGTCGACGCCCTCGCCGTGCAGTTCGGACCGCAGCGCCTCGATCTCGCCACGCAGCGGCCGGGAGGTCTCGTGCAGTGTCGTCCACGCCAGGCGGATGGACGCCTCGGACTCCGCGTCCGGCCCCCACAGCGTGGCGTCGCCGGCGGCGAGCTTGCTGGCGACCTGGTCGGTCACCAGCTGCTCGACGAGGGCGGCGGCCTCCGCCGCCCTTGCCTCTTCGGTCATGGCCGCGCCCCGCCCTCTCCTCGCAGGCTCCGCGAGGGCGGTCGACCCCCATGCGTCCGCGGATTCGCTCCGCAAGCTCCGCTCATGATCTGCGCTCAGCTCTCCTTCGCGGCCTTCAGCTGGCCGGCAACGGACTCAAGCAGCTCTTCCCAGGACTTCTCGAACTTCTCCACGCCCTCGTTCTCGAGGGTGATGAAGACGTCCCGAATGTCGATGCCCACGCGCTCAAGCGCGTCGAACAGCTCCTGGGCCTCCCCCGCCTTGCCGGTCACCGTATCGCCACGGAGGTCGCCGTGCTCGGCAACCGCGTCGAGTGTCGCCTCCGGCATCGTGTTGACCACGTTGGCCACGACCAGATCGTCCACGTACAGCGTCGGCGAGTAGTCCGGGTTCTTCACCCCGGTCGAGGCCCACAGCGGGCGCTGCGCGTGGGCGCCCGCCGCGGCGAGCTCACGCCAGCGGTCGGTCGTGAACGCCTCCTGGAAGGCCCCGTACGCGAGACGCGCGTTGGCCACGGCCGCCTTGCCGCGCAAGGCTTTCGCGTCGTCGGTGCCGATCTTGTCGAGCCGCTTGTCGACCTCGCTGTCCACCCGGGACACGAAGAACGACGCGACCGAGTGGAGCTCGGCGACGTTGTGCCCGTTGGCCTTGGCCTGCTCGACGCCCGCGATGAACGCGTCCATCACCGCGCGGTAGCGCTCGACCGAGAAGATCAGCGTGACGTTGACGCTGACGCCCTCGGCGAGGGTGCGGGTGATGGCCGGCAGGCCCGCCTCGGTGGCGGGGATCTTCACCAGCAGGTTCGGGCGGTCGACCGTCTTCCACAGGTCGAGCGCCTCCGCGACGGTCTTGTCGGTGTCGTGCGCCAGGCGCGGGTCGACCTCGATCGACACCCGGCCGTCGACGTGGTTGCTCTGCTGGTAGACGTCCCGGAACAGGTCGCAGGCGTCGCGGATGTCGGTGGTCGTGATCTCCCTGACCGCCGCCTCCAGCGACGCGTCCCGCGCGGCCAGCTCACGGACCTGGTCGTCGTAGTCGGCGGCCTCGGACAGGGCCTTCGCGAAGATCGTCGGGTTGCTCGTCACGCCGACGACGTGCTTGTCGCGGACCAGCCCGGCGAGGTTGCCCGAGGTGAGCCGCCGGCGGGACACGTCGTCCAGCCAGATCGATACGCCAGCCTCTGACAGCTGGGCGAGTTTGTCAGTCATGATGTCGCCTTCTGTAGTGAGCGGCGGGCAGCGGAGACGACCGCGTCCGTCGTGAAGCCGAACTCCTTGAACAGCGTCTGGTAGTCGGCCGACGCGCCGTAGTGCTCGATCGAGACGATCTCGCCCGCGTCGCCGACGTAGCGGTACCAGGGCTGCGCGATGCCGGCCTCGACAGCGACCCGGGCCTTCACGGCCGGCGGGATCACGCTGTCACGGTAGGACTGGTCCTGCGCGTCGAACAGCTCCTGGGACGGCATGGACACCACTCTCGTGGCAACCCCTTCACCCTCCAGGACATTCCGTGCGTCGACGGCCATCTGCAGCTCGGAGCCGGTGGCGACCAGCACCACCTGGGGCACGCCCGCCGAGCCGTCGGCCAGGACGTAGCCACCCTTGCGCACGCCCTCCGTGGCGAGCTCCCTGGTGCCCTCGAGCACCGGCAGGTTCTGCCGGGTCAACGCGAGCCCGACGGGGAACTCGTGCTGCTCGAGGATGGTGCGCCACGCGGCGGCCGTCTCGTTGGCGTCACCCGGCCGGATGATCACCAGGCCCGGGATCGCCCGCAGCGCGGCGAGGTGCTCGATCGGCTGGTGCGTCGGCCCGTCCTCGCCGAGGCCGATCGAGTCGTGCGTCCACACGTAGGTCGTCGGCAGCTTCTGCAGTGCCGCCAACCGGACCGGCGGGCGCATGTAGTCGGAGAACACGAGGAACGTCGCGCCGTAGGGCCGGGTCGGGCCGTGCAGCGCGATGCCGTTGAGGATCGAGCCCATCGCGTGCTCGCGGACTCCGAAGTGGAGGGTCCGGCCGTACGGCGTCGCGTCCCACTCCTTGGTCTTCGCGCTCGTCGGGCCGAACGAGTCGGCGCCCTTCATCGTGGTGTTGTTGCTCTCCGCGAGGTCCGCCGAGCCGCCCCACAGCTCGGGCAGCACGTCGGCGAGCGCGTTGAGCACCTCGCCGGACGCCTTGCGGGTCGCGACGCCCTTCGGGTCCGGGTCCCACGACGGGAGGCTGTCGGCCCAGCCGTCGGGCAGCCGGTAGGCCGAGGCGCGGTCGAGCAGCGCCTTGCGCTCCGGGTTGGCCTGCGCCCACGCGTCGAAGGACTTCTGCCACTCCTTGTGCGCGTCCTTGCCCCGGTCGGCGACCAGGCGGGCGTGCTTGAGGACCTCCGGCTCCACCACGAAGCGCGCCTCGGGGTCGAAGCCGAGGATCTTCTTGACCGCGGCGACCTCGTCCTCGCCGAGCGCGGAGCCGTGCGCCTTGCCGGTGTTCATCTTGTTGGGCGCCGGATAGCCGATGACCGTGCGCAGCAGGATGAACGACGGCCTCGTCGTCTCCGCCTCGGCCGCCCGGACCGCGTCGAGGATGCCGGCGACGTCCTCGCCGCTCTCCACGACCTGGACGTGCCAGCCGTACGCCTCGTAGCGCTTCGCGGTGTCCTCGGACAGCGCGATGTTGGTGTCGTCCTCGATCGAGATCTTGTTGTCGTCGTAGAAGACGGTCAGGTTGCCCAGCTCCTGGCGGCCCGCGAGGGAGGACGCCTCGGAGGTGACGCCCTCCTCGATGTCACCGTCGGACGCGATCACGAAGACCCGGTGGTCGAACACGCTCTCGCCGGGCGCGGGGTCCGGGTCGAACAGGCCACGCTCGCGGCGGGCGGCCATCGCCATGCCCACCGCGGAGGCGAGGCCCTGGCCGAGCGGGCCGGTGGTGATCTCCACACCGGCGGTGTGCCCGTGCTCGGGGTGGCCCGGGGTCTTGGAGCCCCACTTGCGCAACGCCTTGATGTCGTCGATCTCCAGGCCGTAGCCGGAGAGGAACAGCTGCAGGTACAGCGTGAGGCTCGAGTGACCGGCGGACAGGACGAACCGGTCCCGGCCGATCCACTCCGGGTCGCTCGGGTCGTGGCGCATGACCCGCTGGAAGAGGGTGTACGCGAGGGGCGCGAGGCTCATCGCGGTGCCCGGGTGACCGTTGCCGGCTTCCTGGACGGCCTCGGCGGCGAGGACCCGGATGGTGTCCACGGCGCGTTTGTCGAGGTCGGTCCAGTCGTCAGGCAGGTTCGGCGTGGTCAAACGGGCCAGTTCGTCGGCACTCATGGACACGGACTCAAGCTCCCACCTAGATCGTCTTGTTGATCATGCTGTTCTCGCATGACCGCGCTGGTCATCCTCGGGATGCCCGGACAATTCCTCAGCCTAACGAAACCACCCGGCGAAGGCCGTTCATGGTCACGCGGCTACCATCTCGAGCGTTGCCCGAACATCCGCCATCTACACCCACCTGGAGCCGCTCGTGAGCGCAGCGCTCGGGGCGGCTGCCGAAGCCCCGCGCCGCACCCGCAGGGACGTCATGCGCGCGTACGTCGCGCTGACCAAGCCGAGGATCATCGAGCTCCTGCTGGTCACGACGGTGCCGGCGATGATGCTGGCGGCCAGGGGCATCCCGTCTCCGTGGCTGGTGTTCGCCACCCTGTTCGGCGGCACGATGGCCGCGGGCTCCGCGAACGCGCTCAACTGCGTCGCCGACGCCGACATCGACGCGGTGATGAAGCGCACCTCGACGCGTCCGCTGCCCCGCCACCAGGTGCCGACGCGCAACGCGCTCGTCTTCGGTGTCACGCTCGGCGCGCTGTCGTTCGCGTGGCTGTGGCCCACCACCAACCTCCTGGCGGCGTTGTTGGCCGTCGCCGCCATCCTCTTCTACGTATTGATCTACACGATGGTTCTCAAGCGGCGGACCGCCCAGAACATCGTGTGGGGCGGCGCGGCGGGGTGCATGCCGGTGGTCATCGGCTGGTCCGCGGTGACCGGGTCCATCGAGTGGCCGGCGCTGGTCATGTTCGGCGTGATCTTCTTCTGGACGCCACCGCATTTCTGGGCCCTGGCAATGAAGTTCCGCGACGACTACGCACGCGCCGGCGTCCCGATGCTCCCGGTCGTGACCACGCCTGACCGGGTGGTCCGGCAGATCGTCACCTACTCGTGGGTGATGGTCGCGTGGACGCTGCTGCTGGTGCCCGTCACCGGCTGGGTGTACACGGGCTTCGCGGTGGTGACCGGTGGCTGGTTCCTCGTGGTCGCGCACCGGCTGTACGCGTCGGTCAAGCGCGGCGAGCCGGGCCGGCCGATGAAGCTCTTCCACATGTCGAACACGTACCTGACGCTGGTGTTCGTCGCGCTGGCCGTGGACTCGGCGCTCGGTCTCCCGGTGGTCGGTCTGCCGTTCTGACCCCTGGCCGGGGGCGTTGCTGACTCTGTCGTGGGCCTGTTGACCATCCTTCCCCAGTCCAATACCGTCTGGTTATGGAACCGGGAGGTGATGGACGATGACCGCGGCTCTGGCGCCCTCGCTCGATGCCACCTTCGCCGCGCTGGCCGATCCCACGCGACGGGCCATCCTCGCGCGGCTGGCCAAGGGGGAGGCGTCGGTCAAGGAGCTGGCCGAGCCGTTCGCGATGACGCAGCCCGCCATCTCCAAGCACCTCAAGGTGCTCGAACGTGCCGGTCTCGTCGAGCGCGGCCGGGACGCGCAGCGCCGGCCGTGCCGGCTGGCCGCCGGGCCCATGCGTGCCGCGTCGGCGTGGCTCGGCGACTACCGGCGGTTCTGGACCGAGAGCTACGACCGTCTCGACGAGCTGCTGTCCGATGAGTGACCGCGACATCGTCATCACCCGCTCGTTCACCGCGCCCCGGCGGCGCGTGTTCGACGCGCACACCCAGCCACACCTGCTCCGGCGCTGGTTCGGCCCGCACGGCTGGCGCCTCACGGTCTGCGAGATCGACCTGCGCCCCGGCGGCGAATGGCACTACGTGATGCGCGGCCCGGACGACCATGAGATGGTCCTGCACGGCCGGTACCTGGCGATCGACCCGCCGAACCGGCTCGTCATGACCGAGACGAACGTCGACTGCCACGCACGGGCCGAGCACGAGTCGATCATCACCATCGAGCTGTCCGGAAACACACTTCTCACCCATACCGCCACGTTCCCGACCCGCGAGCTCCGCGACGCCGTCCTCGACTCGGGTATGGCCCGAGGCGTCGGCGCCGGCTTCGACCGGCTCGCCGCCACCCTGGAGCACACCATGGACTGGAAGATCGAGATGATCCCCGTGCCCGTCACCGACGTGGACCGGGCCAAGGAGTTCTACGCCGGCAAGCTCGGCTTCCCCGTCGACGTCGACCACACGGCGGGCGAGTTCCGGTTCGTGCAGGTGACACCCCCGGGCTCCGGGTGCTCGATCGGGTTCGGGGTGAACGTCACCGAGATGAAGCCGGGTGACCTCAAGGGCGTCCAGATCGTCGTCGCGGACATCGAACGGGCCCACGCGGACCTGGTCGAGCGCGACGTCGACGCCTCCCCGATCTGGCACATCGAGGACGGGCAGCAGGTCGACGGCAAGGGCGGCGCCTGGAACTCGTTCGTCACCTTCGACGACCCGGACGGCAACCGCTGGGTCATTCAGGAACGTCCCTAGGCCGTCGCCTGCGAGCCGCTCACCGTCTCCAGCAGCGCCGACACGTCCGCGTCGTCGAGGGACTCGCGGATGCACTGCCACAGCTGGAGGTTCGCCGCCGCCCAGTGGGCGTACTGCGCCGCGGCCTCGGCGTTGTAGAAGTAGAACCCCTCGTCGTGCACGCTCTGTTGCTCGCCGCAGATCTTGTTCGCCAGCTCGCGCAGGCCGATGCCGTTCTCCTCGAGGTACTTGTGCGCGAGCACGACCGGGGTCACCGGCAGCGCCTTGAACAGCGTGTCCGCGTCCGACAGCGCCTGGGCCTCCAGCGAGATGTCCTTGCCGCGGCTGGCCATCTCCGCCTCGTCGACGATGCGGTCGATCCACGCCGCGACGTGCCTGGGCACGCCGGCGCGGGCCAGGATCGCGCAGCGCAGCCCGCTGCCCGCCGCCGCGGCCGAGTTGCGCAGGACAAGGTAGTTGACGTCGTGCACCAGTGCGGCGGTCTCCACGACGCTCACCTCGGCGCCGTTGAGCACGGCGAAGCGACCGGCCTTGGTGCGCACGAAGTTCACGTGGTGCCACCCGTGGAACTGCAGCCGCGCCGCGTAGCGCGCGCAGAGCCGGTGGACGTCCGCCTCGACAGCATCGACCACGCCCGGTGGAATCACCGGCACGATCGTATGACCCTCGGGCGTGCTATCCGTTACAGACACGTCACCCCTCCGACCATGCCGGCTGTGGTAAGCGCCCGCCGAGCAGGGCTGGTGGAGGTGATGGTAATTGGCCCGAGCGTGTTTGTCTTCGGTATCGACCGCTATCTGGCCGGTCCTACAAGCGGTCGACCAGACCGGACAGCCGCGACTCGACCGGCACGTGCCGTTGGCTCTCGCGGGTCAGCGGGTCGTAGGACAGGCTCCAGGGCGTCACCTCCCTGGACTTCACGAGGAACGTCATGGTGCCGTCGACCGCCCGCGGGATCCGGTGGAAGTCCGACGCCAGCAGACTCTCCGACGCGCCGACCGGGCATGGCGTGCTGGTCAGCAGCTCCGCGGACGTGATCAGCGACGTCCCCGGCGCCAGCGCCGCCGTGTAGCGCTCGTGCAGGTAGCCGCCGCGCAGGATGGTCGTGCAGAAGTGGTACCGGTGGTTGTGCACGGAGTCCGCGTAGCCGGCACGCCAGTCACGCTGCTCCTTGTACTCGTGCATCCAGAACGTGAACGGCTCGTCCGGCTGGTCGCGCAGGCACCACGCGAAGTGCGTCGTCGTCTCCCGCGACCGCCGCATGACGGCCTTCGCCTGGTCCTCCGGCAACGTGAGGAGGTGGGTGCGCAGGTCGGTGCGCAGGTCGGGCCGTTCCGCCCACGTCTCGAACCACCGGTCGACCTCGCCCCAGCGGGACGCGAGGCCGAGGTCGGCGGCCCGCAGCTGTTCGGCCAGCTCCACCAGCGCGGAGCCCTTCGTGGCCACCAGATATCAGCCCCCCAACTCGGCGGTGACGGAGAACTCCCGGAGGAAGTCGTAGAACTTGCTGTTGAGCTCGAGGAACTGCTCCTCGGTCAGGCGTGAGCTGGTGATCTTCTCGAACCGCGCGATGAACTCCTGGCGTGTCAGGTCGGGCGTGATCACCAGGTGCTGCGCGTGGCGGGACACGGAGATGCGGCCGAACTCCGCGCGTTCCATGTTGTAGATGAACGAGCCCTCGGAGAACCGCAGTGTCCGCGGGTACGCCGCGGGCGCGTGCGCGTCGCTGTAGAGCGTCACCCACACGCTGTCGTCGAAGATCTCCAGCCGGTCCAGTGGCGGGTCGGAGATCACGGTGACCTCCATCCTGCTGCACCTGCTGCGCGCCAGGTACAGGCCGACCAGGCCGATCCTGGTCTCCTCGTGCAGGCGCGCCTGGATGGTGTCGGCGTCGACGTCGGCAGGGGAGTGCCGGATGAGGTAACGGGCTCGGCCGCTTATCCCGGACGCGTTGCCGGGATCGGCCACGACTCCGCGGAACTCCCATTCGGACCGGGACAGCAGCAGTCGCGCCGCCGCGTGCCGGCCGGAGAATCCTCGGAACAGGTACTGCCTCGTGCGCTGCAGATCCTGCATCATCAGCCGGTTGAACGCGGGGTTGGGTTCCGCGGTCGGTTCGAAGACGTGGGTGGGGAAGAACTCACGGTTCATCGACCGGTACTCGTCGGCGAGGTCACGCAACGCCTGCCGGCTTTCTTCGACGAGTGGCGTGAGCATCGCCCGCTGGGTGGCGGTCGCGGTGATGAGGGTCTGGCCGAAGCCGACGATGGCCGAGACCAGTGTTCCGGTGGAGAGCGCGGTGACCAGGTTCTTGCCGACGCCGGGGTCCAGGTTCGCCGAGAGGACCATGGCCAGTCCCGAGACCACCACCAAGATCAGGAGTAGGAGGCCGGTTCTGGTCCAGAAGATCTCTTGAACGGGGTTCTTGCGGAGGCCCTTGGCTTCCGCGGGCACCGTTTACCACCTCCTTCGAGTCACCCAGAAGGGTGAAACGCGCTCTGTACCGGATCGAGTACGGACTGTAAATCTACCCCTGGACGCGGGTGTGATAAATAGGAAGAACGGGTGACCCTGTTAGTAACTGTCAGCCGCCGACCGCCCAGCCACTCCTTCATTTGGGGTCATGTCAATGATGCGCATCGTGACTGTGGTCCTGCCAGTAGTCGCGGCACTGCTCACGCTCACCGGCTGTGTCGGCCGGATGGGCCCGGTCCTCGCCCGGCCACCCGAGCGCAGCCCGGTCGTCGGCGAGTGCGCCACGACGGACATCGGGGTGGCGGGTGCGCTGGACGAGCAGCCGAAGATCACCTTGCCGACGGACTGCGCGCCGCCCACCGTCCTGCTGGCGCAGGACCTCGAGAAGGGCAAGGGGCCCAGGGCACTCCCGCACGCGGAGCTCTCGGTCAGCTATGTGCTGATCACCTGGTCGAGCGGGGAGAAGCTGGACGGCACGTGGTCGGGCAACAACACGCTGCCGATCTCGGTGTCCCTGTCCAACCTGCGTGACTCGGGCTGGATCCGCTACTGGGACGAGGGCCTGCTCGGCATCCGCGCGGGCGGGCGCCGCCTGATCGTCGTCCCGGTGGCCGCCGCCAACACCAAGATGGGCAGCGGCACCACGACCTCCGGCGAGACCCTGGTCTTCGTGGTCGACGCGATCAGCATCACGCCACGCTGACGGCCGAGGGGAGGAGCAGCAGCTTGCCCGTGGTGCGGCGGCCCTCGAGGTCCTCGTGGGCCTTGGCGGCGTCGGCAAGCGGGTAGCGGCCACCGATGCGGACCGACACGCGCCCGGCCGCGATGGCCGAGAACAGCTCGTCACACCGCCACTGGAACTCCTCCGGCGTCGCGATGTGGTGGCCGAGGGTCGGGCGGGTCAGGAACACCGAACCCGCCGTGTTCAGGCGCTGCGGGTCGACCGGCGGGACCGGTCCGCTGGACGCGCCGAACAGTGCCAGCACGCCCCGTCGCGACAGCGACGCCAGGCTGCCGTCGAACGTCGTCCTGCCCACGCCGTCGTACACGGCCGCCACGCCGACGCCGCCGGTCAGGTCCGCGACCGCCTCGGCGAAGTCGGTCTCCGTGTACCGGATCACCTCGTCGGCGCCGGCCTCGCGGGCCAGCGCCTCCTTCTCCGGCGTGGACACGGTGCCGATCACCTTGCCGCCGCGGAACTTCGCCAGCTGCACCAGCAGCAGGCCCACACCGCCGGCCGCCGCGTGGACGAGAACCGTGTCGCCGGGCTTCACGGCGTAGGTCGAGGTCACCAGGTAGTGGGCGGTGATCCCCTGGAGCATGGCGGCGGCCGCGACCTCGTCCTCGACCCCCTCCGGGATCCTGAACGCGGCTGCGGCCGGCACGATCACCTGCTGTGCGTACGAGCCCGGTGCGGCCGTCCACGCGACGTGGTCGCCCTCGGCGAAGCCGGTGACGTCGTCGCCGACCGCCAGCACCGTGCCAGCGCCCTCGCCGCCCGGCGTGAACGGCAGTGGCATCCCGTACTGGCCGCTGCGGTGGTAGACGTCGATGAAGTTCACCCCGGCCGCCGCCACCGACACCACGAGGTCACCCGCGCCGGGCTTGGGCGCGGGCACCTTGCCGAGTTCCAGCACCTCGGGGCCGCCGGTGGCCCGCACGAGGATGGCATCGACCATGTCGTCGACAACGGGGTGGGGCGTGGAAGTCACCGCGTTCCTCCAAGATCAAGAACAGCTACTCCGTACGGACCCTAGTCCGCGCGCCACCACCGGTGCACACCACTCCTCGCGAGCTCCGCTCACGCGACCAGCTTGGCGGCCAGCCTTTCCGGCCGCGGCCAGCGCACGGCCCACGCCCAGCCGAACTTCTCGAAGAGCCAGATCACCCGCGCGGAGATGTCGAGCTGCCCGCGCATCACGCCGTGCCGCGCGCTGGTCGGGTCGGCGTGGTGCGAGTTGTGCCACGACTCGCCCATGGACAGGATCGCGAGCGGCCAGAAGTTGGCGGCGCGGTCCCGGCTGGCGAACGGCCGGTCGCCGATCATGTGGCAGATCGAGTTCACCGACCACGTGATGTGGTGCAGGAAGCCGACGCGGACGATCCCGGCCCAGAAGATCGCGGACACCACGCCCCACCACGACATGGTGATCAGGCCGCCGATCACGCCGGGGAGCCCGAGGGTCAGCACGGTCATCGGGATGAACAGCTTGTCGACGAGCTGGAGGTCCTTGTCCGCCAACAGATCCGGCGCGAACCGCTCGGCGTTGGTCTTGTCCCGCTCGAACAGCCAGCCCATGTGTGAGTGCCAGAAGCCCCGCGCGATGGCGACCGGCGACGTGCCGAACAGCCAGGGGGAGTGCGGGTCGCCCTCGCGGTCGGAGAAGGCGTGGTGGCGGCGGTGGTCGGCGACCCACGCGATGACCGAGCCCTGCGACGCGAGGCTCCCGGCGACCGCCAGCGCGATCCGCAGCCAGCGCTTGGCCTTGAACGAGCCGTGGGTGAAGTAGCGGTGGTAGCCGACGGTCACGCCGAGCGCGCTGACCACGTAGAAGCCGGTGGCGATGCCGACGTCGACCCAACCGAGGCCCCAGCCCCAGGCGAACGGCACTGCGGCGATCAGGGCGAGCAGGGGGAGGAGCACGAACACCACGACGGTGTAGTGCTCGGCGCCGGAGCGCCGGCCGGAGAGGATGGGCTTGGGGGACCGTGATTCACGCGTAGGCGTCAGTGTCGCGGAGATTGGGGAGACCTCATAACTCGGGCCCGTGACGCGGCCAGGAGACGTCGACCTACGGTTACGTATCCGTAGGTTTCCGTCTCGACGTTACCGGGCCGTGACCGCCTCTGCCACTCGACCCTCGTCGGCGGCGGCGCGGCGCCTGCGGACCCCGCACCACAGCGAGCCGGTGGCGATGATGACCGTCATGGCGCCGAGAACGTGCAGGCAGACCAGCAGCTCGGGCACGCCGAGCCAGAACTGGACGAATCCGATGGTGCCCTGCGCGAGGACCACGGCCACCAGCACGCGGTAGCGCCCCCACGGCGGCGGGAGCTCCCGCCGCGACCGCAGCCAGAGGCCCAGCAGCACCAGCGAGCCGAGAAACGTGTACAGGAACGCGGCGTGGACGTGCGCCATGGTCTCGACCGGGATGCCGAGCCGCGGGGTCCTGGAGTCGCCGGCGTGCGGGCCGGCGCCGCTGACCATGGTGCCGGTGACGAGCAGCCCGGCGAGCAGCGCGGTCTGCACGTACAGCCAGGTGGCGAGCGTGCCCGGCGGCGTGACAGGCCCGCCCCCCGCGTCGTCGTGGGGCACCGAGTGCACCAGCAGTGTGGCGAGCCACACCATGACGGTCGACGCGAGCAGGTGGATCGCGACGCTCCACCACACCAGGTCGAGCCGGACCGTGATGCCGCCGATGACGGCCTGGACGGCCACGCCGACCGGCATGGCCAGCGCGAGCCGCAGGTAGCGCCGGTCGACGCGCGGGCGGTTGAGGTAGGCGAGCACGAAGCAGGTGACGGCGATCAGCCCGACCACACCGGTGAACAGGCGGTTGCCGTACTCGATCCACTGGTTGAGCGTGCTGTACTCGGGGTGCGAGACCGGGAACATGCTCCCGGGGAAGCACTCCGGCCAGGTCGGGCAGCCGAGGCCGGAGCCGGTGACCCGGACGACCGCGCCGGTCATGGCGATGAGCGCCTGTGTGGTCAGCACCGCGACCGCGAACCCCAGCTGCAGGCGGCGGCTCGGGTTGGGCAGGCGGTCGATGCGGGCCTTGAGCGAGTCGAGCACGGCCCCGATCGTAAGGGACCCGGTTTGCCCTGCCCCTGAGGGCAATGTTTACGGTCGCCGCCGTGCGATTCGCGATCAGCTACCAGCCCGCCGTCCACGGTGCCGACCCCGCCCGCCTCACGGCGTTCGCCCAGCACGCCGAGGCGTGTGGCTTCGAGGGCATCTACCTGCCCGAGCACGTGGCGATGTACCCGGGGGCGGTGGTCGGGCCGATGGAGATCCCGCCGACGACACCGTTCCTGGACCCGCTGGACTGCCTCGCGTTCGTCGCGTCGGTCACCTCGCGGCTCCTGCTCGGCACGGGCGTCCTCCTGCTGCCGTACCACCACCCGGTGACACTGGCGAAGCGCGTGGCAACGGTCGACGTGCTGTCCGGCGGGCGGCTCCGGCTGCTGACGGTCGGCGTCGGCGCGCTCCCAGGGGAGGCGGCGGCGGTGGGGGTGGACTTCGCCACGCGCGGTCGCCGCGCCGACGAGGCGATGGACGTGCTGCGGCTGCTGTGGTCCGGGGAGCCGGTCACCCATGCCGGGGAGTTCTACCCGCTGACCGACGTGTACAGCTATCCGTTGCCACACAAGGGTTTGCCGATACACGTGGGCGGGTCGAGCCGGGCGGCGGCACGACGTGCCGGGCGGCGCGGCGACGGGTACTTCGCCGGTGGCCTGCTCGCGCCCGACGAGCGTGCCCGGCAGTTCGAGGCGGCCCGGGCGGCGGCGGTGGAGGCGGGCCGCGACCCGGACGCGCTGGAGTACACGCGGTGGGGCTCGGCCGACCTGACCGAGTCGCAGGTGGCGGCGTTCGCCGCGCAGGGCGTCACGCGGATCGTGGTGAACGGGAGCCTGGCGGACCTGTCCGCGTTCGCGAAGCGGTTCGGGCTCAGCTGAGCCTGGTGGTGCGGGTGGCGAGCAGGGCGGCCACCACGCCCCAGCCGGTGAGTACGGCGAACACCGGCCAGCCGGGCACGCCGCCGTCCACGAGGGCGGTGTGCATGCCCTGGGTGAGGGCGCCGGACGGGAGCAGGGCGGTGATGTCGCCGAGGGCGCCCGGCATGGCGCCCGGCGGGACGATGATGCCGCCGCCGAGGAGCAGCACGAACCAGACGATGTTCGCGAGGCCCAGGACGACCTCGGCCTTCAGCGCGCCGCCCAGCAGGACCCCCAGCGCGCCGAACGAGAGCGTGCCGAGGACCGCGAGCAGGAGTGCCCACGCCAGCCCCGCCGGCTCGGGCGACCAGCCGAGGACCGCCGCCAGCACGCCGAGCACGACGAGCTGGACGGCGACCACCACGAGGCCGGCGAGTGCCCTGCCGGCGACGAGCAGCCAGCGCGGCAGCGCCGTGGCGGCGAGGCGTTTGAGCACGCCGTAGCGCCGGTCGAAGCCGAGCGCGATGGCCTGCCCGGTGAACGCGGACGACATCACGGCCAGCGCGAACACCCGCGGCGCCACCGAGTCGACCCGGGGTCGCGGCAGGTCGAAGACGTCGACGGCGGTCAGCCCGACCAGCAGCGCGACCGGGATCAACAGGGTGAGGAGGATCTGCTCGCTGTTGCGCAGCGTCAGGATCGCCTCGGTCCGCGCGTGGACGAACAGCATGCGCCCGATCCGCCCGCGACCGGGCGCGGGCGTGAAGGTGCCCGCGGGGAAGGCGGTCATCGGCACGCTCCCGTGACGTCCCCGAGACGCCGGGCCGGAGATCCCGTCACCGCAGTTCCCTTCCGGTCAGCTCCAGGAACACGTCCTCCAGGCTGCGCCTGCCGACGTGTAGCTCCTCCGGCAGCACACCCTGCTGCGCGCACCATGCCGTCACCGCCGACACCACCTGCGGGTCGACCCGCCCGGTCAGCAGGTACGTCCCGGGTGACGGCTCCTCGATGCGACAGTCCGCCGGCAGCGCGCCGCACAGCTGCCGCAGGTCCAGCCCGGCCTGGGCGCGGAACCGCAGCTGCGCCGCGTCGGGCTCGTCCGCGGTCAGTTGGCTCGGGCTGCCCTCGGCCACGACCTTGCCGTTGTCGATGATCACGACGTGGTCGGCGAGCTGCTCGGCCTCCTCCATCACGTGCGTGGTCAGCAGCACGCTCACCCCGTCGGTCCGCAGCGCCCGCACCAGCTCCCACACCAGCCGCCTGGCCTGCGGGTCCATGCCGGCGGTCGGCTCGTCGAGGAACACCAGCTCCGGCCGCGACACCAGCGCGCACGCCAGTGACAGCCGTTGCTGCTGCCCACCGGAGAGCCGCTTGTACGGCGTCCGCCGCACGTTCGACAGGCCCAGCACCTCGATCAGCCAGGCCGGGTCGATCGGGTTCGCCGCACAGGCCGCGACGAGTGCGAGCATCTCCTCCGCCCGCACTCCCGGGTAGGCCCCGCCGCCCTGCGGCATCACGCCGATCCGCGGGCGGAGCCGTTCGTGGTCGGTCGCCGGGTCGAGCCCGAGCACCAGCACGTCGCCCCCGTCGCGGCGCTGGAAGCCTTCGCAGATCTCCACGGTCGTCGTCTTGCCCGCGCCGTTCGGACCCAGCAACGCGAGCACCTGCCCGCGGCACAGCCGCAGGCTGAGGCCGTCCACCGCGGTGGTCTGGCCGAAACGCTTGACCAGCCCCGACAGCTCGACGGCCGGTCCGGGCGAAGGGGTGCTCACGCCCGTAAGGCTATTGCCTCCGGTCGGGGTGGCGGTCCCACCCCCAGGGGGTCTACGTCGCCGGGTCCGGCACCACGTTCGGCGCACAGTCATGCGGCCGGGGCCGGGCCGGACCGCCGGTGGGTACGAGAACGGCAGGTCAGGGGACGGACACCGAGACCAGCCGGGCCCGGGTCGGGATGTGCCTGCGGACCACGAACAACGCGGTCACGACCACGACCGCCGCGCCGACGTAGGCGTAGGGCAGCTGGTAGGTCCGGAAGTCGAACGTCGTCCCGGTCGGTGGCAGTGCCACCGCGAACGCCGCGCTGATGGCCGTCGCCGCCATGCGGAAGCGGGTGTTCCCCGCCGCCGACGCCAGCGGGATCGCCGCCCACAGCAGGTACCACGGCTGCACGGTCGCGCCGAACACCAGCACCGCGCCGAGCGCCGCGCCCAGCCCGATCATCGGCCGCAGCCGCCACCGGAAGCTGTCCAGCAGCAGCTTCGCCGCCAGCAGCGGCCCGAGCAGCGTGCCGACCATCCGGCTCACGGTGATCGCCGCGTCGATGTGGTTGCCCAGCCCCAGGATGATCCCCAGCCCGCCGGCGCCGAAGCCGAGCGCGGTCATCGGGGCCATCCAGCTCTTGATCGAGTTCGCCGTGTTCAGCGTCGACATCCAGCCCAGCCCCAGCCCGCTGCCGAACGACGTCAGCACGACCACCGCGAGGAAGATCACCATCAGCGCGCCGGCCGTGACGAACAGGTGCTTCCACCGCCCACCCCAGCGTCGCGCGATCATCACGCCGAGGAACCCGAGCGCCAGCGCGGCCGGGATCTTCACCACGGCCGCGAGTGTGATCACCGTCGCGCCGATGCCGTACCAGAGCAGCTCGCCCTGCTGCCACGGCGGGAACGGCCCACTCGGCCCGCACCTGGGCATCCTCCGCAGCGCCAGCTCGATGCCGACGAGCATCAGGCCGATCGCCAGCGCCTCGTTGTGGATGCCCACCACCAGGTGGAACAGCACCAGCGGGTTCGCCGCCCCCAGCCACAGCGCGCTCACCGGGTTGATGCCGAACCGCCGCGCCAGCCGGGGCAGCGCCCACACGATCATCGCGAAGCCGAACAGCGCCAGGAGCCGCTGGAACACGATCCCCATCACCACGTGGTCGCCGGTGATCCGCGTGATCGTCCGCCCGATCATCAGGAACAGCGGCCCGTACGGCGACGGCGTCTCCCGCCACATCGTCGGCACGTTCCTGGTCAGGACGTCGTTGTTGCCCAGCGCCTCGGCCGGGCCGACCGTGTACGGGTCCAGCCCACGCGCGGCGATCTCGCTCTGCGCGAGGTAGCTGTAGACGTCCTTCGAGAACATCGGCACGGTCAGCACGAGCGGCGCGGTCCACATCACCAGCGTCCTGGCCATCTGCGGCAGCGAGACCATCCGCGCGCGACCCGGCGTGGCGAGCCGGCCCAGCCCCAGCCACCCCAGCACGATCATGAACACGCCGGCGAACGCGATCGCCAGCGACACCGTCGTCATCCGGGGGAAGAGGCTGAACACCGGCAGGCCCCAGACGGGGTTGTACACCGGCGCCGCGCCCGCCCCCAGCGAACCGATGGCCAGCAGCAACGCCCCGACCGTGCCGAAGCGGCGGATCACGTCCAGTTGCCGGCGCTCGCGCCCGTCCAGCGGCGCACTGGTGAAGGTGGCGCCGCCGGACCTCCCGTCGGCCCCGCTCCGCTCCGTCACACCCTCTGCCACGTGGGAAAGCGTATCGGGCGACCTTGAGGGTGACGCCGATCACCTCGGACACGGGCCACTTTGCCGCCGCCCGGGAAATAAGACACACTGGTGTTGTGAAAAACGAGCAGCTGGCCGAGGGCCGCACCAGACATGGTGTGGCACGCCTGCTGCTGGAACAGGGACCGATCACCGCGGCCGCGGTCGCGGAGACCCTCCGGATCAGCCCGGCGGCCGTCCGCCGGCACCTGGACACCCTGGTCGCGAACGGTGAGGCGTGCATGCGCGACGCACCGCGGCGCGGCCAGCGGGGCCGGGGCCGGCCGGCGAAGCTGTGGCTGCTGACCGAGACCGGGCGTGCCCGGTTCGGGCACGCCTACGACGACCTGGCCATCGAGGCCATCCGGTTCGTCGCCGAGGCGGCCGGGGAGTCGGCGGTACGCGAGTTCGCCGCGCGACGGGTCGCCACGCTCGTCGACCGGCACCGCGGCGAGGTGCTGGCCACGCCGGACCTCGCCGAGCGGGCGAAGACCCTCGCGGAGGCTCTCACCAGGGAGGGTTACGCTGCGTCGACACGGCGCGTCGGGACAGGGGAGCAGCTCTGCCAGCACCACTGCCCGGTCGCGCACGTCGCGGCGGAGTTCCCCGAGCTGTGCGAGGTCGAGACGGCGGCATTCGCCGAACTGCTCGGCACCCACGTACAGCGACTCTCGACCATCGCACGTGGTGACGCCGCGTGCACCACACACGTACCACTCGGAGACTCCCGATCTCCCGAGCCGGGCGACACCACCACAACCGAAGGGACGCCTTCATGACCACCGCTGCGGAGCAGCGCCTACAGGCCCAGGGCGAGACTCTGGCCGCCATGGGCAACTACGAGTTCGGCTGGGCCGACTCGGACGTCGCCGGCGCCGCCGCCCAACGCGGCCTGTCCGAGGCCGTCGTCCGGGACATCTCGGCGAAGAAGAACGAGCCGGAGTGGATGCTCGAGTCCCGGCTCAAGGGGCTGCAGCTCTTCGACCGCAAGCCCATGCCCAACTGGGGCGCCGACCTGTCCGGCATCGACTTCGACACGATCAAGTACTTCGTGCGCTCGACCGAGAAGCAGGCCGCCAGCTGGGAGGACCTGCCGGAGGACATCAAGAACACCTACGACAAGCTGGGCATCCCGGAGGCCGAGAAGGCCCGCCTGGTGTCCGGTGTCGCCGCGCAGTACGAGTCCGAGGTGGTCTATCACAAGATCAACGAGGAGCTCGAGAAGCAGGGCGTGATCTTCCTCGACACGGACACCGCGCTCAAGGAGCACCCGGAGCTGTTCGAGGAGTACTACGGCTCGGTCATCCCCCACGGTGACAACAAGTTCTCCGCGCTCAACGGCGCGGTCTGGTCGGGTGGCTCGTTCATCTACGTGCCGAAGGGCGTGCACGTGGAGATCCCGCTGCAGGCCTACTTCCGGATCAACACCGAGAACATGGGCCAGTTCGAGCGGACGCTGATCATCGTCGACGAGGGCGCCTACGTGCACTACGTCGAGGGCTGCACCGCGCCGATCTACTCGTCCGACTCGCTGCACTCCGCGGTCGTCGAGATCATCGTGAAGAAGGGCGCCCGCTGCCGCTACACGACCATCCAGAACTGGTCGAACAACGTCTACAACCTGGTCACCAAGCGCGCCAAGGCCGAAGAGGGCGCGACCATGGAGTGGATCGACGGCAACATCGGCTCCAAGGTCACCATGAAGTACCCGTCGGTGTTCCTGATGGGCGAGTACGCCAAGGGCGAGGTCCTGTCGATCGCGTTCGCTGGCGAGGGCCAGCACCAGGACGCGGGCGCCAAGATGGAGCACCTCGCGCCGCACACCTCCTCGACCATCGTGTCGAAGTCGGTGGCGCGCGGCGGCGGCCGGACCTCCTACCGCGGTCTGGTCAGGGTGGCCAAGCGTGCCCACCACTCGAAGTCCACGGTGAAGTGCGACGCGCTGCTGGTCGACCAGATCAGCCGGTCCGACACCTACCCGTACGTGGACATCCGCAACGACAACGTGTCCATGGGCCACGAGGCGACCGTCTCGAAGGTCAGCGAGGACCAGCTGTTCTACCTGATGTCCCGCGGCCTCACCGAGGACGAGGCGATGGCGATGGTCGTGCGCGGCTTCGTCGAGCCGATCGCCCGTGAGCTGCCCATGGAGTACGCACTCGAACTGAACCGGCTCATCGAGCTGCAGATGGAAGGGGCCGTCGGCTAGATGTCCGACACGATTCTCGACTCGGCAAGCTCGTCCCCGGGCGTCACGCCGACACCGCACTCCCATGGTGCGGTGGTGCCCGCGGCGTCCCGCGCCGAGCAGTTCGCCTCCTTCGACGTCGAGGCCTTCGAGGTCCCGGGTGGACGCGAGGAGATCTGGCGCTTCACGCCGATGAAGCGACTTCACGGCCTGCACGACGGGACCGCCCTGGCCTCGGGTGAGCTTTCCGTCGAGGTGGAAGGCGGTTCCCCGGACGGCGCCGTCCGGGTGGAGACCGTCGGCCGCGAGGACTCGCGGCTCGGCCAGGGCGGCGTCCCGGCCGACCGGGTCGCGGCGCAGGCGTACAGCTCCTTCCAGCAGGCCACCGTCATCACCGTGCCGAAGGAGACCCGGCCCCCCGTCACGACGGTGCGGGTCACCGGTCCCGGCGAGGGCAAGGTCGCCTACGGGCACCTGCAGATCCACGCCGAGCGGTTCGCCGAGGCCGTCGTGGTCATCGACCACCGGGGCAGCGGCACGGTCGCCGACAACGTCGAGGTCATCGTCGGCGACGGCGCTCGGTTGACCGTCGTCAGCGTGCACGACTGGGCCGACGACGCGGTGCAGGTCTCCGCGCACCACGCCAGGCTGGGCCGCGACGCGACGTTGCGGCACCACCTGATCGCGCTGGGCGGCGACCTCGTCCGGGTCAGCCCGACGGTCGCCTTCGCCGGCCCGGGCGGCGACGCGGAGCTGAACGGCCTGTACTTCGCCGACGCCGGCCAGCACATCGAGCTGCGCACGTTCGCCGACCACGCGCAGCCCAACTGCAAGTCCAACGTGGTCTACAAAGGCGCGCTCCAGGGCGCCGACGCCCGCACGGTCTGGATCGGCGACGTGCTGATCCGCGCGGCGGCCGAGGGCACGGAGACCTTCGAGCTGAACCGGAACCTGGTGCTCACCGAGGGCGCGCGCGCCGACTCGGTGCCGAACCTGGAGATCGAGACCGGCGAGATCGCCGGCGCGGGCCACGCCAGCGCCACCGGCCGGTTCGACGACGAGCAGCTGTTCTACCTCCAGGCCCGCGGCATCCCCGAGGGCGTGGCGCGCCGGCTGGTCGTCCGCGGCTTCTTCCACGAGCTGCTGATGAAGATCGACGTGCCGGAGATCCGGGAGCGCCTGGAAGCCGCGATCGAGGCGGAGCTGGAAGCGGTAGGGGTATGAACCGCGCGTGTGCGCTGTCCGACCTGGACGACGGGAAGCCGTTCGGCGTCGAGGTCGACGACGAGCCGGTAGTCCTTGTGCGCCAGGGGGACGAGGTGCACGCGCTGCGGGACGAGTGCAGCCACGCGACGCTCTCGCTGTCCGAGGGCGAGGTGACCCGCAAGGGCATCGAGTGCTGGCTGCACGGCTCCTGCTTCGACCTGCGGACCGGGCAGCCGTCGTCGCCGCCGGCCACCGAGCCGGTCGACGTGTTCCCGGTCGAGATCCGCGACGACGACGTGTACGTCGACGTCACCGTCACCACCAACTGACTTGAACACCAAGGAGAAAGCGCAAGAGATGGCCACGCTGGAGATCAAGGATCTGCACGTCTCGGTCAACACGGACGAGGGCGCCAAGGAGATCCTGTCCGGGGTCAACCTGACGATCAACTCGGGCGAGACGCACGCGATCATGGGACCGAACGGGTCCGGCAAGTCCACTTTGTCCTACGCCATCGCCGGTCACCCCAAGTACGAGGTGACCTCCGGTTCGGTACTGCTCGACGGCGAGGACGTGCTGTCGCTGACCGTCGACGAGCGGGCCCGCGCGGGCCTGTTCCTGGCCATGCAGTACCCGGTCGAGGTGCCCGGCGTGTCCATGTCGAACTTCCTGCGCACCGCGGCCACCGCGGTCCGTGGCGAGGCCCCGAAGCTGCGCCACTGGGTCAAGGAGGTCAAGGAGGCCATGGCCGACCTCGACATCGACCCGGCCTTCGCCGAGCGCTCGGTCAACGAGGGCTTCTCCGGCGGTGAGAAGAAGCGGCACGAGATCCTCCAGCTCGCGTTGCTGCGGCCGAAGATCGCGATCCTGGACGAGACCGACTCGGGCCTGGACGTCGACGCGCTGCGTGTCGTGTCCGAGGGCATCAACCGCGTCAAGGCCGGTGGCGAGGTCGGCGTCATGCTGATCACCCACTACACCCGCATCCTGCGCCACATCAGGCCGGACTTCGTGCACGTGTTCGCCGGCGGCAAGATCGTCGAGTCGGGCGGCTCCGAGCTCGCCGACCAGCTCGAGGAGCACGGCTACGTGCGGTTCACCGGCAAGCAGGAGCCGGCCGCGATCGGCTGACCAGCCCCGCAGTGTTGCGCTCCGCAAGCTCCGCGAAAGGGTTCCCGGCCATGACCACCACAGCCGCCGGCCTGGACGTCGAGACGATCCGCAAGGACTTCCCGATTCTGTCCAGGCTGGTTCATGGCGACAAGCCGTTGGTGTACCTGGACAACGCGGCGACTTCCCAGAAGCCGCGCCAGGTCATCGACGCGATCGTCGACTACTACGAGAAGCACAACGCCAACGTCCACCGCGGCATCCACACGCTCGCCGAGGAAGCCACGGCGATGTACGAGGGCGCCCGCGACAAGGTGGCCGCGTTCATCGGCGCGCCGAGCCGGGACGAGGTGATCTTCACCAAGAACTCGTCCGAGGCGATGAACCTGATCGCCCGCGTGCTCGGCGACCCCGGCTCCGCGCGCCTGGTCGGTCCCGGTGACGAGATCGTCATCACCGAGATGGAGCACCACAGCAACATCGTGCCGTGGCACCTGCTCGCCGAGCGGACCGGCGCGACCGTGAAGTGGTTCTCCATCACCGACGAGGGCCGCCTCGACCTGTCCAACCTGGACTCGGTGATCACCGAACGCACGAAGATCGTCTCGATGGTGCACGTGTCGAACCTGCTCGGCACCATCAACCCCGTCGAGCTCATCGCCAGGCGGGCGCACGAGGTCGGCGCGCTGGTGCTCGTGGACGCGTCGCAGTCCGCGCCGCACCTGCCGCTCGACGTGACCGCGCTCGGCGCCGACTTCGTGGCGTTCACCGGCCACAAGATGTTGGGGCCAACGGGAATCGGGGTGCTGTGGGGGCGGCTGCCGCTCCTGCGCGAGCTGCCGCCGTTCCTGGGTGGCGGCGAGATGATCGAGATCGTCACGATGGAGAAGTCCACCTTCGCGCAGCCGCCGCACAAGTTCGAGGCCGGCACCCCGCCGATCGCCGAGGCGGTCGCGCTGGGTGCGGCGGTCGACTACCTGACGGTCGTCGGCATGCCGGCCATCGCGGCACACGAGCACGAGCTGACGTCCTACGCCCTCGACGCGCTGTCCGCGGTGGACGGTGTGAAGATCATCGGTCCGCCGACCGTCGAGGATCGGGTGGCCGAGATCTCGTTCACTCTCGATGGCGTTCATCCACACGATGTCGGCCAGGTGTTGGACGAGCTGGGCATCGCCGTGCGGGTCGGCCACCACTGCGCACGGCCGGCCGTGATCCACTACGGAATTCCGGCGACGACCCGGGCGTCCTTCTACCTGTACAACACGACCGCCGAGGCCGATGCGCTGGTGGCGGGGCTGGCACAGGTGAAGAAGGTCTTCGGATGAACCTCGAGTCCATGTACCAGGAGATCATCCTGGACCACTACAAGAACCCGCACGGGCGCGGGCTTCGCGAGCCGTTCGACGCCGAGTCGTTCCAGGTCAACCCGACCTGCGGTGACGAGGTGACCCTGCGGGTCGCGGTGGCGGACGACAAGGTCACCGACGTGTCCTACGAAGGGCAGGGCTGCTCGATCAGCCAGGCCTCGACGTCGGTCATGACCGACCTGGTGACGGGCCGCCCGGTCGGCGAGGCGTTGTCCACACTGGACGCCTTCGTCGAGATGGTGCAGGGACGTGGCCAGGTCGTGCCGGACGAGGAAGTGCTGGAGGACGGCGTCGCGTTCGCGGGCGTGGCCAAGTACCCGGCCAGGGTCAAGTGTGCGTTGCTCGGTTGGATGGCGTTCAAGGACGCGGTGGCGCGAGCCGGTGCGGGAGGAGCAGCATGAGCGAGGAAGTCACGCGCGGAGTCGACGCGCTGCCGGAGCCACCGGCGCCGAAGGCGGACGTGGCCGCGATCGAGGACGTCGAGGAGGCCATGCGCGACGTCGTCGACCCGGAGCTCGGCATCAACGTGGTCGATCTCGGCCTGGTGTATGACATCCACGTCGAGGACGACAACTCCGCGACACTCGACATGACGCTGACGTCGGCGGCCTGCCCGCTGACGGACGTGATCGAGGACCAGACCCGGGCCGCGCTGACCGCCGGTCCCGGTGGCGGGCTCGTGAGCGACTTCCGGATCAACTGGGTCTGGATGCCGCCGTGGGGCCCGGAGAAGATCACCGACGACGGCCGCGAGCAGCTGCGCGCCCTCGGCTTCACCATCTGACGTTCGCCGACCGCCGGCGCACCCGTGCGATGTTCGACATCGCGGGTGCCCCGGCCGGCTCAGCCGGCCCAGATGTTGCACGCCGCCGGGGTGCGCTGCTGGAAACCCTTGTCCAGCAACGACTGCGCGTTCGGCGGTGCGTCCACCGTGGTCAGTCGCTGGTGGATCTCGTTGACGATGTTGCTGTCCACGGCGCCACGCCCGGCCATCGCGCCGCCGGCCACGCCCGCCAGGCAGGTCGCCTGCTGGTCGACCCGGGTGTCCAGCTCGGCCGCCGAGCCGGTGGCGACCCTCGTCAGCAGGTCGTCCAGACCGGTTGTGTCCTGGAGCCCCCGCGCGTACTCGCGGAGGAAGATCCCGAAGTACTTGCCGGGATAACGGCCGAGCTGCTCGGTGTCCCGCAGGTAGGCCGGGGCCAGGTAGACCGTGCCGTCGCATTCCGTGGGGGCGCTGGTCGGTGCCAGGTCCCCACAGGACTGGGTCCCCACCGCACCCGTGACCGTCACGACCTTGACCTCGCCCGACAGTCCGGCCGCCGCGAGCACCGGCCGCCAGGCGTCGTCGGCGCACTTCTTCGCCGCGGTGTAGAACTCCGCCTGCTTGTCGTCCGCCGGGTCGAAGCGGGGGAGCACGCACGTCGTGTCCGGCATGCGCGTGGTGGAGCTGGACAGCGGGTGCGCGGCCAGCTCGGCGAACGGCCCGGTCCGGGGCGGCGCGGTCGAGGACGTGGCCGGTGGCGGGGTCGTGCCCGAGTCGCTGATCCGGGGGACGGCCGCGGTCGCGGTGCCGGCGACCTCGTGTCGTGGCCGCAGGACCGTGACCAGCGCGGCAAGCGCGACCAGGGCGATGACCAGCACCACCGACGCGCCGAGCCCGACGTAGTAGGCGGGGCTGCGGCCGGCGAGCGGCGCCGCGGGCGCCGCGTCCGGTCGCCAGGCCGGTTCGGGGGGCGGTGGTGGCTCGAACTGGTCGAAGGGCCAGCCGCCGGTGGTGGGCTCGGTGGCGGCGGGATCGTCGCCGAGGATCGCGACAGTGGGCTCGTCGACGCCGGCCACGAAGGGCTCGACGACGGTGGGTCCGTCGACGGACGCCGACCCGTGGAAGGCCGGTGCGAAGGCCGGCTCGTTAGGGGTCGGTTCGGAGGCTGACTCGTAGGTCGGCCCGTCGAGGGCCGGTTGGGCGCGCAGCTGTGTCGTCTCGTCCGGAGGGTGCTCCGTGAGTGCCGGCTCGGAGGCTGGCTCGTCGGAGGTCGGTTCGGAGGCTGACTCGAAGGTCGGCCCGTGGCGGACCGGTTGGGCGTGCAGTCGAGTCGTCTCGTCGGGAGGGTGCTCGGTGGGTGCCGGTTCGACCGGTTCGGTGGGCTGGTCCGCCGGGGTCGTCTCCTCCGGCAGCCCGCCGTGCAGTCGGCCGCTCGCCGGGCTCATCGCGGTAGGGCCGTCCACCGACGGCCGGGTGTCGTCGTCGGTCATCAGGCCGGGCTGGTCTGGCTTTCCCGGCGCTGGGACAGGTTTCGCTGGTAATTGGCGATCTTCGCGCGGATGTGGTCCTGCTCCACCCGCAGATGGGCGATCTTGTCGTCGATGTCGCGGTCGTGCTCGCGCAGCACCTCCAGCCGCTCGGCCACGGTCTCGTCACCGCCGCGGGCCAGCTCCGCGTACCGGACCATGCGCTGGATCGGCATCCCCGTCTCCCGCAGGCAGCGCAGGATCCGCAGCCACGCGACGTCGTCCTCGGTGAACACCCGCTGGCCGCCCGAGTTGCGCGCGATGTCGTCGAGCAGCCCGATCCGCTCGTAGTACCGCAGCGTGTCGAGGCTGAAACCGGTCTTTTCGGCCACCTGACCTGGCGTGAACTGCTCCATATGCAGTGAGTCTAGGCCGGGGCGGGCACGACCCGGCCCCGAAGCACGTCGACGGGTACCGCCGCCGCGACGTTCACCGAGCCAGCCAGCGCGCGTACTGCTGCCGGTCCGACTTCGTGACCTTTGCCCGTTCGGTGACGGAGAGGGTGAACCAGTCGGGCCGCAGCTGGTGCGGAGACTCGGCCCAGGCGAGCACATCGCGGTGGTCCTGGCAGGCGGTGTGGACATAGTGCGTCGGGGAGTCGCGCCGGTCCTCGTCCGAGAGCTTGACGATGGCGAGCTGGACGCGGAGCCGCTCGGGCCCGGTGTACTGGTCGAGCTGGCGCTTGATCTCGGTCGGGTCGGCGTCGGGGAAGACCTGCCGGATCTTGGTGAGGAGCTTCTCGAGCGTCATGGGGTGACCATCTTCCGGCGGAGGTGGGCGGGGGCGCGGGCGAACAGGACGGCCATCGCGGCGGTCACGCCCGCGAGGTCGGTGCGTCCGGACAGGTAGGCCCGCTGTCGGCGTTCGGGAAGTGCGAAGAACAGGTCGAAGAACTCCTCGTGCTCGGTGGCGGTCAGGCTGAGCAGCGTCGCCAGCCCACGGCGGCGCAACCGATACACGAGCCGAGCCGGCGCCGGCCACAGGACACGCCGCACCGCCGCGGGGCCACCCCGAAAGGCTGACGCGACGGCCGGTGCCAGCCGGAAGGTGTCGGCAAGGCTGAACCCGGTCGCCGGATGCACGAACCCGGCGGCGGCCCCGAAGGGAATCGCGCCACTCGCCAGTAGCGGCGGGGGAGGGACGTCGACGGGGAACCGGACCCGCTCGACGGGCCCGTCGAGCGGCCCGAGCCGCGCGTGCAGGCGGTCCCGCAGCTCGGCGAAGCCGAGGCCGGGTCGCCGGGCGAGACAGGTCTCCTCGAGGAGGACCCGGCCGTCGGGGCGGGGCACGGCATAGAGGAACGTGGCCGGCTCACCGAACCCCGGCGGCCGGCGCCAGTCCATGAACACGGCCTCACCCGGTGCCACGACGGAAGCGGCCCGCTCGGCCGGTACCACCACGCCGAAGGCGGTCTGCTCGACCCGGTTCGCCGCACCGAGCACCCCGGTCGCGTCGAAGACCATGCCCGCCCTCAGCACCTCGCCGTGGGCCAGGCGGGCCCCGGTAGCCGTCATGGCCGCCACGCGGGCCCTGACCACCTCGATGCCCGGGTGGGCGCAGGCCGCGAGCACGCTCTCGTTGTCCAGGACCGCGTACCCGCGTGCCAGCCCCCGAACCCGCGCCGGCACCCAACGCGCACCGGCGGGCAGCACGGACGTCTCGTCCAGCCACATCCCGTACGTGGCGGGCCAGGTGTTCGTGGGCGCCACCAGCGTGACCCGCAGCCCCGACCGCGCGCACGCACGAGCCAGCGCCCAGCCGGCCGGCCCGCCACCCGCGATCACGACATCCGCGACCAAGACATCCGCCACGAGTCGATCTCACCATCCGGCTGCCTCGCACCGCGCGGCGCGTTCTTCGTCGGGCATGAAATCCGGATCGCCGCATTGTCGGCGAGCTCGTGCCCCGCTGCCGCCGGTGTCCGAGTGGCACCCTCCAGTGTGGACGGTCGCGCCGTCTCGCCTTCCAACACGAGGAAATCGGCGCGGCCGTCGGTCCGCGGTTCGGGGAATCGCCGATTGCCGAACGGGTCGCCGGGCATTCCGGGAAATCCGGTGGCCCGCGTTCGGCGAACAACGAAAAACCCGCGTCGACAAGGACCAGCCGACGATCGTTGCGGCCGGCGGAAAACCGGCGGCGGTCTTTTCCCGTCGCGCCGGAAACCTCCGCGGGGCTGGACCGGCAGGCAAATGTATTCATCCGTTCGGCTCAGCGGCTAAGGTCGTCGCATGAGTGATCGGGAGGAGCGCCGCTCCGAGAGACCCGGCGGGCCGGCGGCCGGGGATCTCGCGGCCAGTCCGTTCCGGATCGACCGCGACCGGATCGTGGCCTCGCCGTACTTCGCTCGCCTCGGGGGTGTCACCCAGGTCGTCAGTGCCAGTGGCTCCGGCCTGCTGCACAACCGCCTCACGCACAGTCTCAAGGTCGCCCAGGTCGCCAGGGCCATCGCCGAGCGGCTCCGCACCGACTTCACCCCGCTGCTCGACAAGCTCGGCGGCTGCGACCCGGACGTCGTCGAGGCCGCCGGCCTCGCGCACGACCTCGGCCACCCGCCCTTCGGCCACCTCGGCGAGCAGGTCCTCGACCGCCTCGCCCGCCACCGGTTCGGGCTGCCCGACGGCTTCGAGGGCAACGCCCAGAGCCTGCGAATCGTCACCACGACCGACACCGGCGGCCCCAGCGCCGTCGGACTCGACCTCACCGCGGCCGTGCGTGCCGCCATGCTCAAGTACCCCTGGACCCGCCTGAGCCACCCGGACCCGCATCCGCGCCACCTGGCCACCCCGCCGCGCGGCGCGTCCGAGCCACCGGACGAGCCCAGCACCGGGTCCGCCAAGTTCTCCGTCTACGTCACCGAGCTCGACGACATGGCCCAGGCCCGCGCCCCCTTCGCCGGCCGGCTCGCGAACTGGCAGCAGACCGTCGAGGCCTCCGTCATGGACCTCGCCGACGACATCGCCTACGCCATCCACGACCTCGAGGACTTCCACCGCATCGGCGTCCTCCAGCACGCGCCCGTCGCCGCCGAGCTGGGCCACTGGCTGAACAACGCGCTCGACCTGGCCGCGGTCGACGACCGGACGCTCGCCGCGCAGGGCCGCCGCCCCGGCTACTCGCTGGAGCGGCTCCGCCGCCGCCTGCACCGCCGGGACGCCTGGGTGGTCGACGACGACGCGTTCGTCGCCGCGGTCGGACGGGTGCGCACCGAGCTGGTCGACGGCATGCTCGACACCCCGTTCGACGGCTCGGTCGAGAGCGAGCAGGCGGTCGCGCGGTTCTCGTCGGTATGGACCGTCCGACTCGTCGACGGCATGACCGTCGTGATGGACCCGCCCACCCGCTCCGGCCACGTGCTGCTCGCGCCCGCCCAGTGGCACGAGGTCCAGGTGCTCAAGTTCGTGCACCGCCGGTTCGTGCTCCTGCGGCCCGACCTCGCACTGCACCAGCGCGGCCAGGCCACGCTCGTCACGTCGTTGGTCGAGGCGCTCGCGCAGTGGCTCACGGATCGTTACGAATCCGACCGGTTACCCCGCCGGCTCCAGGATCTCGTCGAACTGGCCGCGACCGAGTACCACGCACTGGCACAGACCGATTTGTCTACTTTGGTCGGCGCGTTGGGTGAACCGCCGAGCGGTGAGCACGGAATCCGTGAGTTAGCAAGGGGACGGGCCGTGATCGACTTCGTCTCGTCCCTTACGGACAGTCAGGCAGCGTCGCTCCTCGGCGCCCTTACGGGCCGAAGTGCGCAGCCCTGGTCCGACGCTTTTGTACTCTAAGTCGTTCACGTACGGCAACTGTTAACACACACCGAGTGTTATTCGGCCAAATGGCCGCTGCGTCCCATTGGTTCCGACCCATACGTTGGGCCTGGCCGGGGGCACCGGCACCGGGCGTCGTGAGTCGGGGCACGGCCAAGCATCACGCGGAGGGCATCCGTGCGTTTACCTGCACACGCATCACGAAGATCACGCTACATCCTGACCGGCGCGGCCTGCCTGCTGGCGGTCGTGGGGTTGGCCAGCCCCGCGGTAGCGGCGCCGTCACCGGGGGACCAGAAAATCTCCGCCGAGCAGAACGCGGCGAACCAGATCGCCACACTCCAGGACCTCAAGAAGAGCATGTCCCCGGCGGAAGCCAAAGTGGACACCCAACTCTTCCTGCAGCAACGCCTAGCCGCGAACAAGACGGCGAGCGGAACGGTTCCGTTGCTACAGAACGGAGTCGAGAAGACCGCGAGCGGCAAGGTGCTCGTGGACATCCGCGGCACCGTGAGTGACAACCTGGTCAAGTTCCTCACCACCAAGGGCGCCGCCATCCGGTCGACGTCGACCCGGTACGGCACCGTGCGTGCCGAGGTGCCGCTGTCGGCGGTCAACGCGATCGCCGGTCGGGCGGACGTGAAGGCGGTTCAGGAAGCGGTCGGCGCACTGACCGCCCGTGAACTGAGCCCGAAGCAGAAGTCCGAGCCGGAGTCCAAGGAGCAGAAGGAAAAGCGGATCGCGCAGAACACGCGTGCCGCGCTTTCCGACCGTGCCGGCGCGATCGACAGCGAGGGCGACCGGGCGCACAACGCCGACGGCGCACGTGGGGACATCGGCGTCACCGGCGTCGGCGTCAAGATCTGCGCGCTGTCCGACGGTGTCGACTCCCTGTCCACGTCCCAGGCCGGCGACGAGCTGCCGGCCGTCGACGTCCTACCCGGCGAGGCCGGTTCGGGCGACGAGGGCACCGCGATGCTGGAGATCATCCACGACGTGGCGCCGAACGCCGCGCTCGGCTTCGCCACCGCCTTCAACGGCGACGCCAGCTTCGCGGACAACATCCGCGCGCTGCGCTTCGACCTCGGCTGCGACATCATCGTGGACGACGTCATCTACTTCGCCGAGCCGTATTTCCAGGACGGGATGATCGCCCAGGCCGTGAACGACGTCGTGGCCGACGGCGGGCTGTACTTCTCGTCCGCCGGCAACGAGGGCAACACCGTGGACGGCACCGCCGGCCACTGGGAGGGCAACTACGTCAACTCCGGCCAGGTGATCGGCAAGTTCGCGGGCTACGCCCACGACTTCGACCCCGGCCCCGGCGTGCAGGTCCTCGAGCCGCTCTCGAACGAGTCGGGCGGGGCACCGGTCCTGCTGAACTGGGCGGACCCGCAGGGTGCGGCCAGTGACGACTACGACCTGTACCTGGTGGACTCGGCCGGCAACGTGCGTGCCGCCAGCCAGAACTTCCAGACCGGCACCCAGGACCCGTACGAGCGGGTCGACGTGCCGGGCGGCACGAACCTGCGGCTCGCGGTCGTGAAGTTCGCCGGCGCCGACCGGTACTTCGCGCTGTCCGCGCTGCGCGGCCGGTTCAAGGACCAGGCCGGTCTGAAGGCGTTCACGACGACGGGCGAGACGTTCGGCCACTCGGCCACGCGTGGCGCCTTCTCCGTCGCCGCGGCGCCGGCGGCCGACCCGCTGCCGTTCGACCTCGAGACGGGCGACCCGGCGAACCCGGCCGGCCCGTTCCCGAACGCGTACGGCCCGGACCAGCGGCAGGAGCGGTTCTCCTCCGACGGCCCGCGCAAGGTGTTCTTCGAGGCCAACGGCACGCCCATCCCCGGTGGCGAGGTGCGGCAGAAGCCGGACATCACCGCCGCGGACGGCGTCTCGACCAGCGTCGAGGGCTTCTCACCGTTCTTCGGCACCTCGGCGGCCGCGCCACACGCGGCGGCCATCGCGGGTCTCGTGCTGTCCGGCAACCCCGGCATCGACCCGGCCGAGGTGCGGGACGCGCTGACCAGCACCGCGCTCGACATCGGCGCGCCCGGTGTCGACCCGGTCACCGGTCACGGCGTGCTCCTGGCCGACCGGGTGCTCGGTTACACGGGCGCCAGCCCGCAGCCGCTCGCGGTCGCGGAGACCCCGAAGGTGACCGCGGACGACGGTGGCGCGTTCATCGACCCGGGTGACACGGTGACGGTCCAGCTGCCGGTGACCAACGTCGGCGACGCCACGGCCGTGTCCACCAGCGTCGTGCTCACCACGTCCACTCCGGGTGTCACGATCACGCCGCGCGCGCAGTCCTACGGGGCCATCCCGCGCGGGGAGACCGTGATCAAGAGCTACAAGGTGACGGTGCCGGCGAACCACGAGGTCGGCGTGCCGATCCAGTTCGCCACCAGGGTGACGTTCGCCGGTACGTTCTCGCCGAAGACGTCGTCGTTCTCGGTCGACGTCGGCCAGCCGTCCGCGACGGCCACCACGTTCAGCTACAGCGGCGCGGCGGTCCCGATCCCGGACAACAGCTCGGTCGGCGCGACCGTGCAGATCCCGGTGGCCGGCTTCGGCCGGGCGTCGAAGATCACGCTCTCGATCGACGGCTCCGCCTGCAACGCCGACACGGGCTCGACGACGGTGGGCATCGACCACACCTACGTCGGTGACCTGGTCGGTCAGCTGATCGCGCCGAACGGTGCGACCGCGACCGTGTTCAGCAACAACGGTGGCAGCGGGAACAACCTGTGCAAGGTGGTGTTCGACGACAGCGCGGCGGCCTCGTTCGCCAGCGTGACGTCGGGCGACGCCCCGTACACCGGTTCGTGGCAGCCGATCAGCCCGCTGGACGCGCTGCGTTCGGCATCGGCTGACGGCACGTGGAAGTTCTTCGTCCGTGACACCGCCGGGGCCGACACCGGTTCGGTCCGCGCGGTCACGCTGAACCTCTACGGTTACGTGCGCCCGTAAGTAGTCGAATGAGATGGCCGCCCGCCGGTGCGAACCGGCGGGCGGCCGTACTCTTTCTGCCGTGGCAAAGGTCAACGCGACGGCTCTGGTACCGGCGAGCCCCGACCAGACATGGGCGATGGCCTCGGACCTGTCCCGTTTCGACGAGTGGCTGACCCTGCACGACGGCTGGCGCGGTGAGGTGCCGGCCGTGATCGGGAAGGGGACGGCGCTGACGTCGGTGGTCAAGGTGATGGGGCTGCGGAACCGGATCAGCTGGCGGGTCGAGTCGTTCACGCCACCGACGGCCTTGTCCATCTCGGGCCGTGGGGTGGGCGGAGTGCGGGTGGCGCTGACCCTGTCGATCCGCGCGACGGGGGAGTCGGCGTCGAAGGTGACGATCGACGCGGAGGTGACGGGTCGACCGGTCTTCGGGCCGGTGGGGATGGCCATCGGCCGGGCCGTGCGAGCGGACGTCCGCCGCTCGGTGGCGACCCTGGCGAGGCTCGTCAGCTGACCCACGGACGCCTGTCAGCCCGCCGCCCGGCTGCTGGTGAGCCCGAGCCGAGTGCCCGGCAGGCTGGGTGTCACCCTCCGCGGCTGGAGACACCGGCGCTCACCCGTGCGCGAGCGCCGGTGTCTCCAGCCGCCGTTCGGCCAACGCCATCGCCTCGGCGAGTGGGGTCGTGCCGTGCGACGCCGCCGACGCCAGCACGGACGCGGTCGTCTCCTCGATGGCCGCCACCCGCGCGAGTGCGTCCTCGTGCGAGAGCCCGGCCGCCTCCCGGCTCAGCGTGTAGATCGCCCCGCCGCCGCTCGCCACGAAGTCCGGCACCCACACCACGCCGGCACGGGCCAGCTCCGCGGCCACCCCGTCCGACACGAGCTGGTTGTTCGCCGGCCCGACCACCAGCGGCGCCCGCACGTCCGTCCCGACGACCCCGCCGACCGCCGCCGGCACCAGGACGTCCGCGTCCACCGAGTACGACACCGGCACCTGCTCGTACCCGGCACACCGCGCCGGGTCCACGTCCGCGACCGCCACCGACGCGCCGCCGGCAGCCAGCTCCCGCGCCACCAGCGAGCCCACCGACCCCATCCCGATCACGACCACCCGCCGCCCGGACACCGACGCCGACCCGAACACCGCCGCCAGCCCGGCCCGCATCGCCGCCAGCACACCGCGCGCCGTCGGCCCGCTCGACGAACCGGTCCCACCGGCGGACTCCGGCAGGCAGAACACCCGCGACGTGAAGGACCGCATGTACACCATGTCCTCCGACGACGTGCCGATGTCCGGCCCGGCGAGGTAGGTCCCGCCGAACGACTCGATCAGCTCGGCCGCGTCCGCCAGCACGTCCGCCCGCACGGACGGGCTCACCGGGGACGGCAGCGCGACCACCGTCTTCCCGCCGCCGAACGGCACCCCGCCGATCGCGTTCTTGTACGTCATCACCCTCGACAGCCGCAGCGCGTCGGCCAGGCCGTCCTGCCAGGTCGGGTACTGCCGCAGCCGGATCCCGCCCGCCGCCGGTCCGAGTCGCCGCGAGTGGACCGCCACCGTCACCGGCACCCCGGACCGACGGCCCAGCCGCGTGACGACCTCCTCGTGCTCCCATGGTTCGCCCACCGAGTCCTCCTGCCGAACAGAAAACAACCGACGGGTCTGACGCTAGGCAGATAGCCAGCCCAACAGCGGGGTGTCCGAACATAATTCGGCATCGGTGGTCAGAATGACCCCATGGACGAAGTTGATTCGGCGATCATCCGCGAACTGCAGGAGGACGCCCGCCAGCCCAACCAGGACATCGCCCGCAAGGTCGGCATCGCGCCGTCGACCTGCCTGGAGCGCACCCGCCTGCTGCGCCAGCGCGGCGTCATCCGCGGCTACCACGCCGACATCGACCTCGCGGCGCTCAACCGCGGCGTCCAGGCACTGATCGCCGCGCAGATCCGGCCGTTGTCACGCAGCGTGATCGAGGCGTTCCAGAACCGGGTTGCCGCGCTGCCGGAGGTGCTCGCGGTGTTCACCCTCGCCGGCAGCGACGACTTCATCGTCCACGTGGCCGTGCAGGACATCGACCACCTGCACGCGTTCCTGATCGACCGGTTCACCAGCCGCCGCGAGGTCGTCGGCTTCCGCACGTCGATCGTCTACCGCCACCAGGTGAACAACGTCCTGGAGCTCCTACAGTGAGCCGGTCGCGAGCATCCCGCCGTCGACCCGCACGGTCTCGCCGGTGATCCAGGTCGCCTGGTCGGAGGCCAGGAACACCACCAGCCGCGCCACGTCCGCCGGCTCCCCCAGCCGCTTCATCGGGTACCGGGCCGCGGTCGCCTCCTCGTCGGCGGTGTAGAGCATCTCGGCGAACTTCGTCTTGACCACGGCCGGCGCCACCGCGTTGACCCTGATGCCCGGTCCGAGCTGCCAGGCCAGCTCCTCGGTCAGCCGGATGAGCGCCGCCTTCGACGCGCCGTACGCCGAGATCACCCCGGACGACCGCAGGCCGGCCACCGACGCGATGTTCACGATCGACCCGCCGTGCTCGCCCATCCACGTCTTCACCGCGAGCTGTACGAACCCGAGCGCGCCGACCACGTTCACGTCGAAGAGCTTGCGCACCGCGCCGAGGTCGGCGTCGACGAGCGGCCCGTACGTCGGGTTGATGCCGGTGTTGTTGATCAGTACGTCGAGCGAGCCGAACTCCTCGACCGTGCGGCGCACGACCTCGGCCCGGTCGTCGTCGCTGCCCGTGTTCGCCGGCACGGCCAGCACCCGGGCGCCCGGCACCTGCGCACGCAGCTCGTCGGCCGCCGCCGCGATCTGGTCGGCCTTGCGCGAGGAGATGGTGACGGCCGAGCCGCCCCTGGCCAGCTCCGCGGCGATCGCGAGGCCAATGCCCCGACTGGCGCCCGTGACCAGCGCGGTCTTTCCCTTGAAGTCCGGTGTCATGGCTGATGACTCTAGTGCGGTGTCCACCAACGTTCGCCGGGTCTCTCGGCGGCCCAGCTTCCCGCTGGCGGCGTTGCCGATCCGCCCAAGTACGTCCAGTACGAGGGCGGATCGGCGCCTTGCCAGCGGAAACCTGGATCCACCGATAGACCCACCGACATTGGTGGACACCGCACTCGCTAAGCGCCCGCTTAGTCCGCGACCGCGCACGAAAGTCTCTTGCCGCTGACACGTATAGTGAGGGTGTGGTGATCCGTACGGCCTAGGAGGCAGGCGAGCCCACCGGTCACGGCCGGCGGGCGATGAAGCCCTGCCCACCAATAAACCGGAGTCTCCGAAATGATCACCGCTACTGACCTCGAACTGCGTGCCGGCACCCGCATCCTGCTCTCCGACGCGACGCTGCGCGTCCAGCCCGGCGACCGCATCGGCCTCGTCGGCCGCAACGGCGCCGGCAAGACCACCTCGCTGCGTGTCCTCGCCGGCGAGGGCGAGCCCTACGCCGGCCACCTGCTCCGCAAGGGCGAGATCGGCTACCTGCCGCAGGACCCGCGCGAGGGCAACCTGTCCGTCACCGCGAAGGACCGCGTCCTGTCCGCGCGTGGCCTCGACGAGCTGCTGCGCGAGATGGAGAAGGCCCAGACGGCCATGTCCGAGCTGGTCGACAACGCGCAGCGCGACCGCGAGGTCCGCCGCTACGGCCGGCTCGAGGAGCGGTTCGCCGCGCTCGGCGGCTACGCGGCCGAGAGCGAGGCCGCGCGGATCTGCGCGAACCTCGGCCTGCCGGACCGGGTGCTGGCCCAGCAGGTCGGCACGCTCTCCGGCGGCCAGCGCCGCCGCGTGGAGCTGGCGCGCATCCTGTTCGCCGCGTCCGAGGCCGGCTCGGGTGGTGGCGGCGCGGGCACCACGCTGCTGCTCGACGAGCCGACCAACCACCTCGACGCCGACTCGATCAACTGGCTGCGTGGCTTCCTCAAGGGACACAACGGCGGCCTCGTCGTGATCAGCCACGATGTCGAGCTGCTCGCCGACGTGGTCAACAAGGTGTGGTTCCTCGACGCCACCCGCGGCCAGGTCGACACCTACAACATGACCTGGCAGCGCTACCTCGACGCACGTGCCGCGGACGAGAAGCGTCGCCGCCGCGAACGTGCCAACGCTGAGAAGAAGGCGTCCGCGCTGCAGGCGCAGGCCGACAAGATGCGCGCGAAGGCGACGAAAGCCGTTGCCGCGCAGAACATGGCGCGCCGCGCCGAACGCCTCCTCTCCGGTCTGGAGGAGGTCCGCCAGGCGGACAAGGTCGCCAGGATCCGCTTCCCGGATCCGGCGCCCTGCGGCAAGACCCCGCTCACCGCCGAGGGACTGTCGAAGTCGTACGGCTCGCTGGAGGTGTTCTCCGGCGTCGACCTCGCCATCGACCGTGGCTCCCGGGTCGTCGTGCTGGGGCTGAACGGCGCTGGTAAGACCACGCTGTTGCGTCTGTTGGGTGGCATGGAGCCCGGCGACGCCGGCGAGGTCGTGCCTGGTCATGGGCTGCGCATTGGTTACTACGCCCAGGAACACGAGACGCTCGACCACAACGCGTCGGTGTGGGAGAACGTCCGGCACGCCGCGCCCGACACGCCGGAGCAGCAGCTCCGGTCGCTGCTCGGCACGTTCCTGTTCACCGGCGAGCAGCTGGAGCAGACGGCGGGGACGCTGTCCGGCGGCGAGAAGACCCGGCTCGCGCTGGCCGGTCTGGTGTCGAGCGCGGCCAACGTCCTGCTGCTCGACGAGCCGACGAACAACCTCGATCCGGCGTCCCGAGAACGTGTTCTCGACGCTCTGCGCGGATATACGGGCGCAGTTGTCCTCGTCACGCACGATCCGGGCGCGGTGGAGGCACTTGAGCCCGAACGGGTGATCCTGCTGCCCGACGGGACCGAAGATCACTGGTCAGCGGACTATCTGGAACTCGTCCAGCTCGCGTGAGCGCCGCCGGCGCCTACGCGCGGGGCCGCCGATCGGTTGCTCCGTCCCGGTGAGGCGTGAGCGATTTCATAGGTATTTTCGATCTCGCCTGGCATTCCACGCGATCGTGTTCGATCATTGCCACGGCAGGTGTTCTGGAATACCTCCGTGACACGCTACGGAAGGCGGACGACGTGGCTGATTTGAAGAAGGGCGCGCGGATCACCGGCAGTACGCGCGACAAGCTGGCTGCCGACCTCAAGAAGAAGTACGAGAAGGGCGCCAGCATTCGAGCCCTGGCCGAGTCGACGGGGCGGTCGTACGGTTTCGTGCACCGCGTCCTGTCGGAATCCGGGGTGACGTTGCGCGGCCGAGGCGGCGCAACGCGAACGAAGAAGAAGTAGCGATCGGGTTCAAGCTTGGCTGCCGCGGGCGTCGGGGCTCGCGATCGGACGGTTGAGACCTTCGTAGGCGTCGTCGTGGGTGACGTCGTGATCACCGTCGGTCGGGCCCGCGGCTGTCCTGGTCCCCTCCTCCCGTGCTTCCTTCGGTTCAGCTGTGGAGAAAGCGAGCATCGCGCCGGCCATCGCCAGCGGGTACACGAGGTACCCCCAGCGGGTCGCCGGCGCGAGGACGATCGCCGTCCCCAGCCCGACCGCGGTGCGCAGCATGACGTCCGCGGGGTCGCGGGGCGGGCGGACCACCAGCCAGACCGTGATCGCGCATGCCGCCGCCGCGAGCAGCGCGAGCGATGCCGCGTGGCCGATCGGGCCGAGCTGTGCGATGAGGTGCCCCGGCAGCGGACTCGCCGCCGGGGAGCCCGCCTCGCCGAGCCCGGCCGGAAACAGGATCACGTGCTCGACGAATGCGGCCGGATCCACCAGCAACACCGGTAGCACCAACACCGCGCTCGTGATGATCACTGTACCAAAGAAGATCAACAACGCACGCCTGCCGCGGGCCGCGAACACCGCGATCGCCAGCACCAGAAGTGCCGGCAGCGCGGTGAGTTTCATGTTTATCACCAACGCGATCGCGAGTCCCGAGGTTATCGGCCCCCCGAAACTTCCAGCCCTGAAGGCAAGTGCGGCGGCGAGCACGATCAACGCGATCACCGGGATGTCGTCGCCGGCGACGGTGATCGTCAGCAGTGTGAGCGGGCTGACGGCGGCGAGCTGCGCGGCGAGCACGGGAACCCTGGGCCGGCCCATGACCTTCAGCGCCAGCGCGACCAGCAGGACGGTGCCGACCGCGAAGGCGATGCGTGCGTCGGTGAACGGGCTGTCGCCGAAGAGGGCGCGGGGGAGGCCGAAGATGGTCATCCCGGGGCCGTACGGCGTGTAGTCGTCGGGGACCGGCGGCCGGCCGAGCAGGCTCAGGTCCGGGTAGGGCGTGCCGTTGTCGAGCAGCAGGCGGGCCGACCGCTCGACGACCCACACCTCGGGCTGCGACGGGAACGCCCACGGCCACCTGCCCCACACGAAGCCGGGGTCGCGCACGAACACCAGGACGAGCAGCGGCACGACCCCGGCGAGCAGGCCGGCCACCCCCACCGGCGACCAACGCGAGCGGACTGTCGGTGGCATGCGGGAGGATGCCTGTAGGACCGTGAGCACGAACGCGATCAGGTAGCCGGCCGTCGCGAAGTTGCCCCAGACGCGATAGCCGTAGAACTCGGAGAAGATCGCATTGCCGGCGGCGAACGCGAGGCCGACGCCGTAGAAGAGCAGGTCGAGGCGCCAGCTACGGCGTCGGGTCGGCTCCACCGGGGCAGGCTACCGGGAGCGGAGCGGTGGAGCGGACCCGCCGGGCCGACGAGCACGAGGCCCGGCGACGAACGAGCCCCGCGCCGCCGCGCGCGGGAGGGAAGGAGGCGGGTGAACGGGCTGCGAGCGCGACCGGTTCGACGCCGCCGTGTTCGCTGTGCGGTTAACCGGGAAGGTCGCGGGCGGGTCGCGCGTTGGTCCTGGCCAGGGCAGATGTGAGGGGTAGACGTGGACAACGCGTGGATGTTGATGCACGGCGCGATGCGGGACGCGCCGAAGGGCCTGCGCAAGGGCACCGTCCGGCGGGTGTACGAGTTCGCCGGGCCGCACCGGGGCAAGCTTGCGGTGTTCCTGCTGCTGACGATGATCTCGGCCGTGCTGGCGGTGTCGGCGCCGCTGCTCGCCGGCCAGGTCGTGAACGCGATCGTGGGCGGTGGCGCGGTCTCGACCGTGGTGTGGCTCGCGGTCGTGATCGCCGGCCTGGCCGTGCTGGACGCGGGCCTGGGGCTGGTCGAGCGGTGGCAGTCGTCCCGCATCGGTGAGGGTCTGATCTACGACCTGCGCCGCGCGGTGTTCGGCCACGTGCAACGGATGCCGGTCGCGTTCTTCACGAGGACCCGCACGGGTGCCCTGGTGTCGCGGCTGAACAACGACGTCATCGGGGCACAGCGGGCGTTCACGTCGACGCTGGCCGGCATGGTGACCAACGTGATCCAGCTGGTCCTGTCGGTCGGCGTGATGTTGACGCTGTCGTGGCAGGTGACCGTGCTGGCCCTGGTGCTGCTGCCGATCTTCGTGCTGCCCGCGCGCCGGATGGGCCGGCGCATGGCGGATCTGCAGCGGGAGTCGGCGGGCCTGAACGCGTCGATGACCACGCAGATGACCGAGCGGTTCTCCGCGCCCGGGGCGACGCTGGTGAAGCTGTTCGGGCACCCGCGTGCCGAGCTTGCGGAGTTCGCCGGCCGGGCGGCGCGGGTGCGGGACATCGGCATCCGCTCGGCGATGCTGACCCGGTGGTTCATGACGAGCCTGTCGCTGGTGTCGGCCCTGGCGCAGGCGCTGGTGTACGGGCTGGGCGGCTACCTCGCGATCACGGGTGCGCTGGCGCCCGGCACGGTGGTGGCGCTGGCCCTGCTGCTGACGAGGCTGTACACGCCGCTGACGGCGCTGGCGAACGTCCGGGTGGACATCATGACCGCCCTGGTGTCGTTCGAGCGGGTCTTCGAGGTGCTCGACCTGCCGCCGATGATCACGGAGCGGAAGAACCCCGTGGCGGTGCCGGCCGGCGGCGTCTCGGTCGAGTTCGACGACGTGCGGTTCGCCTACCCGCCCGCGGAGAAGGTGTCGCTGGCGTCGCTGGAAGACGTTGCGGTACTGGACAAGCGCGGCGGTGACGAGGTGCTGCACGGGGTGAGCTTCCGCGCGGCGCCGGGGGAGATGGTGGCGCTGGTGGGCTCGTCGGGCGCCGGGAAGTCGACGATGGCGTCGCTGGTGCCCCGACTGTACGACGTGGACGGTGGCGCCGTCCGGCTGTCCGATGTGGATGTGCGGGACCTGTCGTTCGACGCCCTGCGCGACACGGTGGGAGTGGTGACCCAGGACGGTCACCTGTTCCACGACTCGATCCGCGCGAACCTGCTGTACCCGAGGCCGTCCGCGACCGAGGAGGAGCTGTGGGAGGCCGTGACCCGCGCCCGCCTGGCGGACCTGGTGCACTCACTGCCCGACGGACTGGACACGGTCGTGGGGGAGCGCGGCTACCGACTGTCCGGCGGCGAACGTCAACGCCTGACGATCGCCAGGCTGCTGCTGGCCCAACCGCAGGTGGTTATCCTCGACGAGGCGACGGCCCACCTGGACTCCGAGTCGGAGGTCGCCGTGCAGGAGGCCCTCGCGGACGCGCTGACCGACCGGACGGCGATCGTGATCGCGCACCGCCTGTCCACGATCAGGGCGGCGAACCAGATCCTCGTGGTGGAGGCCGGCAAGATCGTCGAACGCGGCACCCACGACACCCTGCTGGCGGCGGGCGGCCGGTACGCGGACCTCTACCGGACCCAGTTCGCGAACCAGTCGACGGCGGCGGCCTAGGGCAGATCTAGGGCAGATCCTCGGGCCGGTCGACGTCGGCGCCGCTGGCGATGTCCTCGCACGGCACGGCGGTCACCTCGTGCCGGGCGAGATAGGGCCGGGCGCCCTCGTCGCCATCGGCCAGCGCCGCCACGCCGGCCCAGTGGTTCCGCCCGATCAGCACGGGATGGCCGGGCACGCCGTCGTAGGTCGCCCTCGCCAACGCGTCGGGGTCCGCCATGGCCGCCAACCGCCGGACCGCCGCGGTGGTCACTCCCGGTGTGTCCACCGGCAGCACGACGACGGCCGTCGCGTCACCGCCGAGTGCGGACAGTCCCACCCGCAGGGAGGTGCCCATGCCGGCCGTCCAGTCGGGATTGTCCACAAGCGACGACCCGCTGAGCGCGGCGGTGGTCCGCACGTCGTCGGCGAGCGCCCCGAGCACGACCACGACCGGCGTGCACCCGCCGTCGTGGAGCACATCGGACGCGAGCTCGACGAACAGCCGACCCCGGTGGCGCACGAGGGCCTTGGGCATCCCGTACCGCCGCCCGGCCCCCGCTGCCAGCAACAACCCCGCAACGGTCATACCGACAGCGTAGTTCTCCGGGCGTCAGCGAAAGGCCGCGACGTTGTCGCGGGCCCACTGGGCGAACGTCCTCGGCGGGCGGCCCAGGACCTCCTCGACCGTCGGTAGCGGGGTGAGCGCCGCCGACCAGTCGACGTCCTCGAACGACGGGCCGCCTGCCGAGTAGTCCGCGAAACCCAGCAGGAAGTCCGCGTTCGCCGCGGCCCACCCGCCCTGCGCCCGCAGGATCTCACGGGCCTCCGCGGCGTCGACCTCCTCGAACCGCACCTCCTCGCCCAGCGCCTCGCCGATCGCGGCCACCTGCTCCCGCCGGGTGATCAGTGCCGGACCCGTCAGGTCGTACCACCGCCCGGCATGCCCGTCCGACAGCAGCGCCGCCACGCCCACCGCCGCGATGTCGGCCTCGTGGATCGCCAGGCTCGGCGCCGCCGGCTGCGCGAACCGGACCACCCGCGAGGACCGGATCATCGGACCCCACAGCCGCAGCGTGTTCGACGCGAAGTCACCCGGCCGCAGGTGCGTCCACGCCACCCCGGACGCCTCCACCGCCTGCTCCACCGGCAGCTGGAAGTCGGTGTCGAAGCCACCCGTGACCGCCCCCGACGACAGCGTCACGATCCGCGACACGCCCGCCTCGACCGCCCGCGCCACGACCTCGCGCGCCGTCCGCGGCTCCGGGAACAGGAACATCCGCGACACCCCGTCGAACGGGACCGACGCCGGTGCCAGCAGGTCACCGCGCACGACCTCCACCGGCGCGGGAAGGTCCGCGTCCGCCCGCCGCGTCAGGGCGACCACCGAGCACCCCGCCTCGACGAGCTGCGCCACCACGTGCCGCCCGACCTGACCCGTCGCGCCGGTCACCAGGATTCTCACGGCATGACCCCCAAAAAATGAGTACAGCGTACGCATAAACAGTACCACCGCGTAGAATCGATCACGATGGACATGGCGAACACCATGGCGCTGCTCTGGGGCACCAAACCGGCGCCCACCCGAGGCCGAAAGCCGGGTATGACGATCGACAGGATCGTGGCGACGGCCGTCGCGGTCGCCGACGCGGACGGGCTCGACGCGCTGTCCATGCGTCGCGTCGCCGACGAGCTCGGCGTGGGCACCATGTCGCTCTACCGCTACCTGCCCGGCAAGGCCGAGCTGTTCGAGCTGATGCTCGACGCCGTCATGGGCGAGGACCCGATGGTGCCGACGGGCGACGGCTGGCGGGACAGCCTCGCCGAGGTCGCCCGCCGCAGCCTCGCCGGCTACCGCCGCCACCCCTGGCTCCTCGAGGCCTCGCTGTCCCATGGCCTCGTCGGCCCCAACCAGGCCGCCGTGCTCGACCGGCTCCTCGCCGCCCTCGACGGCACCGGCCTGACCAGCGGCCGGAAGATGGCCGTCATCGGCCTGCTCATCGGCTACGTCCAGGGTCGCGCCCGCCGGCTCGCCGACGCCGCCCGCACCGAGCGAGGCGTGTCCGACGGGTGGTTCTGGGCGGAGTTCGCCCCGCTGCTCGAACCCCATCTCGACCGCTTTCCCAGCCTCGCCGCGGCCTGGCGGGACGACGAGCTGACCTGGGAGGACGAGTTCGAGTTCGGCCTGCGGCGCGTCCTCGACGGCATCGAGGCCCACATCGACAGAGGAGACCAGTGAGGATCAACAAGAGGGGCGCCACCACCGGCGTGCGAGCCGTGGTGCTCGTGCTGCACGGCGGCCAGGAGGTCAGCAAGACGCCGGCCACGGTCCGGTACCCGGCGTACTGGCGGATGGTCCCGTTCGCCCGCGACCTGAGCAGGGTCCCGGGGCTTGCCGTGTGGCAGCTCTGCAACACCTACCGCGGCTGGAACGCCCCGGACCTCGACCCGGTGCACGACGCCCGCCACGCGCTCGACGAGATCCGCGGCACGTACCCGGACGTGCCGGTCGCGCTCGTCGGCCACTCGATGGGCGGCCGGGTCGCGCTGCGCGTCGCCGACGATCCACAGGTGGCCGGCGTGTGCGCGCTCGCGCCGTGGACCCCGGCGGGCGAGCCCGTCACGCAGCTCGCCGGCCGGACGGTGCTCATCGCGCACGGCGACCGGGACCGGACCACCGACCCCGCGCTGTCCTACACCTATGCCGAGCGGGCCAAGGAGGTCACCGACCGGGTGGCGCGGTTCGACGTTCGCGGCGAGACGCACGCGCTGCTGTTCCGTTACCGTGAATGGACTCGCCTGGTCAGGCGGTTCACGCTCGGTGTGCTCGGCGCCGTGCCGCTCGACCAGGACATCGCCGACGCGCTTGGGAAACCGCTGCCGGACGGACTCCGCGTGCCCGTCTAGTCACGGTCTCGTACGGTATGCACGTGTTTCGCAACCTGCGCGAGGGCTCCCACGTCCTGATTTGTGACGAAAGGGTGGGGAGATGAGCTACCAGCAGCCACCACGACGGCCCGGTTCGGGGCAGGGCCGTCCCCCGCAGGGCCGAGGAGGCCCCGGGTACGGCCCCGAGCCTGGTTACGGACGCCCCGGTCCCGGCGGCCGCAAGCCCGCCTACCACAACACGAGGATGCTGCCCCTGCCCGGGCAGGACGAGCCGCGGCGCGACTACGGCGCGGCGCCACGCCGGCCGCAGCCGCCGGACGACTTCCAGCGTCCGCCCGCGGGCGAGGGCTACCCGCCACCGCCACCGCGCCGGCCGCTTCGCCGGCCACGCTGGGGGCGGCGGATCCTCATCGGCTTCCTGGTGCTGCTCCTGCTCATCGCGGGCGGTCTGGTGTGGATGGACTTCTCGCTCAACCGGGTCGCCGCGATCTCGGACTACCCCGGCCGGCCCGCCGAGGCGGCCGGCACGAACTGGCTGATCGTCGGCTCCGACAGCCGCGAGGGCCTGACCGACGAGCAGAAGGCCGAGCTCACCACCGGCGACGCGGCCGGCAAGCGCACCGACACGATCATGGTCGCGCACATCCCGGACAACGACACGCCCCCGACGCTGCTGTCACTGCCGCGTGACTCGAACGTCGAGATCCCCGGCCACGGCGTCAGCAAGATCAACGCCGCGTTCGCGCTCGGCGGCGCGCCGCTGTTGGTCAAGACCGTCGAGGGCGCGACCGGCCTGCGGATCGAGCACTACGCGGAGATCAGCTTCGGCGGGTTCGCGGGCATCGTGGACGCGGTCGGCGGCGTCGAGATGGACATCCCGGAGGAGATGCACGACACCGTCACGGGCGTGACCATCCCGGCCGGACACCAGACGCTGAACGGCGTGCAGGCGCTCGGGTTCGTGCGCATGCGGCACTCGGCGTCGACCCCGCGGTCGGACCTCGACCGCGTGGCCAACCAGCGCAAGTTCATCGGCGCGCTCGCCGGCAAGGTCGCGACCGCCGGCACGCTGCTGAACCCGTTCAAGCTGTTCCCGGTGATCGGTGGGATGACCGACGCGTTGACCGTCGACGAGGGCGACCACCTGTGGAACCTCGCGAGCCTTGGCTTCGCGATGCACGGCATCTCCGACGGCAGCACGGTGACGACCACCGTGCCGGTCACGGACGGGTCGGCCACCAAGTGGGACCCGAACAAGAAGCAGGTGCTGTTCGACGCACTACGCGCCGACACGCCGATCCCGCAGGAAGCGCTGTACCAGTAGCGGCTCAGGCCGTGCGCGCCGCCAGCACCTCGAGTGCCCGGTCGGCGTGCACGGCCATCCGCAGCTCGCTCTTGATGACCGCGAGGAGCTTGCGGTCGGTGTCGATCACGAACGTCTGGCGGCGGGTCAGCAGCGGCCCGAAGCCGCGCCGCACGCCGAACCGCGTGGCCACCGCACCGTCCGCGTCGGACAGCAGCGGGAAGTCGAAGGAGTTCTGCTCGCTGAAGGCCGCCTGCTTGTCGACGGCGTCGGGGCTGATGCCGACCCGGTGCGCGCCGGCCGCCGCGAACTCCGCGGCCAGGTCGCGGAAGTGGCAGCTCTCCGCGGTGCAGCCCTTGGTCATGGCGGCGGGGTAGAAGAACAGGACCACCGGCCCGGTCTCCAGGAACTCCCGCAGCGCACGGGTCTTGCCGGTCTCGTCCGGCAGCTCGAAGTCCGGTGCGATCTCCCCAGCCTTCATGTGCGGGGTCCTCTCTGGGAGCATGTGCCGGTGGACGTCACCACCACCCCCAGTCTGCCGCTCCGCGCCGCGCGTGTGGTCACCGAGGTCCTGTCTCCTGCCGTGATCGTCGTCGCGTTGCCGTTGGCGGTCGCGTGGTACGGCACCGGTCACCAGGTCGTGCCCACCGCCGGCTGGGGCCTGCTGGTCGCCCTGTTCTACAGCGTGATCCCGATGGTGATCATGGTCCGCGGCGCCCGGCGGGGGAGGTGGGACGGCCACTGGGTGCGCGAGCGCGAGCGGCGGATCGTGCCGTTCCTGCTGTGCCTGGTGTCCACTGTGACCGGTCTGGTGATCATGCTGCTGGGCGGCGCGCCCCGCGAGGTGATCGCGCTGGCCTGGTCGATGATCGCGACACTGCTGGCAGTCCTGGCGATCACGCGCTGGTGGAAGGTGTCCGTGCACGCCACGGTCGCCGGCGGCGCCGTCGCGACGGTCGTGCTGCTGTACGGGCCGTGGTACCTGCTGCTCGTGCTGGCCGTGGCCCTGGTGGCCTGGTCCCGCGTGGTGGTCGAGGACCACACCGCCGCACAGGTCGTGGTCGGCGCCCTGCTCGGCCCGGTCGTCGGCGGTGTGGTGTTCCTCGCCCTCAGGGGATGAGCAGGACCCGGCCGAGATTCTCGCGGGTCTCGAGGATCCGGTGTGCCTCCGCGACCTCGCTCAGCGGCAGTCGCGTGTGGACGGAGGTGCGGAGCCGGCCGGCGGCGAAGTGTTCGGTCAGCTCCGCGACCTCGGCCGCGGCCTGCTTGGGCGCGGCGGCGCGGTAGGCCAGCAGCGAGAAGCCGGCCACCGACCGCATCAGGATCAGGTCGCGGACCGCGATGTCGCCGAGGTCGCCGGACGCCGCGCCGTAGACCACGACCCGGCCGAAGGGCGCGAGCAGGCCGAAGCTGCGCTGCCGCGTCTGGCCGCTGATCGAGTCGAGCACCACGTCGACACCGCCCGGCACGGTCTCCCGGACCCGCTCCGGCCAGTCGTCCGCGGTGTAGTCGACGGCCACGTCCGCGCCGTGCTCGCGGGCGAAGTCGAGCTTCGCCGCCGACCCGGCCGTTGCGATGACCGTGCCCGCGCCCTCGAGCTTGGCGAGCTGAAGCGCGAGGTGGCCGATGGCGCCCGCGGCAGCGTGCACGAGCACCGTCTCGCCGGACTTGATCCGACCCGTACGGATGATGCCGAGCGCGGTGGGGCCCGCGCTGGACAGCATGCTGGCGTCGGCGTCGTCGACGCTCGCCGGCACCTCGGCGAGCCAGTCGGCGCCGGCGACCACGTAGTCGGCGAACGCGTCCGGGTCGCACAACGCCGAGACCCGCCTACCCCGCAGCGACGGATCCACGCCCGGCCCGACGGCCTCGACGGTGCCGACGACGTCGCCGGTGGGGGAGCCGGGCAGCGGGCGCTGGAAGAGCGTCCCCGCCATCGGTCCGCGCCGGAACTTGGTGTCGACGAAGTTGGCCCCGATGATGTCGGCTCGGATGAGCACCTGGCCCTCACCGGGCGCCGGAGTGTCCACGTCCTCGACTTTCAGCACTTCAGGGCCGCCGTACTCGTAATAGCGGACTCGCCGCACGGTATTCTCCTGCCTGACGAACTTAACTGGACTCGCGGTCAAGTTACCTCTAACTTGACCGCCGGTCCATTTGTTGTGAGGTGAGGTATGCGTCAGGACGCGGCCCGCAACCGCCGCGCGATCCTGGAGGCGACCGAGGAGCTGCTGAGGAGCCACCGCCCCGACGAGGTGACGATCGAGCAGGTCGCGGCCGCGGCGGGTGTCGGCAAGGGGACGGTCTTCCACCGCTTCGGCAGCCGGATGGGCCTGATGGTGGCCCTGATGCAGGAACGCGCGCTGGAGCTGGGCGAACTGGTGCACTCTGGCGAACCGCCACTGGGCCCCGGCGCACCGGCCCGCGACCGCCTACTGGCGTTCCTGTCCGCGGTGGTCGAGGTCGTGGGCCGCAACAAGGGCCTGATGGCCGCCCTGGGCCAGGAGGTCGCCGCGATGGCCAGGCCGCACAACGGCCCGGCCCGTGAACACCCCATCTACGACATGTGGCACACCCACGTCAGCACCCTGATCAAGACCGAACGCCCAGACCTGGACGCCGACCTCCTGGCCGACCTCCTCCTGGCGGGCCTGCACAGCGACCCGATCCTCACCCTCCTGGAACGCGGCGAGACAGACCGCCTGACCGCAGCCCTCCACACCCTGGCCACCGGCGCCCTGAACACCCGCGAGTCCCGCCCCCAGCCATAGCGAGTCCCGCGTTCAAACACACCGAGTTGCGGTTTCGTGCACCTTCCGCATGCACGAAACCGCAACTCGCTATGTGCGAACGCGGGACTCGCGGTGTTTGAGCGCGGGACTCGCGTTAGCTGTAGTCGTAGAAGCCGCGGTTGCTCTTCTTGCCGAGGAGGCCCGCGTCGACCATGCGGAGCAGTAGCGGTGGGGGTGAGTACAAGGGCTCCTTGAACTCCGCGTACATCGACTCCGCGATGGCCTTCGTCGTGTCGAGGCCGATCAGGTCGGTCAGCGCCAGCGGGCCCATCGGGTGCGCGCAGCCCTGCACCATGCCGGTGTCGATGTCCTCCGGGGACGCGAAGCCGGACTCCAGCATCCGGATCGCGGACAGCAGGTAGGGCACCAGCAGCGCGTTCACGACGAAACCGGCGCGGTCCTGCGACAGGATCACCTGCTTGCCCAGCTTGCCCTGGGCGAACGCCTGCGCCCGCGCCTTCGTGTCCTCGGCGGTCAGCAGGGACGGGACCAGCTCCACGAGCTTGAGCACCGGCACCGGGTTGAAGAAGTGGATGCCGATCACCTGCTGAGGCCGGGACGTCGCCATGCCCAGCTTCATGATCGGGATCGACGACGTGTTGGACGCGAAGACCGCCGTCGGGTCGGTGACGACCTTGTCGAGCGAGGCGAACACGTCGGTCTTGGCCTGCTCGTTCTCCGCGACGGCCTCGACCACCAGCTGCCGGTCCGCGAACTCACCCAGGTCAGGCGTGAACCGGATGCGGTCGTACGCGGCCGCGCGGTCGTCCTCGGACAGCTTGCCGTTGCGGACGGCCCTGGCCAGGGACTTCTCGACCCGTGCCTGGCCGGCCTTCAGCGCGTCCGCCGACACCTCCGTGACCACGACGTCCAGCCCGGCCCGCGCGGCCACCTCCGCGATGCCCGACCCCATCAGGCCACACCCGACGACCCCTACCCGCTCGATCCCGCTCAAAGAACCCCTCCGTCACACGTTGCGCCGGTACTGGCCGCCGACCTCGAAGAACGCATCGGTCACCTGTCCCAGCGTGCACACCCTGGCCGCGGCCATCAACTCACCGAACACATTACGGTCCTCGGCGACGGCCGTCCGCAACCGGCGCAACGCCTCCTCGGCCTCGGTGGCGTGCTCGGCCTGGTACGCCCGCGTCCGGTCGACCTGCGACCGCTTCTCGTCCTCGGTCGCCCTGGCCAGCTCGATGGTGCGGTCCTCGTCAGCGCCCTCTCCGCCCTTCGACGGCAGGAACGTGTTGACGCCGATCAGCGGCAGCGAGCCGTCGTGCTTGCGCTGCTCGTAGAGCATCGACTCGTCCTGGATGCGACCGCGCTGGTAGCCGGTCTCCATCGCGCCCAGCACGCCGCCGCGCTCACTCAGCCGCTCGAACTCGGTGAGCACGGCCTCCTCGACCAGGTCGGTCAGCTCGTCGATGACGAACGAGCCCTGCAGCGGGTTCTCGTTCTTCGACAGGCCCCACTCCTTGTTGATGATCAGCTGGATGGCCATCGCGCGGCGGACGGACGACTCCGTCGGGGTGGTGATCGCCTCGTCGAAGGCGTTGGTGTGCAACGAGTTGCAGTTGTCGTACAGCGCGCACAGCGCCTGCAGCGTGGTGCGGATGTCGTTGAAGTGCATCTCCTGCGCATGCAGTGACCGGCCGGAGGTCTGCACGTGGTACTTGAACTTCTGCGACCGCTCGTTCGCCCCGTAGCGCTCCCGCATGGCCACGGCCCAGATCCGCCGCGCGACCCGGCCGATCACGTTGTACTCGGCGTCGAGGCCGTTGGAGAAGAAGAACGACAGGTTGGGCGCGAAGTCGTCGATGTCCATGCCGCGCGCGAGGTAGGACTCGACGTAGGTGAACCCGTTGGCCAGCGTGAACGCGAGCTGGCTGATGGGGTTCGCGCCGGCCTCCGCGATGTGGTACCCCGAGATCGACACCGAGTAGAAGTTGCGGACCTTGTTGGTGATGAACCACTCCTGGATGTCCGCCATCATCCGCAGGGAGAACTCGGTGGAGAAGATGCACGTGTTCTGGCCCTGGTCCTCCTTGAGGATGTCGGCCTGCACGGTGCCGCGGACGTTGGCGAGCGTCCATGCCGCCAACTCCTCGTGCTCCTCGGGCGTCGGCTGGCGGCCGTGCTCGGCGGCGAACTTGTCGACGGTCTGGTCGATGGCCGTGTTCAGGAAGAACGCGAGGATCGTCGGCGCCGGGCCGTTGATCGTCATCGACACGGACGTGGTCGGCGCGGTGAGGTCGAAGCCGTCGTAGAGCGCCTTCATGTCGTCGAGCGTCGCGATCGAGACCCCGGAGGTGCCGACCTTGCCGTAGATGTCCGGCGGGGTGTCCGGGTCGTGCCCGTACAGGGTCACCGAGTCGAACGCCGTGGACAGCCGCGTGGCCGCGGAACCCTCGGACAGGTAACGGAAACGGCGGTTCGTGCGGTACGCGTCGCCCTCGCCGGCGAACATGCGGGCCGGGTCCTCGCCGTCACGCTTGAACGGGAACACGCCGGCCGTGAACGGGAAGTAGCCGGGCAGGTTCTCCTTGCGCAGGAAGCGAAGCAGCGAGCCGCCGTCGTCGAACCGGGGGAGCGCGACGCGCGGAACCCTTGTGCCGGAAAGGGTTTCACGCCAGAGCTGGGTGTGCAGCTCCTTGTCGCGGACCTTGACGACCAGTTCCTCGCCCGCGTAGTCCTCGGCCAGCTTGTGGTGCCGTTCGAGCAGGTCCTCGGTGTCCCGTGCGACGCGGCGCCCGGCCTCCGTCAGGAGCTTGTCGAGGTCCTCGGTCGGGGCGCCCGCCCTGTCCAGCGCGTCGCGGGCCGTGCCGAGCGCGGCGTGCTCGCGCACGGCGGTGACCTGCGTGTCCGTCTCATTGTGATACTGACGAACGGTCTCGGCGATCTCGGCGAGGTAGCGTGCCCGCTGCGGCGGCACGATGGTGGCCGCGCGGGTGGACACCCGGCCGTCGACGGGTGCGAGCGTCGGCTCGCTGACTGGCAGCCCGCCCTCGGTCAGCACGTCGCGCACGTGGTGGTACAGCGCGGTGACGCCGTCGTCGTTGAAGGTCGCGGCGCTGGTGCCGAACACCGGCATGTCCTGCCAGGACGCGCCGAAGGCCTCGCGGTTGCGGACGAGCTGGCGGGCGACGTCGCGCCGGGCGTCCTCCGCGCCGCGCCGCTCGAACTTGTTGATGGCGACGGCGTCCGCGAAGTCCAGCATGTCGATCTTCTCGAGCTGGGAGGCGGCGCCGAACTCGGGCGTCATCACGTACAGCGAGCTGTCGACGAACGGCACGATCGCCGCGTCGCCCTGGCCGATCCCCGGGGTCTCGACGATGACCATGTCGTTGCCCGCCGCCTTGCACGCGGCGATGGCGTCGGTGAGGCCGTCCGGCACCTCGGTGGCCGCGCCGCGGGTGGCCATGGACCGGAAGTAGACGGGGCCGGGGTCGTCACCGCCGGCGCCGCCGAGCGAGTTCATCCGGATCCGGTCGCCGAGCAGCGCGCCGCCGCCCTTGCGGCGGGTGGGGTCGATGGCGATGACCGCGATGCGCAGCTTGTCCTGCTGGTCGACGCGGAACCGCCGGACGAGCTCGTCGGTGAGCGAGGACTTGCCCGAGCCGCCGGTGCCGGTGATGCCGAGGACCGGCACGGACCGCTTGGCCGCCACGTCGCGGATGGCGGTCACGGTGTGGTCGTCCAGGCGGCCCGCCTCGATGGCCGTGATCGTGTGGGCCAGGATGTCGTGGCGCCCGCTGACCAACTCGTCGACGGTGGGCCGCGCGCGGTCGGCGAGGTCGTGGTCGCAGGACTCGATCATCGTGTTGATCATGCGCGCGAGCCCGAGCCGCTGCCCGTCCTCGGGGGAGAAGATCCGCGCGACGCCGCGTTCGTGCAGCAGCGCGATCTCCTCCGGGACGATGACGCCGCCGCCACCTCCGTAGACCTTGATGTGGCCGGCGCCCTGTTCGCGGAGCAGTTCGACCAGGTAGGTGAAGTACTCGACGTGCCCGCCCTGGTAGGCGCTGATGGCGACGCCCTGGACGTCCTCCTGGACGGCGGCGCGGACGACCTCACGCACCGAGCGGTTGTGGCCGAGGTGGATGACCTCGGCGCCCTGCGACTGCAGGATGCGGCGCATGATGTTGATCGCGGCGTCGTGCCCGTCGAACAGGCTGGCCGCGGTCACGAAGCGCACCGGGTGCGTCGGCCGGTGCAACGGTGTCTTCTCGGGCATAAGAATAGTTTGATGTCCTACTTTCGGTCGTGCAACTGATGTGGCGCAGGTCTCCACAGATGTGATATCCCACCAGCGAAGATGTCCGCTCGAGTCCTACTGGAGGCGCACGTGCCGGTGCCCGATTCGGTTCGACGCATGCTCGACGACGACCTGGCGTCGCGGTCGCTGGGCATGCGCCTGGTCGACGCCGGCGCCGGCTTCGCGACCGTCCGCATGACGGTCACCGACACGATGGTCAACGGCCACGCGCTGGCCCACGGCGGTTACGTGTTCCTGCTGGCCGACACGGCGTTCGCCTGCGCCTGCAACAGTCACGGCCCGGTCACGGTGGCCGCCGGCGCCGACATCACGTTCGTGGCGTCGGCCAAGCTGGGCGACGAGCTGGAAGCACGCGCGGTCGAACGAGTCACCTACGGCCGCAGCGGCATCTACGACGTAACCATCACCCGAGCCGACGACGTGATAGCCGAGTTCCGTGGCCGCAGCCGCACCCTCCGCGAGTCCCGCGCCCACCCATAGCGAGTCCCGCGTCCAAACACCGCGAGTCCCGCGTTCAGCCATAGCGAGTCCCGCGTTCACGCACCCTGAGTCGCGGTTTCGTGCTGATCTTGGCCGTGCGCACGAAAACCGCGACTGGGTATGCATGAAACCGCGACTCGGTATGTGCGAACGCGGGACTCGGTGTGTCTCAACGCGGGACTCGCGGTGTGATACAAAGAGGCAGGAGTGTCTCATCGTACTTTAGGAGTGGGGTATGGGTGAGGGTGTGGGGGCTGAGGGCGGGGTGCGGGTGGGGCCTGGGACGTTGCACTGGCGGTATGCGGGTGAGGTGCGGGGGTATTTGTTGCTGGTCAAGGCTGGGTTGCTGCAGTTGATGCATCCTGGGTTGGGTGCGGGTGTGCAGTACCACTCGGACTTCTTCGACGAGCCGTGGGAGCGGGTTCTCAGGTCCGTGCCCGAGATCCAGGGGGTCACCTTCGACTACCCGGACGGCGACCGCACCGCGCGCAGGATCCGCGACTTCCACCACCACATCAAGGGCACCGACGCCCATGACCGCCGCTACCACGCACTCGACCCGGAGACCTACTTCTGGGCGCACGCCACGATCTTCGACGCGCTGTTCCAGATGATCGACATGTACGACCACCCGATGTCCGACGGCGAGAAGGAGCAGCTCTACCAGGAGGGCTGCACCGTCTACCGCGCCTACGGCGTCAGCGAGCGGGTCATGCCGACCGACTGGCCGAGCTTCCAGCGCTGGTTCGACACGATGTGCCACGAGCGCCTGGAGATCACGCCGGCGGCGGCCCGCCTCGTCCAGTTCGCCAAGGAACCGCCCGAGAGCTTCCCGCTCGTGCCCGCCGCGCTCTACCGGGTCGCGCGCAAGCCCTCCGCCAAGCCGCTCTGGTGGCACGCCGTCGGTACGCTGCCGCCCGTGGTGCGGGACATGATCGGTGAGCGGTGGACCGACCGGGACGAGCGCCGTCACCAGCGGGTTCGCCAGGTGATCCGCAAGACGTGGCCCGTGCTGCCGGCCCGCCTCCGCTACACCGCCCGAGCCCGCGCCGGCTACCAACGGGTCGGGATCGGGCCCCTCGGATGAGCTCGCTGCTCGACCTCGTACTCGCCGACCCGGACACCGACGACGTCGGCGAGTCCATCGTCGATGCCGCGCTCGAGGAGTTCCTCGCCTACGGGCTGCGGCGCACCGCCGTCGACGTCGTCGCCCGGCGGGCGGGGGTCTCGCGGGCCACGCTCTACCGGCGCTTCAGGGACAAGGACGCGCTCGTGCAGGCCGTTCTCGTCCGCGAGTGCCGGCGGTTCTTCGGCAGCATCGCGGACGCCGTCGCGAACGTGTCCACCGTCGAAGCGCGGCTCGTCGAGGGCTTCGTGGTCGGGGTCCGCTACGCGCGTGCCGACCGGCTGCTCAACCGCCTGCTCGCCTCGGACGCCGAGGCGTTGCTGCCCTACCTCACCACCAACGGCGCGCTCGTGGTCGCCGCCGCACGGGACTTCCTCGTGCGGCAGGGAGGTTCCGACGAGCCGGTGCGCGACCGCACACCGGCCGGTGTGGCGGAGCTGTTCGTGCGGCTCGCCATCTCGTTCACGCTGATGCCCGACAGCGCCATCCCGCTCGGCACCGACGAGGAGGTGCGTGCCTTCGCCCGTGCCTATCTCGCCCCGCTGATGCGCCCCTGATTGCGCGGAAGCACCACGTCGATCAGTTCCCGGAGATCGGCCTTCGCGCGGTGCCACCGTTTCTGCATATTGGTCGTGTCCTCGTCGGACAGTCCCATCAGCAGAATTCCGCGGATCGCGTCCATTGCCGTGTACATGATGTGCCGGAATCGCGGGTTCGTGGCGTACTCGCCGAACGCGGCCTCGGCGAACTCGATGAGGGACGCGCGTGCCCCCGGTTCCACCCGGGTCAGCTGCTCACGCAACTCGGGATCGGTTCGCGCGGCCACCCACATCTCGATCGTGGCGTAGTTGATCGGCCCCTGGTGGATTTCCCACAGTAACTCGAGTGCGGCCTCCAGCGGGTCGGGCGCCTCGCGAACCTCGTCGATCCGCTCGAACGCGAGCTCCGCCCGTTTCGTGGCGAGGTGCCGCACGGCGGCGGCGACCAGGTCCGCACGAGTGGGGAAATGGTGTACCTGCGCACCACGCGTCACCCCGGCCAGCTCGGTGACTCTGGTCGTGGTCGTGCCCGCGTAGCCGTAGCGAACTAAGCTGTCGACGGTCGCGTCGAGGAGCCGCCGCCGCATCGCGGTGCTGCGCTCCTGCTGGGTTCTTCCTGTCTTCGACTTCCGCACTGGCACAAGGTCAGTGTATTGATCCGAGCTGTTGGTTATCGCGGTGTTGGCCGCCTGAGGATGCCGTAAACACCCAGCCCCGCGGCGACCACGAGCGCGGCCAGTCCGAGTCCGGAAACCGCGATGGCCAGCGGCGGAGCGGTCAGTGGTGAGGTGTGCGTGACCGACTCGACGATGATTACCGTGGCCAGGACCGCGTACCCGACAATACCGAGGCGGACAATTTTTGTTTGCTGATTCTCACCCCAACGGGTGAATGAGAGGAGCCAGGCGAGCGCGGGAATCACGAGGACCGCGTGCATGGTGACGGCGTGCGCGGGCTTCAGAAAGCCGGCCGTCTGGTACGCGATCGAGGGATGCGGCCCGCGGGCCGCGACCGATCCGGTCGCGATCATGGCCGCGCCGGCCGCCAGCGCGACGAGCAACGTCGCGAACCCGAACCGCAACGCGAGCCGCATCGCCGGGGTCTGCCGGCGCCCGGCACGGAACGCCGCGAGCGTCATGCCGATGATCGTCACGATGATGACGAACCCGCCGGCTGCGAGCGTCATAGACACCGCGGTGTCGAAGCCGGTCTCGAAGTTGAAGTGCGACGGCACACCGCGCCACGCCTGCATGGACACCAGCGCGGTCTCGACCACCGACACGGCGGTGAACGCGCCGAGCAGGACGCCCCGGGCGCGCCCGGTCAGCGGGATGAGCTGGCTGGTCCACGCGACCGTGGCCAGCGTCAGTCCGAACGAGAGACCGAAGGTCGCGGCCTTGCGCAGCGACGTCGGCCCGGTCCAGCTGCCGCCCGTGACGAGCAGGACGACCACGTGGGCCAGGCCGCCGGCGAACAACACCGCCCCGACGATGAACGCGACGCGCTCGACGCGGGCGCCGTCGCGCCAGGATTCCTTCAGGGAGCTCAGGATGCGGCTCAACATGGTCGTCAGTGTGCTGGGGTTCGGCCGCGAGGTCGTCGCCTCACGGTGGGCTTCGCGCCTACGTCGTCGGTCGTATGCGTCGAGGCTCCTCGAGCTCCGCGAAAGCTAGGCCAGCTTCTTGGCCCGGTGCCGGCGCACGGCGTCGCGGTTGGCGCAGGAGGGCGAGCAGTACCGCTGCGTCCCACCCCGGCTGAAGTCGGCGAACGGGGCGCGGCACTCATCGAGGGCGCACCGGCGCAGCCGCGTCATGCCGCGGCCGGTCAGGTGCAGCGCGGTGCCCACGGTGATCAGCGCGCGCAGCACGCCCGCGAGCGGCAGGTCCGAGTCGCGGTAGTGGATGTGCCACCCGTCGCCGGCGTGGTTGGACAGTCGCGGGTACGCCGCGGACTGGGCGAGCAGGCGGTTGAGCCGCTCGGCCCGCACGTCCGCCGACTCGGCGTCGACCACCCCGAGCCACAGGGCGAGGAACCGTTCGGTCTCGTGCAGGTCGCTCGCGGTCGGCGCCACGTCGACCACCACGCCGGCCGTCACGCAGCGTCTGGCCAGCTCGGCGCCCGTGCGGGGTGGGTAGTTGACGAGGTCGACGGCCAGCCGGACGGGATCCTCGCCGTAAGGGTTCAAATGCACAAGGGCATTACAGCAGACTGGGTGGCATGAACGGAACACATCGCTGGAAAACGACGTCGAGCCATGTCACGAGCGAGGGATGGGTGGTCTACCAGCGGTGTTCCTGCGGCCGGACGCGAGTGCTGCTCAACTCCGTACCGATCGGAATGATCCGCGAGCCCGCGAGGTTGGGCTGAACATCACGTGCGCGAATGTCATGGGTGGCGGCTAGCTTGGGGGCTGGACGCCTGGGAAGGGGAGCTAGTGACAGACGGGTTCGTACCCAGCGAGTCGGCCATCCGCCGCGCGTCGCGGCGTGCGCGGGACGGTGTCGCGCTCGACGCGACCGAGGCGGAGACCCTGCTGCACGCGAGAGGCGAGCAGCTGGACGCGCTGTTCGAGGCGGCGTCGCGGGTTCGGGACCAGGGCCTCGAAGCCGTCGGTCGCGATCGGACGATCACCTACTCCCGCAGCGTCTTCGTGCCGTTGACCAGGCTGTGCGCCGACCGCTGTCACTACTGCACGTTCGCGACGGTGCCGGGCCGGTTGCCGGCCGCGTTCCTGTCCGAGGACGAGGTACTGGACATCGCGCGCAAGGGCGCCGCGGCCGGGTGCCGCGAGGTGTTGATCACGCTCGGGGACAAGCCCGAGGCCCGCTGGGACGCGGCGCGGACCTGGCTGGAGGAGGCCGGGTACCCGGACACGCTGTCCTACGTCCGGGCGATCTCGGTCAAGATCCTGGAGGAGACGGGTGTGCTGCCGCACCTGAACCCGGGCGTGCTGACCTGGCAGGACTTCCAGCGGCTGAAGCCGGTGTCGGCGTCGATGGGCATGATGCTGGAGACCACGGCGACGCGGCTGTGGTCGGAGCCGGGCGGCCCGCACTACGGGTCGCCGGACAAGGAGCCCGCCGTCCGGCTGCGGGTGCTGGAGGACGCGGGCCGCTCGAACGTGCCGTTCACGACCGGGATCCTGCTGGGCATCGGCGAGACCCTGGCGGAGCGGGTGGACTCGCTGTTCGCGATCCGGCGCGTCGCCAGGCAGTACGGGTCGATCCAGGAAGTGATCATCCAGAACTTCCGGGCCAAGCCGGACACCGCGATGCGTGGCATGCCGGACGTCGAGGCCCAGGAGCTGGCCGCGACCGTCGCGGTGGCGCGGCTGGTGCTGGGACCGAAGATGCGGATCCAGGCACCGCCGAACCTGATCGCGGGGGAGTACGAGCTGCTCCTGCGGGCGGGGATCGACGACTGGGGCGGCGTCTCGCCGCTGACGATCGACCACGTGAACCCCGAGCGCCCGTGGCCGCGGCTGGCGGAGCTGGCGGAGCACACGCGGGCGGCCGGGTTCGAGCTGGCCGAGCGGTTGCCGATCTACCCGGAGTACGTGACGCAGGGCGAGCCGTGGATCGACCCGCGGGTGGCCCCGCACATCGCCGCGCTGGCCGGCCCGTCCGGCCTGGCCGATCCCGACGCCTCGATCGTGGGACGGCCGTGGCAGGAGCCGGAGGTCGCGCTCGTCTCCTCCGGCCGCACCGACCTGAACACCACCATCGACACCGCCGGCCGCACCGAGGACCGTCGTGAGGACTTCGACTCCGTGTACGGCGACTGGGACGAGCTGCGTGCCCAGGTGGGTGCCATGCGTGGCGTGGCGACGCGGGGCGAGTTCGCGACCGCGCTGCGGCACGCGGAGGCCGACCCGGCCGGACTGTCCGACGCCGACGCGCTCACGTTGCTGTCCGCGGAGCAGGGCCAGGAGATCGAGGCGTTGGCCGCCCTGGCCGACGACATCCGGCGGGACACCGTCGGCGACGACGTGACCTACGTGGTCACGCGCAACATCAACTTCACGAACGTCTGCTACACCGGCTGCCGGTTCTGCGCGTTCGCGCAGCGGCGTACGGACAGCGACGCGTACACGCTGTCGCTGGAGCAGGTCGGGCAGCGCGCGGAGCAGGCGTGGGAGGTCGGCGCGACCGAGGTGTGCATGCAGGGCGGGATCCACCCGGACCTGCCCGGCACGGCGTACTTCGACATCGCCGCCGAGGTGAAGCGGCGGGCGCCCGGCCTGCACGTCCACGCCTTCTCGCCGATGGAGGTCGTGAACGGCGCGTCCCGGACGAACCTGTCCATCCGCGACTGGTTGACCGCGGCCCGCGAGGCCGGGGTGGACTCGCTGCCCGGCACGGCGGCGGAGATCCTGGACGACGACGTGCGGTGGGTGCTGACCAAGGGGAAGCTGCCGACCTCGGCGTGGGTCGAGGTGGTCACGACCGCGCACGAGCTGGGCATGCCGACCACGTCGACGATGATGTACGGGCACGTGGACAACCCGTCGCACTGGGTCGCGCACCTCAAGCTGCTCCGCGACCTCCAGGCCCGCACGGGTGGGTTCTCGGAGTTCGTGCTGCTGCCGTTCGTGCACACGAACGCGCCGCTGTACCTGGCGGGGATCGCGCGGCCGGGCCCCACGTACCTGGAGAACCGGGCGGTGCACGCGCTCGCCCGCCTGCTGCTGCACGGCCGGATCGACAACATCCAGACGTCGTGGGTGAAGCTCGGCGACGACGGCGTGGTCGACGTGCTGCGGGGCGGGGTGAACGACCTGGGCGGCACGCTGATGGAGGAGACGATCAGCCGCATGGCCGGCTCCGCGAACGGCAGCTACAAGACGATCGCCGGCCTGGAGGGGTTGGCGGCGCTCGCGGGCAGGCCCGCTCGCCAGCGCACCACGACGTACGGGGAGGTGCCGGCCGAACGGCTGGCGACCGCGCGTGCCCACGACGGCGTCTGGCGCCCGACCCTGCTCCCGCTGGTGTAGCCCGACTCCCTGGTCCGGACCGTGTACGGCGCGGCCGCCACGGCTCCCTGACCGGCGACGTCGGGCTTCCTACGATCCCTCCGGGACGTCAGATGTCCCGGAGGGGCCTCCCTCAGCGTGCCGTCGAAGCTGGTAGAAGTACTAATCAGCAGCGACGCATGCGAAGGGAAGACACATGGCTCAGCAGGTGCGGGGTGTCATCGCCAGGTCCAAGGGCGCCCCGGTCGAGATCGAGACGATCGTCGTGCCGGATCCCGGGCCCGGCGAGGCCGTGGTCAAGATCCAGGCGTGCGGCGTGTGCCACACCGACCTGCACTACCGCGAGGGCGGGATCAACGACGAGTACCCGTTCCTCCTCGGCCACGAGGCGGCCGGGGTCGTCGAGCAGGTCGGCGAGGGCGTGACCGACCTCGCCCCCGGTGACTACGTGATCCTCAACTGGCGCGCGGTCTGCGGCACCTGCCGTGCCTGCCTCCGCGGCCGTCCCTGGTACTGCTTCGCCACCTTCAACGCCTCCCAGCCCATGACCCTCACCGACGGGACGAAGCTCTCGCCGGCGCTCGGCATCGGGGCGTTCGTCGAGAAGACCCTGGTACACAGTGGACAGTGCACCAAGGTCGACCCGGAGGCCTCGCCGGCCGCCGTCGGCCTGCTGGGCTGCGGGATCATGGCCGGCATCGGCGCGGCCGTCAACACCGGCGGCGTCACCCGCGGCGACAGCGTCGCGGTGATCGGCTGCGGCGGGGTCGGCAACGCGGCCATCGCCGGCGCCCGGCTCGCCGGCGCCACGAAGATCATCGCGGTGGACCTGGACGACCGGAAGCTGGAGTGGGCGAAGGGGTTCGGCGCCACCCACACGGTCAACGCCGGGGAGAAGGACGTCGTCGAGGCGGTCCAGGAGCTGACCGGCGGCTTCGGCGCGGACGTCGTCATCGAGGCGGTCGGCCGGCCGGAGACCTGGAAGCAGGCGTTCTACGCCCGCGACCTCGCCGGCACGGTGGTGCTGGTCGGCGTGCCGACCCCGGACATGCGCCTCGAGATGCCGCTGCTCGACTTCTTCTCCCGTGGCGGCTCGCTGAAGTCCAGCTGGTACGGCGACTGCCTGCCCTCGCGCGACTTCCCGTACCTCGTCGACCTGTACCGGCAGGGGCGCCTGGACCTCGACAAGTTCGTCACCGAGACCATCGCGCTCGACCAGGTCGAGGAGGCGTTCACCAAGATGCACCACGGCGACGTCCTCCGCTCGGTGGTGGTCTTCTAGATGCGCGTCGAGAAGGTCGTCACCTCCGGCACGTTCAACCTCGACGGCGGCAGCTGGGCGGTGGACAACAACGTCTGGCTGCTGGGCGACGACAGCCAGGTCCTGGTGATCGACGCCGCCCACGACGCGCAGGCCATCGCCGACGCCGTGGGGGAGCGCGAGGTGTTGGCCATCGCCTGCACCCACGCCCACGACGACCACGTGAACGCCGCGCCGGCGCTGTCGGCGCTGGTCGACGCGCCGGTGCTGCTGCACCCGGCCGACGAGGTGCTGTGGCGCCTCGCCCACGACACCGACAGGCCGGCGGGCACCCTTGCCGACGGCGACGTCCTGCACGTGGGCGGCACACAGGTGCGGGTGCTGCACACCCCGGGACACGCGCCCGGCGCCGTGTGCTTCCACGTGCCCGACCTGGGCGTGGTGTTCACCGGTGACACGCTGTTCCAGGGCGGTCCCGGCGCGACCGGCCGGTCCCACTCGGACTTCCCGACGATCGTCGACTCGATCCGGGACCGGCTGCTGACACTGCCGCCCGAGACCGTGGTCCACACCGGCCACGGCGACGACACGACGATCGGCGCCGAGGCCCCGCACCTGGACGAATGGCTGGCCAGGGGGCACTAGTGTCCAGCCCACGACCCCACGAGGAGGGTGCGAAGATGGCCGAGTTGTCCCCGATCCTGAAGCAGGCGACGCCGGTGCTCGCCGACCGCGGCGAGGGTGTGTACCTGTACGGCGAGGACGGGCGCCGCTACCTGGACTTCACGGCGGGCATCGGGGTGACGAGCACCGGGCACTGCCATCCGCGCGTGGTCGAGGCCGTGCGCGAGCAGGCCGGCCGGCTCATCCACGGCCAGTACACGACCGTCCTGCACCGGCCGCTGCTCACCCTCACCCAGCGGCTCGGCGAGGTCCTCCCCGCCGGTCTGGACCGGCTGTTCTTCGCGAACTCCGGCAGCGAGGCCGTCGAGGCGGCGCTGCGGCTGGTCCGGCAGGCGACCGCCCGGCCGAACGTCGTGGTCTTCCACGGGTCCTTCCACGGCCGGACGGTCGGCGCGGCCTCGATGACGACCTCGGCGACGAAGTTCCGCGCCGGGTTCGCGCCGCTGATGGGCGGCGTGGTCGTGTCGCCGTTCCCGACCGCCTACCGCTACGGCTGGTCCGAGGAGGAGGCGACCCGGTTCGCGCTGCGCGAGCTGGACTACACCCTGCAGACGCTGTCCGCCCCCGCCGAGACCGCCGCGTTCTTCGTCGAGCCGGTGCTCGGCGAGGGCGGGTACGTGCCCGCGAACACGGCGTTCCTGCGGGGCCTGCGGGAACGCGCGGACCGGCACGGCATCCTGCTGGTGATCGACGAGGTGCAGACCGGCTTCGGCCGCACCGGCCGGTTCTGGGGCCTCGACCACTTCGATGTCCGTCCGGACGTCCTGATCACGGCGAAGGGTCTGGCCAGCGGCTTCCCGCTGTCGGCGATCGCGGCGCCGGAGGAGCTGATGGCCAGGGCCTGGCCGGGCTCACAGGGCGGCACGTACGGCGGCAACGCGGTCGCGTGTGCCGCGGCCGTCGCCACCCTGGACGTGGTCCGGTCGGAGGGGCTGGTGGAGAACGCCGCGACCCAGGGCGCCCGCCTGCGGGAGGGTCTGGCGAAGGTGGCCGCGGACGCCCCGGCCATCGGTGACGTGCGTGGCCTCGGCCTAATGCTGGGCAACGAGTTCGTCGACCGCGACGGCAACCCGGACCCCGGCGCGGCGGCCCGCGTGCAGCAGGCCGCCTGCGCGGCCGGGCTGTTGCTGCTGACCTGCGGCGCGGCGGGCAACGTCGTCCGCATGATCCCGCCGCTGGTGGTCAACGCCGACCAGATCGACGAGGCCCTGACGCTGTGGCGGCAGGCGGTCGCCGCTCACGCGTAGTGCTTGACCAGCTCCGCCACCCGGTCCTCGGACCAGGATTCGTCCACGCCACCCGTGGCGGCGGCGAAGAACAGCTCCAGGCGGTGGTGCCAGGTCGCCAGGGCGAGCGGTCGCAGCTCGGCCAGCGTCGCGGGCAGGGTGTGCGTCAGCTCGACCCGCTCGCCGAGCTTCGGGTCCGACACGAACTCCCAGCGGACCGTGCCGCCCTGGGACCACTCGTACTCGAGGACCCGCGGCGGCTCCTCTTTCGTCACGTGGCCGGTCTCGAGGCTCCTGGTCAGCACCGGCCAGGTGTCGGCCGGCTTGCGCCACACGAGGTCGCGGGCGAAGCGCAGCTCGTAGCCGTCCGTCGTGGCCGTGACGGTGCCGTCGCCGAGGCCGAACTTCTCGATGTAGTGCGCCATCGGGGTCACCCAGTCCGTGCGGGCCGGCACGGTGGTGCCGTCGAGCCGCGCGGCCAGCTGGTCGAGGCAGCTGTCCCAGCCCGCGGCCGTGCGGCCCGCGGCGAGGAAGCCGGCCCGGCCGCCGCCGATCGTCTGGGAGAACACGAGGGTGCAGCCGTCGCCGTCGGGAATGACCTCGATGCGGAGGACGTCCTGGTGCCAGCGGAACATGAAGACCTTCGGCTCGTCGACCTCCAGCACCTCGCCGTCCCACGCGCCGTCCACGACCGCCTCCTCCGGGAAGACGAACCGCATCGGCGCCCCGGGGCGGAGCTCGGTCTCGACGGCGGCGGGGAACCAGTGCTTCAGCTCGGCGGGGTCGGTCACCGCGCGCCAGACCTTCGCGGGCGGGTGGCGCAGCCGCCGTTCGAAGCGCAGCGTCGGCTCCCCGTTGACGTACGTGAGGTTCGCTTCAGTCATCGCCCATCGTCTCCAGGTGGCGTTCCAGGGCATCCAGGCTGTTCGTCCACATGCGACGGTACGGCGCGAGCCACTGGTCGATCTCGGCCAGCGGGGTCGGGCGCAGCCGGTACCAGCGCCGCTGCGCGTCCTGCCGGACCTCGACCAGGCCGGCGCCCCGCAGCACCTTCAGATGCTTCGACACGGTCGGCTGCGTCAGCGCCAGCCGGTCCACCAGGTCGCCGACCAGCCGCTCCCCGTCACGCAGGAGATCGAGGATCTCCCGGCGCCGCGGCTCCGCCAGCACCTCGAACGTTGATGCCATGAGGGCAATATAGCTCGATGGGCATATAGCGTGTCAACTCGCGAGGATGGCGAGGAGCCTCGCGACCTCCTCGGTCACCGCGGCCCGGCCGGCGCCGAGGTACTTCCTCGGGTCCACCACCGAGGGGTTCGCGGCCAGGAACGCGCGGACCGCACCCGTGAACGCCTTGTTCAGCTGTGTCGCGATGTTCACCTTCGCCATGCCGGCCGCCACCGCGCGCCGCAGGTCGTCGTCCGGCACGCCGGACGACCCGTGCAGCACCAGCGGCACCGGCACGGCCGCCGCCAGCCGCTCGATCAGCCCGAGGTCGACGGTCGCGTCCCGCGTCAGCATCGCGTGCGACGTGCCCACCGCGACCGCCAGCGCGTCGACCCCGGTGGCGGCGACATAGGTGGCCGCCTCCGCGGGGTCGGTGCGGACGCCCGGCGCGTGTACGCCGTCCTTCCCGCCCACCTCGCCCAGCTCCGCCTCGACGTACACCCCGTGCTCGTGGCAGTCCCGCACCACGGCGGCGGTCGCCGCCACGTTGTCCGCATAGGGCATCACCGACGCGTCGTACATGATCGACCCGAAGCCCAGCCGAACCGCCTGCCGCACCAGTGCGACGTCCGTCGCGTGGTCCAGATGCACGGCGACCCGGGCGGACGACGCGCGCGCGACCGCCAAAGCCGCCTGCCCCAACGGTTCCAGCGAACCGTGGTACCGCACGGCGTTCTCGCTGATCTGCAGCACGACCGGTGTCCCGGCCTTCTCGGCCCCCGCGACGATGGCCTCCGCGTGCTCGAGCTGGATCACGTTGAACGCGCCGGCGCCATGGCCCGAGCGCCGGGCGGCGTCGACGATGTCAGCGGTCGGCGTGAGCATGGGGGCTCCTCCAGGTCGGTCACGGCGTCGATCAGCTCGGCCACGCTCGCGGCCACGGCGGCCGGCCGCGCGGCGACACCGGCGGCCAGTGGCGGACCGGAGGTGGACAGGACCACCGGCGTCCCGGTCGCGCGGACCAGCTGCGCGAAGGCGTCATCCGGCAGCCTCGCCGGCAGGCCGCCGGCGAGCACCACGACCGACGCCCGCGCGGCGAGCGCGTGGAACCCGCCGACGAAGTCCGCCCAGTCCGAGATGGACAGCTCCGGGGCCGCCAGGTCGAACAGCGACTCCCGCAACCCCGCGGCCAGCGCCTCCCGGCGAAGGACCGGGTCGCGGACGAGCCCGGTGACCATGACGTCGAGCCCGCGCCCACGCAGCGTCCGTGCCACGGCCAGGTCCTCGTCGAGCGTGACGACCAGGATCACGACGCCGCCCGCCAGGCGAGGATCCCCGCGCCGATACAGCCCGCGTTGTCGCCGAGCGCGGCCCGCACGAGCGTCGGCACGCGCTGGAACGCGAGCCGCCCGGCGAGCGACTCCCGCAGCGGCGCGAGCAGCGTGTCGCCGGACTCGGACAGCCCGCCGCCGATCGCGATGACCTCCGGCGCCAGCAACGTGATCGCGATGGTCAGCGCCGAGGCGAGCCCGTCGATCGCGCGGTCCCACACCGCGACCGCGTCCGGGTCGCCGGCGACGACCGCGGCCGCGACGTCGGCGGCCCTGGTCACCGGCCTGCCGCTGCGTTCGGCGTAGTGCCGCGCGATGAACGCGGCTGACGCGACCGTCTCCAGGCACCCGCGGGTCCCGCACCCGCAGACCGCCCCGCCGGGGTCGACGACGATGTGCCCGATCTCGCCGGCGTACCCGTCGGCGTCGAGCCGGTGCTCGTCGACGAGGAACGCGGCCGCGATCCCGGTGCCGATGGGCATGAACATGGCGTTGCGCACCCCGGTCGCGGCGCCGATGGTGAACTCGGCGAGCCCGCCGGTCCGCACGTCGTGGCCGAGCGCGACGGGCAGCCCGGCGGCGTCGGCGACGAGCCGGCGCAGCGGCAGGTCGCGCCAGCCGAGGTTGACCGCCGCGCGGGCCACCCCGAGCCGCTCGTCGATGATCCCCGGCGCCGCGACGCCCGCGCCGACGACGGTGGCGTCCCCGGCCCTGGCACGCAGCTCGTCGACCAGCTCGACGATCTGGCCGGCGTCGACGGCGCCGTCCACCCGGCGGGTCGGGGTGCGCAGCGTGTGCACCACGTGGAGGTCCTCGGCCACGAGAGCCGACTTGATCGACGTCCCGCCGACGTCGATGGCCGCGACGAGCCGGTCCATGTCACCGCCTTCGCTGGTAGTCCGGGCTACATTGCAGCATGTGGATCGATACGAGCGGCTGAGCACCCTCCTCGACCTGCTCGGGCAGCGGGGCAAGGTGGACGTGGACGACGTCGCCGGTGAGCTGTCGGTCTCCGCCGCGACGATCCGGCGTGACCTGGACCACCTGGCCGAGCAGCAGCTGCTGACCAGGACGCGGGGCGGCGCCGTGGCCAACAACGTGGCCTACGACCTGCCGCTGCGGTACAAGACGGCACGGCAGGCGTCGGAGAAGGAGCGGATCGGCCGGGCCGCGGCGGCGGCGGTGACGCGGGGGAGCGTGGTCGGCCTGAACGGCGGCACCACGACGACGGAGGTGGCCCGCGCGCTGGCGTTGCTCCCGGACCTGAACGGCGCCGAGGAACCG
>NZ_DASQCC010000278.1:0-27302 GCF_035634895.1 Actinophytocola sp. | reverse complement strand
GATCAGGCCGCGCACCTTGACGTCACCGAGCACCTGGAGCTGGTTGCCGAGCTTGTCGGTGGTGAGGCTGACCTTCACCACGGACGTGAACGCCTTGTTGTACATGGCGATCGAGAGGCTGACGAGCCCCGCGATCACGACGATGAACCCGATGCCGAGCAACCGGCGCCGGACCGTCGCCCACCTCCCCTGCCTCATCCGCCGATCCTCACCGTCACGTTCGTGCCCCAGATGGCGAAGCCGATGAAGAAGTTCAGTAAGGCCGCGGTCACGATCGTCGTCCTGACCGAGCGGCCCACCGCCACGCCGACACCGGCCGGACCGCCGGACGCGCGGTACCCGTAGTAGCAGTGCACGAGGATGATCACCACGGCGAAGATCAGCACCTTGCCGAAGGACCAGAAGACGTCCTGCGGCGGTAGGAACAGGTTGAAGTAGTGGTCGTAGGTGCCCGCCGACTGGCCGTAGAAGTAGACGACGATCGAGCGGGACGCGAGGTAGCTCGACAGCAACCCGATGATGTAGAGCGGGATGACCGCGACGAAGCCGGCGATGATCCTGGTGGTCACCAGGAACGGCAGGCTCGGCACGCCCATGACCTCCAGGGCGTCGATCTCCTCCGAGATGCGCATGGCGCCCAGCTGTGCGGTGAAGCCGGCGCCGACCGTGGCGGACAGTGCCAGCCCGGCCACGAGCGGCGCGACCTCACGGGTGTTGATGTAGGCGGACGCGAAGCCGGAGAAGGCGGCCGTGCCGATCTGGTCCAGTGCCGCGTACCCCTGGAGGCCGACGACCGTGCCGGTGAAGACGGTCATGCCGACCATCACGCCGATGGTGCCGCCGATGACCGCCAGCGCGCCGGAGCCGAAGCTGACCTCGGCGAGGATGCGCATGGTCTCCCGCATGTACCGGCGCAGCGTGCGGGGAATCCACGCGAGCGCACGCAGGTAGAACGACAGCTGGTCACCCAGCGTGTCGAGCCAGTTGAGCGGCGCGGTCGCCACCCGCCGCGCGGTGTCGCCGATGGCCATCTGCTCAGCTGCCCTTCTGCGGAACGATGGTCAGGTACACGGCGGTCAGGATGAAGTTGACGAAGAACAGCAGCAGGAACGTGATCACCACGGACTGGTTGACCGCGTCCCCGACGCCCTTCGGCCCGCCCTTCGGGTTGAGACCGCGGTAGGCGGCGACGACGCCGGCGATGAAGCCGTAGATGACCGCCTTGATCTCGGAGATCCACAGGTCCGGCAGCTGCGCCAGCGCGGAGAAGCTCGCCAGGTAGGCGCCCGGCGTGCCGCCCTGGAGGACGACGTTGAAGAAGTAGCTGCCGAGCACGCCGACCACGGACACGAGCCCGTTGAGCAGGACGGCGATGACCATGGCGGCGAGCACCCGCGGGACGACGAGCCGCTGGATGGGGTTGACGCCGAGGACCTCCATGGCGTCGATCTCCTCGCGGATGGTGCGTGCGCCGAGGTCCGCGCAGATCGCCGAACCGCCGGCGCCGGCGACCATGAGCGCGGTGACCAGTGGCGCGGCCTGCTGGATGATGGCGAGCACCGCGGCCGCGCCGGTGAAGGACTGGGCGCCGAGCTGGACGATCAGCCCGCCGAGCTCGAGCGCGATGACCGCGCCGAAGGGGATGGCGACCAGGGCGGTCGGCAGGATCGTGACGCTGGCGATGAACCAGCACTGCTGGATGAACTCCCGCAGCTGGAACGGCCGCCGGAACGTCTGGACGATGACGTCGAGGGCGAGCGCGAACAGCCGCCCGGTCTCCCGCAGCGCGCCTGCCCCGGGAAAGTTCGCCGGTGCGGGGCGAGTGGTCATGCGCCACCGCCGGGTGGGGAGTTGTGCCAGGTCGTGGTGGGCAGTTCGGCCACGCTGAGGTCACCGGAGTCCGGTTGCCACTCTCTCGGCCGAGGGGTGGGGCTGGGCCGAAGGGTGCCCTTGACGCCGTACCGGGCCTTCTCCTCGTCGGTCAGCGAGTCGATGATCCCCTGCTGCGCCGCGCGCGGCAGCGTGTACAGGATCCGCATGACCCGGTCCAGCCGCCGCCGTACGCCGGACCGTTCGCCGAGCCCCGGCGTCGGCTGGATCTGCGGCACCACACCACGCACGTCGTCGGTGCTGCCGTCGTGGTGGCCGGCTTCGATCTGGGCCTGCTCGGCGGCCATGGTGGCCTCGTCCTTCTCCTCGGACATGCCGATCGGGCCGATGCGCGAGCCGTTGAGGAACTGCTTGACGACCGGCTCCTCGCTGGTGAGCAGGACCTCGCGGGGGCCGAACATGACCAGCTCGCGGCGGAACAGCATGCCGATGTTGTCCGGCACGGTCCGCGCGAGGTTGATGTTGTGCGACACGATCAGGATCGTCGCGTCGATCTGGGTGTTGAGGTCGATGAGCAGCTGGGAGATGTACGACGTGCGGACCGGGTCCAGCCCGGAGTCCGGCTCGTCGACCAGGATGATCTCAGGGTCGAGCACGAGCGCGCGGGCGAGGCCGGCACGCTTGCGCATGCCGCCGGAGATCTCACCCGGGAGCTTCTTCTCCGCGCCGGCGAGGCCGGTCATGTCCAGCTTCTCGAGGACGATCTTGCGGATGTCGGCCTCGGACTTCCTGGTGTGCTCACGCAGTGGGAAGGCGACGTTGTCGTACAGGTTCATCGACCCGAACAGCGCGCCGTCCTGGAACAGGACGCCGAACAGCTTGCGGATCTCGTAGAGCTTGTGCTCCGAGCAGGTGACGATGTCGACGCCGTTGATCTCGCAGCGCCCGCGCTCCGGCTTGAGCAGCCCGATGATCGACTTGAGGAACACGGACTTGCCCGTGCCGGACGGTCCGAGCATGACGCTGACCTCGCCCGGGGGGAGCGTCAGCGTGACGTCCCGCCAGATGGTCTGGCGCCCGAAGGACTTCGTCAGGCCCTCGACGACCACTTCGGCGCCCATGGAACCTCCCGCTTCCCCGACTGGTGCTCTCTCGTGCAACGAGCACATAGCCACCTGGGTTACTGGCGAGTCAGCAACCGCATGTCGAGGGAACGTACCGAGTTACTCACAGTGGGTGTGCCCCGGGGTTGCACCCGAGCGAAGCAAAGGGCCGGCACCCGAACGGGTACCGGCCCTTTTTGTCCTGTTGGACTAGTGTCCCGCGCCGGAGATCAGGCAACCAATTCGGCGGCCCAGCTTCCTGCTGGCGGCGTTGCCGGTCCGCCCAAGTACGACCCAGTACGAGGACGAACCGGCGCCTTGCCAGCAGAAACCCGGATCCACCGACTTGATCACCGCATTCCCGGCGCGGGACACTAGCTCACTTGAGGCTGACGGAAGCGCCGGCGCCCTCGAGCTTCTCCTTGGCGGCCTCGGCGGCCTCCTTGGTGACCTTTTCCAGGACGGCCTTGGGGGCGCTCTCGACGAGCTCCTTGGCCTCCTTCAGGCCGAGGCCGGAGACGACCTCGCGCACGACCTTGATGACCTGGATCTTCTTGTCACCGGCGGCCTCGAGGACGACGTCGAACTCGTCCTGCTCCTCGGCGGCCTCGGGGGCCGCGGCGACGGCGCCCGGCGCCGCGACGGCGACCGGTGCGGCGGCGGTGACCTCGAAGGTCTCCTCGAACTGCTTGACGAAAGACGACAGCTCGAGCAGCGTCATCTCCTTGAACGCGTCGAGCAGCTCGTCAGTGCTGAGCTTCGCCATGACGGCATTTCCTTTCTGTGTGGTGTGTCAGCTCTCGGCGGGAGCCGCTTGCTCGGCGGACGCCTTCTTCTCCTGCAGTGCCGCGGCCAGACGGGCGATCTGCGAGGCAGGGGCGTTGAACAGCCCGGCCGCCTTGCTGAGGTTGCCCTTCATGGCGCCCGCCAGCTTGGCGAGCAGCACCTCGCGGGAGTCGAGGTCGGCGATCTTGTCGACCTCGTCGACCGTGAGCGGGCGGCCGTCCATGTAGCCGCCCTTGATGACCAGGCCCTTGTTGTCCTTGGCGAAGTCGCGAAGAGCCTTCGCGGCATCGACAGGCTCGCCCTCGACGAACGCGATCGCGGTCGGACCGACGAACAGGGCGTCCAGGCCCTGGATGTCGGCGTCCTCCGCGGCACGCTTGACGAGGGTGTTCTTAGCGACCCGGTAGGTGGTGCCCGTGCCGAGAGCGCGACGCAGGGTCGTCAGCTGGGACACGGACAGACCGGTGTACTCGGTGACAACGGCAGCCGAGCTGCTGCGGAACTTGTCCGCGATCTCCGCGACGGCCTCGACCTTGCCTGCCTTCGCCATGGTCGCCTCCTCTCTGTGGCTTGGCGACCGCCGGCGCCCCGGAGACGACGAACGCCCCGGCGCAGGAGAGCACGGGGCGTGTGTGTACGCGCGTGTGACCGCGCGTGCCTCGTTCTTGCCTGCGCGGGCCGCCCGTCCTGTCGACGGGACCTTCGCCTGCCCGAGGGCAGGAACCAGCGGTCTTCGGTAGAACCGTGGTCAATCGTACGTTGCGGTGGCGGCGGCCCCCAAACCGGGTGAGTGTGTGCGCCGACACGGCATGATGGAGGCCGTGGCCGACAACGAGCAGCACCACGAGCCCCCTGCCGACCTCGTCATGCCCGGGGACGGTTCGACGGCGCCCGCTCCCCCACCCGCGCCACGCCAACCGACCCCGATCACCCCGGACGAGGTACGCCAGTTCCAGGAGTTCCAACGCTTCCAGGAGCTGATGCGACAGCAGGCCGAACAGGGTTTCCAGCCGGGCACCCCGCCGCCCCCCGGCCACCTGCACCGGTGGAGTCCGCCCCCGCCCAAGGAGAGCCTGCCGAAACGCCTGCTGAAGGCGGCGGTCGGCAAGGTCATCACCGGCCTGGTCGTCCTCGCCATCCTGGTGCTGGCCGGCTACTTCGCCATCGACTACTTCTTCGGCGAGGACCACGACCAGCTCCCGGCCTCCCAGACCGGCGGCGGCAAGGCGACCACGAACCTGATCTTCGAGACGACGCCGCGGAACGCGGTCCTCAAGGTGTACGACGACATCGCCCAGGGCGACGCGAAGAGCGCGTGCAGCCGCTTCACCGACGACGGACGTGCTCAGTTCACCAAGAACATGTCGCAGTACGGCAACACGTGCGCGGAGATCGTCACGACCATCTACCGCAGCATCGCGGCGAACCACATGAAGTCGGAGTACGCCAACCCGTGGATCCCCGGCTCCGCTGTTCCCACGAAGGCGGGCAACAGTGTGTCGGTCAGTTCCTGCGCGATGGAGGTCTCCGGCGGGCCGCGGCTGGGGCTCCTGACCCTCAGCAAGATCCCCCACTCCGAGAGCGCCGGTGGCGGCGACGCCCAGTGGATCGTCTCCGGTCACGAGTCCGAACCGGCCGACTGCGGCGGCTCCACGAGCACCCCGCCGACCAGCTGATCCCGCCTGTTTACCGAGCTGTTGCGGCGATTGGTGAACCGTTACCAAATCTTCCTCGTGTGTGGTGTGGACAAAAGCGCCCCCATCCACTACCGAGGAGGTCGCGAATTGCGTGCCAAACACAGGCCGGCCACGAGGAAAGCCCTGTTCCTAGGAGCCGGTGGCGTGGCGCTCGTGGCCCTTGTCGCCGTGTTGCTGCCGCAGGCCAATGCCGAGGGCGGACACCGGCAGCGGGCCGCGGGGTCGCCTGATCGGGACCTGGCCGCGCTGACCGAGATGCGGCAGGACCACATACCGGGCACCGCGTGGGCGACCGACCCCGCCACCGGCAAGATGATCATCACGGCGGACGAGACGGTCAAGGGTGACACCTGGGACAACCTGGAGGGCACCGTCAACGCGGTTGGCGGCGACGTCGCGACCCTGAAGCGGACGACCGGCAGGTTCTCCCTCTTCGCCGAGGGTGGTGACGCGATCTTCGCGGAAGGGGCGCGGTGTTCGCTCGGCTTCAACGTCACCACCGGGGACGGGAGACCGGGCTTCCTGACCGCCGGGCACTGCGGTGTCGCGTTCGACGCGTGGTCCGACGAGGCGAACGGCGACCCGATCGCCACGGTCCAGGAGGCGACCTTCCCGGGCAACGGTGACTTCGCGCTGGTCACCTACGACGACGAGACCACCAACGCCCCCAGTGCCGTCGACGTCGGGAACGGTCAACTGTTCGACATCAAGCAGGCCGCCGACGCCCAGGTCGGCGAGCAGGTCTTCCGCATGGGCAGCACCACGGGCCTCTTCGACGGCGACGTCATCGCACTGGACGCCACTGTGAACTACCCCGAGGGCACGGTCACCGGCCTGATCCAGACGACCGTCTGCGCGGAGCCCGGGGACAGCGGCGGCCCGCTGTTCACCGAGGACGGCAGCGCGGTCGGCCTGACGTCCGGCGGCTCCGGGGACTGCACCAGCGGCGGCGTGACGTTCTTCCAGCCCGTCACCACCGCGCTCGACGCGGTGAACGCCACCATTGGATAGGGACCGACACAAAAGCGGGGCCCCTCCGCACAGGAGGGGCCCCGCTTCTTACGTACGTCAGACGGCCGGCTCGTCCTGCAGCAGGTTGCGGGTGCGAGCGGGGTCCACCGGGATGCCGGGGCCCATGGTCGTCGAGAAGGTGACCTTCTTCAGGTAGCGACCCTTCGCGGCGGACGGCTTCGCACGCAGGACCTCGTCGAGGGCCGCGGCGTAGTTCTCCACCAGCTTGTCCTGTTCGAAGGATGCCTTGCCGATCACCAGGTGCAGGTTTGCCTGCTTGTCGACCCGGAAGTTGATCTTGCCACCCTTGATCTCGGTGATGGCCTTGGTCACGTCCGGGGTGACGGTGCCGGTCTTCGGGTTCGGCATGAGGCCACGCGGGCCGAGGATGCGGGCGATGCGGCCGACCTTGGCCATCTGGTCGGGGGTCGCGATCGCGGCGTCGAAGTCGAGCCAGCCACCCTGGATACGCTCGATCAGGTCTTCGGCGCCCACCTCGTCCGCACCGGCGGCGACGGCCTCGTTGGCCTTGTCACCGGTGGCGAAGACGATCACACGCGCGGTCTTGCCGGTGCCGTGCGGCAGGTTCACCGTGCCGCGCACCATCTGGTCCGCCTTGCGGGGGTCGACGCCAAGCCGGATGGCGACCTCGACGGTCGCGTCCATCTTGATCCTGGACGTCTCCTTCGCCAGCTTCGCCGCCTCGAGCGGCGTGTACAGCCGCTCGCGGTCGATCTGGTCCGCGGCCTGGCGGTAGGCCTTGCTGCGCTTTGCCATATCTGTTCCTAACAGTCAGTGGTCGTGGGCCAGCGCCTGGCCCTCCCACGAAATCCGAACTATTCGACCGTGATGCCCATGAAACGGGCGATGGTCGACGTGCTACTCGACCGTGATGCCCATGGAGCGAGCGGTGCCGGCGATGATCTTGGCCGCCTGGTCGACGTCGTTGGCGTTGAGGTCCGCCTTCTTCGTCTCGGCGATCTCACGCACCTGGTCCCAGGTCACCTTGCCGACCTTGGCCCGGTGCGGCTCGCCGCTGCCCTTGTCCACGCCCGCGGCCTTCAGCAGCAGCTTCGCCGCCGGCGGGGTCTTGAGCTTGAAGTCGAACGAGCGGTCCTCGTAGACCGAGATCTCCACAGGCACCACGGTGCCGCGCTGCGACTCCGTCGCGGCGTTGTACTGCTTGCAGAAATCCATGATGTTGACGCCGTGCTGACCGAGGGCGGGGCCTACGGGCGGCGCCGGGTTGGCCTGGCCGGCCGTGATCTGCAGCTTGATGATCGCGGCCAGCTTCTTCTTCTTGGGTGGCATTTCTTTCCCTGACTAGTGAATTCGGCGGCGATCAGGCTCAGATCTTCGAGACCTGGCTGAACGACAGCTCGACCGGAGTCTCGCGGCCGAAGATCGACACGAGGACCTTGAGCTTCTGCCCGTCCGCGTTGACCTCGCTGATCGTCGCGGGCAGGGTGGCGAACGGCCCGTCCATGACGGTGACCGACTCGCCGACCTCGAAGTCGACCTCGACGACGGGACCCTTGGCCGGGGACGAGCTCTTGCCCTTGCCGTCTGCCGCCGGTTTGGCCTCCTCCACCTGCGGAAGGAGGAACTTGAGGACCTCGTCGATGGTCAGCGGCGACGGCTTGGACGTCGCGCCGACGAACCCGGTGACGCCCGGGGTGTTGCGCACCGCGGACCACGACGGGTCGTTCAGCTCCATCCGCACGAGGATGTAGCCGGGCAGCACCTTGCGCTGGACCTGCTTGCGCTGCCCGTTCTTGATCTCGGTGACCTCTTCGGTCGGCACCTCGACCTGGAAGATGTAGTCCTCCATGTCCAGGGTGCCGATGCGGGTCTCGAGGTTGGTCTTGACCTTGTTCTCGTAGCCGGCGTAGGAGTGCACGACATACCACTCGCCCGGCGCGCGGCGCAGCGCCTCGCGCATCTCGGCGGCCGGGTCCTCTTCCTCCTCCTCGGCCTCGCCGTCCTCGCCGGCGTCGGCCTCGGCGACGTCGTCGACATCCTCGCCGGCGTCATCGGCGTCGTCGGAGTCGTCGGCATCCTCGGAATCGTCGGCCACGACGTCAGCCTCGGCCAGGTCCTCGTCCTCATCGGAAGTGGCGACCTCGGCATCGGAGTCGACGGCCAGTGCGGCCGCGGCGGCCGCCATCTCCTCCGTGCGCACGTCGCCGTCCTCGGACAGGCCGGTCAGCTCGCCATCGCGAGCCACACCGTTGTCGGAGCTCACTGTTCGGTCCCGCTTCCTTTCATAGTTCGCGTACTCCACCTATCGTGCCGGCGCGCCCTGGCGGGCGCAGCTCAGCCGAACAGTGCGAATACGCCTTTGGCGAGCGCGAAGTCGAACCCCGCGATCACCGCCACCATGAAGGCCACGAAAACCAACACGACAGCCGTATACGTAATCATCTGCTTGCGCGTCGGCCAGATGACCTTGCGCAGCTCCGCGACCACTTCCTTCAGGAAGCGCCAGATCCTGGCGAAGAACCCGGGACGCGACTCCCTGTGGTCCCGCGTCGGGGTCGGCCGCCCCTTCTTGTGCTCGCCCTTGGCGTCCGTCTTCGCGTCCGCCTTGGCCTTGGCCTTCGGCTTGGCCTTCTCGTCGGCCGTGCTCTTCGACCGCGCGGGCTTGGCCGCCTCGTCGGTCGAGGACTCCTTCCGCGCCGCCGGGCGAGCGGAAGCACGGCGCTCACGCCGCGCCGCGGCGGTGACCGGACGAGAGGGGCGCTCCTGTCCCTTGCTCTCTTCCTTGTCCCGGTCGTCAACCACGCCAGTTCCTCCGCTCGATGGTCTTCACGGACCTGCGCCTGACGCAGGGGTGACAGGACTTGAACCTGCAACCTGCGGTTTTGGAGACCGCTGCTCTGCCAGTTGAGCTACACCCCTTCGCGCCGTCGATAACTCGACGCCACGATTCGCGGACGCATTCGACCTGCCCCGTGTCGCATGCGGAGCGGGGTCGGCAACTTCCAAGTTCAAGAGTGTACGGCAAGGGCGAAACCCGTCCGCAACCGCGCCGGTCGAACCGCCTCGGACCACGACTCGCCTGCCCCGCACGTTCCCCGGCGCCGTGACCGCCCGTCCCCCGGTCCGCCGCTGTCACAGGCCTGACCATAACGGGCGGTCACCTGGCGATCCGGCGAGTCTGGAACGATTGGCGGCATGAGCGAGACCACCGTCACCCCGCGCCGGATCTCCGCCCGAATCGGCGGCATCGCCGAGTCCGCCACGCTCGCGGTGGACGCGAAGGCCAAGGCGCTGAAGGCCGCCGGCCGGCCCGTCATCGGGTTCGGCGCCGGTGAGCCGGACTTCGCCACGCCGTCCGACATCGTCGCGGCGGCCGAGGCGGCGACCAGGGAGCCGAAGAACCACCGGTACACGCCCGCGGCCGGCCTGCCCGAGCTGCGTGAGGCCGTCGCCGCCAAGACGCTGCGCGACTCCGGCTACGAGGTCGCGGCCAGCCAGGTCCTGATCACCAACGGCGGCAAGCAGGCCGTCTACCAGGCCTTCGCCACCCTGATCGACCCGGGCGACGAGGTGCTGCTGCCCGCGCCGTACTGGACCACCTACCCCGAGGCCATCGCGCTCGCCGGCGGCGTGACCGTGCCGGTGGTGACCGACGAGACCACCGGTTACCTGACCTCCGTCGAGCAGCTCGAGGCCGCACGCACGTCGCGCACCAAGGCCCTGCTGTTCTGCTCGCCGTCCAACCCGACCGGCGCGGTGTACCCGCGTGCGCAGGTCGAGGCGATCGGGCGCTGGGCCGTCGAGCACGGCATCTGGGTGATCACCGACGAGATCTACGAGCACCTGACCTACGACGGCGTCGAGGCCGTGTCGATGCCGGTGGCGGTGCCCGAGCTGGCCGACACCTGCGTGGTCGTCAACGGTGTGGCCAAGACGTACGCGATGACCGGCTGGCGGGTGGGCTGGATGATCAGCCCGGCCGACGTGACGAAGGCCGCGGCGAACCTGCAGTCGCACCTGACGTCGAACGTCGCGAACGTGTCGCAGCGGGCCGCGCTGGCCGCCGTGTCCGGATCGCTGGACGCGGTGCACGAGATGCGGGCGGCGTTCGACCGGCGCCGCCGGACGATCGTGAAGCTGCTGTCGGAGATCCCCGGCGTCACCTGCCCCACGCCGCAGGGCGCGTTCTACGTGTACCCGTCGGTGAAGGAGCTGCTGGGCAAGGAGATCCGCGGCGTCCGGCCGGCGACGAGCGTCGAGCTCGCGGCGCTGGTGCTGGAGCACGCCGAGGTGGCGGTCGTGCCGGGCGAGGCCTTCGGCACCCCGGGCTACTTCCGGCTGTCGTACGCGTTGGGCGACGACGACCTCGTGACCGGCGTCACCCGGATGGGTGCACTGCTGGGCGAAGCCAAGTAGGGCTGCCTGAATGACGCCTTCCGAGCATCCGAGAGCCAGGAAGGCGTCATTCAGGTTTTCCGGCAGGGTCAGGGCCGGCCAGGTGCGCTCGTGAGACGGTTCGAGGCTGGCAGCGGGCGGCCCTTTCGAGAAACCCGTAAGATTTCAAATAGTGACAAAGCGGCCCTCGCGGGACGGTGACGCATGCGCGACCGGGCACCCCAGCCAACCGATCTCATCCAGTCCGTTTCCCGGGCTTTCCGGATTCTCGAGGAGGTCGGGGCCAGCCGTGCGCCGGTCACGGTCAAGGCTATCGCCCGCCGCTGCCAGCTCAACCTCTCAACGGCGTATCACCTGGTACGCACGTTGACCTACGAGGGCTACCTCGTCCGATCGCCGGACGGCGGGTTCATGCTCGGCTCGTCGGTCGCCAGGCGTTTCCACGATTTGCTGGCCTCGTTCGACCAGCCGCCGCTGGCCCGCGAGGTGTTGCGGCACATGGCGACGATGACCCAGCGCACGGCGTATCTCGGGCAGTTCGTGTCGGGCCGGATCGTCGTCACGGACATGGTCGAGGGTCCGCTGTCACCGCATCTGGAGGACCTCGAGGTCGGCCTGGAGGTGGCCGCCCACGCGACGGTGCTCGGCAAGGTGCTGCTGTCGACGCTGTCCCGTGCCCGGCGCGCGGATTACCTGGCGGATCAGGGAATGCGGCGGTTCACCGCCCGCACGGTGATCGACGCCGGGGCACTCGACTTCGAACTGTCGGCGTTCGGCGCCGGTCCGGTCCTGGAACACGGCCAGTTCCGGGACGGGGTGTCCTGCGTGGGCACCCTGGTCCGCGGGGGGTCGCCGGAGTCGTCGTGGGCCATCGTGGCGTCGACGCGGGAGGACGAGGTGCCGCCGGAGGTCATCTGGCACACGGTCCGCGCGGCCGAGGACCTCGCCCCGGCGACGTTCAACTAGTCCTTCGGCAGGCGGACTACCGCGATCGCCTTGCCCAGCACGGCTTTGCCGTCGAACCTGGCCGTGATGTCGACGCGGGCGGTGCCGTCCTCGCGGACTTCCTTGACCTTGCCGGTCACCTCGACGAGCGCGCCGTCGGCGTCGTTGGGCACCACGACAGGGCGGATGAACCGCGCGCCGTACTCGACGACCGCGCCGGGGTCGCCGACCCAGTTGGTGACGAGACGCCCGGCGACCGCCATCGTGAGCATGCCGTGGGCGATCACCCCCGGCAGGCCCACCTCGCCGGCGAGCTTCTCGTTCCAGTGGATGGGGTTGAAGTCGAGGGACGCGCCCGCGTAGCGGACCAGGTCCGCGCGGCGCAGTCGGATCTCGAGCGGGGGCAGCTCGTCGCCGGCCGCGACAGTCATTCGTCCTCCGCCCTGATGACCAGCTGCGAGAGGGCGGTGACGACCCGCTCGCCCTCGTCGGTGTCGATCTCGGCGCGCAGGCTGAGAAAGTCGTTGCCCATGCGGTTGTCGATCTCGGTGATGTGCGTGGTGACCGTGAGCCGGTCGCCGGCGCGCACCGGGCGCGCGAAGACGAACTTCATGTCACCGTGCACGAGCCGGCCGTAGTCCACCCCGAGCTTCTCGTCGTTGACGATGTCCTCGATGGAGTGCCGGCTGAACAGGACCGTGCCGAACGTCGGCGGGGCGATCAGGTCCGGGTGGCCGGCAGCGCGAGCCGCGGCCGCGTCGCGGTACACCGGGTTGTCGTCACCGATGGCCTCCGCGAACTCCCGGATCTTCGCCCGGCTGACCTCGTAGACCTCCGACCGCGGGTACGCGTGCCCCACGAACGCGGGATCCAGCGGCACCTCTAGCGGGTTTCCTTGTGCAGCCGGTGCGTGCCACAGTTCGGGCAGAACTTCTTCATCTCCAAGCGGTCCGGGTCGTTACGCCGGTTCTTCTTGGTGATGTAGTTGCGGTGCTTGCACTCCTCACACGCAAGCGTGATCTTGGGGCGAACGTCACTGCTGCTAGCCACCTGAGGTCCCTCTTCTCCATGGGCGAAACGCGCCCGATCGCGTAGCGGTGGCCGGACTTGAACCGGCGACACAGCGATTATGAGCCGCTTGCTCTACCGACTGAGCTACACCGCCTTGACATGCCTGTGCCGCGATGCCCGGAACCGAACACCGCGGCCAGCTCACGAGCCCCAATACGGAATCGAACCGTAGACCTTCTCCTTACCATGGAGACGCTCTACCGACTGAGCTATTGGGGCGCACCCAGGAACTTGGAAGTTCCTGTGGAGCCGTCAGAAGACTACACGGCTGCCACACCCCGGTGAAATCGGGTATCCCCTACGACAACAGCGTGAGCACCGTCTCGTCCCGCAGGCCTCTGGCCTGCGCCGTTCGTGCCTGGAGCCACGCCTCGAGACGCTCCTCGGACAGCGGCCGGGAGATCAGGTACCCCTGCGCGACGTCACAACCCATGGCGGCCAGCTGGTCGCGTGCCACGTCCTCCTCGACACCCTCGGCGACGACCGTGAGCCCCAGCGAGTGCCCCAGCTCGACGATCGACCGCACCACGGCCAGGTCGCCGAGGTCCGAGCCCATGCCGAACACGAAGCTCTTGTCGATCTTCACCTCGTCCACCGGCAGCTGCCGCAGGTACGCCAGCGACGAGTAGCCGGTGCCGAAGTCGTCCACGGCCAGCACGACGCCCAGGTTGGACAGTGCCCGCAGCACCGGCAACGCCCGCTGCGGGTCCGCCATCACGCCGGACTCGGTCAGCTCCAGCGTGAGCAGCGCGGGCGGCACGTCGCGCCGGGTGAGCGCGGCCGAGACCGAGTCCGGGAACGACAGGTTCGCGAGGCTGCGCACGGAAAGGTTGACCGCGACGCCGATCCGCAGGCCCCGGTCCATCCACTTGCGCACCTTGATCAACGACTGTTCGAGCACGAAGTCGGTGAGCGCGTCGACCAGGCCGGCGGCCTCGACGGCGGGCACGAACTCGTCCGGGTGCAGGTCACCGAACTCCGGATGCCGCCAGCGGACCAGCGCCTCGACACCCAGGATCTCCCGGCTGGGCAGGGAGATCTTCGGCTGGTAGTGGATCTTGACCTGGCCGGTCTCCATGGCCTGGCGGAACTGGGTGACCAGCTGGAACCGGCGCAGGAACATCTGCCCCATGCTCGGCACGTACGCCCGCGAGGGCTCACCGCTGGCCTTGGCCGCCCGCAGGGCGACGTCGGCCCGCTTGAGCAGCTCGTCGACGTCCATCGAGGCCGGCGCGGCCTCCCGGGCGCTCGCCGAGGTCGTCTCCGAGAACAGCACGCCGTCGGCCATGGTCGCCGAGGAGTACCCGATGACCACGCCGGCCTCGATGGACAGCCGGTCGACCGGGTACGGCGAGGCCAGGCTCGTGATCAGCTGACCGGCGACGGCCTGGGCCTGGTCGAAGTCCGAGTCGACGAGCAACGCCGCGAACGCGCCGCCCTCGAGCCGCGCGAGCGGGATGTCGGCGCCGAGCGTGTCCCGCAGCCGCCGGCCGGCGGCGATGGTGATCCGGTCGCTCCACGCGTAACCGAGCGCGTCGCTGATGGCTGGCTGGACCTCGAGGTCGACACGGAGCATGACCGAGCCGGGGTTGGTACCGAGCAGCTCGGTCGCGACCTGCCGGAAACCGGGCCGGTTGTACAGGCCGGTCAGCGGGTCGTGGTAGGCGTCGTGGCGAAGGGTGGCGACGAGGCGCCGGTTGTCCAGCGCGGTGGCGAGATGGCTGGCGGTGGTGCCGATCATGCGCAGGTCGGCCTGGCCGAAACCGCGCCAGCGCGACAGTTTGTCGTGCGCCTCGACGACGCCGAGCAGGTGACTGGCGCTGCGCAGGGGCACGACGAGCGCCTCCTGGGCGTCCCGCCGCACCAGGGCCGCCCTGACCTCGGGCAACGCGTCGACACGGCGGAAGTGACGGACGTGCGAGCCGGGCAGGCGCAGTAGTGCGTCGGCACGGGCCCCAGTGGGTTCGAGGTCGTACATGTCGTCAGCAAGGTCGTCACCCGCGACGACCGTGTGCATGGCCTGCTGCGGGTCGAACCGCAGACGCAGCACAACCCGCGCGGCGCCGAGCTGATCCTTGATCCGCTGCGCAATGCCGAGCCAGTCCTCGGCGTTGACGGCCGTGGCGGTGTCCCCACCGGCGGCCGGCCGCGCCGCGGCCCGGCGGCCGGACCGCGCGACGATGAGGCTGACCTCGGAGAGGGCCTCGAGGTCGCGCTGCTCGCGGAGCAGGCCGGAGTAGGCGAGGTAGAGCGCCCAGAGGCCGCCGAGCATGGCGAAGACAAGCGGCCAGCCGTTCTCGACGTTGGTGGCGACCTCGTAGCCGGCGACGCCGACCGAGGCGTTGACCAGCCCGAGCACCAGCGTGCGCAAGACAAGCTTGGTGGCGGCGCCGAGCCGGATCCGGCGGCCGAGCACGTAGACGGCGACGAGAGCGAGAAGAGTGCTGGTCACAGGCGCGGACAAGGCACCGGCGAACACGGCGAACCAACCAGGCCGCCCGTCCAGCGAGTCCCTAATCAAGGTGAAGACACTGAACGCGACAGCGATCTCGAGCGTCTCGGCACCAGTGTTGTAAAGGACACGGTCCTGCACCCGCCGAGCGAGCAACGTGCCGACCCCCGCGACGAGATGAGCCGCGAGCACAACGGGAAACGGAGCGACGAAGAGCCCGATGGCCAGCGGAATCTCCGTGAAGGAGATCGTCCAAGAGACGCCGCCACGGACGTCGATGTTGACTGAGAGCTGCTCGACCACGAGGAAGCCGACGGCGAGAAGGAGTCCCGTCCAGATGAGATCGCCGCCACCACGGAACGGCAGCCACCAGGTGACCCCAACCGCCGCGGCAACCCCGGCGACAAGCACGAGGACCGAAAAAACGCTGAACCGGCGGTCCAGCGAGGGGTAGTCCTCGGCGCGGTCAGCGGGCGCCGGCATGGGATGGTCCGGCATGCAACCTCCTAGGCCGCCCCTCGGCGACGGCTCCTCGCCGCACAGTGACGACGCCCCCCGATTGGGCTAGTCACGGTCGCGTAACTGTACCCCCTCCGTGCACAGTTTCCGACTGTGCTAGTTGGCCAAAGTCAGACCACCTGACCGGTAAACCGGCAGGTCAGTCTGGTGTAACCACCTCGGTCACGGAGAGCAACACACTGTTGACTGGCGAATCTACCGAGGTCAGCGTCTTCCACCATTGGTTCACCGATCAACCGTTCCGAGATCGTTGTGAAAGCCGTCACTCGAATGCTGCGAGTGTCCTTTAAGGACCTCGCTGTCGATCCTCCGCGACGTGTCCACTCAGTGAGACAACAGGCCCAACGGACCGACGTCCCGATTACACCTTCCGTGTGCAGCCTCAGAAGGCCGCCCACTCTCAGTAATCACACGCAGGGGCCCGACCCCGACCGTGGCGGCGCGTTCCATACCGCACGCGGCGACGGACGTAGTGATCGCCAACGCTGGCCTGCCCCCAGTCGAGAGCCCACGATGACGGGTAAGCGAGCCCAACCCCGAAGCCGCCGCTGGCGAGGAAAGCTCACGGAGTAGGAGCCGCCAGCGTAAGGAAAGTCCACACGGGAGGAGAAATAGCAAGACACCAACGCCGGGTCAGCACCAACCGCACCGCGGGGTTTGCGGGGGTCGCCCCCGCAAAATAATGACGGCCGACCCAGCGAAAGCGCCGAAGGCACTGAGCATGGATCGGCCGAGGCCGTGGCGGGTGAAGGGTTCGAACCTTCGTAGCTTGCGCGACAGATTTACAGGCCCATCCTCGCACCCCTCTTGACCAGGCGTTTTATACTTTCAGAGGTCACCTTTGCCGCGCATTTGCCGGAGTTCGAGCGCTGGGAACTCCGCTGACCGCTCGTTCACTCGGTTGTTGACGGATCGTCAGCCTCAGCGCGCTGTTGACGATGGATCGTTTCAGCGCGCTGTTGACGATGGATCGTTAGAGCTTGCCTGAGGAGGTCGATGGCCTGGTCGGGGTCCCCGGCGTCTCGGAGTGCGAGGGCGAGGTTGTTGAGGAGCTCTGGTTCCTGAGGAGGCTGAGCGGCTCGCGCGCGTTCGATGGCATTGCGGGCGAAGTCAGCTTGACGTCTGATTGCGGCTAGCCGGTCTGCGGGGGTCTCAGCCTCCCATGTTCTCCAGGTGTGTGGGGGAGCTTGCGCGGGGTGGTATTGATCCGTCGTGGTTGGCGGTCGGAGGTCTTGAGTGGGACGCGTGGTTGGGCGGTAGGTAGCGATCTGGCGCACGATTTCGGGTGTTCCCCTGTCCAGCTTCTTGTCGAGCTCGATGCGGAGTTGCGCGGCGGCGATCTGTTCGTCGGTTGGTTGTAGCGGTGCGTTCATGCTGGCGCCTCCTTTCCTCCGGTGTCGGGCAGCTCATCAAGTAGCTTGTCCAGTACACGCCCTTGGAAGACGTCGAGCAACTGGGCTTCGTCGCGTTGCGCGAGGTCGGACTGGGCCAGCTTGGTCAGTAGTTTGAGGCCGACTACCCGATTGACCGGGTCTTCATCCAGAGCGAGGTCAGCAGCCCAGATGAACCGTCGCCACCACTCTTCGCGGCGGGCCGCTAGCTCCCGCTGCTCGGTCGCGCGGTCGTTGCCCCGGGTGGCGTGGCGAACTCCGAGATAGGCACCACCTGCGGTGAGAAGGCCAACGAGAATCGGCAAACCAATCTGCATCCAGGGCTGCACTGTTACCTACTGTCGTCTGGCGATCACATCCGGTGGCAGGCTAGCCATCCGCGTCGTGGGCTCTCGACTCGGGCGATGACGACATGCCCTGTGGCGAGGGCCAGCTCAGACGGCATTACCACGACAGAATCCGATTCTGTCGCGGTCCAGCCACTCACTCCAGCCATGGCGCGCTGACGCGCCTGCGGCCAATTCAGCGCCTCTCCGTTCACGGAGATCACGAGCTGTCCAGCGAAGGGCACTCGGTACGCTGGTGGGCATGGCTCAGCCAGACGATCTGGAAGTCCGCGTGGCCGCCCTGGAGACCGAGGTCCGGCAACTTGCCGATCGCGTCCGCCACAGTGAGCAGGACGCGGCAGCGGCGCGCGTGCTGGCCGGAGGAGCTGACCGTGACGTCGCTGAGATCCGTGGAGAGATCCGGGACTTCCGCCAGGCCACCACGTCCAGCTTCAACGCGACACGCGAGGACCTGAACGACCTCCGCAGCCAGATGCAGCAGGGGTTCAGCGAGACGCAGCAAGGGTTCACCGAGATGCGCGGCAAGCTCGACGCCACGGCCGCTGGCCAACAGCAGATCGTCAACCTGCTGAACACGCTCATCGCCCAAGGTGGTCAGCAGAACGACCAGTAGACCAATCCGCGACTAGGTAGCCATCTCGCGGCCCGAGTTGCCTGCTGGCTCAAGTATCGGTAACTGCGGTAACCACGGTAACCTTGCAGGTCACAGTGCATGTTGATCAGTAACTGTATCGGCAACCAGCACACGTCTATCGGTAACCTGATCATGAAGTGCGACACTTCGCCTGGGACCAATTTTCTTAGTCTGAGCCCTACTCGTCGATGTCGAGAAGACTGCTAACCAGGGACAACACCGGTGGGGAAGCCCGTCACAGCCCCCGCAGGGCAAACGTCACAAGGCCGCAGGGCTTCCGTCGCATGACAGCAAGCGCCCTGGTGGCTTCCCGTCAGCGGAAGTGGACGGAAGACCGCCGGCTGCGTCACCGCTCCTGCCGCTGCGGCCACCATTTCCACCAGTGCGAGCGACTAGACCAATCTGCGCCATACTTCATGGCACACTGGACGGAGGTGAGCAGGCCGCGCGAGCCAAGGTTCAGCAGGCCATGACCGGCTGACAACTTTGCCGCGTATTTGCCGCGCCCACTCGTAGCCCACCGGCTACGGCCGGACACAACCGGACAACAAGCCAACGGCCCGCTGACCTGTTTTCGCTGGTCAGTGGGCCGTTTGTGCATGTGGTGGCGGGTGAAGGGTTCGAACCTTCGTAGCTTGCGCGACAGATTTACAGTCTGCTCCCTTTGACCGCTCGGGCAACCCGCCGGGAGTGTCCGGTCTGGCCGGACGGGACGGAACCTTACCGAACGGGTTTGCGGGGCTGCCAACCGGTATCCCCCGCAGCGGTAGGCTCGCTCGGGTACTTGACACGTGTTCGAGAGGTGAGACTGGTGGCGGATCCGTCCTTCGACGTGGTGAGCAAGGTTGACCGGCAGGAGGTCGACAACGCGCTCAACCAGGCGAGCAAGGAGCTGTCCACGCGCTTCGACTTCCGGGGGACCGGGGCCTCCATCAAATGGGCCGGCGAGGAGGGCGTCACGATCGAGGCCGAGACCGAGGAGCGGTGCAAGGCCGCGGTCGACGTGTTCAAGGACAAGCTGGTCAAGCGCCAGATCTCCCTGAAGGCGTTCGAGGTGGGTGAGCCGGCGGTGTCCGGCAAGACCTACAAGGTCACCGGCCAGATCGTGCAGGGCATCTCGTCGGAGAACGCGAAGAAGATCGCCAAGAAGATCCGAGACGAGGCCCCCAAGGGCGTGCAGGCGCAGATCCAGGGCGACCAGCTACGGGTGTCCGGCAAGAAGAAGGACCACCTGCAGGACGTCATCCAGCTGCTGAAGTCCGCCGACTTCGGTATCGCCCTCCAGTTCACCAACTACCGGTGAAGGGCATCGTCCTCGCGGGGGGCAGCGGGACCCGGCTGCACCCGATCACGCAAGCGGTCTCCAAGCAGCTCCTGCCGGTGTACGACAAGCCGATGATCTACTACCCGCTGTCGGTGCTGATGCTGGCCGGTATCCGGGACATCCTGGTCATCACGACGCCGCAGGACATGCCGAGCTTCCAGCGCCTGCTGGGCTCCGGCAACCAGTGGGGCGTCGAGCTGACCTATGCCGAGCAGGCTCAGCCGAACGGCCTGGCCGAGGCGTTCATCATCGGCGAGCGGTTCGTCGGGGACGACGCCGTCGCACTCGTGCTGGGCGACAACATCTTCTTCGGCGCCGACTTCTCCGCGGTGATGCACGAGCACGTCGACGGGCTCGACGGCGCGGTCCTGTTCGGCTACCCGGTGAAGGACCCTCAGCGCTACGGCGTCGGCGAGGTCGACGGCACCGGCAAGCTGCTGTCGATCGAGGAGAAGCCGGCCAAGCCCAAGTCCAACCGGGCGATCACCGGCCTCTACTTCTACGACAACGAGGTGGTCGAGATCGCGAAGGGTCTGGCGCCGTCGGCCCGTGGCGAGCTCGAGATCACCGACGTCAACATGACCTACCTGCGCCAGGGCCGCGCTCGGCTGCTCGACCTGGGCCGCGGCTTCGCGTGGCTGGACACCGGCACGCACGACTCGCTCCTGGAAGCCGGCCAGTTCGTGCAGGTCCTGGAGCACCGGACGGGGGTCCGCATCGCCTGTCTGGAAGAGATCGCCATGGACAACGGCTTCATCAGCCCGGACGACTGCTACGCCCTGGGCAGCAAGCTGGCCAAGTCCGGCTACGGCGACTACGTGATGGAGGTCGCCCGGGCCGCGGGCGCGACCGGCTGATCGGCGAACACGTCTCATGGCCCGGCGTCCCATACGGACGCCGGGCCATTGTGTTTCACGATCTGGCAGCACATCGGGGTTTCCCAACCGGACAGTGATATTCGTAACACGTCGGCCGGTCCTGTCGACTCATTGGTCATCAGTCCGGGAGGTCGATATGGACATTGCTGAGCGCACCCAGGCATTGGCGCTGAAGATCCGGAAGCAGAAAGCGACCATCGAGACCGAGGAAGCGACCAAGAACGCCTTCGTGATGCCGTTCATCAGCACCGTCCTCGGCTATGACGTCTTCAATCCGGCCGAGGTCATTCCCGAGTTCACCGCGGACGTCGGCCTCAAGAAGGGCGAAAAGATCGACTACGCCGTCTCGCACGACGAGAAGATCCAGCTGTTGATCGAGGTGAAGAAGATCAACGATCCGCTCCGGATCGAGCATGCCTCGCAGCTGTTCCGCTACTTCGCGGTCACCAACGCCAGGATCGCCATTCTCACCAACGGCGAGGTCTACCAGTTCTACACGGACCTCGACGCACCCAACCGGATGGACGCCAAGCCGTTCCTGGTGCTCGACTTCTCCGCCCTGGACGAGACACTCCTGCCGGAGCTGGCCAAGCTCTCCAAGGAGTCGTTCAACCTCGACTCGGTGATCAGCGCGGCGGGCGAGCTGAAGTACATCGGTCAGCTGAAGCGGGTTCTCGCCGCCCAGTTCAAGGAGCCCGAGGACGACTGGGTGCGATTCCTGACCACCCGCGTGTACGAGGGGTCCTTCACCCAGCGCGTGCGTGAACAGTTCGTTCCCCTCGTCACCAAGGCCGCGCGCCAGTTCCTGAACGAGCAGGTGAACGACCGCCTCAAGAACGCCCTGGGCGGCCCCGACTCCTATGTCAGTGTCTCGAAGGACGCGGTCGAAGCCGAACCCGTTCCCGAAGAGGAAACTCCGGTCGAGACCGGCGGCGAGGTCATCACCACCGAAGAGGAACACGAGGGTTACCGGATCGTGCGGGCCATCGTCTGCAGTGAGGTGCCGGTTTCCCGCGTGGCCGCCCGGGACACGAAGACCTACTTCGGCGTGGTGCTCGACGACAACAACCGCAAGCCCATTGCCCGGCTCTGGCTCAACCGGTCGAAGAAATACCTCGGGGTGTTCGACGAGAACAAGGTCGAGACGCGCATTCCCATCGCCGACGTCCAGGATATCTACCAGCACGCCGAAATCCTGAGAAGGACCGTGGCGCGCTATCTCGTCAGGTCCACTCAGGTCGACGTCGTCGAGGAGATCACGGTGCCAGTGGGTCCGATGCTCACCGGCTGACAGCTCGGTCCAGCGTCCCGTGTGGGCGCTGGACCGTCACCGCAGGTCGTTGCGGCGGGCCATTTCTTCCAGGCGGCGGATGCGGTCGGGCATCGGGGGGTGGGTCGAGAAGAGTCGGGTCATCTGCTCGCCCGGGCGGAACGGGTTGGCGATCATCAGGTGGGACTGGGACATGACCTGTGGTTCCGGGGCCAGTGGGGCGCGGGCCGTGCCGTACTCCAGCTTTCGCAACGCCGAAGCCAGTGCCAGTGGGTCGCCTGTGAGCTCCGCGCCGGACTCGTCCGCCTGGTACTCGCGGGAACGGCTGACCGCCATCTGCACTATGCCCGCGGCCACCGGGCCCAGGATCGCCAGCAGCAGCATCGCCAACGGGTTCGGGCGGTCGTCGTCGCCACCGCCGAACAGGCCCGCGAACATGGCCAGGTTCGCCAGGACGCTCACCACACTGGCCAGGGCGCCGGCGACGCACGAAATCAGTATGTCGCGGTTGTACACGTGTGAAAGCTCGTGGCCCAGCACCGCACGCAGCTCGCGCTCGTCCAACAGCTCCAGGATGCCCGTCGTGCAGCAGACCGCCGCGTTGCGGGGGTTCCTGCCGGTGGCGAAGGCGTTCGGGGCCATCGTGGGGCTCACATAGAGGCGCGGCATCGGCTGGCGGGCGGACGTCGCCAGTTCGCGGACGATTCGGTACATCGCCGGCTGTTCCGCCTGCGACACCGGTCTGGCGCGCATCGCCCGCAGCGCGAGCTTGTCCGAGTTGAAGTACGCGTACCCGTTCATCAACAGGGCGACCGCCAGGCCGATGAACAGCGCCGCACGCCCGAACAGCGCGCTGATCATGATGATCAGCGCGCTCATGCCGCCGAGCAGCAGCGCGGTCTTCAGCCCGTTGTAGTGCTTGTGCACCCTGCGCCTCCGTTAAACCTCTGCCGACCCTAGAACGGATCAACGGGACCGGAAGTTCCCACAGCGCGACAAATCCGCAGGTCAGTTGCCTGTTTCGCCTCGTCGCCAGTACGTCGTCGGCCGGACCCGGGAACGGTCGTGGCCGCGGTCGGCCAGCAGGTGCCGGCGTAGCGCCACCATCGACGCCCGCTCCCCCGCCAGCCACGCGTCCACCCGGCCCGTCGGCAGGTCGGCGGCCGCGACGGCCCTGGCGAGCAGGTCGTCGGTGCCGTCCCGGTGCAGCCAGGTGACGGGCCCCGCCAGCGGCTGCTCCTCCGACGCGTCCTCGACCTCGACGAAGACCCGCACCGGCACGTCGGGGCCCAGCTCGCGCAGGATCGCCGTGATCGCCGGCAGCGCGGTCTCGTCGCCGGCCAGCAGGTGCCAGTCCGCGGTCGGGTCGGGCTGGTAGGCGGGCGACGGGCCGACGAAGATCAGCCGGTCGCCGGGCTCCGCCCGTTTCGCCCAGTCCGAGGCCGGGCCCGCGTCGGAATGCAGGACGAAGTCGAAGTCGATCTCGCACGCGTCCCTGTCGTACCGGCGCACGGTGTACGTCCTGGTCAGCGGTCTTACCTGGGACCACATGCCACGCGCGGCCGCGAGTGTCAGCGGCTCTGGCAGCTCGACGTCGTCCGGGTAGAAGTAGAGCATCACGTTCTGGTCGGTGCCCGCGTACGCGAAGTCGGCGAGGTCGGGGCCGCCGACGGTGACCCTGGTCATGCGGGGCGTCAGCCGCGCCACCCGCACCACCGGGGCTCGCCACAACTTCGTCTGCTGGCGGCGCGAACGCCTGCTCACGGTCGTGTTCATCGCGCCCATCCTCTCACCGCCCTACTGTTCGAGCTCATGTACGAGGGGTTGGGGACACAGGCACGCCGCCTGGCCGCGGGTGCGACGACCTCCGTCGAGCTGACCCGTGCGGCACTCGACCGCGCCGAGGCGACGCAGCCGACGCTCAACGCGTTCCGCCTGCTGCGCCGGGACGCCGCGCTGGCCGAGGCCCGGACCGCGGACGAGCGCCTCGCGACAGGCGAGCGCCGCCCACTTCTCGGCGTGCCGGTCGCGATCAAGGACGACATGGACCTCGCCGGGGCGCCGACCGCGTTCGGCTGCGCCGGTGAGTACCCGGCCGTCGCCGAGGACGGCGTGCTGGTGCGGCAGCTCCGCGCGGCCGGGGCGGTGATCATCGGCAAGACCAACACGCCGGAGCTCGGGCTGTGGCCGGTCACCGAGGGCTCGGCGTTCGGCGCGACGCGCAACCCGTGGCACCTCGACCACACGCCGGGCGGCTCGTCGGGTGGTTCGGCAGCGGCGGTCGCGGCGGGCGTCGTCGAGGCGGCGGTCGGCTCGGACGGCGCGGGCTCGATCCGCATTCCCGCGGCGTGGAGCCATCTCGTCGGCATCAAGCCGGGACGGGGCACGCTGCCGACCCCGCCGGCGTTCAACGGGATCACCGAATGGGGCCCGCTCGCCAGGACCGTGCCGGATGCCGCGTTGCTGCTGGACGTGCTGGCCGGCGATGCCCGCTTCCAGGCAGCGGCCGCGCGGGAGCCGGGCCGGCTGCGGGTGGCGCTGTCGGTGCGGCCGGCGTTCATGGGCGGGGTGCGGGTCCGGCTGGACCCACGCGTGCGTGCCGCGGTGGTCGGCGTGGCTCGGCGGTTGCTCGCGCTGGGGCACTCGGTGGTGGTCGCGGAGCCGCGGTTCGGCCTGCTGGGCCTGAACTTCCTGCCGCGCTCGCTGGCGGGCGTCGAGGAGTGGTGCGCGGTCGCGCCGGACCGGTCGATGCTGGACTTCCGCACGAGCGACACCGGCCGCCTCGGCGCCCGGCTCGGCTGGGCGGTACGCGTGTCGAGGGCGACGCTCGGCCACTACCGCCGGCGGGTCGGACGCCTGTTCGAGCAGGTGGACGTGGTCCTGGCGCCGACGACGGCGACGCCGCCACTCCCGATCGGCGCGATCGACGGGCTGTCGGGATGGCGAACGGACCGGACGGTGATGGCGGCGTGCCCGTACGCCTGGCCGTGGAACGCGCTGGGGTGGCCCGGGCTGAACGTCCCGGCGGGCCGGACGCCCGAAGGCCTGCCGGTCGGCGCGCAGCTGCTGGCGCCGGCCGGCGGTGAGGAGCTGCTGGTCTCGCTCGCCGCTCAGCTCGAGTCGGTGCTGAACTGGTCCTCGCTGTCTCCCGACTTCGAACGACCGGGACGTGCGGGCTGAGCTGGGTTACCTGCTCAGTCCCTGATCTCCAGGGTGCAGCACTTGGGGCCGCCGCCGGACTTTCGTAGTTCGGAGATGTCCACGAAGGTGGGGTCGTAGCCCTCGTTGATCAGTTGGTCGGCCAGGTGGGTGGCTTCTATGGGGAGCGCCACGTTGTGGCCGTCGGAGACGCCGTTCAGGCCGAAGCACTCGGCGTCGGCGGCGGTGGCGATCATGGCGTTGGGGAACAGGCGGCTCAGGGCGCGCTGGGAGCCCGGCGAGAACGCGTCCGGGTAGTACGCGATGTGGGCCGGGCCGTCCGGGGTCGCCTCCCGGAGGACGAACAGCGCCGTGTCCAGGTGGTAGTAGCGCGGGTCGACGAGCCGCAGCGAGACCACCGGCACGCCAAGTACCTCCTGGGCCTCCGCGTGGGCCGCCGGGTCGGTGCGGAAGCCGGTGCCTGCCAGGAGGAACTGGCCGGTCCATGCGAAGTCGCCCTCGGCCTCGTTGGTGGCTGACGGCATGACCACGTCGCGGTAGCCGTGGTCGAGGAACCAGCGGCGGTAGTGGTCGGCCTCGGCGGTTCGCTGGCGCGCGCGGAAGCGGGCGCCCAGCACGCGGCCACCGACCACGGTGGCCGAGTTGGCCGCGAACACCATGTCGGGCAGGCCGGGGACGGGTCGGATGGTGTCGACACGGTGGCCGAGGCGACGATAGGTGTCCGCCAGCTCGGTCCACTGCTTGACCGCGAGCTCGGCGCTGACCGGCTCGTCGGGGTTCATCCACGGGTTGATCGAGTACTCCACGGCGAAGTACTTCGGCTCGCACATCAGGTAGCGGCGTGGGGTGCCCGTCATGAATCAAATGTAAGTGCGGCTCTTGTCGGCGATCAATGTCGCACCAGTGCCGTACTAGCGGCAGTATGTTGCGTGTGGACGTGATAGATCAGCGAATCATTTCGCAGCTGGTGTCCGACGCCCGGCGGAGCTACTCCGAGATCGGGAAGGTGGTCGGGCTGTCGGCCCCCGCGGTCAAGCGGCGGGTGGACCGGCTGCTGGACACGGGCGTGCTGCGCGGGTTCACGGCCGTGGTCAACCCGGAGGCGCTCGGCTGGGGCACGGAGGCGTTCGTCGAGGTCCACTGCATCGGCAACGTCACGCCGGAGCGGATCCGGGCTCGGCTTCTCCCGCTTCCGGAGGTCGTCGCGGCGTACACGGTGTCCGGCGCGGCGGACGCGATCGTCCACCTGCGGGCGGGGAGCATCCACCACCTGGAGGACGCCCTGGAACGGCTGCGTGCGGTGGACATGATCGACCGGACGGTCTCGACCGTGGTGCTGTCGACGCTGCTGGAGCGGCCGCCGGCGCCGGAGGTCGCCGATTCTGGTCCGTTGGGCCGGCCACGCGGGGCTTAGGGTCCTCGCATGAGTGTGTTGCTTGAGCGGCGTGACGGGGTCGGGGTCATCACGATCAACCTCCCCGAGCGGCGGAACTCCCTCACCCTGGACTCGTCCGCCCGGCTTGTTGAGCATGTGGCCGCCTGCGAGGACGACGACGGTGTCTCCGCCATCGTCGTCACCGGTGCGCCGCCGGCCTTCTGCGCGGGGGCCGACCTCACCGCGCTCGGCGAGGCCCGTGAGGACGGGTTGCGTTCCATCTACGCCGGGTTCCTCGCCGTCGCCCGCTCCTCGCTACCCACCATCGCGGCCGTCAACGGGGCCGCCGTCGGGGCGGGGCTCAACCTCGCCCTCGCCTGTGACGTGCGTCTTGTGGGGCCCAAGGCCCGCTTCGACGCCCGCTTCCTCCAGCTCGGCCTGCACCCGGGCGGGGGCATGACCTGGATGACCCAACGGCTCGTCGGCCCCCAGACCGCCGCCGCCATGACGCTCTTCGGGCAGGTGCTCGACGCCGACGCCGCCATCGCCACCGGACTTGCCTACGCCAGGGCCGACGACGTCCTCGAGGCGGCCGTCGAGTTCGCCCAGCCTGCCGTCAAGGCGCCTCGGGACCTGCTCGTCGCCACCAAGCGCACCCTCCGGACCACCGCCGCCCAGGAGCGGCATGACGACGCCGTCGAGACGGAGCTCGTCGCGCAGGTGGCGTCCATGGACACCCCGGCGTTCGCCGAGCTGCTCGCCGCCATGCGGGACCGGATATCCCGCAGAGCGTGACGGGCGTCCCAGTATTCGGGAAATGACACTGTGATGTCCGCCGCGAATAACCTGTGCACCAAGGAGACCTTTGGTTAGGCACGGCTACCCTCGACCAGAGAGCACGCGGTCGTGCGTAGAGAGGGACCAGCAAAGCTATGAGCACCAGCGTCAACGGAGGCGGTAGGGCCACGAAGGTCACGAAGCTCGACAGGGTCGTGATCAGGTTCGCCGGTGATTCGGGTGACGGGATGCAGCTCACGGGTGACCGGTTCACCTCGGAGGCGGCGGCGTTCGGGAACGATCTGGCGACGTTGCCGAACTTCCCGGCCGAGATCCGTGCTCCTGCGGGGACTCTG
>NZ_DASQCC010000277.1:0-15577 GCF_035634895.1 Actinophytocola sp. | reverse complement strand
GCGAGGTCGGCGGGCGTCAGATCCGCCGGGTCCGGCGGCAGGACCAGCCTCGCGCCGGCCACCAGTGCCGGCCAGATGTCCGCGCTCGCCGCGTCGAAGGCGGGGGAGACGTACTGCAGGACGCTGCTGTCCGAGTCGAGGCCGAACCTGGCCTCGTGGTCGAGCGCCAGGTTCGCCAACGCGCCGTGCTGGGCGATGACACCCTTCGGCGAGCCGGTCGAGCCGGACGTGTAGATCACGTTCGCCGCGCCGGCGGGGTCGATCGCGACCGGCTCCGGCCCGTGGGCGTGCCCCGGTCGGTTCGTCGCGGTCATCTCGACCAGGACCACCTCGGCCGGCAGCACGGCCCGGGCGGCCTTCCGGTCGGACACGAGCACGCACCGGGGCGCGCTGTCGGTCACCATGTGCTGGAGGCGCTCGCGCGGGTAGGTGAGGTCGAGGGGCAGGTAGCAACCACCGGCGCGGAGCACCGCCAGCATCGCCACGATCAGGTCGGGGGAGCGCGGCATGGCGATCCCGACGATGTCCTCGCGGCGGACCCCGATGCCGGTGAGGTGGGCGGCGAGCCGCCGGGCCCGTGTGTCGAGCTCGGCGTAGGTCAGCCGAGCCCCGTCACCGGCCACCGCGACCCGGTCCGGCTGCCGGTGCGCGACCTGGCGGACCAGGTCGACGACCGTCCGCCCGTCCCTGGCGCGCGCGGTGTCGTTGCGGTGGAGGAGCAGGTCGGTCCGCTCGGACTCGGTGAGCAGGTCGAACGAACGCAAGTCGCGGTCGGGATGGGTGGCGGTCGCGAGGACGAACGCGGTCCACCGGCGCAGGTCACCGGCGAGCCGGTCCACGCGGTGCCGGTTCGGGTTGGCGTCGACGGACAGCGCGAGGCCGTGCTCGATCGACCCACCGACCCCGAAGGCCATGTCGATGCTCGGACCGGAGGACAGGTTGACCGCGCTCGCCGGGGTGTCGCCGAACGACAGCTCCCTCGCGTAGGGCATGAAGTTGATGATCGGGCCGAGCGGCCCCTCGTCGGTGGACGGCACCTCAAGCGCCCGGCACAGGTCGTCGTACCGGAACCGTTCGTGCCGCTGCACCCTGCCCACCTCGCCGGCGACCGAGGGCAGCAACCGGCGCAGGGTCATCGACGGCGCGACGTGGAACCGCAGCGCGAGCGTGTTGGCGGACATGCCGGGGGTGCGCCGGGCCGCCTCGCCCCGGCGCGCGTTGCTCGCCAGCCCGAGCACGACGTCGTGCCGGCCGGTGATCCGTCGTAGGTAGCCGGCCGTGGCGGCGATCATCGCCAGCTGCCAGGTGGTGCCGAGGTGGGTGGCCGCGTCGTGCAGCAGGCGCGCGTCCCCGGGGGGCAGCGAGGCCACCTGGCGGGCTCGTATCCCGCTGTCCACGAGGTCGGCGAGCACGGCCGGCACCCGCATCGGCTCCGGCCGGTCGGCGTAGCGCCCGGTCCAGTAGGCACGGTCGCGGTCGAAGTCCTCGCTCGCCCGGTACCTCTCGTCCCTGGCCACCAGGGTGGAGAGGTCGCCGAGCGGCGGCGTCGTCCGCTCCCCGCCGGTGGCCAGGGACGTGTAGATGTCCGCGAGCGTGCTCTGCTGAACGTGCATGCTGTGCCCGTCGGTGACCAGGTGGTGCATGCGCAGGTAGAGCAGGTGCCGGTCGTCCGAGGTCCGCAACAGCGCGAACCGGGACAGCGGGCCCTCGCCGAGGTCGACCGGCGCGTCGAGGTCGCGGTACATCCAGTCGAGCGCCGCCGCCTCCGGCACCGCCGCGTGGCGCATGTCCAGTTCCTGCAGACCGGCCGGTCGGTCGTCGATCACCTGGAACAGCCGGCCGGTGTCGCTCTCCTCCACCCGCAGTACCCGCGTCGCGTCCGCCTCCGCGGACAGGGTGGACCACGCCCGCCGGAACAGCGGGAGGTCGATGGGGCCACTCAGCGCGAGGTACTCGGCGCAGGTGTACCGGCGCGCGGTCGGGTCTTGTTGATGAGCGAACCAGACTCCCCGCTGCGCGCTCGACAGCGGTAGTCGTCCGTGGTTCCCGGTGACCATGTCACTCCCGTCGCGCTCACCGCACAAGTGGACAGTGAGGCGATCGTCGGAGTGCCAGCTATGTTCGACCTATACCACCCGTTGTTCCCCACCCCAACGGCACAGCGAATGCCCGTTCGTGTTTCTTTCCGCATGGGAATGTGGTTTTCGGATGATCATGTCCGCCAACGCGTTCTCGGCGGCGCGACCCGCGTCCTTTCTCGCTAGTGTCGTAGTCATGATCGGGGACGGCGCGGTGATGGGGATGTCCGCGCCGATTGTGAAAGGGACACACGATTGCAGTTGCTCAACCTCAGCGTGGACGCGGGGATCGTCTACCAGACCATGATCAAGTATCCGGGGGTTGGCATTGTCGAGCTGAGCCTGTGGCTGACCTGGTCGGAGGACCGGATGAACCAGGTGCTCGCGGAGCTGGAGTACCTCGGGTTGATCAAGCCCGGCTGGCAGGGGCAGGACCTGCCGGCACTGGCCGACCCGGACAAGGCGTTGCGGGATCTGCTGGTGCGGCAGGAATCCGCGCTCGCCTGGCATCAGGAGGACATGTCCCGCAGCCGCGAGCTGGTGTCGAGCATGCTCGCCGAGTACCAGCAGGCACAGGCGGGGCAGAGCGAGTTCCCCAACCAGCGGGTGCTCGGTTCCGAGGCGGTGCAGGCGTTCGCCGATCGCCTGGCCGACAGCTGCACCTCGGAGATGGTGTCGTTCTCCCCGGGTGGACCGCCGAGAGGCGAGCAGGAGCAGGCGGACCGCGCCGAGGACCTGCGGCTCCTGAGCCGCCACGTGCGGATCCGCAGGCTCTACCTGGACAGCATCACCAACGACGGCTCGGCGATCGGCTACGCCCGCTGGCTCGTCTCGAAGGGCGGTGACGTGCGGACCGTGCCGACGCTGCCGGTGCGGATGTCCATCTACGACCGGACCGTGGCGATCGTGGCGATCGACCCGCTGCGGTCGGACGACGGGATCATGGTGTTGCGGGACGCCGGGGTGCTGGTGGCGCTCTGCGCGTTCTTCGACTACGCCTGGGAACCGGCGACCAGGCTCGGCGCACCGTCCAACCGGGACATGGAGGGGCTGACCGGGCAGGACCGGGAGGTGCTCCGGCTGCTCGCCGACGGGCACACCGACGCGGTCGTCGCGCGGAAGCTCGGGATCTCGGTGCGCACCACCCGCCGGATGACCGCCGAGCTCGCCGAACGGCTCGGCGCCCGCAGCCGGTTCCAACTCGGGGTGCGGGCGGCCGAGGTCGGCTGGCTGTCGGTTCGGGGGCGCGTGGAGCCGCCGGCCACCGTCTGACGGTCACCGCGAGAGCAGTTGGCCGATGCCGGCCCGCTCGGCCTCGGCCGCGACGAGGTGGGCGACCGCGATGTCCAGCACCGCCATCCCGGACGCGCTGCACACCACGATGTCGGTGTCGGCACCGCGTCCACGGTGGACGCCGGTGACGATCTCACCGAGGGTCGCGTCCACCGTCCGCGCGGACAGGCTCCGGCCGCCGACCTGGTCGGCGACGATGCCGGACGGGGAGAGCAGGTCGCCCGCCCGGTACATGCGCCCGAGCAGTCTGCGGTTGTCGTCGGTGACGAGATCCCAGTCGTCGATGACGAGCAGGTCGCAGCGCTGCACGACCTCGGGCAGCAGGTCGTCGATCGACACGGTGGACACCAGCGTGCCCTCGGTCAGCCAGTCCCATGGGATGTAGCCCTCGGTCACGGTCGTCGCGGTGACCACCAGGTCCACCTCGGTGACACACTGGCTCGCCATCGGCACGACCACGACCCGCGCGTCCGGATAGCTGGCCGCGGCCCGCTCCCGGAACGCCTCGGCGCGCCCCGTGTCCACGTCGAACAGGCGCACCTCGGCCAGGGTCGGCAGGGCGTCCATCAACAGCGGCAGGTGGGTCCTCGCCTGGGTACCGCAGCCGATCAGGCCAAGGCTGCGCATCCCCTTGCGCCCCAGCGTCCGCGCGGCGATCACGGTCACCGCGGCCGCGCACAGCGCGCTGATGTGCGCGGCCGCGACGAGCACACGCGGACGCGCGGTCTCGTCGTCCAGCAGGACGGTGATGCCCTCCGACCGGGGGAGGCCGTTGGCGGCGTTGCCCGCGCCGGAGACGATCGCCCTGAGCCCGACCGCGCGGCCGGTGTCGAGGTCGACCATCGCCGGCGTCGCGTGGCACTGGTTGAGCACGCGGCCGGGCGTCCGCCACCGCATGACCGCCTGCTCGGTCAGGACCACCCGGTCCTCACTGTGCAGCCGCAGGATCTCGGTCACCACGGCGACCAGGTCGATGGTGGCGACCGCCAGCAGGACGTCGTCCCGCCCGAGGTAGCGGAAGGCTTTTTCTCTTGTGGTCATCGTCCCCTCGGAGGCGGTCAGCCGGCCTTGCAGAGCAGCTCCTCGCCGCTGGCGAGGGCGAGCACGAGCCCTGGCAGCCGGTACCGGTCGCCGGTCCGGGTGTCGGTGCGGACCATGTGGGCGGAGACCAGCTCGTCCAGCAGGTCGACGGTGTCCATGACGGACAGTTCGAGCAGCTCGGCCGCGGTGGTCGCGACGAACGGGGCGTTGCCGAGGCCGGTCAGGCGGTGCAGTGCGTCCCGCAGACCGGCCGGGAGTGCGAGGTATGCGGGCATCAACCGTTCCCTGACCAGCAGGTCGCCGGTGTGCAGCTCGTCGAGGACCCGCTGCGGGTCGGCGAGCCGGTCGGCGAGCCTGCTCAGCGGCCAGTGCGTGCGGGTGGCCAGCCGGGCGCCGCAGACGCGCACCGCGATCGGCAGGTGGTCGCACAGGTCGGCGATGCGCGCGGCCGTGCCGGACTCGTTCTCCACCCGGTCGGCGCCGACGATCTTCTCCAGCAACCGCAACGACTCCCGGGGCGTGAACAGGTCGAGTGGGACCCTGGCCGCGCCCTCGAGCGCGGCGAGCGGGGACCGGCTGGTGATCAGCACGCCACAGGACGCGGCGCCGGGCAGCAGGGGACGGACCTGGCGCTCGTCGTGGGCGTCGTCGAGGATCAGCAGGGTACGGGTGCCGGCGAGGCTGCGCCGGTACAGCTCCACCCGGGCCGGGAAGGACTCCGGCAACTCGGCGACCGGGATCCCGAGGCGGGCGAGCAGCGAGTCGAGGATGGCGGCCGCGGATGGCGGCTCGGGGTGTCGACCGCCGAGGTCGACGAGCAGCTGCCGGTCCGGGTACTGCTTGCGCAGCAGCCGGGCAACGCGCAGGGCGAGCGTGGTCTTGCCGACCCCGCCCATGCCGCTGATCGTGCACACCGTCGTCGCGGTGTCCTGGTCACGCCGTCCGGTGAGCACCGTGCGCGCCTGCTCGGTCTCCCGCTCCCGGCCGACGAAGTCGCTTGGCTCCGGCGGGAGCGCGAACCCGGGAGCCGCCTCGGCGCGGCGGGCCGTGAGCTGGGTCGACGGGCTGGGCGGGACGGAGGTCAGGATGGACTGGTGCAGGTCCTGCAGCTCGGTCGACGGGTCGAGGCCGAGCGTCTCGGCAAGGGTGGTGCGGAAGTCCTGGTAGACGTGTAGAGCGTCGGCTGTGCGGCCACTGCGGTGCAGCGCGACCATGAGCTGCATGCGTGGCCGCTCACGTAATGGCTCCGTCGCGGTGAGCGCGGTGAGCTCGGTGATCAGCGGCCGGTGTCCGCCGATGGCCAGCTCGGCGTCGATGCACTTCTCCAGCACGGTGAGCCGCGCCTCCTCCAGGCGGGGCAGCTCCATCGCGGCGAGGTAGTCGGTGACCCCGCCGAGCGCCTGGCCGTTCCACTGGGCCAGCGCCCCCCGTAACAGCCTGCTCGCCTCGGTGTGCTGGCCGGCGGCGAGTGCCGCGCTGCCCTTGGCGGCCAGGATCTCGAACTCGACGAGGTCGATCCTGGTCCGGTCGGCCGCGGTCAGCTCGAGCCGGTAACCCGGTGGCTGGCGCGTGATCGACGCACCGGCGCCGAGCAGGCAGCGCAGCCGGGAGGCGTAGGTCTGGATCTGGGCCTGGGTGGTCGCCGGGAGGTTCTCGTCCCACAACATCTGCATCAGGCGGGCGTCGGAGACGACGCGACCTCGGGCGAGTAACAAGGATGCAAGGAATGTTCGCATCTTAGAGCCGCGCACCTCGATGCGGGTGTCCCCGGCCCATGCCCCGACGCTTCCCAGCACCTGAAACCTCATTGGTTCTCCTATCGCGCCCCATGTGTCGGTACGACCCTGATAGGCCCGGTAGAGCCCGACCAACCCGACCGGCGCCAGGATGGTCATAAATTCTCACAGTTGTTAGCTATCTGGTTTGGCAGGAACAGGCCTTGGCAGGATGTGGACTTCTCGTGACCGCTCGGTTGCCGAAAGTAGGAACCCGAGCGGGCGTGGACGCTCCTGCCGGTATAGGAGCGCCATAGCCGCCGTCGCCAGGGTGGGTGGTATGTGTGACCAGACCCGTGCGCGGAGCGGGACGTGACCGCCGAGCCCGTCGCCGCGCCGGACTCCGTACCGCTGCGCCGCAACCGCGACTTCTTCCTGCTGTGGACCGGTGCCGGTTTCTCGGAGCTCGGCGCACGGATGAGCGTGATCGCGTTCCCGCTGGTGCTCGTGTGGTACGAGCAGTCGCCGCTGGGGGCGGGCATCGTTGCCTTCGCCGGACTGCTGCCGTCCCTCGTGCTGCAGCTGCCGGCCGGGGTCCTGGTCGACCGGTGGGACCGGCGCAGGCTGATGGTCGTCTGCGACGCGATCGCCGCGGTCGCCATGGCCAGCGCGGCGGTCGCGCTGGCGTTCGGGGTGGTGTGGCTGCCACACCTGTGCGTGGTCGCCTTCCTCGAGGGCAGCTGCATGATCTTCTACCTGCTCGCCGAACGCGCCGCCGTGCGCAACGTCGTCGAGCCGGACCAGCTGCCGACCGCGATCTCGCAGAACGAGGCCCGGGGCAGGGCGGCGGGTCTGCTCGGCCAGCCGGCGGGCAGCGCGCTGTTCGCGGTGCTGTGGTGGCTGCCGTTCGCCGCGACCGCCGTGGGCCACCTGGTCGCGCTGACCAACGTGGCGTTGATCCGCAAGAAGCTCCAGGCGCCGCGGGAACCGAGGCCACTGAGCCTCAGGCGGGACCTGGTCGCGGGCGTGCACTGGCTGTGGGGCCAGAAGTTCATGCGCAGTGCGACGTTGCTGGTCGCGGCGACGAACTTCCTCGCCCAGATCGTCACCCTGACGGCGATCCTGATGATCAGGGACCTCGGTGGCTCGGCGGCGATCACCGGGCTGATCGGCACGGCGGGCGGCATCGGGGGCGTGTGCGGTGCGCTGCTCGGTGCCGTGCTGCTGCGCGGGCTCTCGCTCGGCGGTGTCGTGCTGCTCGACCTTGCCGCCCGCGCCGTGCTGATCCCGGTGATGGCGTTCACCACCGTCCTGCCGCTGCTGTTCGTGCCGTTCGTCCTGATGTCCTTCAGCGGGGCGGTGCTCAACGTCGGCGCCGGGTCCTACCTCGCCCGGATCGTGCCGGACGAGCTACACGGCCGGGCGATGAGCGCCATCCTGCTGACCTCGTGGGGTGCCAACTCCGCCGGTGCGCTGGTCGGCGGCCTGATGCTCACCACGCTCGCCGCGTCGGCGACGCTGCTCTGGGCCGGTGGGTTCGTCGCGGCGATCCTGGTGGTGGCCGTGCTCAGCCCCACCATCCGTGGCGCCGGCGCTCGTTGAGCGGATCCCGCGCGCGGACGTTGCGCCGCCGGACAGAGAGAAGCTCCGCCGGGCCGGCCCGGCGGAGCTTCTCGTTCGGAGCTTCTCGTTCGGCGGCGTCAGGTCGCCGGGTCCAGCGGCTCGGGCCGCCGGGAGAACGACCGCATGCCGTACAGCAGCGGAGTGTCCGGCCCGCTCTCGGTGTCGAGTGCGATGTCGAGCACGCTGCCGAACAGCACGACGTGGTCGCCGACGGTGTGCATGTCGGTCACCACGCACTCGGCGATCGCGAACGCGTCACCGACCAGCCGGGGCAGCCCGCAGTACGGGGAGGGCTCCCAGGACACCGAGGCGAACCGGTCGGGGGCGCGGGAGGCGAACACCTCCGCCGTCGGCCGCGCCCGTTCCGCGAGCAGGTTCACCGCGAACGCGCCACTCTCCCTGACCGCGGCCAGCGTGCCGGCGCGCCGGTCGAGGCAGACCAGCAGCGTCGGCGGTTCGAGCGTGACGCTGACCAGCGAGTTGCAGGTGAGCCCGTGTGGCCGGCCGGATCCGTCGACGGACGTGACGACCGTGACGCCGGTGAAGTAGCCGTTCATGAAACCTCTGAGGGCCGCCGAGGTCACCCCCACCATGCGGGGATGCAGCCGGATCGCCTCCATGTCGTTCCCCTTTCGATCGTCCGGCCGGGCACGGTTGCTCGCGAGGTCAGTCGTTGATGCTCTTGAGGTACTCGTAGCAGCTGGGCAGGGCGGCGGCCATCTCCTCGCCCTCGGCCTTCAGCTTGGCGAACTCGGCACGTGCGTTGGCCGGATCGATGTGTCGCAGGGCCGGCCGCGCGCCGCGCGGGATCCGGCCGAGCCCGAGGTTCATCGTGTTCCACGAGTAGCTCTCGAACCCGTGGTAGAACGGGTAGATCGTCTCCTCGTCGAGCAACTGGGCCTCGGCGAGGTCGAGTGTCTCCCGCACGTTCTCCGGCAGCACCCTGGTCTTGGTCTCCTTCCAGTACGGCGTGTCCTCGCGGTCGGCCGCCCGGTAGTGCAGGACCAGGAACTCCTTGACGCCGTCCACGGCCCGGTTGATCCGCCGGTTGTACGCGGCGATCGTCCGCTCGTCGAACCCGGCGTCGGGGAAGTGCTTCACCAGCTGTTCGATCGCGTGCTGGATGAAGAAGATCCCGGTGGACTCCAACGGCTCGACGAACGCGCTGGACAGTCCGATCGCGACACAGTTGTGCTTCCAGGAGTGCTCGTTGCGGCCGATCCGCATCCGGATGTGGTTGGCCACCAGGTCGTCCCTGCCCGGGGCGACCTTCTCCCGCAACTCCCGCTCGGCCTCCTCCGGGGTGATGAACTGGTCGGAGTAGACGTAGCCGTTTCCGTTGCGGCGGAACAGCGGGATCGTCCACGCCCAGCCAGCCGACATCGCGGTCGCGGTGGTGTAGGGGTCCATGTCGGTGGCGTCCTCGCGCGGCACCCGCAGGGCCACCGCCCGGTTGTTCGGCAGGACGTCCTCGAAGGACTGGAACCTCTCGCCGAGCGCCTTGTTGATCAGCAGTGCGCGGAAGCCGGTGCAGTCGACGTACAGGTCGCCGGTGACCGTGCCGTGCTCGTCGGTGCGTACCCCGGAGATCCAGCCCCGGCTGTCCTGGTCGACCTCGCGCACGTTGTCGACCACGTGCCGCACGCCGCGGGCGACGGCGTACTCGGCGAGGAACCTGGCCACCGCGTCGGCGTCGAAGTGGTAGGCGTAGGGGAACTGGGCGCGCTGGTCGTCCAGCGTGGACCTGCCGAGCGAGCCGTCGAGGCTGGACACGAACAGCGACCCGTCGAGCATCCGTGGCGAGCGCTTGGCCTCGCAGAGCATCGGGGTGATGAAGCAGGACTGGTCGAACGGCTGGCTGCGGTCACCGAGCTCGAGCCACCACTCGGCGAGGCTGAACCCGTCCGCGGAGCGCAGGCGCTCGAAGGGGTGGTAGAAGTAGTCGCCGGGCTTGCGCCAGTTCTCGAAGCGGATGCCGAGCTTGTAGCTGCCGGCGCATTTCGGCAACCATTCCCGCTCGTCCAGGCCGAGGTAGTCGAAGAAATGCCGGACCGTGCTGAACGTGGCCTCGCCGACGCCGATTCGGGACACCTGCTGGGACTCGATGAGAGTCACATCAATTCTGTCGCCGAAAGCGGCCTTCAGATACGAGGCCGACATCCATCCCGCGGTGCCACCGCCTACGATTACTACGGACCGAATCATATTCGCACTTCCCTCGTCGCAACAATGTCAGGATGTTGATATGACGGTGCGCGTGTCGTCCATACTGTCGCTATAACTCAGAAACTGGGCGCGGACGTCGGCGCACGCAGTGAGCCGAGGTACGGGTGCCACAGGTGTTCCGGATCGGCCTCGACCGCGGCGACCACCTCACGCATCGCGGCGAGCGCCTTGGGCTCGGTACCGTCGTACACGTCGCCCTGCAGCATCTTGAGCACGTCGATGCGGTAACGCGGGTCCTGCACGAACGCGGTGAACAACACGTTGAGCCGGTAGTAGATGGAGATGAACTCGTACCAGTACTTCACCGCGTTGCGCAGCTTGGTCTCGTACGTGTCGAACCGCTTCTTCGTGAAGTCGCCCGCCTCGTGCGCGGCGATGATGTCCTGGCAGGCGATGCGCGCGCTGTTGAGGGCGACGCTCACCCCGCTGGAGAAGATCGGGTCGACGAACCGGGCCGCGTCGCCGATCAACACGAACCGGTCGCCGCAGATCTGTTTCATCGCGTAGCTGTAGTCGCCCTCGACCTTGAACGGCCGGATCTGCTCTGCCTTCCTGAGCTGCTCCGCCAGTTCCGGCCTGCTGCCGACGAAGTCCCAGAAGAACTTCTCCCGGTCGGTGTTCGCCTCGACGAACCGCTTCTTCTGGGTGACCACACCGATGCTGGTGATGGTGTCGGTGATCGGGATCTGCCAGACCCAGGTGTCCTTGATCGGCAGGAAGTGCACGAAGATGTGGTCGACCATCGCGGCACTCGGGCTCAGGGCCTCCCGGTCCAGCCCCTCGAACCAGGTGTGCAGCGCGTACTGGTCGAACACCGGGTCGGACACCTTGAGCTTCAGCTTGCGCCCGACCACGGTCTGCCGGCCGGATGCGTCCACCACCAAGCGGGTGCTGAACACGGTGTCCTTAGTCCCGAACCGGACGGTCAGCTTCACCGAGTCCGGGTCGTCGAAGTCGACGTCGCGCACCCGGGCCCCGTTGAACACGGTCGCGCCCTGTTCCCGCGCGTGGCTCAGCAGGATCGCGTCGAACCGGCCGCGGTCGACGTGGAAGGTGTAGTCCCGGTCCACCCCCGGCTGGTCCCGCTCGACGAACTGCACGTCGGCCGACCAGTCGTGGGACAGCCCCTGGTAGCCCATGAACGGGATGTCCCGGGACTCGGCGGAGGTCCACGACGCGCCGAACTTCTTCGGGAAGTTCGCCTCGTCGATCTTGTCCAGCGCTCCGATCTCCAGCAGCACCGGGGTGGTCGCCGGTACCAGCGACTCACCGACGTGCGGCCGGGGGAACGTCTCGTCCTCGAACACGACGACCGACATGCCGGCCCGCGCGAGGTACGAGGCGGCGGTGGAACCCGCGGGCCCACCGCCGATGACCGCGACGTCGTAGTCGATGCTGTTGTCGCTCACGCCGGCTCCTTCTCGTTGGTGGCCACTGCTCCCGGCACCACCGAGTCGACGACGACCGCGGCGATGCTGGTGACGTCCCGGAAGTCCCGGGCGTTGATCCTGGTGGGGGAGACGTGCACGCCGAGTGCCTCACGCACGTGGTTGATCAGCACCGTCGTGCGCAGCGAGTCGAGGATTCCCCACTCCAGCAACGGGGTCGACTCGGTGAGCTCGCGGTCGTCGTCACCCCACAGGAACTCCTCGCGAATGAACTCCATCAACGCGAGCTCGACTTCCTGCTGTTTCACGGTGTTCTCCCTTCCGGGTTGGTCGATGCGGCGGCCACGGCACGTCTGCGTCCGTCCCGCTCGGCGAGGAGCTCGGTGTGCATGCGCACGAGCGCCGGTCGGTCGACCTTGCCGTTCCCGGTGTGGGGCAGGTCCTGGCCGACGTGCACGTGGCTGGGCAGGGCGTAGGAGGGGAGCAGCCTCGCCGCGTGTGCGGTGAGCGCGAGCGGCTTCGGGGTACGGCCGAGCGCCGGCACCACGAAGGCGACCAGGGCGGCGTCGATGCCGCTGCCCACCACGACGACGGTGGCCTCCTCGACGTCGGGGTGGCTGCCGAACGCCAGCTCGACCTCGCCGAGGCCGATCCGGTGGCCGCGCACCTTCACCGTGTGGTCCCGCCTGCCGACGTAGTCGAAGACCCCGTCCTCGAGCACCCGGACGATGTCCCCGGTCGGGTACGGCCCGCGCTGCGGAGGCGCGCCCCAGTAGCCGAGCATCACGGTGGGGCCGGCGGCCAGCAGCTCGCCCTCCTCGCCCGGCCCCGCGGTCGTCCCGTCCGGCCGGCGTGCCCAGACCGTGTCGCCGGAGCACGCGGCGCCGATCGGCACGGGGCGGTCGCGCGCCAGGTCCGCCGGCGTGACCTCGCGGAAGGTGCACACGTTGGTCTCGGTCGGCCCGTAGAGGTTGAGCAGCCGGGCTTTCGTCCAGCCCGCGAGCGCCCGCACCCCGCCGATGGGGAACGGCTCGCCGGCGAAGCAGACGGCCCGTAGCGCGGCCGGTGCGGGCCGGTCGAGCAGTCCGCCGTCGCGGAGCATCAGGATCAGCGCCGAGGGCACCGAGTACCAGACCGTGATCCGCCGCTCACGCAGGAACCGGACCAGCTGGACCGGGGCATAGGCGAGTTCGGCGGCGAGCAGGTGCACGGACGCACCGGCCGCGAACGCCGCGTACAGGTCGAGCACCGAGAGGTCGAACACGAGCGGCGCGTGGTTCGCCAGCCGGTCCTCCGGCCCGATTTCCAGCTCGGCCACGGCCCAGTCGACGAACGCGCGGGCGGTGCGGTGCCCGATGCAGACGCCCTTGGGGGTCCCGGTCGAGCCGGAGGTGTACAGGACATAGGCGAGGTCGTCGTCCTGGACCGGTTCGTTGACCGGCGTCACGTCGACGTCCGGTGAGCTGCGCAGGTCGAGACAGGCCGCGGTGCCGGCGATCGCGGTCGTGGCGGCGGGCAGCCGGCCGCTGTCGGTGCACACGGCGGCGGCCCCGCAGTCCGCGGCCAGCGCGGCCGCCCTGGCCACCGGCGCCGTGCCGTCCATCGGCACGTAGGCCGCGCCGAGCCGCAGCACACCCTGCATCGCGGCGAGGACGTCGGTCGACTTGTCCGACCACAGAACGACCCGGTCGCCGCGTCCGATGCCGAGGTCGCGCAACCGGTGCGCGAACCGGTTCGCCGCGTCGTCCAACTCGCGGTAGGTCAGCTCGTCCGAGCCACAGGTGATCGCGGTCCGGGCGGGGTGCGCCACCGCGCTGTCGATGGCGAGTTGGTGCAGGCTCGCTCCGGTCACAACCCCATCCCCCTCGCGACGAGCGTGCGGTGGATCTCGTTGGTGCCGGAGAAGATCCGGCTCGGCAGGGCGTCCCGCAGCTGCGCCTCGACGCCGGTCTCGGCCAGGTACCCGCTGCCGCCGAACACCTGGACCGCGGCGAGACCGTTGGCGATCGCGGCCTCCGAGACCGCGATCTTCGCGAGCGAGGTCTCGGTGACGGCGTTGCGGCCGTTGTCGATGAGCCAGCAGGCGCGCAGGAGCAGCAGCCGTGCGCTGTCGAGTCGTTGGCGCATCTCCGCTATCGGGTGCGCCACCGCCTGGAAGTCGCCGATCCGGCTGCCGAACTGGCGGCGCCGTCTGGCGTGCCGCACGCAGCTGCGCAGCTGGACGTCCATGAGCCCCAGGTAGATCGCGAACAGGCAGGCCCGCTCCCACCCCATGGAGTGCTGGAAGATCACGCTGCCCTGGCCGGGTTCGCCGAGAACCCGGTCGTGGGCAACCAGGGTGTCGGTCAGGGTGAGCCGGCCCGCCGGACAGCCGTGCAGCCCGGCCTTCACCAGCGGCGGCCCCACCTCGACGCCGGCCAGGTCCCGGTCGACGAGGAATCCGGTGGTGCCGAGAAACCCCGCGGCCGGGTCGGTCACCGCGTAGACCACGAAGACGTCGGCGAGCGGGGCGTTGCTGGAGAAGGACTTCTCCCCGGTGAGCCGGTACCCGTCCCGGGTCCCGACCGCCTTCATGCCGAGCGCGCCGGTGTCCGAGCCCGCGTCGTCCTCGGTGATCGCGTTGGCCGCGATCACCTCGCCGTTCGCGAGGCGGGGCAGCAGGCGCGCGGCGACCTCGTCGGTGGCGAAGTCGCGCACCGCCACCGCGCAGGCGAGCAGATGTGCGGCGACCCCGAACACGAGTCCGGTGTCGGGGCAGGCCCGGCCGAAGGTCTCCAGGCACAGCGCGGTGTCCAGCGCGCCGAGGGCCTGCCCACCGTGCTCGGCCGGCAGGCAGAGTCCGGTGAGGCCGAGCTCGGCGGCGGCCCGCCAGCGTTCCCTGGTGAAGTGCTGGTCCGCCGCGAACGGCCTGTTGTCGCCGAGCCGATCGCGTATCGCGGCGTCGAGCTCCTCGTCTCGGCGACGTTGCTCGCTGGTCAGAGCGAAGTCCATGTCCTTCTCCGATTCGGCGGTATCCGTCGGTCAGCTTCGGGCGGGTGCCTATATTTCGGCACTACCCGGTTCGATCGCCGGCGAATTCGCCCGTCCATATCCGAGCCATATCCCGAGAGCTGCGGATATAGCTCGAACAAAGCAGGAGCAGGGCCTAATCGGCCGGGCCCCTAGGGGCCGGTTCGGCAGATACCCAGGGTGATGCCCGATGCCCGGTCGGTGAGATCGCTGCTGAAGTGGGAGGTGAGTCGGGGATCCGGAGGGACGGGAATGGCCTACTGGCTGGGTATCGCGCTGGGCCTGTCGTTCGCCTTGGCGGTGGTTCCGGTGGGCAGCATCGAGGTCTTTCTCGTCGGACTGGTGCTCCATCGCCCGGACATCCCCTGGTTGCTGCTCGGTGCCGTGGTAGCCGTCGGCCAGGTGTTCGGCAAACTGGTCCACTATTACGCGGCGCGTGGGGTGTTACGTCTTCCCGCGTTCGTGAGGCCGTCGGCGGACGGGGAACCTGAGACGAAGGGCTGGCGCGGAAGGATGGCGAGAACGATGGCGAAGGCCGCCGACCGCGCCGATGAACGCCCGGGTTGGCTGCTCTCGGTGTTCGGCGTCAGCGCGCTGGTCGGGCTGCCGCCGTTCGGCGCGATGTCGGTGCTCGCCGGCGTGGTCGGGATGCGTGTGCCCGTCTTTCTCGGGGTGGCGCTGCCGGCCAGATGGCTTCGCTACTGCGGGTTGGCGGCGGCCCCGTCCGTTGTGCAGGGGATCCTGTTCTGACCCTCGCCCGGCAACGCCTCGGTGATCCCGTACAGCACGGTCTGGAGGTGCTGGTCGAGGTAGAAGTGGCCGCCGGGGAGGACGTCCAGTGCGAACCCGGCTTCGGTGTGGTCGGCCCAGGCCCGTACCTCCTCGACCGGGGCCTTCGGGTCGGCGTCGCCGACGATGGCGTGGATGGGGCACCGCAGCCGGGGACCGTGGCGGTACCGGTAGGTCTCGATGGCGGTGAAGTCGTTGCGGATGGCCGGAAGCGCCATCCGCACCAGCTCGGGGTCAACGGTAACCTCGCCTGCGGCGCCGCCGAGGGCGACCACCTCGGCCCACAGCCCCGCGTCGTCGAGCAGGTGGGACCGCTCGTCGCGGTGGACGCTGGGTGCCCGTCGCCCGGACACGAACAGCACCGCGGGGCCGGCTCCGTGCCGTTCGAGGCGGGCGGCGACCTCGAAGGCGGTCG
>NZ_DASQCC010000276.1:0-5543 GCF_035634895.1 Actinophytocola sp. | reverse complement strand
GTTGCTGGACCCACCCGGCCAGCTGGCCAGAGAAGATCCCGCCGAGGCTGGCCTCGTCGAGGAGGCCGCCTAGTGTCCCGCGCCGGAAATGCGGTGATTAAGTCGGTGGATCCGGGTTTCTGCTGGCAAGGCGCCGGTTCGTCCTCGTACTGGGTGGTACTTGGGTGAACCGGCAACGCCGCCAGCGGGAAGCTGGGCCGCCGAATTAGTTGCCTGATTTCCGGCGCGGGACACTAGTAGTGCTTCGCCACGTTCGCCGACCCACCCGAACGCGCTCGTCCGGTCCAGCGTTCACGCAGGTCACGGCTTCGGGCCTCGAGGCAGATCCACGCTCTGGCTCTCCGAACCGTCGGACCGGCTCATTCGCGCGGCGCTGTGCGCCTCAGATCCTCGAGTTGCCCCGCCAACCGACAAGGCACTACCCGCAAGGCATTACCCGCGAGGTGTCTGCCATCGAAAGGAGTTGATCACCGAGATCCCTGCCACCGTCCCGACCCGCGTGCCACCCGAAGGATGCCGCCCGGCCCGCGTGCCAGCCGGACCGCCGCCTAATGACCCGCGTGCCCGCGGGCCGCGTGCTACCCGGATCGCCGCCCGGCCCGCGCGCCACCGGATCGCCGCCCGGCCCGCGTGCCAGCCGGACCGTCGCCCGGCCCGATGCTGGCGAGCCCTCGCCTGTCCCAACCGCCGTCCGTCCCGACACTGAAAGGAGTTGATCACCCGGACAGCCGCCGACCGGCTCGCCCGCCCGGAGGATGCCGCCGGACTTGACAGGGTTCTCGGGGCGTGTTCCGCCACACCGCGGTCAGGCCCGAGCCCGGGCCGCTCTACGATCGCGGCCATGGCCGAGTTCATCTACACCATGAAGAAGGTACGCAAGGCGCACGGTGACAAGGTCATCCTGGATGACGTCACCCTCGCCTTCTACCCCGGGGCGAAGATCGGGGTGGTAGGTCCCAACGGCGCCGGCAAGTCGAGCGTGCTCAAGATCATGGCGGGCTTGGACCAGCCGAACAACGGCGACGCGTTCCTGTCGCCCGGGTTCACCGTCGGCATCCTGCAGCAGGAGCCGGCGCTGAATGAGGACAAGACCGTCCTCGGCAACGTCCAGGAGGGCGTCGGCGGGATCTACGAGACGCTCACGCGCTACAACGAGGTCATCGAGAAGATGGCGACGGACACCTCCGACGAGCTCATGGAGGAGATGGGCCGGTTGGGGGAGGAACTCGACCACGCCGACGCCTGGGACCTGGACTCGCAGCTCGAGCAGGCGATGGACGCGTTGCGCTGCCCGCCGGGAGACGCCGACGTCAAGGTCCTCTCCGGTGGTGAGCGCCGCCGTGTGGCGCTGTGCAAGCTGCTGCTGTCCAAGCCCGACCTGCTGCTGCTGGACGAGCCCACCAACCACCTGGACGCGGAGAGTGTCCTGTGGCTGGAGCAGCACCTGGGGCAGTACCCGGGTGCGGTCCTGGCGGTCACACACGACCGGTACTTCCTGGACAACCTGTCGCAGTGGATCCTCGAGCTCGACCGCGGGCGGGCGCACGCGTACGAGGGCAACTACTCCACCTACCTGGAGAAGAAGGCCGAGCGGCTGGCGGTACAGGGCAAGAAGGACCAGAAGCTGCAGAAGCGGCTGAGGGACGAGCTGGCCTGGGTGCGGTCGAACGCGAAGGCGCGGCAGACCAAGTCCAGGGCACGCCTCGACCGCTACGAGGAGATGGCGGCGGAGGCCGAGCGCACCCGCAAGCTCGACTTCGAGGAGATCCAGATCCCGCCAGGGCCCCGGCTGGGCAGCATCGTGGTCAGGGCGGACCACCTGAAGAAGGGGTTCGGCGATCGGGTGCTGATCGACGACCTGTCGTTCGACCTGCCCCGCAACGGCATCATCGGCGTGATCGGCCCGAACGGCGTCGGCAAGACGACCCTGTTCAAGACGATCGTGGGCCTCGAGAAGGCGGACAGCGGCGAGGTCAAGGTCGGCGAGACGGTACAGCTGTCCTATGTGGACCAGGGTCGGGAAGGTATCGATCCGAAGAAGAACGTGTGGGAGGTGGTGTCGGAAGGGCTGGACTACATCCACGTGGGCCAGGTCGAGATGCCGTCCCGCGCGTACGTCAGCGCGTTCGGCTTCAAGGGCGCCGACCAGCAGAAGCCGGCCGGCGTGCTGTCCGGCGGCGAGCGCAACCGCCTCAACCTGGCGCTCACCCTCAAGCAGGGCGGCAACCTGATCCTGCTGGACGAGCCGACGAACGACCTGGACGTCGAGACCCTCGGCTCGCTGGAGAACGCACTCGAGCAGTTCCCCGGCTGCGCCGTGGTGATCTCCCACGACAGGTGGTTCCTCGACCGCGTCGCGACGCATATCCTCGCGTGGGAGGGCAGCGACGAGAACCCCGCCAAGTGGTACTGGTTCGAGGGCAACTTCGAGGGCTACGAGAAGAACAAGATCGAACGCCTCGGCGAGGAAGCCGCCCGTCCGCATCGGGTCACCTATCGCAAGCTGACCCGGGACTAGGTTGGGGGTGCGGTGGCGGCGGCCTGGAACGATGCGCCATCCGGTGGGCTGAGTGAGTGCGCGGCACTCGTTCGTTCGGCGGAGGCGCTTCGTACGAGTGCGCCCGAACTCTGCGTCCAACTCGCCCGTCGTGCGCTGCTCATCGGCGCCACCGACGTGTCGTCTGCCATGACGAGCACGGGTGAGTCCAGGTCCCTGTCGATGCGGGCGCAGGCGGTGCTCGCGTCGGGGCTGGTGCGGATAGGCCAGCACGTCGGCGCGGTCCAACCCGGGTTCGACGCGTTGGCGCTGGCCGAGTCGGGCGGCGCCCTGGTGCTGGCGGCGGAGCTTCGGCTGGACCTCGCGGAATGCGCGCAGGAGTTGGGCGAACCGTTGCTCGGCGGTGCGTTGCTGCGTCCGGTGCTGGAGGCGACGCACGCGCCGCCGTCGATGCGGGCCGCCGCGCTCGGCCGTCTCGTCGGCTGCCTCGCGCACGTGGCCCGCCGCGACGACATCGAGGACGCGCTGGCCGAGGCCGACCGCCTGCTGGCGGCCGACGACGGCCTGGACTCCGACGCCCGCCGGATGGAACGTGCGCGGCTGGCGGTCCGCTCGTCCGCCTACCACCGCTGGTACGGCGACAACGAGGAGGCGGTCAACGCCGCCCGCGACGGCCTGGGCGTGCTGAAGCGGCTCCACCGCGAGCTGCGCCCGGAGAGCGACCGCCTGCGTGCGCGGCTGGTGCTGGAGCTCGTGTGCGCGCTGCTGGACGAGGGCGAGCTGTACGAGGCGGAGGAGGCCGCCAAGCCGACGGTCGACGAACCGGTGCGCGCGACGTCCGCGGAGTCGGTCGGCCAGCTCATGCTGGCGCTGGCGACTCGCGTGCACCTGCCATCGGGCGAGGTCGACCGCGGTCGAGGCCTGGTGGACCAGGCAGCGTGGCTGGCGGAACGCCACAACCTGGACTCGTTGCTGGCCGACGCGCTGACCGAGCTGTCACGCCTGGACGAACAGGCCGGCCGCACGAAGGAAGCCCTGGAGGCGATGCGTTCGGCCCGAGCGGCCGAGCAACGGCGCATGCGTGCCGTCGCCCGCGCGGCGCGGCATCTGTTGGTGCAGGTGGGCGCCGGCCAGGGGATGCGGGACGTGTCGCAGCAGTCGGTGGCCGCACTGCTGCGTCAGCTGGCGCACCCGGCAGGCGTGCCGGTGGCGATGGCCCCGTCGCCGGCCGCCGCCCAGTCGACACTGCCACCGCCGAGAACCTCGACAGAACCACACGAGCGACCGTCCTCAGATGAGGTGCCGGACTCGGTGGACGAGCGCACCGGCCTACTGAACCGCGAAGGCCTGGTGAAACGGCTGCGGTCGGTCCGCAAGGGCGAACGCCCGGTCGCGCTGACGCTGGTCCGCTTCGAACCGCTCAACGACAACAGGGCCGGCCGCGGCCCGGACACCGGCATCATGGTCGGCCTGGCCGACAAGGTCCGCGGCATGGCCCCCGAGAATGCCGAGCTGGCAAGGTCCGACGGCGGTGAGCTGGCGGTTTTCCTGCCCCACACCACACGGGACCAGGCGGAGGAGTTCGCGGCCTCGATCCGCGAAACGGCGACGAAGTCGGACATGAGCATCAGCACAAGCGTGGTGCAGTCCGACTCTCCAACCCCCGGCACGGAAACCCAGGACGCGGCCGGCATGCTGACCGCCGCAAGGGACGCACTGACTCCCACCAAACCACCGCCGACGAGTCCCTCCCAGGACTCCCAGCCCCTGTCGAGCCCACGGAGCTCCCCAACAGGTCAGGACTTCCTGGCGGCCACCGAGCCCAGCCACTCCCACCCGGCGCCCGCCAGCGCACTGACGGACGAGCCGCCGACAACACCGCTGACCCAGGCCCCAGCAACAGACCAGCCCACTGGCGGCCGGTCAATCCTGAACTCCCTGAGCATCCCCTCCGGCAGCGGCGGCCGCCGCCGAGCCGGCGGCGAACCCGCTCCCGGCGAACAGCCGCAAGGGCCGACCGAGTCCGCAGAGGGTCCCCGCCTGACCCGCGCCGAGCGCCGAGCCCAGGAGCAAGCTAACCCGGCGGACACGAGCACACTCAGCTCGTCAGGCTGGCCGGCGGAACCAGACATCTCCCAGGTCCTCCACCGCACCCCATCGGCCACCCGACGCCCAACGAACCCGACACCCGCAGCCGCAAGCGCCACCGACCCCGGCAGCGTCACGGCCCCCTCAAGCGTCACCGACTTCGCAAGCGCCACCGACCCGGCCAGCGGCCCCAATCCCCTCAGCGGGCCCAATCCCGCCAGCGGATTCGACCTCTCCAGCGGGCCCAATCCCGCCGGCGGATTCGACCTCTCCAGCGGGCCCAATCCCGCCGGCGGACCCGACCTCTCCAGCGGGCCCAATCCCGGCAGTGGATCCGACCTCGCCGGCGGCCCCGTCCCCCCGCCGCCGGCTCGCCCCGAGGAAGAACTGCCCCGGGAGACAGGGACTCCCATCGCGGATGCGGAACGTCCCGCACCCACCTACTCGTCCACCCCGAAGGCCACCACCTACGAGGAAACCCGTGCCGAACTGGCCCGGATGATGTCAACGCTCAACGCGAAGGCCCTCCGCGCCCGCAACAAAGCGGACGCCAAGCCCGAAGACGCGCCCAACCGCGACCTCGACGCGCCCAACCGCGACCTCACCGCCCCAGAACCCACGCAACCAACTTCGACGGGCCACCACGCCCCGGCCCCCCCAAGCGACCTGCCTTCATACACCGACTTCGCCCACGGCGCCTCCGCGCCGCGGCCTGGGGACCACGCCGAAGACCTCATCTCCTCGGCCCGACTCGAACCCCGGCAACCCGCGTGGCTGGACTTCGCAGACGGGCTTGCCACGGGCGGTCACATCGAGGCGGGCGCCGTCGCCAACCGGTTCGAGATGGGGCAGACGATCTCCTCGCCGCCGGAGCCCGATGACGTTCCCGAGCCGCCCGGCCGGCCCGACATTCCGGAGCCACCCCGCCGGCCCGACATTCCCGAGCCGTTCGAGCCAG
>NZ_DASQCC010000275.1:0-31336 GCF_035634895.1 Actinophytocola sp. | reverse complement strand
CCGCGCCGGAAATCAGGCAACTAATTCGGCGGCCCAGCTTCCTGCTGGCGGCGTTGCCGGTTCGCCCAAGTACGACCCAGTACGAGGGCGAACCGGCGTCTTGCCAGCAGAAACCTGGATCCACCGACTTAATCACCGCATCTCCGGCGCGGGACACTAGCTCACCGGCCGCCGGGCCACAGGCGGGCGGCGAGGTTGCGGGTCGCGAGGCCCAGCCTGGTCCTCGGCAGCAGCAGCGCCGCGGACAGCCCGACGGCACGCTGCTTCGGCCGGACGAGCCGGCGGTGCGCGGTCTCGTACCGGGCGAACGCCCCGGCCGGCGCCAGGAGCGCGTCGGCCAGCGTGTGCGCGCCGGCGATCGCGAGGCTGGAGCCGTCGCCCAGCAGGGACACGCACGACGCGGCGTCGCCGACGAGCGTGATCCGGCCCGCCGACCACGACGGGAGGTCGACCAGGCTGACGGCGTCGAAGAAGACGTCCTCGGCGGCGCGGAACCGGTCGAGCAGCTCGGGCACCCGCCAGCCGACGCCCGCGTACGCCTCGGCGACGATCCGCTTGTGCCGCACCAGGTCGCGGTGGTCGAAGCCGTCGACCTCGGCGCGGAAGATGAACGCGACCCCGCCCGTGCCACGCGACGGGTGGATGCCGACCAGCCGGCCGGGCGTGTTGTAGAGGATCACATCCTCCGGGTGGTCGGCCGGCTCGCCGAACGACGTCGTGGCGACGTGGATGCCGGTCGGGCGGACGAAGTCGTGCTCGGGCCCGAACGCGATGCGGCGGACGGTGGAGTGCAGCCCGTCCGCGCCGACCACGAGGTCGAACCGGCGGGGCGCGGCCCGGCCGAACGTGACGTCGACGCCGTCGCCGTCCTGGCGCAGCTCGGTGATCGTGTCGTCGAAGAGGAACTCGGCGTCGTCCCGCGCCGCCTCGTACAGGATGCCGGCGAGGTCGTCGCGGGGGATCTCGACCTCGTCGCCCTTGTTCGACGGCATGCGGACGGTCGCGACCTGGCGGCCGTCGCCGGCCAGCAGGCGGATCCGTCTCGACGTCGTCGCGGCGTCCCGTAACCGCGGCACGATGCCCATGGCCTGGACCACCGGCACGGCCGGACCGCGGACGTCGACGGGGTTGCCGCTGGAGCGCCGGCCAGCCGACCGTTCCACGACGGTGGGCTTGAAGCCGTTGCGCGCCAGCCAGTACGCGAGGGTCGAGCCGGCCACGCCCGCCCCGGAGATCAGCACGTTCTTCGTCATGCCGCCGACGTTAACAGCAGTGAGTGCAGAAATGCAATGAATGCAGTTTTGCACTGACTGCTGGTCTGCGTATGCTGCCGCCATGTCCCTTCGCGACCGAAAGCGCGCACGTACCCGTCAGGCACTGGTCGACGCGGCGACGGAACTGTTCGCGCGCAAGGGCTACGACGAGACGACGATCGCCGACATCGCGGCGGCGGCCGAGATCGGCGCGCGGACGTTCTTCAGCTACTTCGGCAGCAAGGAGGAGCTGCTGTTCCCCGAGTACGACGCACGCGTGCGGGCGGCAGTCGACGCCATCGCGACCCGCGGGCCGGACGAGGGACCGGCGGACGTGCTGCTGCGTGCGCTGGGCGAGGTCCACCGCACCAGCGAGGAGATGGTCGGCCCGCTGGCGGTGCTGCGGATGCGGATGATCCAGACCGTGCCGGCCGTGCGGGGGCGGGCGTTGCAGGTGCAGCTGGCGGCCCAGCGCGAGATCGCGAAGCACCTGGCGGAGGCGTTTGCCGAGCTCGACCTGGTGCACGCGGCGGCGCTGACGGGCGCGTTCGTCGGCGCGGTCGCCGGTGCGCTCCAGGGCCTGATGGACAGCGCGGACGGGATCGACGGGACCGACCCCGCGGGCTTGCAGGCCGCCATGCGGACGGCCACCGAGGTGGCGCTGTTCCCATGGCGGGCCCGTCAGCGCGGTGATTCCTGAATGTTGGTCGCGTTACGGAGACGTGGACCCGGCAGGACCCACGGACAGGGTCAGCTCAGGTGGAACCTGTGCTGGATCAGGTCGGCCAGCGTGCGCTGACCCGTGGCGTTCAGGTGCAGCACCGCCTCCAGGCCCTCCTGGCCGGGGGCGAGGGCCTCGAAGCCGCGGTAGTACGGCACGTCGGCCTGGCACAGCGAGTGCCCGGCGAACTCCGGGGTCCCGTACGGGGTGACGAACGTGGCGCCGGCCTGACGCGCGGTGCCGCGCAGGGTCTGGTCGAGCGCCGCGGCGACCTGGTTGCCGTCGATGCGTTCCTGGGGGGTGAAGATCCCGTCGCCGCAGATCGGGTCGAGCGGCACGTCCGGCGCGTTGGGGCCGTCGGTGAGCTGGCTGCCGTAGCCGGTGAGGACGACGTGCGCGTGCGGGCTGCGTGTCCTGATGTCGGCGAGCAGGGTGGCCAGGTTCTGGCTCATGCCCGGCAGCTTGGCAAGCTCGTCCTGGGTCGGCTGGCCACTGCAGTCGGCGAGGACGCACTGCGCGCCGTACCCGGCGAAGTCGATGTCGCCGGTGCCGATGCTGAGGAAGACGACGTGGGTGTCGGGCTGGAGGGCGTCCAGTTGCGGCGCCTCGCCCTTGAACTCCTCGCGCAGGGTGGCCGTCGAGGCGCCGCTGCAGGTGACGTTCGTGAAGGAGACCGACGCGCCGGCGTCGCGGAGCCGTGCGACGAGTGTCTCGGAGTAGGAGTTGGCGCTGCGCCAGCAACCGTTCGCGACACCGGTACCGTCGAGGTAGTCACCCGCGCCGGTGCCCGAGCCGTAGGAGTCGCCGAGGGCGACGACGTTGAGCGTGTGTCTGGCCGTGTCCGCGGCGGCTGTGCCGGCGGAGAGCCCGGCCACCGCGACCGCGGCGACGACAGCGGTCCTGACAAGGGTGGAGAACAAGGAACCCCCATAGGTTCGTCGAGAGGTGAACCCTGTCGATCTTGGCACCGCTCGCGGGTGCCGTGGGGTGGGTCGGGACATCTCGGCCCGAAAGGTCATGCCCGGCTGGCCACGATCTCTCGTCTGTGACGGGCGTCACGTAGGCTCGCTGTCCCCGTCGCGGCGCGGCGTTCGTCCTGTCGCCAGATCCACCTGAGAGGAGCTGGACATGGGCAAGGTCACCGAGGTTTCGCCGAACGGGAGGGCCGGATGAGGTACGCACTGCTGATCAACGAACAGCCCGGCGCCTACGCGGGGATGACCGCGGACGAGCGGGCCGCCATCACCGCGGAGTACATGGCCATCCGGAACGACGAGCGGGTGTTCGAGGGGCGGCGGCTGCAGCCGGCGGACACGGCCACGACGGTCCGGTCCGCGGCCGGCGAGCTGCTGCTGACCGACGGCCCGTTCGCGGACACCAAGGAGGTCTTCGGCGGGTTCTTCCTCGCCGAGACGGCCGACCTGGACGAGGTGCTGGAGCTGGTCGGCCGCATCCCGGCCCTGCGGATGGGCGGGTCCGTCGAGGTGCGGCCGCTGCTGGAGTACTGAGTGCTCGACCAGGTCTTCCGCGACGAGTGGGGCCGGGTCCTCGCGTCCCTGGTCGGCTTCCTCGGCGATGTCGACCTCGCCGAGGAGGCCGCCCAGGAGGCGTTCGCCATCGCCGCCGAGCGGTGGGCGCGGGACGGTCCACCGGACAACCCGCGGGCCTGGCTCGTGGTGACCGCCCGCAACCGGGCGATCGACCGCATCCGCCGGCGGCGGCCGCCGGCCGCCCGGCCGTTGGAGACGCCGCCGGAGACGGTCCCGGACGACCGGCTGCGGCTGGTCTTCCTGTGCTGCCACCCGGCGCTGGCCACGGAGGCGCAGGTCGCGCTGACGCTGCGGGCGCTGGGCGGGCTGACGACCGCGGAGATCGCCCGGGCGTTCCTGGTGCCCGAGGAGACCATGAAGCGCCGGCTTTCCCGGGCCCGCAACAAGATCCGGGCGGCGGCGATCCCGTTCACGACCCCGCCGGACCACCTGCTGCCCGACCGGCTGGGGGCCGTGCTGTCCGTCGTCTACCTGATCTTCAACCAGGGTTACGGCGACGGCCGGGCCGACCTGGCCGCGGAGGCCATCTGGCTCGGGGAGATGCTGGCCGACCTCATGCCGGACGAGCGGGACGTGTTCGCGCTGCTGGCGTTGCTGCTGCTGCACGACTCACGCCGGGCCGCGCGGGTGCGGGACGGCGAGACCGTCCCGCTGGCCGACCAGGACCGCGGGCTGTGGGACCTGGCGCGGGTCTCGCGGGGGCGGGCGATGCTGGCGCGCGCGACCGCGCTCGGTGCCGCGGGCGTGTACGCGGTGCAGGCGTCGATCGCCGCGTTGCAGACCGAGCCGGAGATCGACTGGCCAGCGGTGGCCGTGTTGTACGGGCGGCTCCACGAGCTGACCGGGTCGCCGGTGGTGGCGCTCAACCGCGCGGTCGCGGTCGCGGAGACCGAGGGGCCGAGGGCGGCGCTGGCCCTCGTGGACGCGCTGGATCTCGATGGATACCGGTACTTCCACTCGACGCGGGCCGAGCTGCTGCGGCGGGCCGGGGAGGTGGCGGCGGCGCGGGAGGCGTACGAGAAGGCGCTCGGACTGGCGACCACGGACGCGGAAAGGGGTTTCCTGCGGCGTCGGCTGGGGGAGCTGTGAGCGGCGGGCGTGGCCTCCGGCCCCCGGTTCGATCGTCCCACGGGGCACCGACATTCCACAGGGCACCGACATCGTGGGTCGCGCGCCGGCGAACGCCGGTCACAAGGGATGCGGCCACCGGGCGGGATGGTGCTCGGTGGCCGCATGGATTTCAGTGCCCCAGCCCGGTGAGGTGGGGACGGGGCCGAGTACCACGCCCGCGGCGATCCGAACCACGTCCAGGACTGGTCTGACCAGAGCGTGGCCGCCAGATACATCTCTGGGACAAGTATCACCGTCGATGGTGGATTCGACAGCTGACCGGGCCGATCACGAAATTGGCTCAGTAGTCTGCGAAACATGGCAGAAGGGGAGGACCGGCAACTCATCGGACGGGAGCGGGAGCTGGCGCGGCTCCACGAGCTGACGCGTCTGGTGGCCGAGGGCAGGGGCGGCCTCGGCTGGGTGCGTGGCGAGCCGGGCATCGGCAAGTCCGCGCTCGTCAACGCCGTGGCCGAGCGGGCACGGCTGGCCGGCTGCACGGTCCACCGCGCCACGGGGGACGAGCTGGCGCAGGCGTTTCCGCTCCGCCTGATGGCCGACGCGTTCGGGGTGTCCGCCCGCACGCAGGACCCGGCCAAAGCCGCCATCAACCGCCTGCTGCGTGGTGAGGACACCGGCGCCGCCGACCCCGTGCTGGCCGCCGGTGAGCGGCTCCTCGAACTGGTCGACCGCCTCTGCACCACGGGCCCGGTCGTCCTCGTCGCCGAGGACCTCCAGTTCGCCGACGAGCCGAGCCTCCTGCTCTGGAACCGCCTCGCCCGCGCCGTCGACCAGATCCCGTTGCTGCTCCTCGCCACCGACCGGCCGGCGCCCTACCGCGCGACCGTCGCCCGCCTGCACGACCTCACCCGCGAGCGCGATGGCGAGATCGTCGAGCTGGCGCCCCTCGACGAGGACGGGACCGCCCGGGTCGCCGAGCGGCTGCTCGGCGCGCCGCCCGGCCCGCGGCTGCGCGGCGAGTTGGCCAGGGCCGGCGGAAATCCCTTGTACGTCAGGGAGTTGGTCGACGCGCTCACCCGGGACGGCCTCATCGCCGACGGCGAGTTCCGCGGCGCGGACGGGGCGGTGCCCGACTCCCTCGCGGTCGCCATCGGCCGCAGGCTGCGGTTCCCCAGCGCCGACATGCTGCGCGTCGCCGCCCTGCTGGGCAACGACTTCGGCATCGACGAGCTGGTCATCGCCACCGGGCGGTCGGTGGCCGAGCTGACCTTCGCCGTCGAGGAGGCCATCGCGGCCGGCGCGATCCAGGAGGCGGGGTCGCGGCTCGCGTTCCGGCACGAGGTGATCCGGCAGGTGCTCGTCGGCCAGGCCTCCGCGGCCACCATCGAGGGCCTGCACAGCCATCTGGCCAGGGAGCTCGCCGCCGCCGGCCGCGGGGTCGACGTCGTTGCCCCGCACCTGCTCGCCGCGCCGCGGGCGGGTGAGCGCTGGGTCGCGGAGTGGCTGGCCGGGGTGCCCGAGACCATGCTCTACGCCGTCCCGCAGGTCGCCGCCGAGCTGCTCCTGCGCATCACCAGCAGGCACGGCGCCGACGACCCGCTCTGGCCGGTCCTCGCCGCCCGCGCCGCGCAGGTCCTCTACTGGCTCGGCCGCCCCGAGGCCGGCCGCCTCGCCGCGGAGGTCGCCGGGCACACCGACGACCCCGCTCTGGCCGCGACCATGACGATCCTGCGCCTGCGTGCGGCCGGCCGCGCCGGCCAGGCCGACGAGGCGCTGGCCCTCGCCAGGACCCCGCTGGGCGAGGACGTGCCGCCGCACCTGCGTGCCCGGTTCCTCGCCTGGTCGGCGATCAACCTCGCGTCCTTCGGCGAGGTCGACGCGGCCGCCACCAACGCGCGGCACGCGCTGGACGAGGCCACGCGGTCCGGTGACCGGCTGGCCCTCGCCTACGCGCTGCACGCGTCGACGCTCGTCGTCGACGCCCCGACCGCCGTCGCCCGCATCGACCGCGCGCTCGCGGAGCTGGGCGAGGACCCGGAGTCAACGGACCTGCGCCTGCTGCTCACCAACAACCGCCTGACCTACCTCTCGGTGCTCGGCCGCTGGGCCGACGCCGAGGTCGCGCTGCCCCGCGCGCTGGTGCTGGCCGAGCGGGCCGGCACGTTCCGCGCGGCGGGCCTGCTCGCCACGGCCGGCGAGGTCGGCTACATGCACGGCGACTGGGACGACGCGCTTGTCCACCTCGGCGGGATCGACGCCGAGTTCCGCGCCAACCGGGCCAACCTCAACCCGCTCGCGGTCGGCGCGCTCATCGCGCTGCACCGCGGTGACCGGGAGGCCGCGAACACCTGGCTCGCCGCGGCGGGCGACGACTTCGCGGAGCTGACGAAGCTGCCGGCGAACTGGCGGCTGGCCGCCGCGTGGTCGCTGTCCGCCGAGGCCGCCGGCGAGCCGAGACAGGCGCTGGACCGGCTGGCGACCCTGCTGGCGCACAGCCACGTGCCGGGGCAGCGCACCCGCCAGGAGCTGATGCCGCACCTGGTCCGGCTGGCCCTGTCGGTGGGCGACCGCGACCTCGCGGACACCGTCGTGGCCATGTGCCAGGCCGACGCGGACGCGAACCCGCAGGTGGACCGGATCGCGGCGGCCCAGTGCTGCCAGGCCCTGCGCGACGGCGACGCCGAGGGACTGATGGCGGCCGCGCGGCGTTACGGCGAGTACGGCTGGCCGCTGCAACAGGCACTGGCGCTGGAGGAGGCGGCGGTCACGCTGGCGCAGGACAACGAGCCCGGCCCGGCGCGCACCGCGTTCACCGACGCGCTGAACGTCTACAACGGCCTTGGCGCGGTGTGGGACCTGCGGCGGGTCGAGGCGAGGCTGCGGCCGTTCGGCATCCGGCGCGGTCCGCGCAGCCTGCGTCGCCGGCCGGCCACCGGGTGGGCGGCGCTGACGCCGGCGGAGACGCGGGTGGCGAAGCTGGTCGCGCGTGGGATGTCCAACCCGGACATCGCGGACGAGCTTTTCCTTTCGCGCCGGACGGTGCAGACTCACGTGTCGAACATCCTCGCCAAGCTGCGGTTGCGCTCGCGGATCGAGATCATGCGGGCGGCGGCCGGCGAGTAGCGGACGCCAGTACCCACGCGATACCTCCGCAATACCTACGTGCCGTGGCCGATGACTACGCCACCCGCCGGGGCCGAAGCTGGATGGTGTGAACGCGCAATCCCTGTTGGTCGGCTTCACCCTGGATCCCGTCGAGCTCGCCGTGCTGCGCCAGGCGTTCGGCGTGCGCTCGCGGCTGTTCCCACTGCGGCTGGGCGACCTGAGCGTCGACCCCCTGATGGCCGAGGCGGTCCGCGACGCACTCGACAGCCGTGGCCTGACCACCGGGCCGCACTCCCCGGCGCGGACGGCGTTCGAGCTGCTCGCGGAGCACCGGGTGGCCGTGTCGGTCACCGGTTCGCCCGGCGAGCTCACCGCCCTCGCGGTCGCCGGCGGCGACCAGGCCTTGACCATCGTCCAGCCGGCCGACGACGAGCTGCGGTTGACCCTCCTCCCGGCCGAGGAGCTGGTCGGCCAGGTCGTCGGCCTGCTGCCGCCCGCACAGGCCGCCGCGGGCGTCCCGGTCGTCGTCGGCCCGGACGCCTGCGGCGCCGACCGGCTCGCGGCACAGCTGGCCGGCCCGCGGACCGGCGGCGGGTTGCTCGCCGCGTCCGGCCGGGGCCGGCGCGGGCTGTGGGCGGACATGATCGGCTGGGTCGACACCGCGGCCGGCCGCCACCTGGTGCGCACGTCGCCCGGCCGCGCCCGCGGCTTCTCCGCCGAGTACTCACCCGCCGGCCCGCGGGAGCTGAGGGCGGCCGTCCTCGGGCTGCTGGAGGGCGACCGGTGACACACCCACGAGCTGGCACGCGTCCTGGACCCGTGCCATCACGCTCGCCCGGCCGGGTGGCCGCGGCGGGACGCGGTCCGGCATCCGGTGGCGGAGAGGAAGGTCCGGCCCTCAGCAGGGGAGTGCACGGACCGACCGTCCCAGTCTCCGTCCCGGATGACCGGGCCGCGCCGGAGCCGGTCGGGGCCGGCGCCGGAACGGGCGGGCCGCGTGCGGGGGACGCGGCCCGCGGCGAGGGCGACCTCTTCGGCGACACCTCGAAGGCGTTGCGGAAGCTGGCGGTCGACCCGTCCGGGCCACCGGCCCGCGGCCACGGCGCCGGCATCGGCGGCTCCCGCGGCCTCGGTGGCGCCACCACCCCGGCACGCGGCAAGGAACCGCCGCGTGCCAAGGGTTTCAACGGCAACCCCGACGCACACGGCACACCGGTCAGGGACAAGTCCCTGTGTGGCGACCCGATCGACGTCGCCACCGGCTGGATGGTCATGCCGCGGGACGACATCGAGCTGGCCGGCGCGCTGCCGCTGACCTTCTCCCGCACACACCTGTCGTCCTACCGCCTCGGCCGGTGGTTCGGCGAGTCCTGGGCGTCCACTGTGGACCAGCGGATCGAGGTCGAGCCGGACGGCCTGCACCTGGTCCTCGCCGACGGCACCATCCTGGTCTACCCGGTCCCGTTCGGCGGCCAGGAGGTCCTGCCCGCCACCGGCCCGCGCCTCCCGCTGCGCCGGGTCGGTGACGGCTACGAGGTCGTCGACCCGGCGCAGGACCGGGTCATGCTCTTCGACGACCACCTGAAGTCCGTCATGGACGGTGACGGCAACCGCATCGACCTCCGTCGCGCCGCCGACGGCACCCCCACGGCCATCGAGCACTCCGGCGGCTACCGGCTCGACCTCCACACCGAGGACGGCCGCATCACCGCGATCACCCTGCGCGGCAAGGAGCTCATCCGCTACCGCTACGAGAACGGCCGCCTGGCCGAGGTCACCGACGCCAGGGAGACGACCAGGTTCACCTACGACGCCGACGGCCGGGTCGTGCGCTGGGAGGACCAGGCCGGCCGCTGGTACCGCTACCACTACGACCACGCCGGCCGCTGCGTGCGCACCGAGGGCGCCGACGGCTACCTGGACTCGGAACTGGCCTACGACAAGGGGGTCACCACCGTCACCAACTCCCTCGGCCACGCCACCCGCTACCACCTCGACGACCGCCTGCGGCTGACCGCCGAGACCGACCCGCTCGGCAGCACCACGCGCTACGAGCACGACGAGCACGGCCGCCTCCTCGCCCGCACCGACCCGCTGGGCCGCACCACCCGCTACGAACGCGACGCGGCCGGCAACATCACCACCGTCACCCGCCCCGACGGCAGCCAGGCGCGCCGCGAGTACGACGGGCGGAACCAGCCGGTCATCACGACCGGCCCCGACGGCGCGGTGTGGGTCCGCGAGTACAACGGGCGGGGAAAGCTCGTCCGCACCATGGATCCGACCGGCGCGGTCACCACGTACACCTACGACGGCGCCGGCAACGTCAACACCATGACCGACCCGCTCGGCGGCGTCACGCGCGTCGAGTCCAACGCCGCCGGCCTGCCGGTCACGGTCACCGACCCGCTCTGCGCCGTCACCCGCTACACCTACGACGACCTCGGCCACCGCGCGACGGTCACCGACCCGCTCGGCAACACGACCACGACGACCTGGGACGCAGCCGGTGAGCCGCGCGAGCGGATCGACCCCGACGGCGCGGTCTGGCGCTGGCACGAGCACCGGACGATCGACCCGCGCGGCGCCACCACCGCCGCCGAGTACGGGCACTTCGACCTGCTCGTCGCCGAGACGGGCTCCGACGGCGGCCGGCTGTCCTACGCGTACGACACCGAGCTGCGGCTGGTGTCGGTGACCAACGAGCAGGGCCTGGACTGGCGCTACACCTACGATCCGGCCGGCAACCTGGTCAGCGAGACCGACTACAACGGCCGCACCACGCACTACGGCTACGACGCCGCCGGCCGGCTCGCGCTGCGGGGCAACGGCGCGGGTGAGACCGTCGCGTTCGACCGGGACGAGCTCGGCCGGATCGTCCGCCGCCGCGCGACCGGGGCCTCCGCCGAGGACACGGCCGAGTACACCTACGACGCCGCCGGCCGGCTGACCTCGGCCCGCAACGCCGACGCCGAGGTCACGTTCACCTACGACGCGCTCGGCCGGGTCGTGGCCGAGTCCATCAACGGCCGCACGGTCCGGTCCACCTACGACCTGGCCGGCCGCCGCACGACCCGCCGCACACCGTCGGGCGCGGAGTCCCGGTTCGCCTACGACGCGGCGGACCGCCCGGTCGCGCTGCACACCGCGGGCCGCACCGTCCGGTTCGAGCACGACCTGGCCGGCCGCGAGCTGGCCCGGTCGTGCGGTGGCGTCGAGCTGCGGCAGAGCTGGGACGCCGGTGACCGGCTGGCCACGCAGACCGTGCGTGCCGGCGCCGGCATCGTGCGGCGCCGCGAGTACGGCTACCTGCCCGACGGTCACCTGTCTCGGGTCGACGACACGGAGTTCGGGCCGAGCGTGCTGGACGTCGACCTGGCCGGCCGGGTGCTGGCCGTGCGGGGCCGGGCGTGGCAGGAGAGCTACACCTACGCGCCGGGCGGCACCATCCAGCACGCCAGCTGGCCGGGTGCCGCCGGGCCGCGGCACTACCTCGGCACGCTGCTGGTGTCCGCGGGCGACACGGTCTACGCGCACGACCCCGAGGGCCGGACCGTCGCGAGAGGACGCTGGCGCTTCGAGTGGAACGACGACAGCAGGCTGACCGGCGTGACCACCCCCGACGGCCAGCGCTGGCGGTACCGGTACGACGCGCTCGGCAGGCGGATCTGCAAGCAGCGCCTGGACGGGGCGGGCCGGATCGCCGAGCAGACCCAGTTCACCTGGGACGGCGCGAACCTGGCGGAGGAGGTGCGGGACGGCGGCACGCACGCCCAGCCGGTCGCGACCGTGTGGGACTGGGAACCGGGCACGGCCCGGGTCGTCACGCAGACCAGGCGTGTCCTCGGCAGGGGCGGCGTCGAGTTCCACACCGTGGTCACGGACCTGGTCGGCGCGCCGAGCGAGCTGGTCGACGAGCGGGGAGACGTGGCCTGGCGGGCGCGGATGACGTTGTGGGGCAAGCTGTTGTCGGCGCGGGGGACCGCGTACACGCCGCTGCGGTTCCCCGGTCAGTACCACGACGCCGAGACCGGCCTGTACTACAACGTCAACCGCTACTACGACCCGGACACGGGCCGGTACCTGTCCCACGACCCGTTCGGCCTCGACCCGTCCCCGGACTCCTTCGCCTACGTGGGAAACCCGACGGCGTGGATCGACCCGCTCGGCCTCATGGCGTGCGCGCTCGCGGGTGGCTCCGGCGGCGGCAGGAAGCCGCCGGGACAGCACGACGCGCAGGCGGGCCCCGGCCCGTCCACGATGGCGAACAAGAAGAAGCGCAGGCGGGCCGACGACGACGATGACGACGACGACTCCGGCCCGAACAAGGTGCGGAAGGAGAGCTACGCGGACGGCGAGCACGGCGCCAAGAAGCGTGAGCAGCAGCGGCTGGGCAAGCTGTTCGACACGAAGGTCAGCGGCGGCTCGCACCAGTCGGAGCACACGATCGGCTACGAGGCGCTCGGCCGCGGCAGCGGCGACGGGCGCGGCGCCGGTAGGCAGCAGAAGTTCGTGGAGAACCACGCGTGGGCCTACCAGGAGGACAAGCCCGCGCACCGGGCGCACTGGGGCACCGGCATGCACAAGGACGAGTCGCCGTCCGGGTTCAAGTCCTCCCAGGACTACCGCGACGCACAGCGGAACGCGCTGGAGGCCGGCGATCCCAACACGGCCATCCAGCTCAACCAGCTCGACTACGCCTTCCGGCCGGAGTTCCGCGCCACCAACAACACCCTCTCCGGCCAGATCGCGGACGAGTCGTTCCGGCACATGATCATGAACGCGCACGCCCGGGGCGAGGGGATCCACTACGCCACCGCCCCCGGCGTCAACGGGGTGACTCCGCCGCTGACCGACCGGGACGCCGCCGAGCTGCTGCTGAACCGGCCGGTCATCCGTGACCAGCGGCTGCCGACCCTGGCGGAGGAGCAGGACGTCATCGACGAGGTCGAGGGCCGCGGCCCGGCCATCGGCAACCGCGACCCCGGCGGCCCCTGGGAGCACGGCGGTGGTCCACCCCCGGGCGGCCCGAGCGGGAGCGTCGACAAGGGCAAGCGCCGCGCGTGACCGCCAGGGCACCGAGCGGGTCAGGTACGCAGGTTGCTCAGGCCACGCAGCACGCGCCGCAGGAGGTCCATGTCCGGCTGGCCGTCGCCGGTGGTCGCGGTGGCGTGCACGGTCACCAGGCCGAGGCCGGCCATGTCGTCGAGCAGGACGCGGACCACGCCGAGCGGCAGGGACAGCAGCGCGCCGATCTCGGCGACCGACCTGGACTGCCGGCAGATGCGGGCCACCGACTGGTGCTCGCTGCGCATGGTGTGCATGAGCTCCTCGGCCCGCGTGGTGGTCGAGATGAGCGTCTCGATCTCCAGCTGGCCGCTCGTCCTGGTGCGGCCGCCCGTCCATGCGTAGGCACGCACGCTGGCGGCGTTCTCCTCGCGGGGTGCCTCCTCGAACAGCGGCACCGCCTCGGGTTTCGGTTGTTCCCGCGCCTGCGGGCCGGGTCGCTTGTGGGGGCGGTTGACGCCCATGAGGCCGTTGAAGACGTCCGCGAACGTGGACTCGGGCTCGTCACCGGAGCTCATGGCGTGCCTCAGCCGGCGGCAAGCGCGGCACGCAGCTGCGGGGTGAGGATCTGGCCGACCTGGTCGACCAGAACGGTCATCTCGTACGCCACCTGCGCGATGTCACAGTCGCGGACCGCCAGCACCGCGAGGCACGAGCCGTCCTTGATCGAGGTCAGCAGCAACACGCCGAGGTCCATCTCGACGACCGCACGGACGACCTCGTCCGCGCCGAGCAGCTTGGCCGCGGCGATGTTCAGGCTGACCAGCCCGGCCGAGATGGCCGCCATCTGCTCGGCCCGGTCGAGCGGCAGGCGGTTGGAACCGGTCAGGAGCAACCCGTCGACCGACACCACCACCGCGTGCGCCACGCCGGGCACGTTGTCCGCGAAACTGTTGACCAGCCAGCCGAACTGCCCGACCTGGCGGGTCTCGTCCGCCCTGTGCGCACCCGTCATGATCCAGATTCCCCTTCGCGGTTCTCACTCTGGCGGATGCCGGCCTGGAAGCCGCTCATGAACCCTCGCGCCCGTGCGGCGTCCCGGGTCGCGGCGGGCGGCTGCGCCGGGGCGGCCGACTGCCCACGCGGCGCCGCGCCCTGCAGGTGCCCCCTCGGCACCCGCTTGGGCAGCCCGGCCGGTCCGGTGGTGACGACCGGCGGCTCCGGCGGTTGCGGTCGCGGTGGTCTCGCCGGTGCGCCGGCCCTGGTGCGCAGCCAGGAGAACCCCGGCTCCCGCCCGACCGCGGCCTCGCCACCGTCCCCGCCCATCGTGTTGTCCGCGAACAGGATCGAGGCGGGCGTGCTGGCCGCCGGGAACTCCGGCAGGGTGACGGCGATCCCCGCGGACTCGAGCTGCCTGGCCACCTCGACCGGCTCGAACTCCTCGTAGGAGGGAAGTGAACGTGAAGCCGCGGTCTCGCCGAGGACCACGGCGGGGAGGCCGACCTGCGTCGGCGCGTCGTCCCCGGCGGCCGGCTCGGACCTCTCGGTTGCCGTCCGCTCGTCCGATCCGGCGCCTTCGGCCGAGCGCACCGGCTCCAGCACACTGGTCGACTCGGCCGCGCCGGGCGCCGGTGCCTCGGCACCGGACGTCCCGCGCCGGCCGGCGTTCGTGGCCTTCCCGGCCGGCTCCGGCTCGCCGCCGGGGGCCGGTTCGGGTTCCTTCGTGGCTGCCGGCCGACCGGCCGGCGGTCGCGAGTCGTCGGAGTAGGCGGCCGGCACCGCAGCCCTGCCGGGGATCCGCTTGGGCAGTCCGCCCGGCTCCGGCCGCTTCGGTGACTCGGGTTCGCTGATCGCCGGGCGTGGGTCGGGCAGGGCGACGGCCGGCGGTTCGGCGTCGCCGCTCGCGGCCGGCCAGCCCGCGGCGTCGCCGGGGGTGGTCGACTCGGCCTTCTTCACGGCCTCGAGCCAGTTCGCCGCCGTCGGTGGTTCGCCGGTGTGCGCCGGTGCCTGCGCGCCGCCGCGTGCCGCCTCGAGCCAGTTGGGGCCCGCCGGTCGCTCGCCCGGCCCGCCGGCCGCCTGCTCCCGGGCGCCGTCCAGCCAGTTGATCGCCGCGAACTCGCCGGTGTCCCCGGACTCCGCCTTCTTCGCGGCCTGCAGCCAGCTCGCCGCCACCGACCGCTCGGGACCGGCGCTACCGGCAGTACCGCCCCGGTCGGCCGGCGCCTGCCCGGCGGCGGTCGTCAGCCACGACTCGTCCGTCCGCTCGCCCCTTGCCCGCGTGCCCCCCGACGCGGTCGGCGCCGACAACCCGGTCCCGGGATCCGGCTCGTCGACCGCCGCGACCGACCGCACCTGCGACCACTCCGCCGCCGACGCCGGCCCGTCCTGCCCGAACGAGGGCAGCTCGAACGCGGCGGTCTGACCTGGGTCGCCGATGTTCACCAACCCCGCCGGCACCAGCACCGAGGCACACAACCCGCCATCGACCCGCGGAATCAGCCGCACGTGAATCCCGTGCCGCGCGGTGAGGCGCCCGACCACGAACAGCCCCATCTGCCGCGAGATCGGCACGTCCACGCCGCCGCCACCGGTGATCTTCTGGTTGGCCTCCGCCAGCTCCTTCTCGCCCATGCCGACGCCCTTGTCGACGATGTCCACCACCGCCGACCCGTCCTGCAGCAGCCGGCTCACCACCGTCACCTGCGCGTCGGGCGGCGAGAACGCCGTCGCGTTCTCGATCAGCTCGGAGATGGACCTGATCAGGTCACCGGCCGCGTAGCCGGCGATCCGCACGTCCGGCACCGACCGGACCACCGCCCGCTGGTAGTGCTCCACCTCGGAGATCGCGGCACGCAGCACGTCCGGCAGCGGCATGGGCTCGGCGAACCGGCGCAGCAGCCCGGTGCCCGACAGCACCATCAGGTTCTCGTTGTTGCGCCGCATCCGCGTCGCCAGGTGGTCGATCTTGAACAGGTTCTCCAGCTGGTCGGGGTCCTCGGTCTTCTGCTCCAGCTGCTCCATCAGCCGCAGCTGCCGCTCCACCAGCCCCTGGCTGCGCCGCGACAGGTTCGTGAAGATGTTCGCCAGGTTGCTGCGCAGGCTCGCCTCCTCGGCGGCGGACCGCACGGCCTGGCCGTTCACCGCGTCGAACGCGCGGGCCAGCTGGCCGAACTCCTCGGTCGACCGCAGCGGCACCGGCTCGATCTCGACCTTCTCACCAGCTCGGATGCTCACCACGGCCGCCGGCAGCCGCTCGTTCGCCACGGCCAGCGCGGTCCGCCGCAGCAGGCCGACCGAACGCAGCAGGTACCGCCCGAGACCGCCCCCGATGCCCGCCGCCAGCAGCACCATCGACAGGAGCAGCACCGACTCCAGGCCCGCGCGGTTGCTGACGCTCTCCGCAAGCGCGGCCGAGTCCGACCGCAGGCTGTTCGCCGCCTGCCGGGTCAGGTCGGTCATCAGCGTGAACGACGCGTTCGAGTTCGTGTTCCACTGTTCCTGGTTGAACGGCAGCGCGGCCGGGTCGGTGGTGCGCAGGGCGTCCACGAGCCGCAGGTACGCGATCACGTTGTCGCCCTCGACGGCATCCTGGTAGCGGGTGGCCAGGGCGGGCGGGGCCTGTGCCTGGAAGTCCTCGAGCTTGTCGTCGAACCGGACGTCGGCCTCGAGCAGCAGTTGCCTCGCGGCATCGGGCAGGACGCGGTCCCGCAGGGCCATGTTGCCGATCACCTGCTGCAACGCGACCTGCTCGCTCATGCCCTGCAGCTCGGACAGCGCGAGCGACGTGGCGGCCAGGTCCTCGGCGGGGAACCGGCCCACCAGTGAGCGGTCGTACTCCAGCACCGGGTTGACCACGGCGTTGTACGCGCTGAGCACGATGAGCCCGTCCGCGCCGGACGTCACCTGCCGCCGGGCCAGGGGCAGGGTGTCGAGCGCGCGGACGAGCGCGCCGTAGCCGGAGGTCGGATCGCCGAGACCGGGGTCGCGCCGGACGACCTCCTTCATCGCGGCGACGGCCCGGTCGGTCGCCTTCGCGGCCGGGTCGAGCTGTCCGCCCGCCCGAAGGGCCTCGTTGCGCTCGCGCTCGACGGCCGCCAGCACCGAGACGAACTGGGTGCGCAGTGCCGCGACGCGTTCGGTCGCGGAGTAGGACCTGGCCAGGCTGACGTCCGCCTCGACCCGCAGGACCCCCAGGACCAGGGCGCTCACGACGGGCACGACGAGCACCACACCCAGCTTGACCAGCAGCGGCCAGTTCCGCCACTGGACCGTCGCCGACCACCACGTACTCCGACGAGCGACCGGCTCGGGCCCGCTCGCCTGGACCGAGCTCACGAGATGCACCTCACCCACGGCGTTGGCTTCTCGGGCACGCCCGGCCGTCCCGACAATCCCAGTCAATTTAGGGATTCGACACCGCTATTTTCAAGCTCCGTTTATGCCACCGACTGAGCACTCTCCGTTGCCAGACCAATTTTGGCAACTGGTTTTCTCGATCTTACTGTATGCCGAAAGTTTCGAACCCAACGAGGCCTTGACTATGGGCGCGCGCTCGTTACGCTTTCGCAAGCTTCGTTGGAAGGGAATCCCCATGACCCAAGCGTCGGCGTTCACGCATGCGCCGGAGCCGGAGAAATACGTTGCCTTCGAGCCGGCGGTAAACGATTTCTCGACGGGGTTCGGTCCGGACGAGAATGCGAAGCCGAGCTACGCGGCGATTCGGGAGCACCCCGACTTCGTGCGGGTCCGCCGCCGGCTCACCCGGTTCATCTTCCCCGTGAGCGTGCTGTTCTTCGTCTGGTACATGACCTACGTGCTGCTCGCGGCCTATGCGCACGACTTCATGGCCCGGCGTGCGCTCGGCAGTGTCACGGTCGGACTGCTGCTCGGACTGTCCCAGTTCGTCACCACGGTCGTGATCATGCTGTGGTACGCGCGGTTCACCAGGACAAAGGTGGATCCGGAGATCGACAGACTGCGCCGGTTCGCCGGGGAGGACTGAGCATGGACGGCGAGCCGCTACTCAACATCGGCATCTTCGTCGCGATCGTCGCGGTGACCCTCTTCGTGGTGTACCGGGTGAGCAGCCGGAACACCACCACCGCCGACTACTACGCGGCCGGCGGTGCTTTCACCGGGGTGCAGAACGGCATCGCGCTGTCCGGTGACTACCTTTCCGCGGCGTCGTTCCTCGGCATCGCCGGCGCCATCGCGGTACACGGCTACGACGGCTTTCTTTACTCGATCGGCTTCCTGGTCGCGTGGCTCCTCCCGCTGCTGCTGATCGCCGAGCGCTTCCGCAACGTAGGCCGGTTCACGATGGGTGACGTGGTCGCCTTCCGGATGCGGCAGCGGCCCCTCCGCGCGGCCGCGGCCAACTCGACCCTGGTGATCTCGGCGTTCTACCTGCTCGCCCAGATGGCCGGCGCGGGCGTGCTGATCTCGTTGCTGCTGGATGTCCGGTCCAGCGGTGGTCAGGCCCTGGTCATCGTCGCCGTCGGCGCGGTCATGATCTTCTACGTGCTGGTCGGCGGGATGAAGGGCACCACCTGGGTGCAGATCATCAAGGCCAGCCTGCTGCTCGTCTGCGTGCTCCTGCTGACCGTGTTCCTGCTGGGCAAGTTCGGGTTCAGCCTGTCCGACCTGCTCAACCGGGCCGCCGGCAACAACGCCCTCGGCGACCAGATGCTCCAGCCGGGCGCGCAGTACGGCAAGTCGGAGACCAGCAAGCTGGACTTCGTGTCGCTGTCGCTCGCGCTGGTGCTCGGCGCGGGCGCGCTGCCCCACGTGCTCATGCGCTTCTACACCGTGCCCGACGCGCTGCAGGCCCGGCGCTCGGTGCTGTCGGCGACCTGGGCGATGGTGCTGTTCTACGGCTGCACGCTGGTCATCGGCTACGGCGCGAGCGCGGTGGTCGGTTCGAAGACGATCATGTCCGCGCCGGGCAAGGAGAACTCGGCGGTGCCGCTGCTGGCGTTCTCGGTCGGCGGGTCCGTGCTGCTGGCGATCGTGGCGGCGGTCGCGTTCACCACGATCCTCGCGGTGGTGGCGGGGCTGACGCTGACCGCGTCCGCGTCCTTCGCCCACGACGTCTACGCGAACGTGCTCAAGCACGGCCGGCCGGCGCCGGGCTCGGAGCTGCGGGTCGCGCGGATGACCGCGGTGGTCATCGGCCTGCTGTCGATCGTGGGCGGCTACCTGGCGATCGGGCAGAACGTGGCGTCGCTGGTGGCGCTGGCGTTCGCGCTGGCGGCGTCGGCGAACCTGCCGACGATCCTGTACACGCTGTTCTGGCGGCGGTTCAACACGACCGGGTCGCTGTTCTCGATGTACGGCGGGCTGGGGTCGTGCCTGCTCCTGATCGTGTTCTCGCCGGTGTTCTCCGGCGGTGCGACCTCGTTCGTCAAGGGTGTGGATTTCCACCTGTTCCCACTGAACAACCCGGGAATTGTTTCCATCCCACTGTCGTTTCTCCTCGGATTCCTCGGCACCGTGCTGAGCCGGGACCGCGCGGACGAGGAACGCTCCGACGAGCTGGAAGTCCGCTCGGTGACCGGCATCGGCGCGTCCACGAGCTGAATTCTGGGCAACGAACGCGTAACGACGTGAACGCGCCCGCGATGCGTACTCGTGATTGCGACGTGACGGCAAAACGCCGGCACGTGAGTCCAGAACCTGGAGTGCGTACAACATGAGTCGAGTCATGGTGAGCCTGGCCGTCGCCGCGCTGGTGGCGGTCGGCATCGGGGGAGCGGCCAGTACGGCCGGTGCGGCGACGACGCACCGCGACCCGGTCCCCGAGGCGATCAAGGTGCCCGACGGCAACAAGCGCACCGCCGTCATGCCGGCGGAGGGCGTGCAGACCTACCAGTGCACCGCCGGCGCGTGGGTCTTCCTCCAGCCGGACGCCATCCTGCGCAACCGGGGGCGCGCCGAGGTGCTCCACTCGAAGGGTCCGGTGTGGACCTCGACGCGGGACGGCAGCTCCGTCACGGCCTCCGCGCAGGCCAACTCCCCGGTGCCGGACGCGATCCCGCAGCTGCTGCTGAAGTCCACCGGCAACCGCGGCCCGGGCATCTTCGCCGACGTCACCTACATCCAGCGCCTGAACACCACCGGCGGCGTCGCCCCGGCCGGCACCTGTACCGATGGCACCACCGTGTCGGTCCCCTACACCGCGGACTACGCCTTCTGGGTGGCCGCGTGACCCACGCGTGATTCGTGTGCGCTCCCAAAGCTGGTCACCGGGAGCGCACACGAGTTCCGCGGCATCAGACCGGTGACGCGATGACGACCCGGTTCTCCTCGTAGCCTTCCGCCCCGCCGACCCAACGGCCGCCGCAGGTCACCAGTACCAGGCGGTGCTCGCCGTCCTGGCCGAATAGCTCCTGCGCGCGGCTCGGCAACTGGTCCTTGTGGACGGTCTCCACCTGCCGCACCTGGAACCGGTACGACTTGCCGTCCTTGTCCATCACCGTCACGACGTCGCCGGCCTTCGACTGCCACAGCTCGGCGAACGGCCCGGTCGCGCCGTGCCAGTTCACGTGCCCGGCGAGCACGGTCGCCCCGTTCCGCGCGTCGAGGGTCGCACCCCACCACGCGGCCTGCCGGACGCCTTCGGGCACGGGCAGCACGCCGTTCACGACGTCCATGGGCACCAACGTGGCCGTCCCACCGCGAACGAGCCGCACCGTGTTGTTCGGCTGCGCCTTCTCGGGCCGGGTGGCCGGAGTCTCGGTCGTGGCGGGGGGAGGTGTGGTCGTCGTCGGCGGCGGCGACTGGCGGGGCGTCGGCTTGGCGGCGACGAGCGCCCGCTTCACGCCCTCGGCCGCGGCCGTCGGCGAGCCGGCGACCGAGTCCGGCCCCGCGCCGGCCGCGATCGCCGTCGCGAGCAGCACCGCGCCCGCGGCGGCCGGCACCGCGGCACGCCGCAACCCGCGGCGTCGCCTCCGGTGCCGGCCCGCCACGCTCAGACCCGCTCGCGCCTGCGCAGCACCAGCTGCCACAGCACCAGCCCGGCCAGCACGAGCGCGCCGAGGAGCCCGGCGATCGCGCCGCCCGACAGGGTGCTGCTCATCGCGGCCTGCGCGACCGGCGCGTCCGGCGAGCCACCGGCCGGGATCTGGCTCGGCAGCTGCGGCGTGGTGGTCGTCGGCGGCGGTGACGCGGACGCCTGGCCCGACGCGGCCAGCTGCTTCTCCCCGCCGGTGCTGACGATGCGCTGGGCGTCGAGCTGCACGGCCTGCTGGACCGTCGGCACCTCGGCCGGCGACGCGAGCTTGATGTCGATCTTCGGGGACGTGTCGGTCGGCGTCACCTTCAGCACGAAGTCTGACGTGCCGGTGGTGATGGTGCCCGTGGTGACCGGTTTTCCCGCCGCGTCAGGGAAAGTGGCGCCGGTGGCGGTGACCGTCACCGGCACGTTCGGGACGACCTTGCCCGCCGCGTTCTTGATCGAGATGCCCCAGTCGGCCGTGGCGCCGATGGTCAGCGGCACGGTCGGCGCGACCACCGTGGCCGTCCACGGCCCGCGGTTCGTGGCGGCGTCGGCGGTCAGGGTCTGCACGGCCGCCTGCGCGCTCGCGGGCAGCTTGGCCAGGTGGAACGGCGCGTCGTAGGCGATGTGCCGGAAGTCGTTCGTCGGGGCCAGCTGGTCCGGGGACTGCGGCCCCGCCGTCCAGGTGTGCAGCAGGTGCGCGAGCGCCGCGGCCTCGTCGGGTTTCTTCGTGTCGCCGTAACGCAGCAACAGGTAGGAGATGTCGGCGGCGACGTCCGGCGGGAGCGGGGTGTCCCACTTGGTCCGCAGCGGCGTGCCCGGCTGGTACAGCTCGTCGCTGTCCGGCGCGAGGTAGGCGAACTGCACGCAGAAGACCTGTTTTCCGTTCACCACATAGGAACCGAGCCAGTCGGCGGCGTCGGGGTTGCCCTTGTACGGCTGGGCCGGGCTGGTCGCGATCCCGATGCCCTGCTGCACGGTCGCGTCCGCGACCGGCGCGCCGGCTAAGGCGAACCCGGCAACCAGCAGGCCGGCTGTCAGTCCCGCGCGCAAACGTCTGGACATGCGTCATCCCCAATCGCCGCCAATGGGCTCGTGGGAAGCCTTCTGGATCGACCCCCGCCAGGACAAGCCGCCACCAGAGGGGTGCGGTTAACCCAGCTATACGAACGAAAACGCGGGCCTGATCACGCAGCGCTACCTACTGCATCATCCGGCCTACGGCGTCGGCCAGATGGTCCCGGTCCGGGACGGGAAGCTTGCCGGCCAGCAGGTTCAACTGGGCGACGACCTCGGCGTGGCACCCCACCGCCAGCTCGCGCCCCTCATCGGTCAGCTCGGCGTAGGTCACCCGGCGGTCGTGCGCGTCGCGTGTGCGGACGACGAGCCCGCGCTGCTCCAGCCGGTCGACGAGGTTGCTGACGTTGGACTTCTCGAGCTGTAGCAGGCGGCCCAGCTCGGACATGCCGACGTCGCCGTAGGCGTTGATGGCGCACAGGAGGCGCACCTGCTGCTGGCTGAGCCGGTGCGCCCGGCCGACCTCGGTGAACAGGTGCAGCACCTGGTGGGCCAGGCCGACCAGCGCGACCGCCAGCCGCTCGTCCGTGCGTGTGTCGCTCATCGTGCCCCGATGGTATACGACGTGAACTTAACGGCGACCCGGCCGTAGAGAGGTCGGCCGGGTCACCGACCTCATTGTGCCTCGAAACCGTGCCTCGAAACCGTGCCTCGAAACCGTGCCTCGAAGTCGAAGCTACTGTCCCGGTGTGGAACTGGACCTTGGCGCGGTTCGCGCGTTCGTGGCCGTGGCGGACGAGCTGCACTTCGGCGCGGCGGCGGACCGGCTGGGCCTGACGCAGCAGGCGGTGTCCAAGCGGGTCGCGAAGCTGGAGGCGGCCCTCGGCGCCACGCTGCTGGACCGCGCCCCCACCGGCACGGTGCCGACGAAGGACGGCGCGACGTTCCTCCCGCACGCTAGAGCACTGGTGGCACTGGCCGACCAGGCGAAGGCGGCGGTGCGGACCGGCCCCCTGCGGGTGGACGTGCTGGGCACCCGCCTGGCGACCACGGAGCTGATCAGGGCGTTCCACGAGACGAACGACGACGTGGAGATCCACATAGTGACCGGCGGCACGGGCGGCCGGACGGCCAGGGAGGCGCTCCTCCGCGGCACGATCGACGCCGCGTTCGCCCGGGTGGCGGGGGAGTTGGCCCCACAGCTGGCGCACACCCCCGCCTGCCTGGACCCGCACCAGCTCGTCTGCGGTCGCGGACACCCGCTGGCCACCCGCCCCGAGGTCCGCCTGGCGGAGCTGACGGACTCGGTCACCTGGCTGCCCGGCTACAACCCGGACACCGAATGGGCGGACCTGTACGAGGAGATGCGGCGTGAGTTCCCACTGACGATCGACACCGGAGGCCCGAACTTCGGCCTGGACCACCTCCTGGACACCGTGGCGGCATCGGAGAACCGCCACTTCTTCGGCGGCGAGTTCATGCGAATCCCTTGGCACGCGGGGATCGTGCGCATCCCCATCGTCGACCCGACGCCGGTCTACCCGTGGTCGATGGTGTGGCACCGCGACAACCGTCACCCGGCGCTGCCGAGGCTGATCGAGTACGTCGAGACCACCTACGAGCCCTACGACCCCACCAGACACTGGCTTCCGCGGGCCGATCGCCAGGTGATGTGAGGAGAACCGAGGCGCCGGCGCTCCCCGCTCAGCTGGTCGGCTGGTCGAGGTGACCGTTCTTGACCGCGGTGAGCAGGGGGAGGGTGTCGACGGTGAGTGTGGGCCCGGCGGGGTTCTTGCTGTCCCGCACCGCGTCGCCGGTGTGTGCCAGCTCGACGCAGGTGTCCTGCGCGTCGCTGAGTCTGGACTTGCGCCACCGGGTGGCCGTGGTCATGTTGTCTCCATTGCCTTCGCGATTTCCTTGGCCATCTGCAGTGACCGTTCCGGACCAAGGGCCATTCGTTGGATTTCCGCCGGTGCGGAGAGGTATGCCGCCACGCTCTCCCGGTCCCAGATGAAGGCACTCGTGCGATGGTGTTCCAGCAGCACGATGGGTGGCGCCGTCAGGAACTCGAACATCACGAACGGGCCGGCGAGCATCGGGTGGTAGCCAGGCGCCGTGCTCGGCACGATCTGGATGGTCACGTTCGGCAGCTCGCCCATCTTCGCCAGATGGTCGAGCTGGTCGGCCATCACCTCCGGCGAGCCGACCGGCCGGACCAGCGCCTCGGAGTCGATCAGGGCCAGGAAGTTCACGGGGTTCCGCCGGCGGGTGATCACGTCGCGGCGGCCGGCTCGCAGCGCCACCTTCGTGTCCACGTCCGGGTCGTCCTCGCCGAGTACCGCTCGGGCGTACTCGCTGGTCTGCAGGAGACCTGGGATGAGCAACGGCTGGACATGGGTGATCCGGGTGGCGGTGCGTTCCAGCTCTATCAGCCTGGTCAGGCGTTGGCCGATGTTGGTCGATCCCGTAGTCAGCTCGCCGGGGCCATCAGCCTTGCGCCGCAACCCGATGATGCGTTCCCGCTCGTCATCGGTGACGCTGAGTGCATCCAGTAGAGCGGTCAACCGCTCCAGTGGTACGAGGCGCTTACCAGTCTCCCAGAAGGAAATGTTCGCGTTCGACACGCCCGCGCGTTCGGCCATGACTCTCGTGTTCAGGCCGGCATCCTTGCGTAGTCGCCGGAGTTCCGTGCCCAGGTCGCGTGATTCCGCGGTGCCACTGATAACTGCCACGTAGCAATTCTAGATGTGCAAATGGGTGGCAACGCAATCGCTCGATAGGGGCATTGTGCGAATGAACACGTAGCACTCAGAATTGCCGGTAATCAGAACGTACTGGAGGTGGGCCGTGGGTAGCTGGGCCGTCCTCGACCTCTTCGTCGCGGAGTCCCTTCCGGACGGTCGGGTGTCGTTGCGCATCACGTCGCCGGAGCCCGTCGCGGTCACCGCCGAGGTGGCCGAGCACATCCGCCTCGCCATCGGTGCGGCCATCGGGTCCGCGCGCCGACACGAAGGAGAACTCTGATGTACGGCAGGCTTTTCACGCTCGCGAGCGCGGCCGACCACAACCTGGTCTTCGCGTGGGGCATGGAGATCATCGAGGTCGACGACCGCGCCGCCGTCCTCTACCGCCGCGATCCGGTCAGCCGTCGGACCGCACACTCCGTCCACGAGTCCGCCCGGGCCGCGCTGGCCCGTTTCGACAACCGTCCCGCGCCGATGGAGCTCGTCTGGATGGATATGCCCGACCATATCGGAATTCTGTGGGATCTTTTCGACATCAAAGCGCTCAACTGAACTCGGTGTTTACCGCGGAGCCGCGGAATGTGGACGATTATCGCCGGGTCAGCAACCACAGCAGAACGGGTGCGCCGAGCGCTCCCGTCACCACGCCGACCGGAAGCTGAGCGGACGGCAGGATGTGCCGGCCGACCACGTCGGCGGCCAGGATCACCGCCGAGCCCGTCAGCCCGGACACGAGCACCGGCGGCCACGCCATTCCCGTCAACCGCTGCGCGATCTGCGGTGCCACCAATGCCACGAACAGCACCGGGCCGGCCGACGCCGTCGCGAACGCCGCCATCCCGACCCCGGTCACCAGCAACGCCAGGTGCGCCGCCCGCACCGGCGTGCCCAGCCCGAGCGCGACCTCGTCCCCCAACTGCAGTTGCCGCGCCCACGGGCCGAGGAACACCGCGACCGGGGTCAACACCGCCAGCACGATCGCCAGCGGCTGGACCTGCGACCAGTCCCGGTCGTTCAGGCTGCCCACCAGCCACCCCATGGCCCGCTGTGCCTCGAAGACCTGCGCCTTGGTCATCAGGAAGTCGGTGATGCTCGCACACATCGCGGCCACCCCGACCCCGACCAGGATGAACCGGTACCCGGTCGTCCCGCGCCGCCAGGACAGGACGTACACGAGCAGCCCGGCGCCCAACCCGCCGATGACTCCGAGCACCGTCGCGGAGCCGAACCCGAACGTGATCCCCGCGACGACCAGCGCCGCCGCCCCCGCGTTGACGCCCACGATGTCCGGGCTGGCAAGCGGGTTGCGGGTCACCGTCTGGAAGATCGCCCCCGCCATGCCGAACGCCAGCCCCGCCAGCAACCCGGCCAGCGCCCGCGGCAACCGCAGGTCCCGCACGATGTACACCGCGCCGGGGTCACCCGCACCGAACATCGCCCGCACGACCCCCGGCAGGCTGATGGGAAAGCTGCCGATGGTCATGCCGTAGCAGAACGGCGCCAGCGTCACGACCAGGAGCGCGGCGCCGACGAGGATCATCCGCGGCCGCAGCACCCCGGAAACCGGACCCACCTGAAACGTGGTCCGCCCATGCGCACGAGTCAGCATCACCACGCCACCACCCGAACCACGTGTCGGGAAGGGCCACCGGCCGGCCGTGTGCCCCTCGCGAGTGGGGCCGTCACAGCTCCGCCAGACGTCGGCGCCGGCGGACCAGCGCGATGAAGAACGGCGCCCCGATCAGCGCCACCACGATGCCCACCTGCGTCTCCGCCGGTCTCGTCACCACCCGCCCGACGATGTCCGCGACCAGCAGCAGGCACGGCGACAGCACCATCGAGTACGGCAGCAGCCACCGGTGGTCCGGCCCGGTGACGAACCGCGCGATGTGCGGGATCACCAACCCGATGAACATGATCGGCCCGGCCACCGCGACCGCCCCGCCGGTCAGCAGCGTCACCGCCACCACCCCCTGCGCACGCACGAGCCCCAGCCGCCGCCCGAGCGCCTTCGCCGTGTCGTCGCCGAGTGCCATGCTGTTCAGCGCCGGCGCGGCGGCCAGCGCCAGCACGGCTCCCACCACCAGGAACGGCGCCACCCGCACCAGCGACCCGGACACCGGCCCCGCCAGCGACCCGGCCGACCAGAACCGGTACCGGTTCAGCGCCACCGGGTCCGTCAGCACCAACGCGCTCGTGAACGACGTCAGCAACGCCGTCACCGCCACCCCGGCCAGCGCCAGCCGCACCGGCGATGCCTCCGTCCGCCCCCGGTTCCCCAGCACGTACACCACCACGCTCGCCCCCAGCGCCCCGGCGAACGCGAACCAGATGTAGCTGTACAGCGACGTCACGCCCAGCACCGCGATGGCGAACACGATCGAGAACGCCGCCCCCGCGTTGACCCCCAGCAGCCCCGGCTCGGCCAGCGGGTTACGCGTCAGCGCCTGCATCAGGGCGCCGGCCAGCCCGAGCGCGGCCCCGACCGCCACCGCCAGCAGCGTCCTCGGGATCCGGACGCTGTGGATGACCACCGCGTCCGCCGACCCGTCGTCGCGCCACAGCACCTGCCACACGGCCGTGACGCTGATCTCCTTCGAGCCCAGCCAGATGCTCAGCAGGCACAGCACGACCAGCGCGAGCACGGCCACGAGCAGGCCCAGCGCCTGTAAAGGCACCCGCTTGGCGCCGTCAGTTCCCACGCAGTGAAACCTAGCATTAGGGCTTCCTAACCTAAGTGTTGTTAGGCTGCCCTAAGTCATCGGTTCGGAAGTCGGGGAGGCGTGGCGCGCGTGTCTGGTCGCGAAGCGGTGGAGGAAACCGCGACAACCCACCTTGACCTGGCCGAGCCGTACGACGACCAGACGCTCCGGACGGCCGTCGCGGTGCTCCTGGCCCGGTTCACCGGCGTCACCGGCGTGCTCGGCGACGACCCCGGCTTCGCGACGGCCCGAGACCGGGTCGCCGGATCGCCGGACGACTCGATCACCACGTCACTCGACGGCACGCGGCTGTCCGTGACCTACCGCCCGGACCAGCTCGACGCGGCCCTCCTCGACCAGCTGCTCGGGCGCCTCGACACCCTCCTCGCCGACGCGCGGGCCCGGCCGGCCTGCCCGGTCAGCCGCCTCAACCTCCTGCGTGCCGACGAGCGCGACCAGATCCTCGTCGGCTGGAACGACACGGCACTGACGACCCCGCTCCGCACCGTGCCGGACCTGTTCGCCGAGCAGGTCCGCCGCGACCCGACCGCCGTCGCCGTCGTCTGCGAGGACCGGTCGCTCACCTACGCCGAGCTGGACGAGCGCGCGAACCGCCTGGCGCACCTGCTGATCGCCCAGGGCGCCGGCCCGGAACGCGTCGTGGCGCTGTCGGTCCCGCGCTCGCCGGACATGATCGTGGCCGAGCTGGCGGTGCTCAAGGCGGGTGCCGCGTACCTCCCGCTCGACCCCGCCCTACCCGCCGAGCGCCGGGCGTTCATGCTCGCCGACGCCTCGCCGGTGTGCGTGGTCACGACCCTGGACGAGGACCGGCTCGCGGCCGCGTCGCCCGAGGACCCAGCCGTGCCCATCACGCCCGGCAACGCGGCGTACGTGATCTACACGTCCGGCTCGACGGGCCGTCCCAAGGGCGTCGTCGTGTCGCACTCCGGGGTCGCGAAGCTGGTGGCGACGCAGGTTGAGCGGTTCGGGGTGGGGCCGCGCAGCCGGGTGTTGCAGTTTGCGTCGCCGAGCTTCGACGTGGCGTTCTGGGATCTGTGTCTCGGGTTGCTGTCTGGCGGGCGGCTGGTGGTCGTGCCGGCGGAGCGGCGCGTGGCGGGCGAGGCGTTGACGTCGTACGTGCATGAGCACGGTGTCGACTTCATGATTCTGCCGCCCGCGTTGCTGGCCGAGCTGCCGCCGGATCTGGACCTCCCGCGTGACTCGGTGCTGCTGGCTGGTACCGAACGTGTGTCTCCCGAGCTGGTGGCGCGCTGGGCCCCGGGCCGGCGGATGTTCAACGCGTATGGTCCGACCGAGGCGACGGTGAACTCGACGCTCGGCGCGTGCGTGCCGGGCGGGTCCGTGGTGCCGATTGGTGTCCCGGACCCGGGCACGCGAGCGTATGTGTTGGATGGTGGGCTGAGTCCGGTGCCGCCGGGTGTGGTGGGGGAGTTGTACCTGGGTGGCTCGGGTCTGGCCCGGGGCTATCTCGGGCGGCCGTCGTTGACCGCGGAGCGGTTCGTGGCTGACCCGTTCGGGTCTGGTGGCCGTCTGTATCGCACGGGGGATCTGGTTCGTTGGTTGCCGGACGGTCGGCTGGTGTTCCTGGGTCGTGCGGACGATCAGGTCAAGATTCGCGGCTACCGCATCGAGCTGGGTGAGATCGAGGCCGTGCTGACCGAGCACCCTTCGGTGGCGCAGTCGGTGGTCGTCGCGCGGGACGGTCGGTTGGTCGCGTACGCGGCGGTGGTGGCGGGCCGCGACGCGGCGGCGGAGGAGGCACACGTCGGCGAGTGGCGGGAGCTGCACGAGGACGTGTTCACCGGCAGGGGTGGCCTGGAGGAGAACTTCGTCGGCTGGAACTCCAGCTACGACGGCTCCCCGATCCCGCTCGCCGAGATGCGGGAGTGGCATGCCGCGACCATCGACCGGATCATGGCCCTGCGACCGGAACGCGTCTTCGAGATCGGGGTGGGCAGCGGCCTGATCCTGTCCCGGGTGGCGCCGCACGTCGAGGCGTACTGGGGCGTGGACCTCTCGGAGCGGGCGGTCGAGAACCTGCTGCGCGAGGTCGGCCACGAGCCACGCATCCACCTGGAGTGCCGGCCGGCGCACGATCTCGGCTACGTGCCGGCGGGTTACTTCGACACGATCGTCATGAACTCCGTGGCGCAGTACTTCCCCAGCGTGGAGTACCTGGTCGACGTCGTCCGCAAGGCCTACGACCTGCTGGCCCCGGGCGGCCGGATCTTCCTGGGCGACATCCGGAACGCCCGCCTGCTGGCGATCTTCGCCGCCGCGACCGGCCGCAGCCACGAAGGCGAGCTGTTGGTGGACCCGGACTTCTTCGCGGCACTGGCGAAGCACCTGGGCGGAACCACCGACGTCGAGCTCAAACGCGGCAAGGCACACAACGAGCTGACCCGCTACCGCTACGACGCGGTCCTGCGCAAGTCGGCCCCGCCGCCGCCCGCCACCGAACACACGGCCGCCGATCTCGTTGCCGCCGAACAGCTCCTGCGCGAGGAGCGCCCCGAACGCCTGCGCGTCACGGCCATCCCCAACGGCCGCCTCGCCGGTGACGTCCCCGGTCTCACCGGCGTCGATCCCGAGGACCTGTTCACCCTCGCCGAGCGCACCGGCTACCAGGTCGCCGTCACCTGGTCCGCCACCGAGGACACCCTGGACGCCGTCTTCGCCGTCGAGGCCCCCGACCACGTCTACCGCCCCGGCAACGTCACCAGGTCCTGGTCCGCCTACGCCAACAACCCGTCCCGCGGCCGGGAGTCCGGCACGCTCGCCGCGACCCTCCGCGCCCACGCACGCGAACGCCTCCCCGAGTACATGGTCCCCGCCGCGTACGTCGTGCTCGACCGGTTGCCCGTGCTGGCCTCCGGCAAGGTCGACCGCCGCGCCCTGCCCGACCCGGAAGCGCAGGCCGCGCCCACCGGTCGCGCCCCACGCACCCCCGTCGAGCAGATGCTCTGCGAGATGTTCGCCGAGGTCCTCGGCCGCCCGTCGGTCGGTGCGGACGACGACTTCTTCGCACTCGGCGGCCATTCCCTGCTCGCCACCCGCCTGCTCCTCTGGATCCGCAAGGCTCTCGGCGCCGAGCTGTCGATCCGCGCCGTGTTCGACACCTCGACCCCGGCCGGCCTCGCCGAGCTGCTCGCCGGCACGGCGGCCGCCGAGGACCGCCCCGAGCTGGTCGCGGCCGACCGCCCCGACCGGGTCCCGCTTTCCTTCGCCCAGCAACGACTCTGGTTCCTGCACCGGCTCGAGGGCGGCTCCGCGACCTACAACGTCCCACTGGTGCTGAGGCTCACGGGCCGCGTCGACGAGACCGGGCTGCGGGCCGCGCTCAACGACGTGGTCGCGCGGCACGAGTCCCTCCGCACGGTCTTCCCGGCCGTGGACGGCGTGCCCTACCAGCACATCCTGGACTCGGCGACCGTCGAGCTGGTCACCAGGGACGACGGCTCGGTGGACGAGATCGTCCGGCGCGTCTTCGATCTGGAGAACGGCATCCCCGTCCGGGCGGAGCTGCTGCGGCTCGACGCCGAGCAGCACCTCCTCGTCCTGGTGTTCCACCACATCGCCGCCGACGGCTGGTCCATGGCCCCGCTCTGGCGAGACCTCGGCACCGCCTACGCGGCCCGCACGAAGGGTCGCGCCCCCGGCTGGGCGCCGCTGCCCGTCCAGTACGCGGACTACACGCTGTGGCAACGTGAGCTGGACACGGACGCCCAGCTGGACTACTGGCGCGAGGCGCTGGCCGGCCTGCCGGACCGCACCGAGCTGCCGACCGACCGCCCCCACCCCGCGGTCGCGTCCTACCGGGGCGGGTTCTTCACGTTCGACTGGGACGCCACCCTCCACGGAGGACTGGGCGAGCTGGCCCGCGACTGCGGCGCCAGCGTGTTCATGGTTGTGCACGCCGGCCTCACCGCCCTGCTGACCAGGCTCGGCGCGGGCACGGACGTCCCCGTCGGCACCCCGATCGCCGGCCGCACCGACCAGGCACTGGAGGACCTGGTCGGGTTCTTCGTGAACACGCTGGTGCTGCGGGTGAGTACGGACGGCGACCCGTCGTTCCGGGAGCTGGTCGGCCGGGTGCGTGAACGTGGCCTGGATGCCTACGCCCATCAGGACGTGCCGTTCGAGCGGCTC
>NZ_DASQCC010000274.1:0-17719 GCF_035634895.1 Actinophytocola sp. | reverse complement strand
CCGCGCCGGAAATGCGGTGATCAAGTCGGTGGATCCAGGTTTCTGCTGGCAAGACGCCGGTTCGCCCTCGTACTGGGTCGTACTTGGGCGAACCGGCAACGCCGCCAGCGGGAAGCTGGGCCGCCGAATTAGTTGCCTGATTTCCGGCGCGGGACACTAGCCCACGACCAGCCCGCCCGCCCACGACCAGCCCACGATTAGTTCGACGCCGGGCGTCCGTCACCGCCGTCATCGCCGCGTTCGGCGGCCAGGAGGGTGTCCACGGAGGCGCTGCCGGCCTTGTAGCGGGCGCCGATCTCGTCGTTCAGGGCGTCCACGACCTTCTGGACCTCGCGGCGCCGCTTGGAGACCGACTCCTCCTCCGCCGCGTAGGTCCGCAGGGCCAGGTCGAGCCGCTCGTCCGGCAGGGACGACACGTCCGACAGGTCCGCGTCGGAGACCAGGGCCTCCACGTGCCGGCGGTGCGCCTCCGCGCGGGACGGCTCCAGGGACTGGTGCCGCCCGGACCCCGACGGCGTCCTGCCCCCGACGTTGTCCGCCAGGATCTCCGCGAGCCGCTCCACGACGGAGCTGGACCCGCCCTCCCGCCGCCGCTTCTGCTCGGCCTTCACGATGTCGATCCGACCGTGCAGCAGCCTGCGCAGGTAGGAGAGGTCGGTCTCCTCCTGCGCGGCGTCGTCGCGGCGGCCGCGGACCTCTGCCAGGTCGAGCTGGCTCAGGTCTCGCAGATAGTCCGGCGCGAGCACGCGGTCGATTCGCCTTCGTCCCCCAGGACGGACTTCGATCACAGGCTTATCCTCCGGTACCGATGGCCCCGTCGCCAACCACGAAGCGTCAGTTGCTTTGCGCGACGTTCAACAGGGTACGTACGTCCGCCGGTGACATCGGCGGGCGCTGAGCGATTTTGGCCAGACCCGTTGCCCTGGCGACCAGCTGCGCGTTGTCCCGCACCCGCTCGCCGCGTGCGTAGGACACCGTGTCCTCCATGCCGACCCGCAGGTGGCCGCCTGCCGAGAGCGACGCCAGCAGCACCGGCAGCGAGGTGCGGCCGACCCCGGTGGCGGAGAAGGTGGCCCCGGCGGGCATCAGCCGCAGCGCCGCCACCAGCGTCGCCACGTCGCCCGGCATGCCGCCCGGGACGCCCATGACCAGGTCGACGTGCACGTGGCCGCCGGCCGGCAGGCCGTGCTCGTTGAGCAGCCGGTGCAGCGCGGCGAGGTGGCCGAGGTCGAAGATCTCGTACTCCGGCACGATGTTCCGCTCCCGCATCCGCCTGTGCAGCTCGACCACGAACTCCCAGCGGTTCATGAACACGTCGTCGCCGAAGTTGACCGTGCCCATCGTGCAGCTCGCCGAGTCCGGCATCGCCTCCAGCACGCGCAGGCGGTCCTCCTCCGGGTCGGTCACCGCGCCGCCGGTGGACAGCTGCACCACCAGCGACGTCTCCGCCCGCAGTGCCGCGACGGTCTCCTTCAGGCGGCCGAGGTCGAGCGTCGGCTTCGCGTCCGCGTCCCGGATGTGCACGTGGATCATGGCCGCGCCGACCCGCTCGCAGTCCCGGGCGGTCGCCACCAGCTCGTCGAGCGTGACGGGAAGGTTGGGGACGTCGGCCTTGGCGAGCTCCGCGCCGGTGGGCGCGACGGTGATCAGTGTTGCCTGGGTGCCTGCCATGGCGTGGATGTTAATCAGCCGCGCAGCTTCCGTGCGGCCTCGCGGCCGAGTCCCGGCGTGGCCTCGGGGACCGCGTCCGGGTCGATGGCGGCCTGCACCACCCGGTCCTCGGCGCCGACCAGCAGCTCGGCGTCCAGCGGCACCGAGTACTTCACCAGCGCCAGCGCGACCGAGCCCAGCTCGTGATGCCGGACGACCGAGCCGACCCGTCCGACCGTCCGCCCGCCGGCCTCCCCGTCCCGGCCGACCACGACGGGGTCGCCGGTCTCCGGGAGTACCTCGGTCGAGCCGTCCAGGTGCAGCAGCAGCATCCGGCGCGGCGGCCGGCCGACGTTGTGCACCTTCGACACGGTCTCCTGGCCGCGGTAGCAGCCCTTGGCGACGTGCGCGGCGACGTGCACCCAACCGACCTCGTGCGGGATCGTGCGGTCGTCGGTGTCGACGGCCATGCGCGGCCGGGCCGCCTCGACGCGGAACGCCTCGTAGCCCCAGCTGCCCATGGGCCGGGCGCCGGCCTCGGTCAGCCGTTCCCACCAGCCGGCGTCGCGGGGCACGAGCAGGTCGACGCCCAGTGCCCCGCGCCGGACGATCACCTGCTGGTCACCGGCCACCCCGTGCGGGCCGGGAACCGGCAGGCCGAGCTTCGTGAGCACCTCGTCGGTCCGCGGACCGAGCAGGGTCAGCACGGCCCGCTCGGCCGTCGCGTCCCGCAGCTCCACCTTCGACCAGAAGACCATCGACTGGAGGTACTCGAGGAGCGGCTGGGTGCCGCCCCGGACGCCGGTCGCGTGCGCGCCGGGGTCGGCGTCGAGCCAGACGGTCTCGTCGAGATGCGCGACCTCCATGTGCGTGTCGACACGCCCCTGGCTGTCGAGTACCAGGGCCTCGGTGGCGGCGCCGTCGGCCAGGTCGGTCATGTGCTGGGAGATGACCAGGTGCAGCCACGACAGGCGCTCCGGCCCGGTCACCGCGATGACCTCGCGGTTGCCGCGATCCACCACCGCGACCTTGCGTGCCGCGGCCCGCTGCTCGGCGAAGGGGTCGCCGTAGTGCCACGGCATCCCAGCGTCCGGCGAGCCTTCGGGGGTCGGGATCACTGGATCTCCTTCTGGCACTTCGCACACAGTCCGGACAGCGCGAGATGGCTCGCATCGAGTGAGAACCCGAAGCGGGCGCGCAGTGTTCCGCGCAGGTCGTCCATCAGCTCGCGGGGCGCCTCGATGACGGTGTCGCAGCGATGGCAGACGAGGTGGACGTGCTGGTGCTCGTGCACCGAGTAGCTGGGCGCGCCGTGGCCGAGGTGGGTGTGCCGCACGATGCCGAGGTCCTCGAGGAGCTCGAGCGTGCGGTAGATGGTCGTGATGTTGACGCTGGGGGTCGAGCGCTGGACGTGGTGGCAGACCTGCTCGGGGGTCGCGTGCTCGAGCACGAGCAGCGCGTCGAGCACGAGCTGACGCTGGGGCGTCATCCGCATCCCACGCTCGTGCAGCGTGGATTTCAGCTCCTGGATGTTGGTTGCCACACCTTGAATCGTAGGCTCTTGTCATGCGCGTGCTGGCGATGCTGGACGGAACCCTTGCCGATCCGACGACACCGCTGATCCGGGTGGACGATCTGGGCGTCACCCGCGGCGACGGCGTCTTCGAGACGATCCTGGTGGTGGACGGGAAGCCCCGCGAGCTGGGGCCACACCTCGACCGCCTCGACCACTCGGCCGCGATGCTGGAGCTGCCGCCGCCCGACCGCGCGGCGTGGGAACGCTGCGTCCAGCTCGTGCTGGACAACTGGCAGGGGGGCGAGGAGATGGCCCTCAAGCTGGTGTACACGCGGGGCCCCGAGTTCGGCGACGGCACCCCGACCGGCTACGCGATGGGGCTGCCGATCGGGGAGAAGGTCCTGCTGGCCCGCGAGACCGGGGTGGCGGTGGTGACCCTGGCCCGCGGCTACGACCCGGCGATCGTGCCGGCGGCCCCGTGGCTGCTGCTGGGCGCGAAGTCCCTGTCGTACGCGGTGAACATGGCCGCGCTGCGGCACGCGGAGTCGGTGGGCGCGTCCGAGGTCGTGTTCATCGCGGCGGACGGTTCGGTGCTGGAGGGCCCGACGTCGTCGGTGGTCCTGGTGTCGGGCCGGACGTTGCGGACGACCCCGCCGTCGAGCGGCATCCTCAAGGGCACGACCCAGGGCGCCCTGTTCCGCGCGGCCGAGCAGGCCGGCTGGTCGACCAAGGTCGAACCGGTGACGGAGGCACAGCTCCGCGAGGCCGACGCGCTGTTCATGGCGTCGAGCGTCCGGAAGCTGACCCGGGTCCACACCCTGGACGGCGTGCAGCTCCCGGACGCCGGCACCCTGCACAAGGAGCTGTCGGCCCTGTACGAGTCCGAGTACTGACCCGCTACCCGGCGACCCTGCGCAGGTACGCGGACGTGTGCGGCTGGAGGGGCTGGTCCACCATGGCCCGCTCCTCCACATACGCGAGGTCACCCTGGTTGACCAGGCCGTACAGGCGCTTCGCGCCGTTGACCTCCTTGGCCGACGCCGTGCGCATCGTCACGTCCGTCGCCAGCTCCCAGGACGTCTGCGTGCGGTTCTCGCCGTAGAAGATCTCGATCACGCCCGTCGCGTGGGCCAGCAGCAGCTCGATCGTGTCGTCCGGCTGGGGTCGCCACCAGCCCACCTCGCGGGCCGCCGGACGGATGACCTTCCCGTCCGCGTCCAGCAGCCACGCGCGGCTCTCGTAGTACACGAACGGGCGCCCGTCGTGCGCGAAGATCACCTGCTGCCCGAAGTGCTGCGACTCGATCGTCGGGTACACGACCTCGCCCTCGCCGCGCCACACGCCGATCAGCGGCAGCAGGGGCAGCAGCGCGTCGTGCAGTGCGGCACCCTCACGCAGGTTCGCCGTGTCGTTCGGGACCGGGAGGTCCTCCCACTGCGGCAGGTTGCGCTCGCGGGTGCTGTTCGCCCGTTCCGCCGCCGCGCGCAGTGCCGCGTCGCCGCTGCCGGGGACGGGAGGCTCGGGAGCACTCATGAGCGGCGCCCCGCCATCCGGACGGCCGGGAGACCCGGGGACACGATGCCGGCCAGGGTGGCGGCGGTCAGCGGCGGGGTGACGAACAGTTCCACCCGAGGAGGATATGGCAACGCGGGGCGGCCAGACTCAAGCCGCCCCGCGTCCGGTGAAAAGCCGTCCGGTGGAATACCTCAGCCGACGGACACGGCCACCGGGTGCAGGCCCGGGCCGTCCGCCGTCACCTTCGCCTCGCCGTTGCCCGAGCGGTGCAGCGCACGCACCGTCCACTGGCCCGGCGCGGCGAAGAAGCGGAAGTTGCCCTCGGCCGACGACACGACCTCGGCCGTGAACTCGCCGCTCGCGTCGAGCAACCGCACGAACGCGCCACCCACCGGCGCGCCGTCCGCGGTGACCTGTCCGCCCAGCACGATCTCCTTCGTGAGGTCGACGCCGGCGGCCAGATCCGCCGTCTGCTCCGGCGCGCCGCAACCGTCCGTCATCTCGTACTCCTTCAGCTACTTGGCGCCAGGGCCGATTTCGACCGGCACGCCGACCAGCGAGCCGTACTCCGTCCACGAGCCGTCGTAGTTCTTGACGTCCGGGTAACCCAGGAGCTCGTGCAGGGCGAACCAGGTGTGCGACGACCGCTCACCGATCCGGCAGTACGCGATGGTGGCCTTGGACTCGTCGATCCCGGCCTCCTTGTACAGCTCACGCAGCTCGTCGGAGGACTTGAACGTCCCGTCCTCGTTCGCCGCCTTGCTCCACGGCACGTTGATGGCCGACGGGATGTGCCCGGCACGCTGCGCCTGCTCCTGGGGCAGGTGGGCGGGCGCGAGCAGCTTGCCGGAGAACTCGTCCGGGGACCGCACGTCGACCAGGTTCTTCGCGTTGATGGCGTCGACGACCTCGTCGCGGAAGGCGCGGATCGCCGCGTCCTGCTCCTGTGCCGAGTAGCTGGTCTCGTCGCGGGTGACGGCGTCCTTGGACAGCGGGCGGCCGTCGAGCTCCCACTTCTTGCGGCCGCCGTCGAGCAGCTGCACGTCCTGGTGGCCGTACAGCCGGAAGTACCAGTACGCGTACGCGGCGAACCAGTTGTTGTTGCCGCCGTAGAGAACCACCTTGTCGGAGTTGGCGATGCCCTTGGCGGACAGCAGCTTCTCGAAGCCGGCGCGGTCCACGAAGTCGCGGCGCACCGGGTCCTGCAGCTCGGTCTTCCAGTCGATCCTCACCGCGCCGGGGATGTGTCCGCCGTCGTAGGCCGAGGTGTCCTCGTCGACCTCGACGAACACCACCCCCTGGCTCTCCAGGTTCTGTTCGGCCCATTCGGCGGTGACCAGCACGTCTTCGCGGCTCATTGGAGCGCTTTCTCCTTCGTTGGGGTGAATCGGCGTATCAAGAGATAGGTCTCGCAGCCGAGGCAGAACGCGAACGCCGCGTTGAGGAACGCCGCGGCCAGCGCGAACGCGGTCGCGACGATGCCGAGCGCGGTCAGGCCGGTCGCGTAGCCGAGCACGCCGAGGACGGCGAACGCGAACCCGATGCCCTGGGCGAACCGCAGCGGGGCGGTGTCCTCCCGCTCGTCGGTCGGCCCGAGCCGGGGCGCGACGAGCCCGCGGTACAGGACCGAGTACGGCGCGACACCGAAGCCGGCGAACGCGCCGATGGCGAACACCACGGCCTGGGCGGCGAGCAGCGGCCACCAACCGGTGACCAGCACGACCGCGAGGACGACGGTGGTGACCCATGCGGCGAAGCGTGGGCCCCGGGGATCAACCTGGCCCGGACCAGCGGACATGGACGCCTCCTGACTGCGCGAGCTGGATGAGATGGGGAAACCAGCACGGGTAGCCGACAGCGACAGGCCGCCCGGTCAGTCAGATGCCAGACACAGGCTGGAGTCCACGCGGCAGTAGTCCACCGCGCGGCGCCTGGTCAGCAATGCGTACACGCCTAGCACAGTACCGCCGCTTCCCTGCTGGTGGGCCGGCTGCCCACCTACTGGGACGACAGGTGGGGGCGGAGTGCCTCGAGCAGCTCGGCCCGTCTCGGCACGCCACCGATCCGCAGCAGCTCGGTGCCGCGACCGTCGACCGCGAGCGTGGTCGGGGTGCGCAGCACGGACAGCTCGCGGGCGAGGTCGGTCCGGTCGGTGAGGTCCAACTCGGTGTGGTGCAGCCCGTCGGTGCGGGCCGCGAGATCGGACAGCAGGACCCGGGTCTGCCGGCAGGGCGCGCAGAACGTGGTCGACAGCTGGACCAGCGTGACCCCGGTCGGCTCGACGAGCGCCTGGACGTCCGCGGGCAGCCCGCTCGCCGGCGCCTCGCGCACCCGCCCGTTCCGAGTCTTCATGACCAGGCCGGCCACGGTGGCGAGTACGAGCGTGCCAACCAGGACAAGGGCCCCGACCATGATCGCTCCCGCTTGCCGAGCACCACGCCTACTTGCCGAGCACCACGTCGTTCGCGGTGCCCTTGACCGACAGTACGCCCGGCTCGACGGTCACGGCGGTGGGTGTGACGGTGAACGGCAGCTTGCCCGGGTCGAGGGTGAAGTTCAGGATCTGCTTGAGCAGGGCGTCGGCCTCCGGCGAGAGCTGGCCGCCGCCGAGCACCGAGTTGCTCAGCTCGATCCGGTTCGGCGTGAACGTCATCTTCGCGCCCTCGACCAGCGAGATGATGCCGTACGCGCACATCTCCGTCTCGTCGCCGCCGATGTTGGCCGTCGCGCAGACCCGGGCGCCGGCGGTGGTGTCCTCGATCTCCGCCTCGGCCGCGCGTTCGGCGGCCTCCTGCTCGGCGTCGGTGCGGGAGTCGGGGTCGGTGATCGCGTCCTGCTCGCTGATCGGGTCGATCTTCACGTTCGTGATGGACCGGATCAGGTTGTTCCTGTTGCTCGCGATGGCGCGGTTGACGTCCGAGGCCTTGACCTTGACCTGGCCCTCGACCTCGCGGACCTTGACCTCCTGCAGCGAGCCAGACACGAGGTCGCCGAGCGGGGCCTGCACGTCCCGCAGCTCGATGTGCACCTCGAGGTCGCGCAGGGTGTCCTCGACCGGCACGCCCTTGGCGTCGATCGTGACGTGCCCGTACTCGCCGGAGATGGCCTGGGCGAGGAACGAGAAGCCGCCGACCTTCACCGCGGGGTCGTCGGAGAGGTCGAACTGGTCGCGGGCCCGCTTGGACACCTGGTACTCGAAGATCGCGGCCGCGCCAAAGTCCGCGACGACCAGCAGCCCCACGAGGACGACCAGGGCGATGACGAGCCTGCGCACCCTCTTGGTCCGGCGTTTTCCTGGCGCGGGCCGGGGTGGCGTCTCTGTCGTCGTCATGGCAACCAATGATCCTGGGCGTTGGGAGGACCGACCCTACCGGGGTGCGTGTGCGGTCGTCGTCACGTTACGTTCGTGTTTCTGTGGGTCACAGGAGTCACATGAGTGTCCAAAGTTCACTCTCTCGTTGGTGCAGTCGTGTGACTCATGCGTCACGACCAGGACATATCCTGGCCACACCGGTTATTCTCGCGAAAAGCCACGGAGCGTATCCAGAGAGGCGGGCCCCCATGAGCCTCGACCTGCTGCTGCTCACCGCGGACCCAACGCCGGGCTCTGTCGTGCCATCACTCATGTTGTTGCCCCACCACGTGCGCACCCAGGCGCCCGAGGTCACGGCTTTGCTCGAAGCCGGATCCAGGGACGTGGTTCTCGTCGACGCGCGGACCGACCTCGCGGCCGCCAAGAGCCTGTGCCGCCTGCTCACGTCCGGCGGCGACAGCGCGCCGGTCATCGCCATCGTCAATGAGGGCGGCCTGGTCGCCGTCAACTCGGAATGGCGGGTCGACGACATCCTCCTGCCCACCGCCGGCCCGGCCGAGGTGGACGCCCGGCTGCGGCTGCTGACCTCGCGTGGCCCCGCCGGCGCCCCGGGTGCCGACGGCGCCCTGCGACTCGGCGAGCTGGTCATCGACGAGGCGACCTACATGGCGCGGCTGCGTGGCCGTCCGCTCGACCTCACCTACAAGGAGTTCGAGCTGCTGAAGTACCTGGCGCAGCACGCCGGCCGGGTGTTCACCCGCGCACAGCTGCTCCAGGAGGTGTGGGGCTACGACTTCTTCGGGGGCACCCGCACCGTGGACGTGCACGTCCGGCGCCTGCGCGCCAAGCTCGGCAACGAGCACGAGCAGATGATCGGCACCGTGCGCAACGTGGGCTACAAGTTCGTCCAGCCGCCGAAGTCGTCGCTGTCCGAGGAGAGCGTCGACGAGACGGCGGACGCCCAGCTGTAGCCGCGACCACGTTCACTCTGCGGGGTCCGCCGCGCGCGGTACCGTCGGGTTCGTGGAGATCACCTGGCGAGACGAGCCCGACGAGGCCGTCCGCTCGCTGCTGCTCGCCGCACGGGACGCCGACGGCACCCCCGAGGTCGTCGCCGGCGAACCGCTGCCGAGGGAGTTCCGCGGCGGCCGGCACCTGCTCGCCCACGACGGGTCGACCCTCGTCGGGTACGCGCACGTCGACACCGCGGGCGACGCGTTCGGCAACCAGATCGTCGAGCTGCTCGTCCACCCCGACCACCGGGGCAACGGCGTCGGCACGGTGCTGGTCGACGAGGTACTCACCATCGACAGCCCGCTGCGCCTGTGGTCCCACCGCGACCACCCCGCCGCCGCGCGGATCGCCGAACACAGGAACCTGGCCCGCGTTCGCGAGCTGCTCCTCATGCGCCTGGACAACGACGTCGAGCTGCCCGAGCCGCGGTGGCGGGACGGCATCGGTGTCCGCACGTTCGTCCCGGGCCGGGACGAGGCCGCGATGGTCGCGGTCAACAAGCGTGCGTTCGACTGGCACCCCGAGCAGGGACTGCTGACGGTGGCCGACGTCGAGGCCACCGAGCGGGAGCCCTGGTTCGACCCGCACGGGTTCTTCCTGGCCACGGACGGCGACGACCAGGTCGTCGGCTTCCACTGGACCAAGGTGCACGGCGACGGCACGGGCGAGGTGTACGTCGTCGGCGTGGACCCCGACGCCCAGGGCGGCGGCCTTGGCCGCGCGCTGACCCTTGCCGGGCTGCACCACCTGCGGGCGCGCGGGGTGCGGGAGACCATCCTCTACGTCGAGTCGGACAACAAACCGGCCGTCGCTGTCTACACCCGATTAGGGTTCACCCTTGCGTACACCAACGTCGCCTACCAGCGGTAATACCTCAACTACCGTTACGGTTAGCAACAAAGGTCACAATCTGGTGTTGTTCACCCTGCGTTCACCTGGATACCCGGGACTGTCCACCCCCGCTCCCTAGCGTCCGCGCTGCACGCCAACGGGTCGTGCACAAGTAGTGCATCGAGTTGCCCCGAGAGGATCCAGTGAAGCGCATCCGCTACGGCCGTATCGCGGCCATCGTCACTGCCGGCGCCCTCGCGCTGACGGCCTGTGGGAACGACCCGGCGTCGAGTTCCGGTAGCAGCGACAGCAACGACACCCCCGCCGCCGAGAGTGACCTGTCCGGCAAGCTCGCGGGATCCGGCGCCACCTCGCAGCAGTCGGCGCAGGAAGTGTGGATGGCGAAGTTCGGCGAGCAGAACCCGGACGTCGACCTGTCCTACGACCCGGTCGGTTCCGGCGGCGGCCGCAAGGCGTTCCTCGACGGCGGCGCCGCGTTCGCCGGCTCGGACTCCGCGATGAAGGCCGAGGAGCGCACCGGCGCCAAGGACCGCTGCGGTGGCGGCGAGGCCTACGAGCTGCCGCTGTACATCAGCCCGATCGCGATCGTCTACAACCTCAAGGCCGTCAAGGACCTCCAGCTGTCCCCGGCCACGATCGCCAAGATCTTCGACGGCAAGATCGCGAAGTGGAACGACCCGGCCATTGCCGCGGACAACCCGAACGCGACGCTGCCCGACGCCGCCATCACGCCGATCAACCGCTCGGACGAGTCGGGCACGACGGCGAACTTCACCGACTACCTGGTCAAGACGGCGAAGGCCGACTGGCCGTACCCGTCGAGCGGCAACTGGCCGAGGCAGGGCACGCAGTCCGCGCAGGGCACCTCCGGTGTCGTGCAGGCGGTCCAGGGCGGCGAGGGCACCATCGCCTACGCCGACCACAGCCAGGCCGGCAGCCTGGGCGTCGCCAAGATCAAGGTCGGTGACAAGTTCGTCGAGCCGACCGCTGAGGGCGCCGCCAAGGTCGTCGCCGAGTCCCCGCAGGCCTCCGGCCTGTCCGAGCACGACCTGGCGCTGGACCTGAAGCGCGACACGACGACCGCGGGCACCTACCCGCTGCTGCTCGTCTCGTACATCATCGTCTGCTCGAAGTACGACGACGCCGAGCAGGGCAAGCTCGTGAAGGCCTACGTTGGCTACATCGCGAGCGACGACGGCCAGAAGGCGGCCGCGGACGAGGCCGGCTCCGCGCCGATCTCCGACGACCTCCGCACCAAGGTCGAGTCCGCTCTCGACGCCATCAAGTAGTCAGCACGGTCCGCTCAGGTCCGGTGGGCGGCGACATCGCCGCCCACCGGACCTAGGTCCATCCACCTCCTGTTGACGGAGAACGCACAGTGACCACAACGGACGAGCCGAAGGTCCACGAGCCTGCGGCCACGCCGCGTCCACCACAGCGTCCCGGTGACCGAATCTTCTCCGCGAGCGCCAAGTACGCGGGTGTGCTGATCCTCGTCGTCCTCGCCGCGGTCGCCATCTTCCTGGTGACCGAGGGCTGGCCGGCGATCACGACCCCGACCGACACGCTCGCCAAGTCCATCAACTGGCTCGAGGGCAAGTCCGTACTCGCCTACGTCGGCCCGCTGGTGTTCGGCACCATCCTCGCCGCCCTCATCGCGCTCGTCATCGCGACGCCGATCGCCATCGGGGTCGCGCTGTTCATCTCGCACTACGCGCCGCGGCGGGTCGCGTCCAGCCTCGGTTACGTGATCGACTTGCTCGCGGCGATCCCCAGCGTCGTCTACGGCCTGTGGGGCGCGCTCTGGCTGATGCCGAAGGTGCACCCGTTCTTCGAGTGGCTGTCCACCTACTTCGGCTGGATCCCGCTCTTCGCCGGCCCGGCGGCCAACCCGCCGCGCACGATCCTCACGGCGGGCATCGTCCTCGCGGTCATGATCCTGCCGATCATCACGGCCGTCTCGCGGGAGATCTTCCTGCAGACGCCGACCCTCCACGAGGAGGCGGCGCTCGCGCTCGGCGCGACCCGCTGGGAGATGATCCGCATGTCGGTGCTGCCCTTCGCGCGGTCCGGCATCATCTCGGCCACCATGCTCGGCCTCGGCCGCGCACTCGGCGAGACCATGGCCGTCGCCATGGTGCTCTCGCCGGGCCTGCTGTACTCGATCTTCGTCCTCAAGGCCGGCCAGCAGCAGAACATCGCCGCGAACATCGCCCTGAAGTTCCCCGAGGCCTCGGGGAAGGGCGTGAACGTCCTGATCTTCACCGGTCTGGTGCTGTTCGTGATCACCCTTCTCGTCAACATGTTCGCGCGGTGGATCGTCAGCCGCCGGGCGGAGTTCTCGGGGGCCAACTGAGATGACCACCTCGCTGGAGTCTCCGCTCATCCCGGTCAGCCTGACGGCCGGCAAGCTGCCGAGGTACTCGCCGCTCGGGATCTTCGTGGTCTCGCTGCTGGCGGTGTCCGGCCTGCTGGCCGTGTTCGGCTCGTTCAGCGTCGCGCTGGCCGTGGTGCTCGGCACCGTGGTGTTCGTCGTGGCGCTGGTGATCGTCTCGCGAGCCGTCGAGGGCACCCGTGCCGCGAAGGACCGCCTGGCCACGGCGCTGATGTACTCGGCGTTCATCCTTGCGCTGATCCCGCTGGTGACGCTGCTGTGGACGGTGGTCTCGAACGGCATCAAGCGGTTCGACGTCTACTTCCTGAACACCACGATGCGTGGCGTGTACGGCGGCATGGACGCCGGCGGCGCCTACCACGCGATCATCGGCACGCTCGAGATCACCGCGTTCGCGACGCTCATCTCGGTGCCGATCGGCCTGCTCACCGCCGTCTACCTGGTCGAGTACGGGCCGTCGCGGCTCGGCCGGGCCATCACGTTCTTCGTCGACGTCATGACCGGCATCCCGTCGATCGTCGCCGGCCTGTTCGCCTACGCGCTGTTCGCGCTGGTCGCCGGGCCGGGCGTGCGGATGGGCGTGGTCGGCTCGGTGGCGCTGGCCGTGCTGATGATCCCGGTCGTGGTGCGTGCCTCCGAGGAGATGCTCAAGCTCGTGCCCAACGAGCTGCGCGAGGCGGCCTTCGCGCTGGGCGTGCCCAAGTGGCTGACCATCGTGAAGGTGGTCCTGCGGACGGCCGCGGCGGGTATCGTGACCGGCGTCACACTCTCGATCGCCCGCGTGATCGGCGAGACCGCGCCGCTGCTGCTCACCGCCGGCTACACGAACTCGCTCAACGGCGACCTGTTCGACGGCCGGATGATGACACTGCCGGTGTACGTGTACCGCCAGTACAGCCAGGGTCTCGTGCCGAAGGGCATCACGGACATCAACTACCAGCGGGCCTGGGCCGCCGCGCTGACGCTCATCATCATCGTCATGCTGCTCAACCTCGTCGCCCGTCTCATCTCACGGTTCTTCGCGCCCAAGACCGGCCGCCGGTAAGGACAAAGGAACAATGGCCAAGCGTCTGGATATTTCGGATCTCAACATCTACTACAGCGACTTCCTCGCGGTCGAGGGCGTCTCGATGGCGGTCGAGCCGCGTGCGGTGACGGCGTTCATCGGGCCGTCCGGCTGCGGCAAGTCGACCGTGCTGCGGTCGCTGAACCGCATGCACGAGGTGATCCCGGGCGCCCGGATCGAGGGCAAGATCGCACTGGACGGCGAGGACCTGTACGGCCGCGACGTCGACCCGGTACGCGTCCGCCGCTCCATCGGCATGGTGTTCCAGCGGCCGAACCCGTTCCCGACGATGTCGATCGCCGCGAACGTGATCGCCGGCATGCGGCTGAACAACAAGCGCATGTCGAAGGCGGCTTCGGAGGAGGTCGTCGAGCAGTCCCTGCGCGGCGCGAACCTGTGGAACGAGGTCAAGGACCGGCTGGGCAGGCCCGGCTCGTCGCTCTCGGGTGGGCAGCAGCAGCGGCTGTGCATCGCCAGGGCCATCGCCGTGCAGCCGGACGTGCTGCTGATGGACGAGCCGTGCTCGGCGCTCGACCCCATCTCCACGCTCGCGATCGAGGACCTGATCGGGGAGCTCAAGAAGGACTACACGATCGTCATCGTCACCCACAACATGCAGCAGGCGGCGCGGGTGAGCGACCAGACGGCGTTCTTCAACCTCGCGGGCGTCGGCCAGCCGGGCAAACTGATCGAGATGGACGCGACGGAGAAGATCTTCTCCAACCCGAACCAGAAGGCGACCGAGGACTACATCTCCGGCCGTTTTGGCTGATTCGGCCGGGTCTCGCGTTCGGGAACCATTCCCCTGGGGCATCCGTCACAATTAGGGTCCCAGGGGTGCTGGGTTCTCACGACTGCGAACCGCGGGGGTGTGGCTGATGCTTGACGGGGGCGGCGGCGGTGCCATGGCATCGTCGATGGTCAGCTTCAAGGACGCGGCGGCGGACGGCTCCTTCTCCGTGAACGAGACCGGCGGCAAGGCGCTGCTGACGGCCATCCGCGAGATGGCCAAGTGGGTCGACGACAACATCATGCACCTCGCCACGCTCGGCCGGGAGCTGCCGCTCGGCTCCAGCAAGGGCGCGGACCTGATGAAGCCGTACGTGCAGCAGGTCGCCACGGACGACCAGGGCTTCATCCCCCAGCTGAAGGAGTTCCGCAGGTCGCTCGCCGACGCCGAGGAGGGCGTCCTGGCGGCGATGAAGAACTACAAGAACACCGACCACGGCATCCAGGGGAACTTCCGTGCCGTCTAGCCGCGGGGTGGCGATGGTCGTCACGCTTCTGGCCCTGCTCGCCGGCTGCGCGGAGTCGACGCAGGGCAGCCCGAGCCCGGGCGGCGAGCCGGACTCGACCGGGATCTCCTCGACCCCCTCGACCTCGTCGGCCGGGACCACCACGTCCGAGCCGGACGGCGGCGACGGCCTCGCCGCGATCGAGCCGTGCGGGATCCTCGACCAGTCCGACCTCGGCGCCATGCAGCTGACCGGCGGCAACGAGGTGAAGCTCGGCAGCGCCAGGACCTGCGACTACCGTCGTGAGGGTGCCACGCTGAACGAGAGCTTCACCGTCTCGCTCGCGCTCTGGGACAACCAGGGCCTCGACAAGCTGAACGCGCCGACCAAGCAGCAGCTGCCGGACATCGGCAGCCACAAGGCGGTCTCCTTCGTGGACGCGGGCGGGGTCTGCGGCACCGCCATCGGCGTCGGCGACTCGTCGCGGGTGGACAGCAGCGCCACCGGCGGCGACGAGCAGCAGGCCTGCCAGCTCGCCGCGCAACTGGCCACCATCGTCGAACGAAAACTGCCCTGAGGAGCGTCATGGCACCTCGCGACCACAACTGGTCCTTCCGGCACCGCGACACCTCGCAGACCGGTCAGGAGACCCGCGACAACGCGGAGACCCAGGTCACCGACGAGGTGGACCGGGGCAACATGATCGACTGGCTGGTCGACAAGTTCAACCACGGCCAGCGGGTGCAGGACACCTACACGCAGGACATGAACTCGCAGGCTCGGGAGCTCGCCCAGGGCGTCAACACCCGTGAGGGCCCGATCATGCAGTGCTACAACTACCTGTCCACGCCCCACCCGCGGCTCAAGCAGATGGTCACCGAGGACGTCGACCCGGACGGCGTCGGCTCGACCGGCGACCAGTGGATCGACGCGGGCAACGCGATGGTCCGCTTCCAGGAGGGCGTCAGGTCGGCCATCGACAACAGCCAGGCCGACTGGAAGGGCAAGGCCGGCAACTCGGCCAGGTCGTTCATGGCGAGCGTCGGCGGCTGGGTGGGCGAGGCGGGGCAGAGCGCGCAGCTCGCCGGCACGCAGACCAACCTCCAGGCGGTGGCGCTGTCCGACGCCAAGCGCAACATGCCCGAGCCGGTGGACTTCGACCTCGACGCGGCGAACCAGGACCTCCAGTCGACCACCAACCCGATGCTGTACCTGGCCAAGCTCGGCACGTACCAGACGCAGTACAACAACCAGCAGGCCGCGCACGAGCAGGCGGCCGGCGTCGTCAGCACCTACGACAACAGCCTGGCCAGCGCGAGCACGATGCCCGCCTTCGGTGCGCCGCCGCAGATGACCGGTGGCGGCAGCCAGACGAAGGTCCAGAAGTCGGAGATCAACGACAGCACCAACGACGTCAGCACGAACAACGTCTCGACGAACGGCTCGAACGACGGCCAGCAGACGAACCAGCCGCCGAACAGCCAGATCAGGACGCCGCCGACGTCGCACGACGACCCGGGCGGCTCGGACGGCTCCGGGAACGGTGGCGGCAAGGACGACCACCCCGGTAACCACGACATCCCGGGCGGCTCGAACAACGGCGACGGTTCCGGCAGTGGTTCCGGCAACGGCTCCGGTAACGGCCCGGGTTCGGGACTTCCCCCTGGCAACGGGACCGGCACCACGCCGAGCAGTGACGTGCCGCCCGGCGGCGGGCTGCCCGGCCAGTTCCCGACGCCCGGCACGAGCGGCGGCAACAACCCCGGCCAGAACCCCAACCTCGGCACCCCGCTGCCCATCGGCGGGCTGCCCGGCCCCACCGGCGGCGACATCGAACGCGGCGCCGGCCGTGGCTTCGGTCCCGGTGGCGGGCGCGGGTTCGGTCCCGGCGGTGGCTATGGCGGCTACGGCCCCGGCGAGTCCGGGCCCGGCGGCCGCGCGGGCGGCCCGGGCAGCATGGGCCGCGCCCCGGGCGTCGGCGGCATGGGCCCGGGCGGCGCGCTGGCCGCGGAAGGGGCCGTGGGCGGCCGAGGCGCGGCGGGTGGCCGTGGCGGCGCGGGCGGCATGATGCCGCACGGCAAGCGCGGCGAGGGTGAGGAGGACGGCGAGCACCAGCGCGCGTCGTACCTCGTCGAGGGCGACCCGGACGCGGTGTTCGGCACGGACGAGATGACGGCGCCGCCGGTGATCGGCGAGTAATGGCGGGTTACACGCTGTCGCTGCCGGCGGTGGACGTCCTGGCGCAGACGCTGGACGTCAACATCCGGCAGTTCCCGTTCGAGATCCCGTACTTCGGCGAGTACGAGCGGGACCGGCAGCGGATCGCCCGCGAGGTGTTCGTCGACCTGAGCAGGCGGGGCCTCGTGTGGGGCGCGGACATCGACCCGGAGCTGACCCGTGCGCTGCGGACGCTGTCGGAGTACGCGATCACCGTGTCCGTCATGGGGACCGTGGACAGCACCCGGAAGATCTACGCCCGTGCCGCCGCGGCAGGCGAGACCGGGGTGCTGGCGGTCAAGGAGGGCGACAGCCTGCGGCTGGAGCTGATCCGGCCGACGGCGTTGGCGATCACGCTCGTGGGCCTGCTGCCGGCGATGGAGTCGGGCCCGGGCCAGTCGGTGACGATCACGCGTCCCGCAGAACGCGACCCGGACGACATCCTGGCGCCGGTGCACTCCGGCCGAACGGGCGACGAGCAGCAGCTGAGGCTCGCGGAGAACTACCTGGCCCGCCCCAGGACCGGAACGGGGATGTTCACCGTCTCCGGCCGCGACCGGCGAACCGGCAGGGAACGGCAGGCCGGCCATCTGACCTGGATCGACACGGACGCCGGCCGCTACCTGGCACTGGCCCGGCCGCCGGGTGAGAACGGCCAGGCCCGTGCCACGTTCAGCCCCGCCGACCAGGCCCGGCTGACCCAGCAGCTGGGCGAGCTGATCGAGTCGGTCGCACCCCGCGCCGGGGTGCCGGCGCGGGACGAGTGGTGAGGCTCAGAGGTTGTCGTCGTCCTCGCCGTAGCCCGGCATGCGGCCGGTGACCACGAAGACGACCCGCTTGGCGACCGAGACCGCGTGGTCCGCGTAACGCTCGTAGAAGCGGCCCAGCAGGGTCACGTCCACCGCGGAGGCGACGCCGAACTCCCAGTCCTTGTCCATGATCACCG
>NZ_DASQCC010000273.1:0-16960 GCF_035634895.1 Actinophytocola sp. | reverse complement strand
CGAAGCCGCCTCGATCTCCTCGGCCACGAACGTCCCGAAGCTCGTGATCACCGCCAACAGGTTGTTGAAATCATGCGCCACCCCACCGGCGAGCATGCCCAGACTCTCCAACCGCTGCGCCTGACGCAACTGAGCCTCGGTCGAACCATCCCGCACCTCAGCACGATCATCCGTCCTGGTGGTCGTCTTCGGTGTACCCGTCACACGTCAACTCGATCCCGTCATGGGAGGGGATCGGCTGACCACCGAGAACCAGGACATCACAACCGAGTGTATGAGCGATTCAGTCACCATGCTGACCACTATGGAGTGAACAACCACGGCCGGACCACGGGCCTGGCGGTAGGTGCTAACGCGAGGCGCCCGCGCGTGCCAACAGCTCGGCGGTCGCCTCCCACAGACGGCGCTCCCGGTCGCGGTCGTGGGCGACCGGCTGTACCTCGGTCAGCCTGGTCTTCACCACGAACGCGCCGTCGCGCAGGTGTGCCCACGTGTCGTCGAGGGCCATCGCGGCCAGCAGCGGGCCCGAGCGCCGCGGCGTCGACACGCCGGGCACCCGGCCCAGTGCGCGGCTGACCGCCTGGAGCGAGGCGGGCGCGCCACGGCCCAGCGCGGTGCCGGGCATCCAACCCGGTTCGAACACCGAGACGTTGACTCCGGCGCGGGCGTGGCGCTGCAGCTCATGGGCGTAGTACAGGATCGCCAGCTTGGCGTTGGAGTAGGCGACGCCGGCGGCCGCCATGCCCGGGGCCTGCTCACCGGTGGCCGGGCGGGCCAGCTCGACGGGGTCGGCCCACCTGGCCTCGGGCACGCCGAGGAGCTTTCGCCAGACGTTGGCGTGGTAGGTGTTCGAGCCGAGCAGCACGATCCGCGCCGGGGCGGTGAGCGAGCCGAGCAGGTCGCCGACGAGCTGGGCGTGGGCGAGGTAGTTGACGGCGAACGTCAGCTCGTAGCCGTCCGGCGAGGCCAGCCGGGTGTCGGCCGACATCGTGCCGGCGTTGGCGACCAGCGCCCGCAGCGGCCGTACGGCGCCGGCGGCGAGCAGGTCCCGCACGGTGGCCGCGGCGGCACGGACGTCGGCCAGGCTCGACAGGTCGCAGCCGATCTCGTGGACACGCGCACCACGCGCACGGGCCTCGTCGGCGACCGCGGTCAGGTCTCGCCCGGCGCGGCCGACCAGCAGCAGGTCGGGTCGCCGCCCCCGCGGGCGCTCGGCCATGGCCAGTACGGCGTGGCGGCCCAGGTTGCGGGTCGGGCCGGTGATCAGCACAGTTCCGGGTTCGGTCATGGCTCCAGCCTGCGGCGACGGCCGGGGCCACAGCCAGTCGTCCGGTTGTCGTAGGACTGCCAGGGCCAGGACAAGCCGGCGCGGACCGCGCAGACTGGAGTGCGTGGAAGCGTGGGAGTTCGGCCGGACGGTGCGCCGCTGGCGCGACCGGGTGGCACCCGAGGCCGTCGGCGTGCCGGTGGGTCGCCGGCGCCGGGCGAGCGGGCTGCGCCGCGAGGAGCTGGCCACGCTCGCCGGCATCTCGGCCGACTACCTGACCCGTCTCGAACAGGGCCGCGCGACCGCGCCGTCGGCACAGGTGGTGGAGTCGCTGGCGCGGGCACTGCGCCTGTCCGACCCCGAACGCGACCTGGCCTACCGGCTGGCCGGGCACGCCGCGCCCGGCCAGGACGTCGTGCCGTCCCGGGTCCCCCCGAGCGTGCAGCGGCTGCTCGACCGGCTGTCGCACACGCCGGTGGTCGTGTACGACGCCAGTTGGACGCTCGTGCTGGCCAACGCGCCCTACGACGCGCTCATGGGCGAGACCGGCGGCTGGCGCGGCCTGGAACGCAATGCCGTCTGGCGCAACGTCGCCCGCCTGCCGTCGCGAGTGGTGCACACCCCGCGGGAGCAGGCCGAGCACGAGGCCCGGCTCGTCGCCGACCTGCGCACGACGGCCTCGCGCTACCCCGCCGACCACGCCCTGCGACGCCTGGTCGCCAACCTGACGGCCGGCAGCCCGCGCTTCGCCGCGCTCTGGGACACCGAGACCCCACCGCCCCTGACCGACCCGTCCAGGCGCAAGACCATCGACCATCCTGGCGTCGGCCTGATCACCCTCGACTGCGACACGTTGGTCGTCGCCCTGGACGACCTGCGCATCACCGTCTACACCGCGGCTCCCGGCACCGAGGACGCCGACCGCCTGGCCCTCGCCGTCGTCCTGGGTACGCAGTCGCTCCAGCACTGAGCGCGACCTTCGGGATGCGGGTGTTCGGCGTGAGCACGGGCGTCGGTTCGCAGTCACCCTTCCGGCAGCGGGGTGGTCCCGCCGAGTGCGCGGAGCAGGGTGGCGGTCAGGAGGTTGACCCGGGCGTCCAGCTCGTCGTCGGCGTCGGCGCCCGGGCCGAGCGCGAGGGCGGCGGAGTCCACGGGCAGGTGATGAACCTCGTTGAGGAGGGCCAGGTAGACGAGCCTGCCCCAGGCGGGGTCGGCGACGGTGATGTGGCCGGCGGTGTGCAGCCGGCCGAAGAGGACCTCCAGCTCCGCCACGATCCGCGGGTGCGAGGCGGGCGAGCCGGGGCTCTCGTCGGTGGGGGTCAGGCTGGTGACGAACGGGTGGCTGCACTTCAACCTGAGCACGCTCTCGGTCGCACGGTGCAGGGCGACCAGCGGTGGGGCCGTTCTCAACCGCACCTCGTCGATGATCGACAGATAGCGGTCCGTGAGGTTCCGCACGAGCGCGTCCAGCAACGCCTGTCGCGAGGCGAAGTGCCGGTGCACGGTCGCCCGCGCCAGCCCCGCGAGCTCGGCGATGCGCTCCAGCGACGCAGAGGGATCCTCCGCGAGGACCCGTTGAGCGGCCTCGAGGATCCGGGCCGTGCTCCGCCGCGCGTCAGCGCGTACCGCGCGCTCGGACTCGATCATCGACAACCTCCCCATCGCATGTCACATTACACGGACTATGTGAGACATAGCTGACGCAGATATTGACTCAACTGCGTCATCGATGATTACGTTAAGCCTCCGCCCTGCCCGAGAGGAGACCTCGATGTCCCAGCACCCACCCGACACCGTCCTCGTCACCGGCGCCTCCGGCTTCATCGCCGGGCACTGCGTCGAAGACCTGCTCCGGCACGGCTACGCGGTGCGCGGCACGGTCCGCGACGTGGCACGGCGCGAGAAGGTCGCCCACCTGACCGCCCTGGCCGCCGAGCTCGGCGGCCGGCTCGACTTCGTCGCGGCCCGGTTGGACACCGACGAAGGCTGGGCCGACGCGGTCGCGGGATGCACCTACGTACTGCACGTGGCCTCCCCGAACCCACCCGCCGTCCCCCGCGACGAGGACGAGCTCGTCCGCCCCGCCGTGGACGGCACCCTTCGCGTGCTGCGCGCCGCGGCCGCGAGCGACACCGTCCGCCGAGTGGTCCTGACCTCGTCGGCCTCGGCCGTCGCCGCCGGCCGCCCCGAGCCGAAGTCCGGCCGCCACACCGAGGACGACTGGTCGCTCGTCGAGAACTGCACCCCGTACGAGAAGAGCAAGACCCTCGCCGAGCGCGCCGCCTGGCGGTTCCACGCCGAGCTTCCCGAGCAGCGCCGGCTCGAGATGACCACCGTGATTCCCGGACTCGTCGCCGGCCCCCTGCAACGCGCCGAGGTGACCACGTCCAACGAGTCCGTCCACCGGCTGCTCAACCGCTCCATGCCGGCCGTGCCGCGGATCAGCTGGAGCCTCGTCGACGTCCGGGACGTCGCCGTCGCCCACCGGCTGGCAATGGAGAGCCCGAAGGCCCCCGGCAACCGCTACATCTGCGCCGGCCCCGACATCTGGATGCGCGACATGGCCCGCGTCCTCGCCGACGAGCTCGGCCCCAAGGGCTTCCGCGTCCCCACCCGGAACCTGCCCTACTGGGCGTTGTGGCTCGCGGCCCGCTTCGACCCCACCCTGCGCCTGGCACTCGGCTTCGTCGGCCGCCCGGAGCTGCTGTCGAGCGAGAAGGCCGTCGACGAGCTCGGCTGGCGTACCCGCCCGGCCGCGCAGACCCTCCGGGACACCGCGCAGAGCCTGATCGACCACGGCCTGGTGAAGCCGGCCGCGTGAGTCAGCCGACCGCCCCGTGCGGCAGGACGGCGTGCACGCCCCAGGTCTCGTTCACGACCTGTGTGATGCGCAGGTCCACGACCACACTGGCGAGTGCCGTGGCGGTGCCGCTGTCGAGGTCGTACAGACTCCGCAGCCACGTGACCATCGCGGTGAGGGCCTGGGTCATCGCCGCGTTGAGGTCGGCGTCGAAGCCGAAGGTGATGCGGCCGGTGGGGGTGGTGGCGTGCGGGCCAGGAACCGGTGCCTCGGTGAGGATGTCGAGAGTCACCTCCGTCGACATAGGACATTCGATCGCGGTGCCGCAAACCTCGCCGTCGCCCTGGGCGGCGTGGCCGTCGCCGAGGTGGAGCAGGGCTCCGGGGACGGTCACGGGCAGGAACAGCGTCGCGCCGGCGGTCAGGTCGCGGCAGTCGATGTTTCCGCCACCTTCGGCTCGCGGGGGGATGGTGGAGTGTTGGCCCGGCTCGTTCGGCGGCATCCCGATCACGCCGAGGAACGGCGCGGTCCGTACGGTGTGGCCGCGGTCGCTGGTGGCGGTTCCGGCGGCGGCGTCGATCTCCCAGAGCAGCCAGGAGGGCGCGCCGGTGAGACCGAGCGCGCGGTTCAACGCGTTGTCCCTCACACCGGCGGCGGTCCAGCCCCAGTCACCCGGGCGGGCCGAGACGATGTGGACCGCGAGCACACTCCCCGCCTCCGCGCCGCGCACCGCGATCGGACCGGTGAGGCAGTGGCCGCGGCGCCCGGCGAACATGGTCGGCCGGGGCTCCCCCGGCGAGTGTTGTCGTTCCAGGTACCCGGACGCGTCGAGCGATCGCACGACGACCGTGTCGCCCGGGTCCACCGTCAGCACCGGCGGCGCGTCGCGGTCGAACACGTCCGTGGTGAACCCCGGTTCGGGACGCAGTTCGTGAACGGTCACGCGGGTTTCCTGTCCTCGTGGGGACCGACGACGATCTCCGGTGACCTGGCCCGCGACACACAGGCCACCACGCTCGACACCCGCTCCCCTTCGGTCAGCACGGAGTCGCGGTGCTCGACCTCGCCGTCGAGGAGCGTGAGGCGGCACGTGCCGCACACGCCTGCCTCGCAGGACGACTCGACGCGGACACCGTCACGGCGCAGGGCGGCGAGCAGCGAGAGGTGCGCGGGAACGTCCACCCGGCGCCCGTCCGGCGCCCACACCGCGGTGAACGGTGAGGCCATTCCGGAGTGGCCGGTCGCGAACTCCTCCAGGTGGACCCGGCTCACGCGCCAGTGCGCCGTCAGCGTCCGCACGGTCCGTGTGAGTGCCGCGGGCCCGCAGCAGTACACGCGCACATCGTCGTCCGGCACCGCGAGATACGGCCAGAGGTCCAGCTGTCCGCGGTCGGCACTGTGGTGCACGGTGTCCTCCGGACCGTCGAACTCCTCCAGGAAAGGGGTTTCCCGTGCGGACCGCGTCAGGTACAGCAGCCGCACACCGGTGCGGCCCGCGCCGCGCAACCGGCGCACCATCGCCCGGATCGGCGTGATGCCGACGCCTCCGGCGATGAACAGGTACCGAGGCGCGGGTTCGAGGGGAAACCTGTTGGCCGGCGCGGAGACCACGAGGTCGGTACCCGCCACCACGTCATCGTGCATGCTCACCGAACCGCCCCGGCCGCCGGCCTCGCGGCGCACGCACACGACGTACTCCCGCGGCCGGGCACCGCCCGCATCGACGAGGCTGTAGCTGCGCCTGTGCCCGGCCGGCGTGGTCACCACGATGTGCGCACCCGGCTCGTATGCGGGCAACGGGGACCCATTGGCGTCCCGCAGAACGAGACGGCGGACGACCGGTGTGAGGTCGGTCGTCTCGGCGACCCGCAGCCGCAGCTCAGGCAACGAGCCCACTGCCCTTCGCCACGACTCCGGCGGTGAGGACCTCCAGGTAGACGCCCATGAACTCGTGCCCGTAGGTGCGGTGGACCATGCTCACCACCGGCAGGTCGCGGTGGCCGGTCGCGGGACCGACCTCGGTCGCGGCGCAGCGCCTCGTCCGGTGCACGGCCCGCACGCGCACGCCGCCGAGGTCGAGCTCCCGCCCGATCGTGTCCAGCTCGGACCACGCCGGCAGGCCGTCCACGAAGACGTTGGCACGGAACCGAAGCGGATCGACGACGGTGCCGGTGCGTGACTCCAGGTCACGAACCGAGGCCAGGTTGACCAACGAGATCCAGCCCATCGGTCCGTCCCCGGCCGCGGCCGCGTCGGTGAAGCGCCTGCCTGGTTCCCGTGCGAGCAACGGCATGACGCCCGCGGGTAGGTCGAGGACGCGCGTGAAGAACCGCACCGCGGCGTCGCGGCCTTCCTCCGTGCTCAGGTCGGCCGTCAGCACGTCGTGACCCGCGACTCGCACGGTGAGGACGTCGGTCTCCGTGTCCAGGTGGGTGTCCAGCCCGGCGAGGCGGTGGTCCGAGACCAGTGCGTAGAACTCCTGCTTCGGTAGTCCCGCATGCCTTCCGGGCCGGTACCTGCCGTCCGGCCGGGCGAAGGCGAACCGCCGGTCGTGCGGAAAGCCCTTGCCTGGCCGGAGCTCGACCCGGTCCACCGGCTGCGCGCTGAGCCCCTTCACCGGGTGGACGAACAGCGCGTCCACCCGGCCTCGTCCCGTCACCACGGCGGCGCGGCCGATCCGCTCGTGCGCCCGGTCGGGCCGGGGGTCGCGACGACGGTGAGGTGCACGCCGGAAACGCTAGAGAACCCGCCGGTTGCCGGCAATGACACGTTCGTCAACGTGTGGTTGACCCGTACGCAATCGTCGCGGGCTCACCCCGGTTCGGCGGCGGTGGCCATGATGTGGCGGGTGCGCTCGCGCAGCAGCTGATGCGTGCGGTCGTGGTGGTTGCGCGGGTGCCACGCCATGCCGATCGTCAGGGACGGCAGCGCCAGGGGGATCGGGAAGGTGCACAGCCCGAGCGTGTCCAGCATCGACCGTCCCAGCCTGGCCGGCGCGACGCAGACGACGTCGGTCTCGCGGGCCAGGAACAGCGCGCTCGCGAAGGTGGGGACGACGGCGGCCACGCGCCGGCGCAGGCCCAGGCCGGCGAGCTGCTCGTCGATCGGGCCGTGGGCTCGGCCGCGGCGCGACATGACGATGTGGTCGGCCGCGGCGAACCGCCGTGGTGTGACGGTCTTCGCCCGCGCCAGGGGATGGTCCGGCCGCACCGCGCCGATCAGCGTCTCGGTGACGAGCGTCTCCGCGCGGATCTCCGGCTCGCCGGGGCGGATGATCCCGATCTCCAGATCCACCAGCCCCTCACGCAGGGCCGGGGTGTCCTCCAGGTTCTCCGGCCGCAGGCGCAGGGAGATGCCGGGCGCCTGGACCCGCAGGTCGTCGATGAGGGCCGGGATGAACGTCGTGGACAGCATGTCGGTGACCTGGAGGTCGAACATGCGCACCGCGGTCCGCGGGTCGGCGGTGTTCGACGGCGCGAAGAGCGCGCGTGCCCGGGTGGCGACCGCGTGCACCTCACCACGCAGCTCCAGGGCCCGGGGCGTGGGCACGAGATCGCGGCCGGCACGCACGAGGAGCGGGTCGTCGAACGCGCGCCGCAACCGGGCCAGGGTGCGGCTCACCGCCGGCGCGGAGGTGTTCAGGCGTGCCGCGGCCTTCGTCACGCTGCTCTCGGTGAGCAGCGCGTCCAACGCCTCGATCAGGTTCAGGTCCACATGGTCCACTCGCGGATTATCACATCCGAAATAACCATGTACCAAGGTTGCACTGGTGTGAATCGGCCGTGGTTCCTACCGTCGACACCGACAGGAACGTGGTGGAGATCGAGGATGACCGGGGGTCGGAGCTGATGCGGGCTGTGGTGATCGGTGGCGGGATCGTGGGCCTGACAAGTGGGCTCGCGCTGCGCCGCGCGGGGATCGACGTGGTGATCTGCGAGCGCGCGCCGGAGATCCGCGCCGCCGGAGCGGGACTGGGACTCTGGGCCAACGCGCTGGCCGTGTTCGACGAGCTCGGCATCGGCGAGCAGGTGCGTGCCATCGGCAAACCCAGCGAGATGTACTTCCACGACCCGGCCGGGCGCCTGCTCGACAGCCCGGAGTTCGGCGTCGAGGACCACCGGTACCTGCTGGTGCACCGGGCGAGGCTGACCGAGCTGCTCGCCGACGCCGTGGGGCGGGAGCACCTCCGCCTCGCCACCGCGTTCGAGTCGTACGAGGAGCACGCGGACCACGTCACGGTCCGGTTGTCCGACGGCGGCAGCGAGGACGGCGACCTGCTCGTCGGCGTGGACGGCGCGTACTCGTCGGTGCGTGCGCGGTTGGTGCCGGGCACCGCGGCGCGGGAACACCCCGGCCACCACGCCTGGCGCGCGGTCCTGCCGGCCACCGGCATCGCGGTGGCCGAGGATCGGCTGATCCTGGGCACCCACGGCTGCCGGGGCGGGTACCTGCGCACCTACGACGGGGGCGTCTACTGGCTGGTGAACCAGTTCAACTCGCCCGCGCCGACCGGCACCCGCAAGCAGCAGGCCCTGGAGCGGGTCGCCCACCTCGACGACGGAGGACGGAACGCGGTACTGGCCGAGCTGGTCGCCGCGACGCCGGAGGAGCAGATCCTGCACAACCAGATCATGCTCGTGCCACCGCTGCCGCACTGGGTCTCCGCGCGCGTCGCGCTGGCCGGGGACGCCGCCCACGCGATGTCGCCGCACATCACCGCCGGCGCGACGCTGGGCATCGAGGACGCCGGCCTGCTCGCCGGCCTGCTCGCCGGCGACGCCGACGTGCCGGCCGCGCTCGCCGCGTACGAGGCCACCCAGATCCCGCGGTACGCCCACGTGGCGCGGCTGTCCGCGGCGGTGGAGCACGCGGCCACGCCGCGGGAGTTCGCCCGGCACTACGTCGCGTTCAGCCACTGGATGACCAGCCAGGAACCGCGGCGCCGGGTGCGGGCATGAGCTTCGTCGTCGAGGTGGACGTGCCGGTGCCGATGGGCGACGGCATCGCGCTCGCCACCAACGTGTGGCGGCCGGCGGGGCCGGGACCGTTCCCGGTGTTGCTGGTCCGCACCCCCTACGGCAAGGACGACGCCGGCATGTACGGCAACCCGAAGCTGCCGGACGTGTTCGCCCTCGTGGGCGCCGGATACGCCGTGGTGGCACAGGATGTCCGCGGGACCTCCCGCTCGCCGGGCGCGTTCGTGCCGAACGCGCACGAGGGCGCCGACGGCGCCGACACCCTCGCGTGGCTGGCCGGGCAGTCGTGGTGTGACGGCAACGTCGGCATGTGGGGCGGGTCCTACATGGGGTTCACGCAGTGGCAGGCGGCCGTGCGGGGCGCACCGGCGCTGCGTGCGATCGCGCCCGTGATGAGTTCCGCAGACCTGTACGGGGCACCGTGGTACTCCCCGGGCGGCGCGTTGTCGCAGGACGCCGTCCTGACCTGGGGCACGCTCGCGGCACTGCGCAACCTGCGCCGCGGCCTCGCCGGCGGGCACGGCGACCCGGCCGACGCCGGGGTGTTGCTGTCGGGCCTGTCCGACCCGCGGCTGCTGCACGACCCGTTCCCGGTCGCCGGCCGCGGCGTGCTGACTCGTCACCTGCCCTGGGTCGGCCAGGTGCTCGACCATCCGGAGCGGGACGCGTTCTGGCAGGACGTCGCTGCGATCGACCGGTGCGCCGGCATCACCGTCCCGGCGTTCCAGGTGGGCGGCTGGTACGACGTGTTCATCGGCGAGACCGTGCGGTCCTACACGATGATGCGCCGGCACGGTGGCAGCGCCGCGGCCCGCGACGGTCAGCGGCTCTTGATCGGCCCCTGGTGCCACGCCGACGGCGCCGACCTCGGCACGTTCCCCGACCGGTCGTTCGGGCTCGACGGCAGCATCAAGGCCGCCGACGTCACCGGTGCGCACCTGCGGTTCTTCGACCGCTGGGTCCGCGGCCGGACGGCGGTCCCCGAGGACGCCCACCGGGTCCGGATCTTCGTCATGGGCATCGACCGGTGGCGCGACGAGGTGGACTGGCCGCTGCCCGACACCCGATACACCGACTTCTTCCTCGCCGGGAACGGCCGGGCCAACAGCGCCGCCGGCGACGGCGTCCTGACCCGCGACGCCGCGTCCGTGGCGGCGGTGGACACCTTCCGCTACGACCCGCGCCGCCCGGTTCCGACGCTGGGCGGCACCGTGCTCGCCGCCGCGCCCGGCGCCTGGCCCGGACCGGCCGACCAGGCGGCGGTCGAGACGCGCGAGGACGTGCTGTGCTTCACCACCGCCGTCCTCGACCGTCCCGTCGAGGTCACCGGCCACGTCACCCTGGTGCTGCACGTCTCGTCCTCGGCGCCGGACACCGACTTCACGGGCAAGCTCGTCGACGTGCACCCGGACGGCAGGGCGATCGTGCTGTGTGAGGGCATCCAGCGCGCCCGCTACCGCCGGTCGCTCACCGACCCGGCACCCCTGGCACCCGGGACGATCTACGAGCTGACCCTCGACCTGCGCGTCACGTCGAACGTCTTCCTGCCCGGCCACCGCATCAGGCTCGAGGTCTCCAGCAGCAACTTCCCGCGCTACGACCGCAACACCAACACGGGCGGGAGGATCGCGACCGACGGGGAGGACGACCTGGCCGTCGCGGTGAACCGGGTCCACCACGGTCCTGACCGGCCCAGCCGCCTTGTCCTGCCGCTGATCGAGCGTCCGCCCGGGCAGGCGGAGGTGGAATCGTGAGCGCCCTGTCGGAGCTGGCCGACCGGATGGCCGTCGCCGATGTCGTCGCCGGCCTCGCCCACGCCCAGGACGACCGGGACTGGGCCGCCCTGCGGCGGTTGTTCGCCGATGAAGTACTCCTGGACCTGTCGACACACCACTTCGGCAGACCGCCGGCGACCGTGCCGGCCGCCGACCTGGTCGAGCTGGCCCGCGGGACGTTGGCGGGCTTCGACTGCACCCACCACGCCGCCTCGAACCTCCTCGTGCGGCTGTCGGGCGACGAGGCCGAGTGCCGCGCGCACATGGTCGCCTACCACCACGTCCCCGCCGACCCCGGCGTGGTCGACCACTGCACGATGCGCGGCTACTGGCGGCTCAGGCTCCGCAGGCTCGGCGGGCGCTGGCTGATCACCCACTGGGCCGTGGTGCGCACCGGTCCGTGGGAGGGATCTCCGGACGTCTACACGCTCGCCGCCGCGCGCGGCGGCCCCCGGCGCTGACGGTCACCGCGAGGAAGAGGCACCGATGTTCTACGAGATCCGCACGGAGTACGCCCGCCCCGGCCGCGGCGCCGAGCTGGCCGGCCACATGGACGAGACCGTCATCCCGCTGCACCGGGAGATGGGCATGAACGTGGTGGGATCGTTCACCGTGACCGGCGACGAGGACACCTTCGTCTGGATCCGGCGGTTCGAGGACGCGGCCGACCGCGAACGCGTCCTCGACGCCGTCCATCGGCATCCCCGGTGCGCGGCCGTGGTCGACACCTTCAACGCGCTGGTGGGCCGGACCGAGTCCACCGTCCGCCTCTCGCCGACGCCCGGGTCCGCGCTTCGCTGACCCGGCAGGCACGACCGTCGCCGGGCGGCACGCGGGTTCGCGTGAACGTGCCGATTTTCCGTGGCCGACACCGGCCCGCAAACATCGCATGGAATTCACGGTGCCACCACCGAACCGGAAAGTATCCGCGACCGCCGGCCAGGTGGAACTGCTTGATCGTGAACGCGTTCGGCCACCTCGGCAGCACGGTTATCGGGACATCCCTTTGCCTGAATCGGGAAGAAAACCGGGTCGGGGGAATTCCGCAAAACCTCCGCCGAGTGTTCGTACGTGCGCGTAGGGTATGACCCGATAAATCATCCACTGGTCAAGGCCGAGGGTGGGGGATGGCGCATTCGCGAGCCGCGCACGGGTTGGGTGCCGGCGTGTCCAGACGGTCCGTCATCCGTGCCGGCGGGCTGGCCGTCGCGAGCCTGGGGCTGCCCGGCTGCTCCGTGCTGACGGCCACCGCCGGGGTCGGCGACGACATGCGGGTGGGCGTGTCGTGGAGCGCGACGGAGCTGGAGGCGTTCCGGGACGTGCTCGCGAACTACCGGGGCGGCTACGAGCTGGTCCCCTTCGGCGACGACATCGCCTCCGCGCTCGGCGCGCGCACCGCGGGACGTCCCGACCTCGTGGCGATGCCCCAACCCGGCACCGTGGCCGCCGGTCTCGACGACCTGGCGCCGCTGCCCGAGGACCTGTGGCGGGAGGAGTACCACAGGTACGCGCCGTCGCGCGATGACCGGCACTACGCGCTGCCGTTCAAGCTCTCGCACGCCTCGGTCGTCTGGTACCGCAGGCGGCTGTTCGCCGAGCACGGCCTCGAGCCGCCCGGCACCTGGGCGGACTGGATGGACCTGAACCAGCGGATCATCGACGACCCCGACCTGGGTGGCGCCGGCATCGCGCCGCTGGCGCTGGGCTGCGCGGACGGCTGGCTGCTGGCCGTCTCCATGGAGAACGTGCTGCTGCGGCACTTCCCGGACACCTATGACGCGCTGAGCCAGCCCGGCTACGACCCGCGGCTGTGGACCGACGGCGACGTCGAGAAGGCGCTGCGGATGCTCGGCGACATGTGGTCCGTGCCGGGCGCGATCTCGGGTGGTCTGGACCGCGCACTCGTGCTGCAGTACCCGGACACCGTGCAGGAGGCGTTCCTGTACCGGCGGGCCGCGATGGTGGTCGCGCCGGACTACGCCGAGTCCGTGATCCGCTCGTTCGGCACGGCGGCGGACGACGTGGACACCTTCACGTTCCCCGCGCGTGAGGGCACCACTCCCCCGCTCGCGGTGGCCGGTGACCTGCTCGTCCTCGTCAAGCCGGCACGCAGGCCCGCGTACAACCTGCTGCGCTACCTGGCCGGCCCGGCGGCGCCGGTCCCGTGGATCAGGGACACCGGCGGCTTCATCGCGGCCAACCCGGACACCGACAGCCGTTACTACAGCGACACCCTGCGCAGGCTCGCGAGCGAGGTGCACGAAAAGGAGCCCCGCTTCCGGCTTTCCGACCAGCTCGGCCCGGCCGGCGGCAAGGAGGGGCTCGCGCTCGTCCTGCAGCAGCTCGTGCACGACCTGGCGTCCGGCATGCCGCCGGCGACGGCGGCCCGAACGGCGGCGCCGAAGATGGCCGAGATCGCCGGGGCGTACCGGTGAGCCCGCCGCTCGCCGAACCGAGGGCCGGCCTCAAGCTGGAGATCACCCTGCGCGAGGTCTCGGGTCGTGCGCTCGACCCGACCCTCGAGCAGCGGCCCGCGGCGCGGCTCCTGCTCGGCCTGCCGGGGCTCCTGCTGCTGCTCGTGCTGCTGGTGCCGATCGGGTGGACCACGGTGTGGGCACTGGACGCCGACACTCCGCTGATCGGCAACTTCCTCGACGTCGTGACCGACCACAGCGCGCTGGCGGCGTGGCGGAACAGCCTGGTGTGGGTCGTCATCGCGCTGGTCGTCATCGCGCTCGGCTACGGCATAGCGGTGATCAGCCGGCACGTCCACGAGCTGTGGCGCGTCCTGCTGTACGTGCTGATCCTCCCGTTCGGGGTGTCCGCGCTGGTCGCCGGCGCGGTGTTCCGCATCATCTTCGACCCGCGGCCGGAGCGGGGCGTGGCCAGCGCGCTGTTCGGCGAGGACGTGGTGTGGCTCGGCCCCGGGCTGATCTGGGTGGTGCTCGCCTCGTCGTTCGCGTGGACCTGGCTCGGTTTCGTCGTGGTGCTGTTCCGGGCGGGTCTGGACGCACGGCCGAAGACGGGGCCGGGCGTGCTCGGTCACCCCGGCCTGCCCAGTCCGGGACCGGTCACCTACATCGTGCTGCTGACCGTGCTGGTCGCCGCGATCCGCGTCTTCGACCTGGTGCTGATCGCGGCGCCGGGCTCCATGCAGGACAGCGTCGACGTGGTCGGGCTGCACTGGTGGCGGATCACCTCGCGTACCGGGGAGACCGGCGCACCCGCCGCGCTCGCCGTGCTGCTGTTCGTCATCGTCGGCCTGCTCAGCTTCACGCTCATGCGGCGGCAGCGCAGGACCACACCCGCCGGCGCGCCCGCACCCGCACCGGTCGACGTGCCGGCCGCGCCGGCCGAGGAAGGTGGCGACACGCCGCAACCGCCGCCCGCGCGACGGCGCTGGCCCAGCTGGCTGATCGGGATCGCGCTCACGGCGCTGTGGCTGCTGCCGGTGATGATCCTGCTGGCGACCGCGTTCCACGACCCGAGGGCGGCGGGCTCGAAGGGCTGGTGGCAGCTGTCCGGTCTCGGGCTCGGCTCGTTCGCCGAGGTGAGCGCGAGCTGGCTGTGGCCGGCCATGCTGGGCAGCCTCTTCCTCGCCGGACTCGCCACCGCACTCGTCGTCGCGGGCGCGGTGCCGCTGGCCTACCTGCTGACCTGGGGCGGACTGCCCGGCTGGCTGACCCGCACCCTCACCACGCTGCTCGTGGTCCTGGCGGTCGCACCGGTCCAGATGTACGCCGGCCCGGTCGGCAACCTGTTCGGCGACTCCGGGCTCGCCGGCGCTCGCACGCCACTGGCACTCATGCACGCGGCGGCCGGGCTCCCCTTCGCGACCCTGGTACTGCGCACCGCGTTCCAGGCCGCCCCGCCCGACCCGTCCGGCACCCGCAGGCCCACGCTCGACGCCATCTGGCACGGCCGGTACCTGCGTGCCCTGGTCGCGGTGGGGGTGCTCGAGTTCGTCCTGGTGTGGAACGACTTCATCGTCGGGTTCCTGATCAGCGGACCCCAGTCGACGCCGCTCAACCTGCTGCTGTGGGGCGAGGCACGCCAGTTCGGCATCGCCGCCGGCACGGTCTCGGCCGGGGCCGTGGTCGCGTCGGTCGTCCCCGTCGCGGTGCTGATGGTCACCTGGCGGAAGGTCATCTCCGGACTCACCGGTGGTGCGACCGAATGAGCCGGCGCGGCTCCCAGTCGGAGCGGGACTTCCTCACCAGGATCGCGGTGGGCTCCAGCATCGTGATCACCTGGTTCCTGGGCACCCTCGGCGCGGAGCTGCTCGGCAACCAGGCCAACGAGACCAACCTCGGCCAGAACGTCGGGCGGTCCCTGCTCGTCGCCGGCATCGTCGTGGTGCCGCTGATCGCGCTCGTCCTGGCCGGGATCAGGCTGTGGACGTGGCGGCACCCGGCGCCGCTCGAACCGCCGCCCTCGGTCGAGACGACCCGGCTGGCCGAGCCGGAACCGCCGGCCTGGCGCCGGCCCGGCCCGATCTACGACCGCGACGACGAGGTCGCCGCGGTGGTGCGGACCCTGCTCGACACCGGGGTCGTGGTCGTGTCCGGGGCTCGGGACGTCGGCACGTCCGCGGTCGCCGAGGCCGCGGTGCAGTCGTTGATCGACGAGCAGCGCGTCAATGCCAAGAACGTCGCCCGGGTCGACCTGCGCAGCCGGTCGACCCGCGCCCCGGACGACGCGCGGGCGACGGCCGGCCGCATCCTGTCCACGTTCCGGCTGGACGAGCCGGCTAACGGGACGCCGAAGGTGCTCGCCAACGCCGCGGAACGGCTGCACGAGGTGCTTGCCAAGCAGTACTCGGTGCTGCTGCTGGACAATGTCACGGAGCCTGCCGAGATCCAGTGGCTGATTCCACAGTGGACGGGTTGGCACAACCGGCAGCCGTGGCTGGTGATCGCCGGGGAGACGGCGACCGAGGCGGCGGCGCCGGACAGCGGGGTGCGGATCGATCCCTTGTCCACGGCGGGGATGCGGGCGATCTGGCTCGCCGACACCAGCAGCGCGCCTGCTCCTTCCGCGCCAACCGGATTGTCCGTGCCGGACCCGATCGACGAGGTGATCGACGCGTGCCACGGCAGGCCGCGCGCGATCAAGGCCGTGGCACGGGAGACCACCGGCACCGACCGCGTGGCCGAGGTGGGCTCCCTGCTGAAGACGATGACGACGGACGAAGAGAACCCCCTGGTGGGGATCTGGCGCGCGATCCTGCTCCGGACCGTGGACAGTCTCAGCCCGGACGCCCGCTGGCTGCTGCACGCGCTGGCCGTGATCCCGCTGACCGCACTCGCCAGGGACGCGATCATCGCCCTGGTGGCCGCCCACGCCCCCGATGCGGACCCTGGCTCGGGTGCCGCCCTGCCGGAGCCGTTCGAGAAGCTGCGGGCCCAGGGGTTCATGGAGGAGGTCGACGGCCGGTACCGGCTGCCGCTGGAGATCAGGCAGGCGATCACCGGCCGGACCGACCGGGAGGACGACGAGATCGCGCGGGTCGCCGTGCCGGCCCTGGTCCGCCACCACGCCGACCGTGTCGTGCGCAGGGCGAACCAGCTCGACGTCCGCTCGGTCGGCGCCGTCGCCGCGCAGTGGCTCGGCGACGAGGAACCCACCCTGCGCCCGCTGTTCACACCGGAGAACTACCCGGACGGCGAGGTCCTGGCCGCGGTGCTCGACGACCTGGCGCGCATCGCGGGTGCCCTCGAGTACTGGTACGTGCGCGAGCAGCAGGCGGACGGTTTGCTGACCGTCAGCACCGGGCTGGGCACGCTCGCCGACCGCGCCCAGCGATACGGGCTCTCCGCGCTGGCCGCGGCGCGGAAGGCCACCGCCTACCGGATGCTCGGGCAGCCGAAGGTGGCGGACCAGATGCTGTGCATGGTGGACAGCGAGGCACGCGGCACCGTCGACCACGCCCTCGGCACGGAGCTCGTGACCCGTCTGCGCGTGGAGCGTGCCCTGCTCAGCGTGTCGGCCGGCGCCCCGAAGACCGAGCTGGTGCGCGAGGAGCTCGAGAAGATCGCCGGCCAGGAGCGGCATCCCGGCGCCGGCATCGCGATGCTCAACCTGGGGGCGCTGTACCTGATGGAGAACTCGACCGACCGGGCACGGGAGTGCCTGGCCAAGG
>NZ_DASQCC010000272.1:0-3241 GCF_035634895.1 Actinophytocola sp. | reverse complement strand
ACCCTTCCTTCTTGATCGCCTCGTTCGGGATCGAACCCTCCACCACGAGCACGAACGGCTCCAACTCACCACGATCAGCCTTGTGCCACCACTCGATGAACGTGTCCGCACCCTGCTCCGGACCACACTCGAAATCAATCAGCGGCCAGTGGACGGCGATCTTGGGCAGGCCGGGCAGTGCGCCCAGCACGATCTCCTCGATGCTCGGCTGGGTCGCGGCGGTCAACGCCACCGAGTCCCCGTCGCAGCCGAGACCTCCGTTCATCCAGAGGATGTGGACGACCTGCTCGTCCTCATCGGGCCGCGCGTGCCGCGTGGTATCCGTCGATGCGGTCATGGGTCAGCTCCCACAGTGCGTGGTAAATGGTGGTTTGTGCTTCCTGGATGCGGTGCACGGATGGAGACGGCACCACGAACAGGTGGTCGATGCTGTCCAGCTCGGCCATCTTGCCGCCGTCGTACCCGGCGATGCCGACGGTGAGCATGCCCCGCCGGCTCGCCTCGTCGAAGGCGCGCAGCAGGTTCGCCGAGTTGCCGCTGGTCGACAGCCCGACGGCGATGTCGCCGCCGCGCCCGAACGCGCCGAGCTGCCGGGCGAACACGACGTCGAAGCCGACGTCGTTGGACAGTGCGGTGATCACGGCGATGTCGGCCGTGAGGCTGAACGCGGGCAGCGGCCGGGAGTCGTCGGCCGGGCAGACGAACAGGCCGGCGAGATCCTGCGCGTCCGTGGCGCTGCCGCCGTTGCCGAACGTGAGCAGCCGCCCGCCCGCCGCGAACCGCTCGGCCATCCGCTCCGCGCACTCGGTGAGCCGGGCACCGTCGCGGGCCAGGACCTGGCCGCGCAGCTCGGTGATCTCCCGCGCCTTGTCCATCGTGGACTGGCGCACCTGTGCCAGGACGGCGTCCACATCGGACTTGCCGGAGTAGAGGAACGGGTACAGCGACTGCATGTCGTCGGTCACGGCGTACCACCTCCGACGACGGCGATGGCCTCGCCCGCGTGCACGAGGACCGTGTCGCCGACCCGCGCCGCCACCAGCGCGACGCTGACCTCCTCGGTGCCGCTGCCTGTGTCGACCTCGGCCAGGCCGTCGTCGAGCAGGTTCAGCACGATCACGGGCACGGCGCTGTCCGAGCAGGTGACGCACACGTCGTCGTGGCAGTCCGGGGTGTTCATCGCACGACCCCCGGGTCGAGCACCCCGGGCTGCTCGAAGAACACGTGCACCAGCTCCCACAGGACGTGGTACATGGTCACGTGCACCTCCTTGATCACCCGAGGGTCGGTGGTCGCGGCGACCAGGACGTGGTCGGTGTGACCGTCCGCGGCGATCAGCCCGCCGTCCCCGCCGAGCAGCACCACGGTCAGCATGCCGAGCTCCCGTGCCTGTTCGAGTCCATGCAGGACGTTCACGCAGTCGCCGTCCGCGGACAGGCCGAGCGCGATGTCGGCCGGCTCGGCGAGCAGGCGGATCTGGTGGGCGAAGACCTCGGCGAGGCCGACCCGGTTGGCGACGCCGGTGACGGTCGCGATGTCCGCGGTGAGGGACAGCGCGGGCAGGGCCCGCTTCCCGACGATCACCGGGTGGACGAACTCGACGGCCACGTGCTGGGCGTCGGTGCTCGGGCCGCCGTTGCCGAACACGACGAGCTTCCCGCCGCGGTGGAACCGCGCGGCCATGGCGTGGCAGGTGCGGGCGACGTCCTCCGCGTGCTCAGCCAGGTCGGCGAGCGGGGCGGCACGCCGGGCGAACAGCTCCTCGACGCGTGTGTTCGACTGAACCGATGACAGCCTGGTCATTGGTCAACACCTCTGGTGTGGTGGGAGATGTGATCAGTTGTTCGCAGTCAGACCGGTTCTCGCCTCCGTCCGAAGTGGTCGGTGCGGCACCTCCGCCCCGTTCGGCGGCCGTAGCTGCGGGCGGTCCGGACGCCACGAGTGCGGGTCGCTGGACAGGCCGAGCAGGTAGGTGACCGTGCAGTCGAGGGCCTCGGCGAGCTCGGGCAGCAGGCCGAGGTCCAGGGCGTGGCCGTTCTCCATCGTGCTGATCGCCCGGTTCGTCGTGTGTACGCCACGCCGCGCCAGTCGTCCGACGACTTCTTTCTGGGTAAGCCCTTGGGCGAGCCTACGTTCACGCATTCTGCGCGCACAAACCCAATGTCGCTCGCGAACGCGGTCACACGCTGCAGAACTCATCGGACACCTCTGTCCCACGGAACGACACAAGTGTAGACCCCCCACGCAACTTCGCGCGCGTCGTCGTCCGCCGAATTCCGGGAATCCGGGATTTCAGGACAACGGGGTATCGCCGAACAATTCGTGAATACGGCGAAGATCGCGCAGTCTTGGTTCCGTCTCACCACCTACCCAGCGGTTCACGGTCTTCACCGACACCCCCAGCTGGCGGGCGGCCTGCTCGTGGGTCAGCCCCGCCTTGCGCAGCACCTCGGACATCCAGTCCGCGAACGTCTCCGGCGACTCGGCGGCGGGCCGGCCTGCTGCGGTCGGCAGCGGCAGCTCACCCATCCGCGCCAGTGGCGGTTCGTCCCCCAGGCCGGGATGCGAGTGCAGGACGTCCACCTCGACCTGGTCCGGGAAGATGCGGAACGAGATCTGGATGGACCCGGTGGGGCCCGCCGCGTCGAGCAGCGCACGCAGCACGGTCTGGCCGACGGCGGTGTTGTCCACCTCCGTCAACGGCGACTCGGCCAGGCACCGGCGCACGAATTCACGGATTTCCGGAATCGAGGAAGGGCGTGCCGGAAATGTTTGGGACAGCACGACTACCGGCCGGACCTCCAACCGGTCGCCTGGATTCTGGCTGTGCTCAGACACTTCTGTCCCGTTCGCACTTGCTGCGACCAACGCACGGGGATACCGTTTTCTCGGGCACCGTGACCCACAGCATAGTGGAGGGTCTTCGAAATCATGGCTGCCGGCGCCGATGTGGAACCCGTTGTACACATTCTGTGGATCAACGGGGGACTTGGTTGCGACGGGGACTCGGTGGCGTTGACCGCCGCGACCCAGCCCAGCATCGAGGAGATCGTCCTCGGTGCGCTACCGGGGTTGCCGAAGGTCGCGATGCACTGGCCGTTGATTGATTTCGAGTGTGGTCCGGAGCAGGGTGCGGACACGTTCATCGAGTGGTGGCACAAGGCTGATCGTGGTGAGTTGGAGCCGTTCGTGCTCGTGGTGGAGGGTTCGATCCCGAACGAGGCGATCAAGAAGGAAGGGT
>NZ_DASQCC010000271.1:0-47745 GCF_035634895.1 Actinophytocola sp. | reverse complement strand
CCAGCTCCCGTCCGATCTGTGGCGTACTCCATCCAGCTTCGTAGAGTCCATGGCTCGTGCTACCTGCCGCTCCGTCATCTTGGTCTTCGGCCGCTTGATCACGCCAGCCTGGTGCAGGTGTCTGCTGATCGTGTGCCGATGAGCCCCGAACCGCTCAGCCAGTGATGGTTCTGTCGCTCCTTGTCGATACACCTCCACCAGTTCCGCTACCTCCTCCAAGCGACAACATCCGGTTCTCACGAGCTGACGTAGCGATGGCCGAATCAACCTCCAGCGCTTCTACCTGGTGGTTTACTCCCGTACGGACTTCTTCCAACCCTTTGACCAGCGCCAACAGGGGGCTACTAGGGTTCGAAAGCGAGTCACGAAGACGCGCACAGTGTGACCTGGGAAAATACCCTTCTCGGAGCCGGTTTGATGATCTTCGTGACATGTCTCGTGACATACATTCGAGTCATGGGGGAAGCCACGAAGTCGCCGAACCGGCGCCAACGAGGAAGTATCGACACACTCCGTAGCGGCGCGTTTGCGGGTCCGGGTCCACACTGGCCAGGACCCGATCACCAAACGGCCGCACTACCTGACCGAGACCATCCCGGCCGGCACACTGAACAAGGACAAGGCGGCTCAGAAAGCGCTCACCCGCCTGCTGAACGGGGTCGACGAGTCGCGGCCACCGCGGACAAACGCGACCGTCGGTCAGTTGATGGACGCCTATCTCGAGGTCCGCACCGGCGGATCTGGGCCGCCAGCCGGTCATCGGCAGCCGCCCGGGACGCCCGATCAGCCGAGGTGGCCTTCCAATGGTAGAAGCTGGACCGGACAACGCCGATCACGTGGCACTACCGCTTCACGCCGTAGCGGCGCTGGTGATCGGCGACGAACTGGAAGCGGTTCACCAGCGCGTCTCCCCAGCGAAATACTTGGCCGCCTTGCGCAAGATCTCGCGTTCTTCCTCCAACTCGCTGACCCGCTTGAGCAGCTCAGCGTCCTCACTTTCCAGTGTGCCTGACGTCGGCGCGGCAGCCAGGGCCGCGCCGGTCATGAGATGGAATCAGCGCGTCGTCCGTCGTCGATCCGGATCCAGGACCGCAGCGTCTCGGCTTTTGCCCCCGAGATCCCCGGCCACCGCAACGACCGTCGTGCCCGGTCGGGACCGATAGACCGCGACCGCCTCGGCCTTGAATTCCAGCAGGTAATGCTTCACGACCGTCTATGCGGGACTCCAGTCCACCCGGACCATCACGACCCGAGTGTGTCAGGTGTCCAACATCCGGGGTCAAGGCCCGACCCCTTCACGGAACCCGACAAGCTCCCCCAACGCCGTGTCCCGGCCAGGATCGTGCACACTCACCGCAGCCCTTGGTCTCGATCTTCGTACTGTCGCAAGACGAAATGATCAACCAAGGGCTGCATCCATGATCAACCGGGGCTGCTGTCGCCAGCCCCGGGGTTGAAGATCAAGCTCACGCGGGGAGGTTAGCCGCCACGACGGCCACGATCTCGATCGCGTCTTACGCGCTGACGCCGCGGTCGGTCTTGGGCTGGCAGCAGGTGCGCTCCCCTCGACGACACCACCCGCGGCCTCATCGCCATCGAAGGCGACGAAGCTGACGAAGCCGCCGTACGAGCCGTCTTCATGCCCAGACATCCCGAATCACATGAACGTCAGATCCAGTGAACTGTCTATCCGATCTATAATCGACCTCAGTTCGACGTGGTCCTGCGCGGCGCCTGACACGACGCCGAGGTGAGCGTCATATCCGCGAGTCCAGTCGACTTTGTCACCAGACCGTGCCCATATCTGGGCCGACTCCACGCCGTCGATGGTGCGAATCTGTTTCAGTCCGTCGACGGAAACGAGGCGATCCGCATCCGTCGGCGGTACCAGGAGCCTCTGGAACGCCACCTTCGTCACCGGCGTGATCCATTCCGAAACCGGAACGCCAAGTGCGGCTCGCATGACAAGAGCGCCCACGTCCAGCTGCGCGGATCGCCGCAGTAGCCACGCGACGAGGCCGCCGAGCCGGCCGTTGACCTCGATGATCCGCATGCCGGCACGCGTGCGTTTCATCTCCGTGTGTATACATCCGTCGGATACGCCCAGCGCGTCAGCGGCTCTCTCCGCCAGTTCGTACGCCTCCGCCGTGCCGTCGTGGTCAAGTGTCGAAGGCATGAAGGACCCGGTCTCACGAAACGGTGACGCGAACGAAAATCGTCCGGTTGTCGCGAGATGGTGGGGTTTTCCGTCGGTGAACAGAGTCTCGACGGAGACTATGTCCGCCCAGTCCGCACAGGCGGTCGGATCACCGACGAGCAACTCCTCGATGATCAGCTGGTCGGCCCCCTGCTCGACGAGGTGGTTCAGCACCGCGCTCGCCTGGGTGTCGTCGTCCACTCGATAGGTGTCCCGGCTACCGGAACCGTGGATGGGCTTGATGACGGCCGGCGTTCCGACGAGGTGAACCGCGGCGGCGATGTCTGGCTGTGACTCGACCGCGGCGAACCGCATCGGTGGCAGGCCACTCTCCGCCAATGCCCGGCGCTGCGCCAACTTGCTGGCCAGACGCTCAGCTGTGGCCGGTGAATGAAAACACAAGCCGAGTTCCCGTGCCAGCGTGGCGGAGAGTTCCAGGCAGGAGTCGCTGAAGGTCACGATCCCAGCAGGCCGAAGACGTCGAAGTTGATCCACATCGGGGTATTCGGCGCGCACCTCGACAACCGCCGCCAGCCTGGTCAGCAGCTCCACCAACTCGCCCACGTCAACGGCGGTTGATGGAACCACGAACACGGGCCTGCAGATTCCCGCGGCCGCTCGCACAATCTCCAGCGGAGAGAGGGACCCGGTGTCGAACACCACCAGGAGCACCGCAAGGCTGTCCGACCGGCGGTCCGGATCTGTCACCTGAGCATCCCAAGAAGTTCGGTCACGCTTGCCGCCGGCTTCACGGCCGCGTTGAACGCGATCACCTCGAGATCGCGGGCCAGTCGCTCGGCATTGGGCCTCGACAGAATCCTGAGCGCGAACGCCAGGGAGAACGTGAGCGACTCCGCTCCATCGTCATGGAACACGATGGCGATCCCTTCCTGCTCCGCAGGAGGTTCGCTGAACGAGAAGGGTTCGGATCGCGTCGCGCCGAACACGGGCTCGGTGGCGTCCGGAACGTCCAGCCAGTAGTCGAAGTACAGCGCGGGTTCGTAGGACTTGCGTCCATGCCGAGCGGGATCGAGTCGCCTCATCATCTCGTGGTAGGAGACCTGCTGATGATCGAGCGTGCTCAGCAAGGTCTTCCGGACGGACGAACACAGCTCGTGAAAAGTCCGGTCACCGACCGCCCGGAACCTGGGTGCCGAGATGGTCGCGAACAGACCGACCGTGTCCTGGTACTCCCAGTCCATCCTGTTGGCCGACGGCACCAGTATGCCGATGTCGTCGGCTTTGGTCAGGCCGTGCATCAACACGAGCACGGCGGACAACATGAACGCATACGGGGTGATCCCGTCCGCGGCGAGTTCCTGCCACACCGAGCGGAGCGCCGCCACCGTGCTGTCCGAGAGTTCGCCGGTGAGTTCGTCGCCGGCCAGAAAGCGCGCCGTGTCGTCGCCGAAGCCGGGCAGGGCAAAGGTCGGCAGCGGCGACTCACCGCGATAGTGTTCCTGCCAGAACTCGATTGTGTCGTCCCACGCGCCGTTGCGAAGAGACTCGTGTTCCAGCCGCGCGTACGCGGAGAACGGCATGCAGGGTTCGAGAGCCGGCGTCACACCATCGGCGAAGGCCGTGTAGTACGCCGCAAGATCGCGCACGAAAACGTCGTAACCCCAGTGATCCATCATCAGCGACGGATGGAACAGGGTGACGACATGGTCGTCACGCCCCAGCCGAATGATGTCGCCGAACATCTGCGGAGCGGCATCGAACGGCGGTCTCTGCCGGGAACTCGCGGACAGGACCGCACGGGCAACCTCGACCCGTTCCGCAGTCGACCCAGAAACCTCCGTCGCCAGATCCGTGAATTCCAAGCGGGGCGTGTGTTCGGGACGCAGTACCTGGTATGGCGGTTCGTCCGAACTGGCATAGTAATATGTGGCGGTCAACGAGTCATGACGCGCGCACACCGCCTGAACCGCTCGCTCCATCGCGCCGGCGTCGAACTCTCCCGCGAAGCGAAACGAGAGGGAGTCGTCAAGAAAACGGAGGTTCTTTCCTTCCGACCTGGCCCAGGCATGGTACCGCAACCGGGACTCCTGGACACTGGTGACCGGAGTCCGGATCGCCGACGGCTCATTGCCGATCTCGAAAGACATCACTTCTCCCTGACGCCGACTCGTTCACGAATGAGGTTCGCGAGCCCGCGAATGGTTCGCGCCTGGAAAAGGTCGTTCAGCTCGACTCTGCTGCCAAGTTGCTTGCTCATCTGTCCGACGAGTCGCATGGCCAGGAGCGAGTGCCCACCAAGCTCGAAGAAGTCCTCCGTCACGTCGACCGAAGTCAGCCGGAGCACCTTCATCCAGATCTCGGTGATCCGCGACTCCACGTCGGTTGCGGGTTCGACCGGCAGGGACGGCTCCGAATCGGGCAGGAGCCGCTCGAGCGCCGTTCGATCCACCTTGTCGTTCACCGTACGGGGCAGCGCTTCCACGAACATGAATCGCGTCGGAACCATATGGACCGGGACCCGTCCGCCCAGCCAGGACCGGAGCTCCCCTGTCCCGATGTTCCAACGCGGCACGACAAACGCGGAGAGCGTCGACGTGGCACGGTCGGCGACGACGGAAACCTCCTTGACCGCCTCGTGCGCGGCGATGTTGAACTCGATTTCCTCGATCTCGACACGAAACCCGGATATCTTGACCTGGTTGTCCTTCCGGCCCACGAACTCGAGCTCACCGAACTCGTTCCAGCGTCCGACGTCCCCGGTGTCGTACATGGTGGAGCCGGATGACTGGAACGGATCCAGCACGAACCGGCGAGCGGTCTCCTCCGGATCCCGGAAATAACCCTGACCGACACCCCGTCCGCCGATGAATATCCGACCGGACGCGCCCTGCCGAACCGGCGCCAGGTGGTCGTCGAGCACATATACATGGCAACCCGGAATGGGTCGACCAATCGGCACCACGGCACGGGAGAAGACATCGATCGATCCCGGTCCGGCCAGGTCGACGTACGTCGCTTCCACCGTGCACTCGGTCGGCCCGTAGGTGTTGACGAGGCGGACGCGGTCGCCGAACCTGCTGACCCACGCACGGGTGGCCGCCAGGCTCGCCGATTCGGCCCCGATGGTCACATGCCGCACGGATGCCGGCAGGTCGACCGAGCCCTCCGCGAGATCGGGCACGATCGCGTGCCACACCGCCGTGGGTAGATGTACCACGGTCACGCCGTGGCGTTCGACCTCTTCCGCCAGGTGGGCAGCCGACGTCAGTGTCTCACTGGATCGGAGTACCAGTGCCGCGCCGGCCGCCAGGGTCGGGAGTATCTCGGAGACACTCCAGTCGAAGCCCAGGGACGCGACCTGCAGAACCCGGTCGTCCTGACGGATCGCGTACATGTCAATCGCTCGGGGCACATAGGAAGCCAGGTTCGCCTGGCTGATCAGGACCCCCTTGGGGCGGCCGGTCGAGCCGGACGTGAAGATCATGTACCCGGCGCTGGACGCCGGGAAATCGGCTACTTCCCAGGTGTCGGCGCCTTCCGCACCCACCAACGACAGCGCCGGCGCGCCTGCGTCCATCCAGTTTTCCGGCGTACCCAACAGCACCCTGGCCGCGGACCGTCCCACTATCTCCCGTATACGCGAAGCGGGCTGGGCGACGTCGATGGGTACGTAGCACACTCCCATCGACAGACAGGCGACGAACGCCGCGATGACCTCCGGAGAGCGGTCGCAGAGGACCGCCACCCGATCGCCCGGCACCACACCCGCGCCGGCCATCCGATGCGAGACCGACGCCACGAGACCACGGAACTCCGCGTACGAGACCTGTCGGTCACCGGCAACGATCGCCGGCGCGAGTGGCCGCGCAAGACTCGCCGTGCGGAGAAGTTCCGCCACCAGCTGGAACTCGTCGCCGTCCAGCACCTTGACAGGATCACTCATGGAACACCCCCTGGCTGTCGTACGCTCGATCGGAACCGGGCACGGCGGACAGGTCACGGACCGTCCTGACCATGGCACCCAGATGACGACGCGTATGTTGATCCGGCAGGTATCCGAGGTAGTCCTTTCCGGATACTCCGTCAGCGCCGATCATGATCGCCACCATCGAATCGAGCGTCACCGTTCCGCCCGTGGCCATCAGCGTCTCTTCGGCGGTGCCGACCAGGTTCGTCCGGGCGTTCGCTTGGATCGCACGTAAGCGCGGCCGGTCCTCGGTCCAGCTCACCGTCGGCTGGGTCAGGACGTTGAGGAACAGGCGTTGCCGCATCAGTGGCGAGGCAAGGAACTCCGGCCGGCGATCGACGGGCGTGAAGACACGGCGGGCGTGGGCACCGCCGGCGAACACGTGACACGTCGCCGCCAACTCCAGTTCCTCCCACCCACAGAGGATCTTGTTGGCATAGGGTACTTCGGCGTCGAGCGCGATCCCGTTCCGTGTGCTGAACTCCACCAGCGCCTCGGCCAGGCCGTCGACGCTGTCCGCCCCTCCTTCGCCGACGACGAGAACGTCCACATCAGACCGTGGTCCCGCGGTTCCCACGGCGTGCGAACCATAGATGACTACGGCCCGAGGTGCCTTCACCAACCGGCGCGCGGCGGACACCATGTGGTCGAGCGCGCGGTCGCTCATCGATTCCGGGCTCACGCCAACACCTCGACACGCTTGCCGAGGTTGAGACAGTGTTGGACGATCTCGTGCATGTCCTCGACGCGGAGCAGAGCGTTCCCGGACATGAACCGGAGGGCCGGGTGCACGTGTGCTCTGCCCAGCCCGAGCCGGTTTCCGGTGTCGGCGATCCGGAAGCTGTGCAGGTACGCGAAGCCGTCCTTCAGGATCTCCTGGTACACGTTCTCCGTGACAGCCGAGGAGCGTTGTGCATTGTCCTCGTCGAACGGCGCGCCGCGCATGGACGGGTCCAGTGTGAACATGACGGAGTTGATACTCACGTCGTTGAGGCGCACGAGTCCCGGGGTTTCGTCGATGATCTCGGCGAACTTGCGGGCGTTGTCGATTCGGCGATCGATCATCTCGCCAATACCCGACACGCCCATCGCCTTGATGAGCATCCAGGTACGCAGACTCTGGAACGCGCGTGAGCCGGTGGCCGGGGTGATCTGGCCGAGCGAACGAGCCTGCCGGAGAATCAGCTCCGACTCCGTGCTGATGACAGCGGCCTCGGCGGGATCACGCAGGAGCACGAACGAGTTGGTGTACGGCACGGCAAGGACCTTGTGCGGATCCATCATGACCGAGTCGAACTCGGTCAGTCCGTCGAGCCTGCCGCGTTGGGCCTCGGAGAACAGCAGGCTCGTCCCATGACAGCCGTCGCAGTGCAGCCACGCCCGGGGGAAGTGGCTCCGGACGATCTCCGCGATCGCCGTGAGGTTGTCGATCGTCATGGTTCGGCTGTCACCTGCGTAGGCGACCGCCATGATGACCTGCTCGCCGCGATCGCGTGCCCCGGCAAGCACCTGGTGCAGCGCGGTCAGGTCGTACCGGTAGTCGGAGACCGGCGCGTACAGCACCGAGTCCAGCCCCAGGCCCGACCATGCCAACGACGCGCCGATGGTGTAGTGGCCGATGTGCTCCGGTAGTAGGACGCGCAGCTTTCCGGATGCGGATTGGAGGCCTTGTTCCCGTACGTTGGGAATGGCGCGTCCCCGGGCGAGGAGAACGGCAGCGAAGTTCGCCATGGTGCCGCCGCCGGTCGGGATCCCACCGACGTCGAACGCGCTTGCCGGCGCCGCCTCGTCGACCGAGTAGCCGATCAGCTGCCGCAGCCACCGGATGAGAGCTATCTCCATTTCGGTCGCACCACGGGAACAGAACGCCGCGTTGATCATGTTGACGTTGACGAGCTCGGCGAGGACGGCCCCCGCGGTACCCGCCGCACTGTTGCCGGCGTCGGGGAAGCCCGCGAACGACGGCGCCGCGAAGTTCGGCATGTGCTTCAGGTAGTCGGACTCCATGCTGTCCAGCAGGTCGTCGAGCGGCTGTCCATCGGCAGGCAGCTGCTCGGTGGCGATGGCGTCGAGCGCGGCCGGATCCGGCTGGTTTGCGAAATTCTGCCGATACTTGAACGTCAGCCCGACGTCGACCGCCTTGCGCAGCAGGTCACGCGCCTCGTCGGCGGACAGTCCACCCGGGCCAAGAAAGTTTCGCGATTCCATCCCACGCTCTCCCATGATTCGAATTGTTTCGTTTTCCAGTCACGACTTGGCGACGACCGGAGTTGAGCTGGCGAAGACCCGAACGTCCCGCAACACCAGCGGCAGAACCGAAGTGAGCACGTTGACGACCGCGGCGACGAGGAGGACCACCGTGCTGGTTCTCGCGTCGGCCAGCGCGGCGACGACGACCATGCCCAATGGCAGGAGCACCTTGCTGCCGAGCTCATCGACGGCGAACACGCGCCCGAGCACGGCCGGCTCGAACTCGAGCTGCACCGCACTCACCCAGAGCACCCCGTAGATCTCCACACCCATACCGGCCACGACGTGCAGGACCACCAGGACCGGGAGCGGCGCGTGTACCGCCAACGCGGTGAGCGCCAACGAGAACGGCAGCAGTGACAGGCACGCCACCACACCGGTGCTGCGGACGCGCAGCCTGCCGGCGACCAGTGCGCCGATCAGTGCCCCACCCCCCATGGCGGTCAACAGCGTGCCGTACGCGGACTCACCGCCCAGCCAGCCCGAGGCGATCACGGGCAGCAGGACGAGCCACGGCGCCAACGACAGACCGACCTGCAAGGCGGACACGCCGATCTCGATGGCGACCCATCGCCGCCGAAGGATGACCCGGACACCCTCCCGCGCCTGCGCCAGGAGGCTCTGACCGACCGTGCCAGCCGGCCTCGACTTCTCGGCGACCTTCCACAGCGTCAGCACGCTCGCCAGGAAGGTCACCGCATCGATCGCGAGACTGGTTCGCGGCCCCACCACCGCGACGAGCACGCCGGCGAGCGCCGGACCGACGAACGCGGCGGTGCGACTGCTGACGCTCGTCAACGAGTTGGCCATCTGGAGGTGGGCTGCCGGAAGCAGTGTCGGCACGAGGGCCGAGTACGCCGGACGGAACATCGCCTCGCCGAGTCCGATCACGAAGGCGAACGTCGACACCAGCGCGGCGCCCGCCGAATTCGCGAGCAGCACTATGCCCAACAGCGCCCCGGCGCGGAGAAGGTCGGCGCCGATCATCACATGTTTTCGTTTGAAACGGTCGGCGAGCACACCTCCGAAAAGGACCGCCAGAACCACGGCGAATGACCGGGCGGCGAACACCGCCCCCAGACCGGCGACACCCAGGTGGCGATCCATGACCAGGAAGGCGATCGCGACCGGAAAGACCGGATCTCCTACCGCGCTCAGTGTCTGTCCTGTCCACAGGAGCAGAAAGTCGCGATTGCGCAGCGGCTCGACCACACGGCCGGAGCCCGGCGCCATCGCCTTCAGTTCAGACACTGCCGGACCTTTCGCGTACGAATTGCCGTGCGGAAGATTGATAGCCTCGGTTTGCTGGTGGAGAGTCTCGGCGACGCCGGCAAAGATTGGCCAAAGGTGCCCGGCTACGCGGATTCGGGCTGCTGCGCGAGAGACTGCCGGTCCAACTGCCTGACGATGTCGGTCAGCGAACGGGTGCGCAGTTGCGCGGCGGCTTGTTCGATGGCCAGTGGAAGGCCGTCCAGTTGGCCGCACAGCCGAGTCGCGACGGCGAGTTCGCCTGCCGCGATGGTGAATCCGGGCCGGGCTGCCTGGGCTCGGTCGGCCAGCAGCCGGACCGCGTCGGCATTCCGATCGGGACGGCCCGTCGAGGTGATGACAAGACCGCCCAATGGTTCCACGACTTCCTCCGCCAACCCGAGGGGTTCGCGACTGGTCACCAGGATCCGCAGGCCCGGGCAGTGAGCGAGCAGTTCGCGGGCGAGCCAGGCACAGCCGTCGGCGACGTGCTCGGCGTTGTCCAGGATGAGCAATGCGCGTGCGGCACCAAAGCGCTTGGTCAGTGAGGTGGTCCACGAGCGCTCGTCGTTCGCCCACCGTCCGAGATGAGTGGCGAGCCGTTCGGCCACCCCGCCGTCGGCGTGCGATGACGCCAGCTCTATCCGGTGGGAGCCATCGGGATGGTCGCTTGCCAACTCCCGCGCGAGCTCGATGGCCAGTCGGCTCTTCCCGACGCCACCGACCCCGGTGATGGTGAGCAGCCGTGTCCGCCCGAGCCGCATGGCCAGCCGGTCGAGTTCGGCGCGACGGCCGATGAACCGACTCGACGGTGCGGCGATCTCCGGCGGAGCTGCCAGCGTCGGATCACGTCGGCCGATCGCTCGGTCCAAGGCCGCGACTTCCTCGCCAGGCTCGACACCGAGCTCGTGGCGAAGCCGCTGTCGCAGCCTGGCGAACGCGGCGCGTGCGTCGGCGATTCGTCCGCAACGGTACAGCGCGAGCATGTGCAGCCCGGCCAGTCGCTCCCGGGTGGGATGCTCGGAGACCATGCCGGCCAGCTCCGACACGGCCTCGGCGTGCCGGCCCGACACCACCGCGGCTTCCAACCGGGCTTCATGGGTGGACATGCGCAACTCGGCCAGGCGTAGCCGGGCGCTCCGCACGGCTGTTGACGTCATGACATCCGCATACGGTTCACCCCGCCACCACGACAACGCCTCGGCCAGACGCGCCTCGACCTCGCGCGGTCTTCGGAGAACGTCCTCCCGCCGCACGCTCGTGGCGACCCGCTCGAACCGGTTCGCGTCGATCTCCGTGCCGTCGACGTCCAGCCGGTAACCGGACGGGGTCGTGGCGATGCGGCCGCCGACGACCTTCCGCAGCGCGGCAACATGCACCTGCAGCGCGGTGACCGCCGTTGCCGGCGGTTCCTCGCCCCAAACCTGGTCGATCAACTCCGACGTCGACACCGATTCGCCGGCATGGACCAGAAGCACACCGAGCACGGCTCTGGGTCGCGGGCCACCGAGCCGCACCGCCTGGCCATTCACCACGACCCGCAAAGGCCCGAGGACACCGAACTCCACGATTTCTTCCCCTCTCCTGACCCCGACGCCAGCTCCCCGCTCGTCGGGCAGTTCACGACCGGTGGCGTTCCATTCCGTTCCATGTCAACCCGGCAGGTGTCGGGGATCACCTGTTACGGCCCGTCTCAGGACGGAGCTTCTCTGTTGCGGGGCTGTTAACGGATTGTGGACGGATTGTTGATCAGCTCGGCCAGGATGGCGCCGGTTTGACCGTCCTGGCCGTTGCCGGAAGTCGTTGTGGTGTCGGGTGAGTCGGACAGGCTGAGCACAGCAGTTGATCTGGAGGGTGAATGCGGACCGATCGGCGGTCGTCAGGAGAAGAGTTGGCGCAGGACGCGGACGTGTTGTTGGCACGTGGAGCGCGGGCGCTGGAGGTCGATGGCGACCTGCGCGCGGGTCAGAACTGGTTCGACGCTGCGTACCGCGAGGGTGAGCGGCTCGGCGATGTGCGGGTGATGGCGGAGGCGGCGCTCGGCGCGGCCGGGTGGTGGCTGGCTGAGCGGCGTACGGTGACCGAGTCGAGGTTGGCACGCGCGCGGCTGCGGCACGTGTTGACGGTGTTGGCGCCGGACTCGGTGTTGGCGTCGCGGGTGCGGGTCCGGGTCGCGATCGAGGAGGCCGACTGGACCGGCCGACCGAGCGATGTGCTGCCGGTGGTGGATGAGGTCCGGGGCTGGTCCGACCCGATCGCGCGCGCGGAGGCACTGCGCGTGGCTCATCATGCGCTGCGGGGGCCCGACCACAATCGGGTACGCCGGGAGTTGGCCGACGAGTTGGTCGGTGAGGCGGGTCGGGGCGGGGGTCGTGGTCATCTGCTGATGGGGTTGCTGTACCAGACGGTGGATCTGTTTCTCGACGGTGATCCGCACGCTCACCGGCGGCTGGCGGAGCTACGTGCGGAGCTGGGCGACGACGAACATCTGGCGGTCGGGTACGTGACCAGCGCGATCGAGGTGATGCTGACGATCCGCGCCGGACGGTTGGCCGAGGCGGAGCAGCTCGCGCGGGAATGCTACGAGCTCGGCATGCGGGTGGGCGATGTGAACGCGGCGGCGTGGTACGGCGCGCACATAGGGGCGATCCGCTGGTACCAGGGCCGTCTCACCGAGTTGCTGCCAATGCTGGCCGAAGTGGCCCACACACCCGAGCTCAGCGCGATGGACAACTCCTTCGTCGCCGCGCGTGCCGTCGCGGCGGCGGCCACCGGTGACCACGAGACGGCGAAGCAGCTGATGGCGAGCGTGCTCTTCCCGACGTTGAGCGACGTGCCGCGTTCAAGTACCTGGCTGCTGGTCATGTACAGCTTCGTGGAAGCCGCCAACCTGATCGGCAGCGCGGAGGCGGCAGCGAAGTTGTACCAGGTGCTCGAGCCGTACCGCAGGCAACCGATCATGGCCGCCATCGGCGTGGCGTGCTTTGGCTCGGTCGAGCACGCCCTCGGCGTCGCCGCACTGACCTCGGGTGAGATGGATCGTGCGGTGGAACACCTGACCTGTGCGGTGCGGCACAACCTCGCCCTGGGACACTCGCCCGCCGTGCTGTACTCGCGGCTGCGGCTCGCCGAGGCACTCGAGCGCCGCGGCGAGCCGGGAGACGAGGCGGCCGCGGCCGTCGCACGCGACAGAGCCGCGGCGCAGAGTGCCACGCTCCAGTCCGCCGCCAACGCGGAGACCCGGGCCACCTGCGGTCGCCACGGCCGGAAATGGCGCGTCGAACTGGGTGGTCGAGTGGTGTACGTCCAGCACAGCGTTGGCATGCTGCACCTCGCCGTCCTGATCACCAACCCGGGCGCCGAAATCGCCGCACTTGAACTGGTGGCGGGGGTGGACAGACTGCCTCAGGCGGTGCGGAGCATGGCAGAGCAGGCTGTGCTCGACCGGACAGCCACCCACCAGTACCGGCAGCGCCTGACCGAGCTACCCGAAACCAGCCCGGACCGCGCGTGGTTGCAGGCGGAGCTGGCAACCAACACCCGCCGTGGCGGACGCCCACGCACCTTCGCGGACAACAGCGAACGCGCCCGCCTGGCCGTCGGCCGAGCGATCCGCCGCGCCATCACCGCCATCGACCAGTCCGACCAGGTCATCGGCGCGCATCTACGTGGTTGCGTACACACCGGCGTGCGCTGCTGGTATCGACCAATCACAGGAAACACGCCGGCGGCAAAGCGCGGTCACGTCGTCGGCAGCTGAACCCACGCGATGTGCCGCAACTCGAACACGGGGAACAACTCGCGAAACACGTAGCACGCCGTGCATGTCGTGAGTTGATCTGCCGCCGCAGCCGTGATCACGACACGGCGGCAGGTCACAGTGTGCGGCTCCGGTGATCGTGCCCTGCTTGCGACCGCGGTCAGGTTCTCCTGCTGGGACGGGTTGGTCCGAACCATCTCGGCCGTCGCCACCGGTGGTGGTGCCTGCGGTGTCGCCGGCACCACTGCGGGCGACAGCCCTACCCGTTCGTCCCGGTGTGGACCTGCCCGTCGTCGGGTGCGTCGTTCGGGCGGCACGCCTCCATCGCCGCTCTCATCTTGTCCTGGTCGACGCCATCGGGTGGCCGGATGCCCGGGTTGTTCGGGTCCGGGTCGGTCACGTCGATCCCGTGCTCGCGCAAGCACTTGGCCTGCTGGCGAGCCTTGTCCAGCTCCTCGGGGTCCATCTTCTCCGGCACGCCGCCGTTGGGGAGCAGGTGCTGGCACGCCTCCTGGGCCGGCCGCACCTTCTCGAGATCGCGCTCTTTGATCGTGATGCCCCCCTGGCCGGGCTCCGGGTCTGGCACGTCCACCCCGTGCTCGCGCATGCACTTGGCGAACTCGCGGTTCCTGTCCTCGTCGGTCTTGCCGTCCGAGCCCTGCTGCTGCGCCGACGGCTGGTTGCTGTCCGACAGCGAAGCCACCCCGCTGCCGGTGTTCGCGTTGCCCGCACACGCACCCACCAACACCGCGAAGGTCGCCGCCGCCAGCACACGGGCCACATATTTGTTGGTCATAGCCGTATGGGTACGGCACGAGCGGTTGCGGAACGGTTGCGAAAAAATGGGTGGCACCGAAATCGGTGCCACCCATCTGACCGGAGGTCAAATCGCCATTTCAGGTAACCACAGTGGAACCGAGGTTGCCGCCGCCGATCCGCAGAACGCGGTCTGCGCGAGGGCGGAGATCGCGCGCCCCGGGTTGCCATCCAACGGGTTGGCCGACACGGTCAGCTGGCGCAGCCCATCCGCACTGGTCAGCGCGAACGTCTGGTAGCCGAAGAAGCTGCCGGTGTGGCCCCACAGCGTGTCTCCGCACGGAAGCGGGAACCGGCCGATCCCCAGGGCGTATCCGGGTCCGGCAGAGGGAGACAGCATTTGTTCCAGCAATGTCCGGGACAACAGACGTCCAGTCATCAACGCCCGGAAGAACTCGTTGACCTCCGCCGGCGTTGAGATGATTTCCCCGGCCGCCCACGCTATTGTCGGGTTGAATGTGGTGACGTCGGCGGGCACGATCTGACCGTCCTGCCGCACTGCCGACGGCGACCCGCGAACCGCCAGCCCAGTCGACGAGTTGCTCACTAGCTGGCACGGCTGAGCGACCTCGTCGTCACGGTTCCCGACATCACCAGCCGCGGACTGCTCGCCGACTTCGGACTGGTCGCGTTGCCCCTCCCCCTCGACATGTCGCCGGTCCCGATCCGGCTCGCCTGGCATCAGCGCTACGACGGCGACCCGGCACACACCTGGCTTCAGGACGAGGCCCGGGCCGTACCGTCGAACGGTTGTGGCTAAACGGTTCTCCGCGGGGTTTCCTCATTCCCTGCTCTCGTGCCAACCAGTACGCCGGGACCGCCGGACGGCCAGGCCGATGACGGCGAGGGTCAGCCCCGTGCACAGCCATGCGAAGACATCGCCCAGGACGCGGTACGGGGTGGTCACCCCACCCGTGGGGACGTCCACGATCCACGGCGGACCGTCGCCCGAGGTGGTGTCCTGAATGGACAGAACGCGGCCCCGGTTGTCGAATGCCTGTGAGGAACCGTTGAAGTCCTGCCGTACCAGGGAATAGCCGTTCTCGATGGCCCGCAGCCCCGCCATCCTGGTGTGGACACGGCCCATCTCGGGCCAGTCACCGCCGGGTACGAGCATGATGTCCGCGTCGACGCGCATCATGGCCGGGAAATCCGCGTCGTAGCAGATGACGTTGGACAGGCGCCCGTAAGGGGTGTCGACGACGGGTGCCGGTTGCTCGCCGGGCTTGTAGCGCTCCAGACCGGGGATCGGGTGGCTCTTCTGGTACGTCCACAACACGGTCCCGTCCGGTCCGATGAGAACCGTCTGATCCCGTCCGTAGGGGGCATCCGGCAGGAGGATGTTCGCGCCGATGTCGAGGTAGACACCCTCCTCCCGGGCGAGAGCGGCCGCATCGGCCAGGAACCGCCGTTCGTCCTCGGACCGTATCCGCGCGGCGTTCTCGGACCAGAAGACGATCTTCGCGCCCGCTCTGGCCGCCTGTCTGGTATCGGCGAACAACTGGCGGGTGAGCACATCGGAGGCAGCCCGCACCGTGGCCACGTCGACCCGGTGCACGCTTTCGAGGTCGGTCGGATCCGTGCCGAGTAGCCGTCGGGCCTCCGTGAGCGACGCCTTGCTCGGGTTGATGCCCGCGATGCGCACCGTGGACAAACCCGGTGCGGGCGCGAAGGCCAACCTCGCCTGCCCGCCCACGATCACCACGGTGAGACCGGTGACGACAGCGACGGCCGGCCGAATGCCACGCCAGGACACGCCGTGTTCCCACAGATGGTTGGCCGCCGTGGCGACGACGCCGATCAGGAAGGCGATGGAGTAGGGCCCGGCGACGGAAAGCACCTGGAGCAGCGCGAGGTTCTCGTGCTGGGTGAACGCCAGCAACCCGTAGGCGGTGCCGAAGGGGTTCAACGTGCCGAGCAGGAACGCGACGGCGGTCAGTGAGGCGGGGAAGGCGAGGAGCCTGCCCACCCAACCGATCCTTCGACACACCAGACGGTCCACGGCGAAGGGCACGAGGCCGGCCGACCCGAGCAACAGGGCACCGGCGAAGGTCAGGACTGTCATCGGCACCGCGAGCTGCCACACCCAGAACAGGGCCCCGCCGACGCCGACGAGCCACACCAGGACAAGCCCCGGCACCGCCCGGCCGGCCCGGAGGAACCGGATCAGGAAGATCTGGAAGAACCACGCGGCCAGCGGCAGATCCCAGCGGCCGCCGACGGCGAACAGTTGCAGGAGCGATCCGATCGCCAGCCAGGAGTACGGGTTTCGCCGCAGGACAGCCACGCGGGCGAATCGCGGCGGACGGCCGGCTCCGGGCAGTGCCTGCTCGGTCGTGGTGGTGGTTGCCATGGGACCTCTCGGACGGGTGGTCGACTCGAATGATCAGGACGAAGATGCTGAGGACGCTACGGATCCGTCCAGGTCCAGAGGAGAACCGTAGTTAGCGCCTGCCATGACCGTTTCGCGCAATGCCGCGTCCGCCTGGATAAGGTGAAGGCCGTGTGCAGCACGGCGCAGCCAGGTGACGTGGTCCGCCGCTTGGCGGGGATCGGTGCGCGGCAGGGACTCGACGTGGTCTCTCTGCTTCGCCGGGCGCGAATCCCGGTCGACGCGCACGGCCTGCCGCGTGACTCCGGTGTGACGATCGCTCAGCTGGCGGAACTGACGCAGGAACTGTGGATGCTGACCGGAGACGAGCTCTTCGGGCTGGGACCACCCACCCCACTGGGCTCGTTCCAGCTCGTGATGCGTTCGGTGATCCACGCACCGGACCTGCGGGCCGCGCTGGGGCGGCTGGCCGAGGCCGGTGACGTGCTCGCCGGCATGCCGCGGCTGCGGGTGACGGTGGACGACGTGCTCGTCGACGTCGAGATCGACATCAGCCGGCTGGACGACTCCGAACATCTGGCGGCCGAACTGGTCGCCGCGCTGATCCACCGGGTGCTGGGCTGGCTGGCCGGGCGACGTATCGGCCTGCGTGAGCTGCACCTGCCGTGGCCCGCGCCCGCGTACGCCGCGGACTACGAGATCGTTTTCGGCCGTCACCCCACCTTCGATGCCGACCGGCTCGCCCTGGCCTTCGACCGCGGGCTGCTGGCCGCTCCCCTGATCCGGGACGAGCAGGACCTCGCCGACTACCTCACGGACCAGCCGAACGTCTGGTTCGCCACCCGCGACTACGGATCGTTGACCGCGGACCAGGTGCGCACAATCCTCGAGCGCGGACTGCGCGGAACCTGGCCGACGCCCGACGACATCGCGACCCGGCTGAACGTGAGCACCCAACACCTGCGCAGGCTGTTGCGGACGGAACACACGTCGATCAGACAGCTCAAGGAAGATCTACTGCGCGACGCCGCCGTCGCCAGCCTGACCCTTGGCCAGGAGACGGTCGAGGATCTGGCGCGACGGCTGGGTTTCTCGGAGGCCAGCGCCTTCCGCCGGGCGTTCCGCCGATGGACCGGACGTCCACCCGGCGCGTACCGCGTCGCGAACAGTTGACTGCTCTCACCAGCTTCGGCGGCCGGGCTCCGGCTATCCGGCCAGCGGCAGGGCCACCGCACCGAGAAACTGTGGCGCCTCAGCCTCAGCATCGCCGCGGCGGCGGTCTCCCGGCTCACCGTCGCGTTCAGATCGCACGGCGGCGCGGCCTCGAGCCCGACCGTGCGACGACCGGCGCTCTCCCATCGCGGTGACGAGATGACCGCGCCGAAGCGCCGGTCGCGTCAGCGCCAGTCCGGTCAGCGCGAGGCCGCGCTGGACCACACCGGGATGTCTCGTCCCGCGCCACCATGGAGCGGGGCCCGCGGCTGAACGTGTAGCAGGAGGTTCCCCGGGGCATTCCATGGTCATGTTCGATGGCTTCGTCACCGAGACGGTGGACGCCGACGGGTTCCCGGTGTTCGTCCGGCACGCGGGTGCCGGCCCCGCGGTGTTGTTGTTGCATGGGCACCCACGGACCTCGGCGACCTGGCACCGGGTGGCGCCCGAACTGGTGCGGCGTGGGTTCACCGTGGTCTGCGCCGACCTGCCCGGTTACGGCCGCTCCGGCAAGCCGAAACCGACCGATGATCACGAACCCCACGCCAAGCGCGTCGGCGCCCGCCGACTGCTGGCCGCGATGCACGCGCTCGGGCATGACCGCTTCGCCGTGGTCGGGCACGACCGCGGCGGTTGCTTCGCGTTCCGGTTGGCCATGGACCATCCCGAACACGTGCACCAGGCCGTGCTGGCCGACTGCCTCCCCACCAGCGAGCAACTCGACCGCACCACACCGCGGTTCGCCACGGCGTACTGGCACTGGTTCTTCTTCGCCCAGCCGCACACCCCGGAACGCGTGATCAACGCCGATCCAGACGCCTGGTACCGCGGCGACCCCGACGTCATGGGCCACGACAACCACGCGGAATGGCGCGCCGCGATGCGCGACCCCGAAGTCGTGCGCGGGATGCTCGAGGACTACCGCGCCGGCCTGACCGTCGACGACCGCGACGAACGAGCCGACCGCGCCGCCGGCCGCAAACTGCACCAACCGGTGCTCGTGCTGTGGTCCCTACAAGACGACCTCGAAGAACTCCACGGCGACCCACGGCTGATCTGGCGCGACTGGGCCACCAACGTGACCGGCCACGGCATCGACTCCGACCACCACATGGCCGAACTCGCACCCACCGACGTCACGACCGCCATCGCCAACTTCCTCACCCCACACAACAAGCCCCCACACGATGAACCACGCCACCCCGGGGCAGCACCCACCAAGGACAGCGCCACGTCGGTGCGATCGACCCGGACCATGAACTCGCAGTAGCGCAACTCCTCGGTGTCGCCATCCACGGCTCCCCAGGGACAACGCCTGAGTACCGTGCCGCTGGTATGTACGTGCGCGATACCCGGCGCCTGATCGGGTAGAACCAACAATCTCGAATACCGATTACTTGGGCGATTTGCCACCTCCTAGGGAGTTCTGACCATTCCTTGCCCGGAAGGGGACGACATACTTTAATTCCGGGGCGGGCAGCGAATGATTTTATTCCCAATGGAGAGGCGGTCACCTGATGAGAATCGCCTGTGCGTCGGCTGCCATGGTGATTGTTTGTCCTGGGATCGTGGGGGCTTCTCCGCCTGCGACGGCCGCCGGCGACGGGAGCGACGCCGTACGGCCGGTGTACGTGACGAACAGGGGTATCGCGTTCGACGGCTCCCGTGGTCCGCACGTCATCGTCCGCTACACCGTCGGTCCCGCCGGCGACCTGGTGTCGCTTGGCAAGCCGGTGCCGACCGGCGAAGGCGCGCGCGGGCTCGTGTTCGCGCCGGACGGCCGGACCGCCTATGTCGTCGCGTCGGAGGAGAACGCCGTGTATTCCTACCGCGTCGACGCACGCGGGGAACTGACTCCGCTCGGGTCGCCGGTGGATACCAGGGGAATCACGCCATTCGGCCTCGCCATCGCACCGGACGGACACTCCTTGTACGTCGCCAACCTGAATTCGCACACGGTATCGGTATTCACGATCGACCGGTTCGGAAAACCGGCCCTGGCCGGTGAACCGGTCGCGACCGGCGCGGCCAACGCACGCAATGTGGTGGTGACTCCGGACGGCCGGTTCCTCTTCGTGGCGCACGGGGTGCCGACGGACGAGGACCCCGACGTGCTCGTCACGTTCCCGATACGTCCCGGCGGCACGCTCGGACCGGTGAAGTCCACCCTCCCGATCGGTGCGACAGGCATGGGCCTCGCTGTCACCCCGGACGACAGGTACCTCTACGTCGCCTGCTCGCTGTCCCACCTGGTCTACGGGTTCCGCATCGGCCCGGACGGCGAACTCGCGCCAGTGCCGGGTTCCCCCGTCTCCGCGCCGAAGACACCAGAGGGACTGGCACTGACCCCGGACGGCCGCAGGTTGTTCGTGACCAGCGTCGGGACCCAGCCGGAGGTCTCACCGGACGACGACGGTCTCTGGAGCTTCCGCATCGGCACCGACGGCGCGCTGACCGTCGACGGGCGTCGGTCGGACATCGCGACCGGGCCCGGCGTGACCACCACACCGGACGGCCGGTACCTGTACGTGAGCAACTTCTTCGCCAACACCGTGTCCGCGTTCGAAACAGGCACGCTCCGGCAGCTCGACGGCTCACCGGCGCCCTCCATGGGCATGGCGCCGTCCTTCAACGCCGCCACGGTGCCACCCAACCAGGGGCCGCACGCGTCGTTCACCGTTCGGTCACAGCGCCTCCTCGCCCGGTTCGATGCGACCACCTCGTCCGACAGAAACGGCCGGATCGCCCGCTACGACTGGGACTTCGGCGACGGCACCACACTGCCGGACGGCGGCCCCAGGCCCAGCCACGTCTACCGCGACACAGGCAGCCACCGGGTCACCCTCGTGGTCACCGACAACGAGGGCTGCTCCAGCTCCCTCGTCTTCACCGGCCGTACCGCCTTGTGCACGGGGGGCTCGGCCGCCCGGACCACACGCCTGACCGTGGCGACCGGCTGACCCCCCTCCGGCCCCACGCGTTCCTGTTGGGCCAGGACCTGCTCGCGCCGCAGGAACTGTCGCAGTGCCGCGGTCCCGACGCCGAACCTTCGCCGGCGCGCGCCCTGGTCGCCGGTGAAGACATCCGGCGATCATTCGGTTATCGTTATGGGAGCGCTCCCAAACGCCGTCCACCCGAAGGAGGAGACGTGGCAACGAAGCCGCACGCGATCGCCATGGCAGTCCTGGCCCTGGCGGCTCTGAGCGTCACCGACGCCGCCGCCGCGATATCGGACGGACCGTGCCCCGGGGGACCCTTCGGCAACCCGCTGCCGTCCCAGAACCTGGCCGCGACCAAGATCGCGGACGGGTTCAACTTTCTGGAGGGTCCGACCTGGGACGCCGCGACACAGACCCTGTTGCTGTCCAACATGTACGACGGTACCGGCCCGCAGAACGTCCAGCCCGCCGACATCCTGCGGTACACCCCGGCAACGGGCGCGTTCACCACGTTTGTCAGGAACGCGGGCAGCAACGGGTTGGCGATCAGCCGGGACGACACGTCCGTTGTCGCGGCGACCCATGACCAGCGCAGCATGTCCTCGTACGACCTGGCGACCGGCCGGCGGACGACGATCGCGGCGAGCTACCAGGGGCGCGCGTTCAACTCACCCAACGACGTCACCGTGGCGGCGAACGGAACGGTCTACTTCACCGATCCGAACTTCCAGCGCGGGAACCGGCCTGACCAGATGTCCGGCAGGACCGGCGTCTTCCGCGTCACCAACGGTGTCGTCACCCTGATCGACGACACGATCCGCCAGCCCAACGGAATCGAACTGTCCCCGGACGGCAGGACTTTGTACGTCGGCGGCAACGCGTCGGGCAAGATCTTCCAGTACCCGGTCAACGCGGACGGCAGTACCGGCCGGCGCAGCGACTTCGCCTCACTCGCCGGCACCGACGGCGGCACGGTCGACTGCGCGGGAAACGTCTACCAGGCCACCTTCGACGACGGGAAGACCCACGTGTTCTCCCCGGCCGGCCAGCCCCTCGGCACGATCACGGCCGGCCGCAACACCACCAACGCCGCGTTCGGCGGTCCCGACCGGACCACCCTCTACATCACGTCGGGAACCCCGTCGGGCGGGGGAAACACCGGAAACTTCGGGCTTTACAGCGTCCACCTGAACGTTCCCGGCTGGCCTTACTGAACGCAGCAGTGACCTGGTCGGGCAGGCAAGCCTCCCGACCGGCGCCGCGTGCCGGTTTGCGCCATCATTCCGGACATGGCGGAACGGTTCGAATACAAGGTTCTCGAAATCCGGGAGAAGCTGCTCGGCGGCAAGATGTCCGGCGCGAAGCTCGAAGGCCTGCTCAACGAGCACGCGGCGCAGGGCTGGCAACTGAAGGCCATCACGAACGCCGAGGTGAAGGGTCGCATCGGTCCGGGAGGCGTCGACGGGATCCTGGTCACCTTCGAACGCAGGACGGGCTAGGTAGCACGACTTCTGTCGGGCGAACGTGCACGAGGCGAGTGTGAACCCGACCGCCCATTCCCGGAGTCTTCGTCGGTGTACCTGCGGGCCAGCGAGGGAGTCGACCTCAGCCGCTGTGTGGCGGCAGGAAGATCGTGGTCGCCTCGTCGGCGAGTGCGGCGGAGTTCGGGGAGTCCGGGTCGGTTTGTGCCAGGTGCAGCAGGCCGAGGATGGCCGCGTAGGCGACCCGCGCCCGGGACACCGCCCGCTCCGGCGTCAGGCCGAGCTCGCGGTACGTGCGCGCCAGCAGTTCCAGCCGGGCCCGGTTCACCCGGCGGACCGCGTCCCCGACCCGGGGGTCGTTGCGGTCGCCGAGCAGGCTCAGGTGCACCGACGGCGCCAGCGGCTGGACGGCCTGCACGACGGTGGTGAGCAGGTCACGCAACCGGCGTGCGGGATCGTCGATCGCGGCGAGCTGGGCGAGTCCCTCCTCGCCATGGCTTCGTGTCCACTCCGCGAGCGCCGCCGTGATCAGCTCGTCCCGGTTTCGGTAGTGGGCGTAGAAGCTGCCCTTGGTCACGCCGAGGGTCCGCGCCAGCGGTTCGACCGCGACCGCGGCCAGTCCGCCGTCCGCGATCGCCTTCAGCGCGGCCCGCGCCCAGTCCTGGGCGGACAGCCGGGTCGACTCGCTCACCACGCGCCACAGGATACGCCGGCGTATTGACGAGCTCGCGAACCGTGGATACGGTACCGTATTGATACGGTGGCGTACTAAGGAGCGCATGATGATTCGTCGAGTGGTCACCGGGCACGACGCCGAGGGCAAGGCCCGCGTGGTCGACGACGGTGAGGTCGAGCCCATCACGTCCGAGCTCATGCCCGGCTGCGCGGCCTACCGGCTGTGGGGCCGGGACGAGCGCCCCGTCTACCCGGACGACGGCTCCCCGCGTCGAGCCGAGGCGTACTTCCCACCTCGGGACGGATCACGCTTCATGGTCAACACGATTCTGCCGGGCGAGCTGGTCCCACCGTCGGACCTCGACGTGGCCGCGGCCCGGGCCGAACTGGAGCGGCAGATGCCGGGCGCGGCGGCCACCATGGAGCCCGACGCCCCGGGCATGCACACCACGGACAGCCTCGACTACGTCCTGGTCGCCGCGGGCGAGGTCACCCTCGAACTCGACGACGGCGAGCGGACGGTGTTGAGGGCAGGGGACGTCGTCGTCCAGAACGGCACTCGGCACGCCTGGCGCAACCACGGCACCCAGACGTGCACGATCGTCGGCGTCGCCATCGGCGCGGACCGCATCCGGCCCGCCCAGCTCACGCGTCCAGCGCCGGGGAACCCCCGCCGTGCGACCCCGCAAGGCACCCGCCCGGGGGCATTCGGGTAGATCGTCATTGCCTGACGCGGTGCCGCACTCGTGTCGCTGCTCGTGCACATCCTTGAAGATTGCTGTCGTCGATCATGAGCAGACCCATCGTCGGTACGCGGACCCGTGGTCGACACCGCGCTGCCCGCGACGGTGCCCGCAACCGCCGCCACGAATGTCGCGGTCAGCTGGACGCCCGGGACGGGTGGCACCGCGGTGACGGGCTGCTACGTCACCCGACACTCCGGTACCACGACCGCGGCGGCTTGTGCGAGCAGCCCCGTCACACTGCTCACGGCCGCCACCTGTACCGACGCCGCGGTCCCCGACGGGACCTACACCTACGTCGTGACCGCTGCCTACGTGTCGTGGACCACCGCCAGCATCGCGAGCGCCGCCGCGATCGTCGTCAACGCCAGCGCGCTCGTCCTCACCGGCCCACCCACCGACACTCTCGCGGGCGACACGATCGCACCGCGGTGACCGTCGCCCTCCGAACGGCCGGCGACGCCGCGTTCCCGGCGGCCGGCTACCTGGTGACCGTGGCGATCGGTACCAACCCCGCCGGTGGAACCCTCACCGGGACCACCGTGGTCGCCACCGATGACAACGGTGTCGCATCCTTCGGCGACCTGTCCATCGACACACCCGGGACCTACACCCTGACGGCCACCAGTCCCGGCCTGATCTCCGCGACCAGTGCGGCGTTCACGATCACCGCGGCTTCTCTGCTCGGCGCCGCACAGGGGTACTCGCGCCGCGGCCACCGTGGTGAACACGGGCGCGACGACGCTCCTGCGACGCCGGCGACTACGTCCTGCGCGGCATGAGGATGCTCGTGGAACGGACCCTGGGTCCGGACGGATCATCGCCCTTCGCCGGAGCGTCCACCGGCTTCAACAACAAGGCAACCAACCAGGACGCCTGCCAACGCGCCGTCATCCATCTGCTCTACACCGCAAACCCTGCCTGAACGGCGGTCGCGAAGCGCGTCGGTGCGGTCAGGTCGAGCATCTGCCACCCAAGATGTGGACCGGGGCCAAACCTGGCCATCTCCAGGACAGCGCCGACTGTCCGGTCCGCCGGTCACCGCGCCCCGTAGTGCGTGCGTGCCGGGTTCGTGATGAGGTTGTGCGGTGAGGACACCTGACATCGCCGGGGGCCGTTGATGCCCGGGGTCGTGGAGGCTGGGACGTGGGGGCTGGTCGCCGGTGCCGCGCTGGTGGTCGGTGCGGCGGTCGGCTTCCTGCTGCGGGTGCCCGGGAAGGTCATCGCGACCGTGATGGCCTTCGGCGCCGGGGTGTTGCTGTCGGCGGTGTCGTTCGAGCTGATCGCCGAGGCGCACGAGCAGGTCGGTCTCGCTCCGACCGCACTCGGCGCGACGGTGGGGGCGCTGCTGTACACGGGCGCGAACGTGCTGCTCGCCCGCCGTGGCGCGCGGCACCGGAAGCGGTCGGGCGGGCAGCAGCCGTCGGAGTCGGAGCGGGCCGGTTCCGGCACGGCCATCGCGCTGGGGGCGTTGCTCGACGGGGTGCCTGAGTCGATGGTCATCGGCACCAGCCTGCTCGGCGGCGGTGCGGTGAGCGTGGTGACCGTCGCCGCCGTGTTCATCAGCAATGTCCCGGAAGGACTGTCCAGCGCGGCGGGGATGCGGAAGGCGGGGCGGTCACCGGCGTACGTCTTCGGGCTGTGGACCGGGATCGCGGTCATCAGCGCGCTGGCCGCGATGTTCGGCTACGCGGTGCTGGGCGGGGCGCCACCGGAGGTGCTCGCCACGATCACCGCGCTGGCCGGTGGCGCGATCCTCGCGATGGTCGCCGACACCATGATCCCGGAGGCCTTCGAGGACGCCCACCTGCTGATCGGGCTGGTCACGGTGGCCGGCTTCCTCGTCGCGTTCACGCTGTCCACATTGGAGTGAGCGACAGGCCGTCGACGACCGTCGCGCTCTTCTCGGGGTTGAGGAACCGCAGCCCCATGAAGTTGTCACCCGCCGTGAAGCCCGGCAGCGCCCACACTTCCTCGTACGGGATCCACACCGGCCGGTACGACCGGAAGCTGTAGACGTTGCGCCACAGGCACCGCGCGGGATCGGGCCGCCACAGCCGGCGGGCGAACTCGTCGTTGCGGAGCACGCGGCCGACCGTGCCGACCGCCCGCACGTGCTTCTGGCCGGTCAGCAGCACGACGTCGTCGGCGGCCAGCGTGTCCATCTTCCTGTCGTGCTGGGGAGTCGCGCCCCAGAACCGCGCCAGGCCGTCCGGGTGCTCGTCGTCCAGCGCGGCTCTCTCGGCCGGGGTAAGCACTTCGGCGTAGCGGGGCTCGCGGAAGGGCACCGGGTGGTCGAGGGTGTCGGCCCAGTGCCGCCGCGCCTCGGTGGTGCCGTACGAGGGCTGGATGATGACCCGCATGCGCTACCCGTCCAGGTCCAGCAGTGTGCGGCCCAGGTTCGGCCGGTGCGGCGTGGCGGCGACCATGACGACTCCCGTTCTCGCGTGCCGGGTGAAAGCGTGCCCGCTCCAGGGTGGGGACAAACGCACTCGGCGGCACCTGGTGGGCCTTGACGACACCACTCGGGTGATCGCCGGCGAGGCGGTCGTCGAAGCCGACCCGGGAGCGGACGAGCACCCTGTCGTCCGTGAGAAGAGGCCGGGCCCGCGACGTTGCCGAACGTTGGCCCGCCGAGTTCCCGAACGGTTCCCCGCCTCGGTTACGGTCGCCAGGTGCGGTGTTCACGGTGCTTCGCCATGGAACGACGTAGTCACTCCGCGTGCTTGATCGACTCCGCACCGAAACGTGACATGACGACGCGACGAGCCTTGACCTCGTCCCGACGCCCGCTGCCGGCGCCGGCCACGCGGGCCGTCCCGACGCCGGTCGGCGGTCGGACGCCGCGCCGCCAACTCTCGCGACATCCGACGACGAGTGCGGCCGAACCGCACGCCGGAAACGATCATGCCGGAAAGGACGCGGGGCGGAGCGGACACCGTGAGGCGCGTTTCCAACCGCGTCTGGTTCGGCCGGTCGCGGTGCCCCGCTGTTCCGGCGACCCGACTCTCCCGCTCGTCACCGCGACAATCTCTCCAGCGGTGCACCGGAATACCCGATGGCAAAACCTCGCTCTGCCACCGCGACGGACCGTGTGTTCGGCTCGGGCATCCGACCCGGGCAGCACCCGCACGCCCCGATCCAGTACGGCACAACGCTTTCCTTGTCGTAGCGCCTCTTCGGGAGACCCACGGACTGATGAACAGCATGCGCACCGCGCCGTCCTCGCCTGCCCAGTTGGTCACGAGTGCCGCTCGTTGCCACTCCCCCGCCACCGCGATCGGCAACACGCCGGTCCTGTGGATCGGCGAACCCTTCTGCTCAGCCGGCCGGGGCTTCTGGGCCAAGCTGGAGGGCCACAACCCGGGCGGCATAAAAGACCGCGCCGCCCTGCACATGGTGGCCAGGGCCAAGGAGCGGGGCGACCTGACACCGGGCGCGCGGATCGTCGAGTCCACCAGCGGCACGCTCGGGCTCGGTCTCGCGCTCGCCGGCATCACGCTGCGACATCCGGTCACGCTGGTCACCGATCCCGGTATGGAGCCGATCGTGCGCCGCATGCTGGCCGCCTACGGCGCGCAGGTCGAGATCGTCGCCGAACCGCATCCCGCGGGTGGTTGGCAGCAGGCTCGCCGTGACCGCGTCCAGGAGGTGCTCAACGGACAGCCGAACGCGTGGTGCCCGGACCAGTACCACAACCCGGACAACGTTTCCGCGTACCGGCCCCTCGCGCTGGAGCTCGTCGCCCAGCTGGGCCGCGTGGACATCCTGGTCTGCTCGGTGGGCACCGGCGGCCATTCGGCCGGCACCACCCACGTGCTCCGCGAGTACTTCCCGCACGTGCGGCTCGTGGGCGTGGACGCGGTGGGGTCGACCATCTTCGGTCAACCAGCCGGCGCCCGCCTGATGCGCGGGCTGGGTTCGAGCATCTACCCACGCAACGTGGACTACGGTGCCTTCACCGAGGTCCACTGGGTCGCCCCCGGTGAGGCGGCCTGGGCGTGCCGACGGCTCGCCGCCACCCATCACGCGAGCGGCGGGTGGAGTGTCGGTGCCGTCGCCCTCGTCGCCGGCTGGCTCGCCAGGACGAGCGAGCCGGACGCCCGGATCGCCGCGATCCTCCCCGACGGTCCACACCGCTACTTCGACACGATCTACAACGACGAGTACTGCACGGAACACGGGCTGCTCGACGAACCGATCCCGCTCGTACCGGACACCATCGGCTCGCCGTCGGACCGGGTCGTCCAGCGGTGGACACGCTGCACCGACGTGTCCGCGCCGGCGGGGGCCGCGCGATGAGGCGGCTGTTCTCCGAGTTCCGGTCGTTCGACCGGCCCAGCCGGCTGTTGATGCTCAACCAGTTCACCATCAACGTCGGCTTCTTCATGCTGATGCCCTACCTCGCGGGCTACCTCGCCGGCCCGCTCGGTCTGGCCGGCTGGGCCATCGGGCTGGTGCTCGGCATGCGCAACTTCTCCCAGCAGGGCATGTTCCTCCTCGGCGGCACGCTCGCCGACCGGTTCGGCTACAAGCCGCTGATCGTCGCGGGCTGTGTCCTGCGCACCGCCGGCTTCCTGCTGCTGGGCGTGGCGGATTCGCTACCCGCGCTGGTGGCGGCCTCGGCCGCCACGGGATTCGCCGGAGCGTTGTTCAACCCCGCGGTGCGGGCCTACCTCGCCGCCGACGCCGGCACGCGGCGCGTCGAGGCGTTCGCCCTGTTCAACGTCTTCTACCAGGGCGGCATCCTCGCCGGCCCACTCCTCGGCCTCGCGCTGACCGCGGTGGACTTCCGGCTGACCTGCCTCGCCGCCGCCGCGGTCTTCACCGCGCTGACCGTGCTGCAGGTCCGTGCGCTGCCACCCCGGACGACGACCGGCGAGCGGCGCTCGGTGCTGGGCGACTGGCGGATCGTGGTGTCCAACCGGCCCTTCCTGCTCTTCGCCATCGTGATGATCGGCTCCAACGTCCTGTCGTTCCAGGTCTACCTCGCCCTCCCATTGCAGGCCAAGGAAATCGCCGGCTCAGGAGTGGCCGGGACGGCCCTGGTCACAGCCCTGTTCGCGGTGTCCGGCCTGCTCGCGATCGCCGGACAACTCCGCATCACGGCATGGGCCCGCACCCACTGGCAACCCGGCCGGTGTCTGGTGGTCGGCATGGCGGTCCTTTCCGCGGCCTTCCTGCCGCCGGCCCTCGCGGCGGGTTCCGCCACCGCACTCGTACTCGCCGCGATCCTGCTTTCCCTTGGCACACTGGTGGTGTTCCCGTTCGAGATGGACACCATCATCCGGCTGTCCGGCAACCACCTCGTCGCGACCCACTACGGCTTCTACAACACCGTCGTCGGCGTGGGCATCATGCTCGGCAACCTCTTCACCGGCACCGTGTTCGACCTCGCCCGCGACGCCGGCATGCCGCAACTTCCGTGGACCGGACTCGCGCTCATCGGCCTGGCCTGCGCGCTCGGCCTTCGCCTGCTCGAACGCGGCCGAACACTGTCCCCGGTGCCGACCGCCGGGTAGCCGACAAACCGCCGTCGAACCCGACGGGCATCACAGTCTCCTGGAGCTGGCGGCGGCAGCTCGGCGGGCGGGCCGGACATCCGTGAGTGAGGCCGGCTTCGAGGTGGCGGAGTCCGAAGCCGCATGCGTCGCCAGGACGACATGGTCAAGGTGCTGGTCACCGCCGACCGGCTCCGGTGGGATGCCAGCCCGCTGACCGTGACCACCTCCGACCCGGCGACCGCCTGTGGCGACGCGGCCCAGCGCCGCCACCGCGCCCCGTCCGCGCCGGTCGGGTCCTATCCGCCGTTGATCAGTGTGCGGGCCTTGGCGGCGATTGGTTGGGCGGTGCCGAGTTCGTAGTTGCCGAGGACCACGCACACCCAGCCCTGGTCGGGGTATACGGCGTAGTCGGTCGACTCGCCGCCCGTGCTGCCGCCGTCCATCCAGTAGGACCACTGGTTCGCGTCGTCGAGGTTCGCCATTCCGCAGTAGGTCTTGAAGCCGATGCCCGGCACGGGCGTCGGGACGCCTCCGCCGGGTGGGCCGATGACCTTGCCGACCGGGATCTTCGGGCCGAGGGTGAGCTGGGTGAACGCGGGTGTCAGCAGCCGGTTGCCCACCAACGCCCGGGCCAGGCGGGCCATACCCGCGCACGTGGCGAACGCGCCCGTGTGGCCGGTGCCGACGAACGCGTGCTGGCCGAGAACGTCGGCCCGGGGGCCGCCCGACAGCGGTGGCGCGTACGGCCGGGCGATCCGCCGGTCGTCGTGCCAGGCCGTCCTGGTGTAGAAGTCCGAGTCGTGCATGCCGGCGCGGCGGAAGACGTTCTCCCGCAGGTAGTCGGAGAGCGACTGACCTGACGCGTTCGTCACGATTTCGCCGAGCAGGTGGTACGCGGAGTTGCTGTACAGGTGGCGCGAACCGGGCGGGAAGGCCAGTGTGGACTGCCGGATGATGTCCGTGCAGCCGTCTCGCACGGCCTGCTCGGCCGTCCAGCTCTGCTGGGCGTCCTGGTAGGCCCGCGTCTGCATGAAGTCGCCCAGTCCCGAGGTGTGGGTGAGCAGGTGGTGGATCGACACCGTCTCCGCGATCTCGCTGGGAAAGCCGGAGACGTGCTGCCCGAGCCGGTCGGTGTGGGCGAGCTTGCGGTCCTGCGCGAGCTTGCCGATCGCGACGCCGGTGAGCAGCTTGGTCACCGAGGCGAGCCCGAAGATCGTGTCCGGTCCGTTCGGGATGGACAGTTCCCTGTTCGCCATGCCGTACGAACGCGCCAGCACCGGCCGGCCCCGGTGAGTGACGAGGAAACTGCCGGAGAACTGGTCCTTCGCCGCCAGGTCGGTCGCGAACCGGTCGAGCTCGCCGCCGGGTTTCAGGCCGGCGGGGATCCCGTCACCGGTCGCCCGGCCGCTGGCTCCCGCGGCACCGGCGAACGCCGCGATCGCGCCGGTGGCTCCCGCGGCGCCCGCGAAGCCGAGGACAGCACGCCGGGATGGTTGGTAGGTCATGCGTCTTCTCCTTGCCACGTAACGACAACGGCCACAGGTCTACCGACCGGCGGCTATCGGGCGCGGTTCGTGCCGCCATATGTGATCCATATGTCCTGGCCGGCATACTTCGCGCATGCGGGTGCTGCTGGTCGAGGACGAGCAGCCGTTGGCCGGGTACATCGCGGTCGGGCTGCGTCGGCACGGTTTCGCCGTCGACGTCGCGTTCGACGGTCGCGTCGCGCTGGACAAGTGCGCGGTCAACCCCTACGACGTCGTGGTGCTGGACCGGGATCTGCCTTCGGTGCACGGCGACGTCGTCTGCCGGCGGTTGGCCGAGGACGGGTCGGCCCGGGTCCTGATGCTGACCGCGTCCGGCGCGGTCGAGGACCGGGTCACCGGGCTCACGCTCGGGGCCGACGACTACCTCGGCAAGCCGTTCGCCTTCTCCGAGCTCGTCGCTCGCGTGCATGCGTTGGGGCGGCGGGCTTTCCCGGCCCGGCCGCCCGTACTGCGGGTCGCCGATCTCGTGCTCGACCCGGCGCGGCGCACGGCCGAGCGGGGTGGGCGGATGTTGCGGCTCACGCCCAAGGAGTTCGGGGTCATGGAGCGGCTGCTCACCGCGGACGGGGACGTCGTCTCGGCCGAGACCCTGCTCGACGCCGTGTGGGACGAGTTCGCCGATCCGTTCACCAATGCCGTGCGGATCACCGTCGGGACCCTGCGGCGCAAGCTCGGCGAGCCGCCGCTGATCCACACCGTGACCGGGGCCGGCTACCGGGTCCTGCCGTGTTCCGGTTGAGTGCCCGGGCACGGTTGACCTGGGTGCATGTCGGGATCGTGCTCGGCGCCGGCGTCCTGCTGATCCTGTTCACCTACGTACTCCTGCTGCACGGGCCGCGGCGAGTCGTCCTGCTGCGGTTGTCGCCCTCCCCCGGAGACGCGTCCGTCGACATCAGTGGGGCGGTCCGGCATGACCTCTCGTCGTCCTTTCTTGTCTGGGCCGGGATTTCCCTGCTGGGCGTGCTCATCCTCACCGCCTTCGTCGGCTGGGTTCTCGCCGGGCGGATACTGCGACCCGTCCGGGTCATCTCCGCCACCGCTCACCGGCTCTCCCTCGAGAACCTTTCCGAGCGGGTTCCTGTCTCGTCGCCGGCGGACGAGCTTTCCTCGCTGGCCCTGACCATCAACGGGATGCTCGAACGGGTTCAGCGCGGGGTGGCCGAGCGGGACCGGATCCTGGACAGTCAGCGGATGTTCACCGCGGCCGCGGCGCACGAGCTGCGGACGCCACTCGCCACCATGCGCACGGCCATCGACGTCACACTCGAAGGCCGACCCTCCAACGCCGAGCTGACCGCCATGGCCGCGGATGTCCGCACGGCGGTCGACCACAGCTGGCGCACGCTGGACGGGTTGCTCATGTTGGCCCGCAGCCAGGTGGGAGTCGCCGACCCCCGGCCGGTCCCGCTCACGTCGCTCGTCGCCGGCGCACTGGCCGGTCTCGCGGACCGGACCGTCTCGGTTCGGTCCGAGCTGCGGGACGTGTCCGTCGTCGGGGATCCGGTCCTGTTGGAACGGCTCTGCCGCAACCTCCTGGACAACGCCGTTCGGCACAACGTCTCCGGCGGGTGGGTTTCGGTCGGTGTCTCCGCCGTCTCCGGCACCGCCGTTCTCCGGGTCGTCAACTCGGGGGTCGTGGTCCCACCCGACCGCGTGCCCGCGTTGACGGAACCGTTCGTTCGCGGAGACCGGGTCCGGAGTGACGGGGCCGGTCTGGGGTTGGCCATCGTCTCGGCCATCGTCACCGCGCACTCCGGCGAGATCCGGTTCGTCACCAGGGAAGAAGGCGGACTGGACGTCACCGTTCGGTTCCCGCCAACCGGATGAGCTTCCGGCGGTCACCCGGTGGCGGCCAGTTGCTCGACCTCCCTGAGCACCAGGGCGGGGTTGTCCTTGGGGACGTCGTGTGAGCTCGCATGGGCGGTGACGAGCGTCCGGCCGGGTCCGGCGGCCACGAACTCGGCGGCCGCGTCCCGCCAGTGCTGTGCGTCCTGTGGGGAGCCGTCGAAGGGCGTCTTCTCCGACACGATGACGGTGACAGGGACGCGGTCCGGCCAGGAAACCTGGTGGTACGCCTGGTGAGTGGGCCCGAAGTTCTCGGCGGTGGCGATGAGCTGACGGTTCTCCTTCGTCGACGGCTGCTTCTCGAGTGCCTCGATCTGCGGGGCGGTGAGCGCGACGATGCGTTGGATCTGCGTGTCGGTGAAGAACTGCGGCAGGTTGGCGTCGACGAGCACGGCCCCGGAGAGCACGTTCGGGTTCGCGCGGGCGAAGTAGGTGGCGACCTCACCCGCCTGCGAGTGGGACACGAGGATCACGTCCCGGGTGATGCCGAGCTCACGCAGCCCGGCATGCAGGTCGGCGGCGGCGGCCCGGCCGTCCCAGCGGCCTTTCACCTCGTCGCTGGCACCCATGCCGGCCCGGTCGTAGGTGATGATCCGCGACCCGGTGGCCCGCGAGAGCCGAGGCAGCAGGGTGTTCCAGTAGGAGGAGTCCTCGCCGCCGCCGGCGTCCAGCACGAGGGTGGGCGAATGCCCGGGGGTGACGTGGAACGCGAGCCGGTGTCCGTCGTTGGCGATCATGTGCAGGCCCGCCGAGGGGGTCGCTTCCGGCGCCGCCGGATCACCGCACGCGGCGACCGCCCCCACCACGACGACAGGCAGGACGATGGCGAGCGCGGCCCGCCGGAATCGAGACATTCTCCGCGTGGTCATGGCGATGACCCTCCACGGTTTCCCGCTCTCGCTCGATCCCGCTGACCACCCAACCGGAACGGGGGTTACCCCCACCCCGTCTTCGCCGCGAACTGTTCCGGCACGTAGGCCCACTCGACGAGCCGGCCCGGCCACGCCTCGCCGCCTTCCACGCGACCTGCGAGGCAAGTTCGTGCTTCGCGACGCGGGCCGGGGACACCGCGGGCGCGGCGGTCGGTACCCCCCGGACGGCCGGTTGTCCCGGGCGGGAGTCCGCCCGGGACAACCGGTTCCGGGTCAGCAGACGGTGAAGTTGAAGCCGTTGCCGGCATCCTGGACGAAGGCCGTGGAGATGAACCCGACCTGGTTGTTGGCGTGGTTGAGGACCAGGTTCCAGTTGCCGCCCCACGGGGTCGTGGTGTTCGGCATGTAGCAGATGTCCGCGATGTCGTCCTTGGTCGGCCAGTTCGCGTTGGCCATTCCCTGGTTGCAGTTGGTGGCCGGGCACTGGAACAGGCTCGCGGTCGGAATGCTGACGTGGACGCCGACTCCGACGCCGGTCACGCCCACGGCCTGCGACGGTGTGGCGGTGCCCTGGCTGATCGCCGCTGCCTTGCTGTTGGCCGAAGGCGCGGGCGCGGCCGCGGCGGGCTGGGCGCTCGGCGTGTCGGGCTGGGCGTCGGCGTTGGCGGTCAACGGGATGGCGATGGCGAACACCGTCGCAACCGCGGCGACGAGCATTCTTCTGGCATTCATCGGTGACTTCCTCCCCAGTAGTATCGATCACTTTAGTGACCGTGACCGCTGATTCGGTCACTTGAATGATGACCGTAAGGTGTGGCGACTGTCAACAAGATGCCGCTGGCACGACGTACGATCGTCTTACTGACCAAGCGGCCCCGGGAGGGTGGGGAGATGACGCAGGAGGCCCCGCACACCTTGGCCGACAAGCTGAACTACCTGTTCAGCACGGCGCATCCCAAGGACCGCGGCCCCTACACCCACCAGGAGGTCCACGCGGCGACGTCCGTCTCGCCGTCCCTGCTGTCCGCGCTGCGCTCCGGCAAGGCCACCAACCCGACCAAGGACACCTTGGCACGGCTCGCCCGGTTCTTCGGCGTGGATCCCGCCTACTTCTTCGACGACCAGGCCGCCGAGCAGACGGCCGCGCAGTTGGGACTCCTCGCCGCGCTGCGGGACACCGGGGTCGCCCAACTCGCCATGCGGGCCGCGGGGTTGTCCGCCGAGAGCCTGGATTCGATCAGGACGACCGTCGAACGCATCCGGCAACTCGAGGGCCTCGACGACTGACGGGACTTCGATAGCATCGGTGTTCGGAGGGCTGGGGGAACACCATGGCGATGTGGGGTGCGAACTTCCGCGGGCTCGTCCGCCGGTGCCGCGGCGTCGTCGACGGCCTGGATGTCCCGGATCCCTTCGACGTCCGCGAAATGTGCCGGCGAGCGAGTAGACAGCGCGGCCGGCCGATCCTGGTCGCGCCGCTCGCGCTGGCCGCCGCGGCGCCGTGCGGCCTGTGGCTGGACGCGCACGGGACGGACTACATCTTCTTCGAGGCCAACACTTCGCCGATGCATCAGGATCACATCATCCTGCACGAGCTCGGCCACGTGCTCTGTCACCGGCACGGCGGTGGACTGGACGACGACACGCTTCGAGCACTCTTCCCGGACCTGGACCTGAACCTCGTGCGTGGCGCGCTCGGCCGGACCCGTTATTCGGCCGTCGAGGAAAGGGAGGCGGAGATCTTCGCCGGCCTGGTCCTCGGCCGGGCCTGGCGGGCTCCCGTCGCGGCCGAACCCGCGGAGAGCTCGTCGGATCCGGACGCGCACGACGTCCTGCGCCGGTTCGTGTCCGGAGTGGAGGAATAGGCGACGGTGGTCAGCAACGCCATCCTGTTGACCCTGATCGCCGCGGCCGCGGTCGCGCTGGCCGTCGACGTGGTCCGCTGGGTCCGGATCGCCGGAGTCGATCCCGACCGGGCCCGCAGGCTGCGCACGGCCGTCGCCTTCCGCCTGCTGCTGGCCGTCTGCCTGGCACTGGGGCATCCGCGCACCTACCGGTTCGTGGCCGGGTGGTTCGGCGTACCCGCGCTGCCCCAACTGCTTCAGCACCTGGCCGCGCTCGCCGTGGCCCACCACGTGCAGGGCCGGGTGTTCGGCCTGGTGCTGCCGCACGAGCGGGCACGCGCCGCCACCCGTGCCTGGGCGGTCGTCATGCTGCTCGCCATGGCCGGCCTGATCACGTTCTATCTGTTGGGCCCGCTGCAGAACCACCTACCGGACATGGCGTCCGATCGTGCCAGAAGCCCGTTCGTCGTCGAGTACCAACTGATCGTCGTGGGCTATGTCGGTCTCACCGCCGCGAGCCTGCTCCGGTTCGGCACCCGCTACGGCCGGCACGCGGCGCCCGGGCCGCTGCGCACGGCGCTGTACCTGGTCGGTGCCGGCGGCGGGCTCGTGGTCCTGTCCCTCGTCGACCGCTTCGTGCACCTGATCGTCATCGCGGGCGGCGGCAGCCTCCCGTGGCGCGAGACCGGCATCGGCGCCGCCCAGTTGTACCTGCTCGGTCCCGCGACACTGTCGCTCCTGCTGGGCCTCACGATGCCACGATGGCACCCGAGGCTGTCGACGTGGCGCCGGCGGCGGCGCTGGTACCGGCACCTGCGACCGCTGTGGCTCGCCGTCTACCGCGTCGACAACGACATCGCGCTCCTCCCGCCCCGCCCCGAGCTCGTCGAGGCGCTGACGATGCACCGCATCGGCTTCCGGCTTCACCGGCGGGTGATCGAGATCCGCGACGCACTGGTCGGGCCGCTGCGTGACTACCTCGACCCGGAGGTGCTCGACCAGGCCCGGCGGCTGGCCACCGTCAGGGGCCTTGCCGAGCCGGCTCGTTCCGCCGCGGCGGAGGCGGCCTGCATCGCGGCGGCCCTGCGGTCGCGCGAGCGCCGCGAACCCGCACGCCCCGGCCAGCCGACCGTGCTCACGACCGAGGCGACCGACCTGGACGCCGAGGCGACCTGGCTGGCCGCCATCAGCCGCGCCATGCGGACCTCGGAGGTCGTCACCGCGACCCTCGGGTGACTCGGCGGCCCCAGCGAACCGGCTACGGCGATCCGTCGGGGTGGGGCGGGGGCGGGAACAGCGGCGGCAGGAACCGCAGCATGAGCGTGGACCACACGAGGTGGGTGATCATCGAGGCCTGGATGCCGCCGGTGGCGTGGCGTTGCACCGCGAACACCGTGCCCAGCACCGCGGAGGCGGCGACGAGCATCGGGTTGCGGGTGGCGGTCGTCGCGAGCACGTAGGTCGCGGTGGACACCGTGATCGGCGCGGTCGGGCCAGCGATCGCCGCGTACAGCGCGCCGCGGAAGAACACCTCCTCCGCCGCGCCGTTCAGCAGGGTGGTGGCCAGCACCGGGCCGTTGCTCCCTCGGTGGGCGTAGGCGAGGACCGACGTCAGCATGCGGTTGAGCGGCGGGATGCCGCGACACACCAGCGCGCACCCGTAGAACGGCACGAACACCGCCACCCCGAGCAGTGCGGGCACCAGCACCGGCCGCCGGAGCCGGTCGCCGTGGCCTACCGACCGGCCCAGGTGGAGCGGCCCCGACAGCAGGCTCCCCGCGATCCACGTCGTCGCGGTCGCCGTCGTGAGCCGGTAGAACCGGGGCGAACCCGGCACGGTCGACAGCGAGACCCCGAGCAGGCCCGCGCCGGTGACCGCGGTGACCGCGACCACCCTCCTCCTGCGCCGCCGCACCGCCACGGTCTCCCGCTCGGCGGCCGGGACCCGCGGGAACAGTGCGCGTAAGGGCCGCGTCATCCCGCCCTCGTCTCCCTGGCGCGCTCCTCCAGCGCGGCGAGCACCGCGTCGTCGAAACCCATCGGCTCGTACGGCACGACCTCCTCGATGCCGTGGTCGTGCACCACCACCTCCGTGTTCATCGAGTCGATCAGGCTGCGGCTGGTGTGCGCGTCGACGCCGGCGAACAGTGCGACCCACCGCGCGGACAGCCACGTGACGGGCCCGACCATCGGCACCAACGCCGGCAGCATCGGCAGGTACCGGCCCTCGATGACCGCGAGCCTGCGCATCATGTCCAGGTAGGAGTACACGTCCGGACCGCCGATCTCGAACACCCGCCCCAGTGCGCCCGGCGCGTCGAGCACCCGGACGAGGTAGTGCACGACGTCGGCCACCGCGATCGGCTGGCACCGGGTGCGCACCCACTGCGGCACCACCATCAGCGGCAGGCGCTCCACGAGCTTGCGCGTCATCTCCCACGAGATGCCGCCGTGCCCGATGATGATGCCGGCCCGCAACGTCGTGACCGGTACACCGGCCTCGCCGAGCAGCGACTCGACCTCCCGACGGCTGCTCAGGTGCTCGGACAGCTCCCCGCCTTCGGCGCCGAGGCCCCCGAGGTACACGATCCGCTCGGTCCCGGCGGCCTTGGCCGCCTTCGCGAACGCCCGCGCCGCCTCGGCGTCGCGCTCGGCGAACCGCCGGTCGTTCAGCGAGTGCACGAGGTAGTAGGCCGCCGTACAGCCCTCGAGGGCCGCGCGCAGCGAGTCCGCGTCCCGCACGTCGCCGTACACGGGCTTGCCCGCGCCCCGGTAGTCGTCGACCCTGCGGGTCATCGCCCGCACCTCGTGTCCCTCCGTCACCAGGGCGGCACCCAACCGCCGCCCGATGAACCCTGACGCACCCGTGACCAGTACCTGCATGACCCCAGCCTGCTCGATCACCGGCCATCCCACCCGTCGAGCACGCCATGAGACCCATCCGGGTGTAGGCGGCGGTCACCGAAGGCGAAAGCGAGCCGCTACGCGTCGTAGTCCTCGCCGGCCGCTAGCGCAGTGCGGCGGGGATGAGCTCGCCGTGGGCCGCGAGCAACTCGTCGCACATCGCCTCGGCCTGGCGGGTGGTCAGCACGGCGGCGGCGTTCGGGTCGAGCAGTACTGCCTGGTGCACGTGCCGCCGGTCGCCGTCCAGCACGGCGCGCACCGTCAGCTCGACGACGTTGAGGAACGTGCGGTTGAGGGCCGCGAGCTGGGGTGGCAGGGCGCCGACCGATCGCGGATGCGGCCCGGACGCGTCGACGACGGCCGGTACCTCCACACAGCACTCGTCGGGCAGGTTGCTGATCAGCCCGTCGTTGCGGACGTTGAGGTAGATCTCCCGCGCGACACCGGTCTGGTGCGCGTCGATGAACTCCGACGCGAGCTCCGAGGTCGGCGTCAGCGTCAGCGGTTCGCCGCTCGCCAGCTCCCTGCGGGTGCCCTCGAACTCGTCGAGGTTGCGCTCGGACCGGCGCAGGTACTCGCCGACCGGGATGCGGAAGTGCTCGATCTCGTCGTCGTGGCGCATGAACCAGGGCACGTACTCCGCACCGTGCTCGCTGGACTCGGTGGGGAAGTAGCCGAAACGGCGGAAGATCTCGACCCGGACCCTGCGCCGCAGCTCGGGATCGGCGTCGATCGCCGCGCGCAGCTTGGGATACAGATCGGTTCCGTCGTGCTCGAAGCGAAGCACGAACGCCTGGTGGTTGAAGCCGGCGGTCAGGAAGTCCACCTCGGACACCGGCAGGCCGGCGATCCCGGCGAGGAAGCGGTGGGTGTCCCGGACCGAGTGGCACATCCCGAAGACCCGGTCGAACGGCGTCCCGGCGTAGACCGCCCACGGCAGCATCGCCATCGGGTTGCTGTAGTTCAGCAGGTACGCGTCCGGCGCCACCTTCGCCAGCTCCTCGCCGATCGCCATCAGCACCGGGATCGTGCGCAGGCCACGGAAGACGCCGCCGACACCGATCGTGTCCGAGATGGTCTGGCGGACGCCGTACCGCGCGGGGATGTCGAAGTCCGTTCGCGTGGCCCGGTAGCCGCCGACCTGGATCTCGTTGATGACGTAGTCCGCGCCCTCGACCGCGGCCTGCCGATCGAGGCTCGAGCCCACCCGGGCGCCCGCGCCGGTTTGCTCGTTTATCCGCCGTACCAACGCTTCCGCGTAGCCGAGCCGCTCTTCGTCGATGTCGTGCAGCATCAGTTCCAGCTGCCCGTGCAGTGCGGTGAGCCCGCACAGGTCGGTGACGACGTTGCGGGTGAACTCGACGCTGCCCGCACCGATGAATGCCACCTTGGTCATGCTCGCACTATAGACACCGACTGCGCGAAGCAAACAATGATTTGCCTCAAACGCGCAGTTCTTTGCTGTTTGCTGCGCAATTGATCACGCGGTGCTCAGACGAGCGTGACCTCGCAGCCGAGCGCCCGGATCGCGCCGATCTTGGCCTCGTCGGCGCGGTCGTCGGTGATCAGCAGGTCCACCTCGCCCATCTCGCACACCCGCGCGAGCGCGACGCGACCGATCTTCGTGGCGTCGGCCAACACGATGGTCCGCCGCGCGCGCCGGCGCATCACTCCGTTCGCACGCGAACCCGCCGGGTCGTAGTTCGTACAGCCCGCCTCGGCGTCGACCCCGTCCACGCCGACGAACGCGACGTCGAGGTTGTACTCGGACAGGAAGGTCTCGGCGGAGTGGCCCACCGCCTCCTGGCTGCTGCTGCGGATCTCCCCGCCCGCCGAGAACACCCGCAACCGCGGGTTGTCCAGCAGGTGCAGCGCGACGTTGAGGGCGTTGGTGACGACGGTGAGCCCCTCGTGTTCCAGCAGCAGCCCCGCGAACTCGGTGACCGTGGTGCCGCCGGTCACCCCGATGACCCTGGCGCCGGCCAGGTGCTTGCGTGCCTCGTGCGCGATCTTGCGCTTCTCGGTAAGGTCCTGCGTGGTCTTGTAGCTCAGCGGCAGGTCGTTGAACGCGGCGTGGATCGTGGCGCCGCCCCGCGTCCGGCTGACCAGCCGTTGCTGTTCGAGCAGCTCGAGATCGCGCCGGATGGTCGCATGCGACACGTCGAACATCTCGGCGAGCTCCGGAACCTCCAGTGACCCGTGCGCGACCACAGTGGACAGGATCTGGTTGAGCCGTTGGTTGCGCCGCATGGCGCCGAGCGTATCGCACGAACAAGCAAAGTGCGCATACCTCCTGCGTACTGCGCGCAATTTGCGCACTGGACCGGTGTTACCTGGTTTTAACCGCAACAAAGCGGATAAATCGGACTTCGCCGTGTTGACCAGTCCATGAACGCGTGCCATAGTCCAGACCAACATTCGGACCGATCATCTAACGCGCAGATATTTGCGCATTTCGTGACCGAAATGCTCGGAGTTTGCCGGCTCGTCGGTCCCAGTTGTGAGAGGCGTCGCCCATGTTCTCCTCCCTGCGAAGGAATGTCCGGCTGACAGCCGGCATCGCCGTCCTGTCCAGCCTCGCCGTGTTGAGCACCGCGTGCGGGGCCGACGACAGCGGCGCGTCCGAGCAGACCAGCGGCGTCACGATCAACGTCACCCTGGGGGCCCAGCCGCCGCCCCAGGCGGCGCTCGACGCGTTCACGAAGTCCACCGGCATCAAGGTGAACTGGACGAACCTCGACTGGGACAGCCTGCAGACGAAGATCGCGGCGGCCGCCACCGCGAAGACCTACTTCGCGGACGCGACCGACGTCGACTGGTCGCGGGTGGGCCAGCTGGGCAAGCTCAACTGGTTCTACCCCATGGAGAACTACCTCGACACCAAGGCGCTGACGGCGGACATGCCGCAGCTCTCGTCGTTCACCACCGACGGCCACGTCGTCGGCATCCCGTATGACGCGTCGTTCCTCGTGGCCACGGTCAACAAGAAGATGTTCGCCGACGCCGGCATCACGACGATGCCGACGACGATCGACCAGTACACGCAGAATCTGAAGCAGATCAAGCAGAAGGGCGTCGTCCAGTATCCGCTGAACATCCCGTTCGCGGCGGCCGAGGGCCTGTCCACCTACTGGTACCAGACCACCGCGGCGTTCGGCGGCAAGGTGCTGGACAAGGACGGCAAGCCGCAGTTCACCGGTCGCGGTTCGGCTGGGTACAAGGCGGCACAGTGGATGGTCGACGCGCTGAAGCAGGGCCTCGTCGCGCCCGGCAACATCAACGTGACCGACAGCCAGGGACAGCAGACCCTGATGGCGCACGGGCAGACCGCCAGCGTGTTCGGTGACTACTCCGGCAACGTCGGCAGCCTGTACGACGTGCCGGCCTCCTCGACGGTCGTCCACCAGGTCACCTACCTGCCGACGCCCGGTGTGGACGGGCCCGCGCCGAACATGAGCAACCCCGACGGCATCGGCATCCCCGTGAACGCCAAGTACCCGAAGGCCGCGGCGAAGTTCATCGACTGGTTCACCTCGGCGAAGAACCAGGCCGACTTCGCCGGCCTGAACGGGCCGGACAAGGCGTGGACGGCCTACGCCATGCCGTCGCGGCTCAGCGCCGTCGAACAGCTCAACAAGAACGGCAACATCATCGGCGGGGACACGCTCGCCGAGCTGCTGAAGTCCCAGGCCCGGCCGGTGTTCCCCGGTGGCGCCCCGAAGTGGTACCCACAGTTCTCCACCGCCGTCTACTCGAACCTGCACTCCGCCGCGACGGGCGCGATCTCGGTCGACACCGCGATCAAGACCATCGCCGACACCGCGGACCGGCTGGCGAGCGGTCAGTGACCGGTACCCGGCTGCCGACCAGGCCGGTGACGACCAGCGAAACCAGCCCGGGGCAACGAAAGAAGCGCCGCCGGTTCGATCTCCTACCGTATGTGCTGGTCGCGCCGCTGGCGGTGTTCATCGTCGGCCTCGCGCTGGTGCCGGCGGGCTTCACGGTCGTGGAGTCGTTCTTCAAGGTCGACACCCTCGACCCGCCGACCCGGTTCATCGGCCTGGGCAACTTCCGGCAGATCTTCCTCGACCCGCTACTGCGCACCACCGTCGTCAACACGCTCGGCTACGTCGTGATCGGCACCGCGTTGTCCACCATCCTGGGCATCGCGATGGCGGTCACGCTCCAGCACCGGTTCGCCGGACGCTCGTTGCTCATCGCGATCCTGGTGCTGCCGTGGGCGCTGCCCGGTGTCGTGGAAGGCATCGTGTGGACCGGGATCTGGGACGCGAACACCGGCCTGTTCAACAGCGTGCTCACGTCCCTGCACCTGATCGACCACTACCAGGTCTTCCTCGGCCAGAACCGGTGGCTGACGATCTTCCTGATCGAGATCGTGCAGGTGTGGCAGATAACGCCGCTGTCGGCGCTGCTGGTGTTGGCCGCGCTGCAGAACATTCCCGGCGACCTGTACGAGTCCGCCCGGCTCGACGGCTGCTCGGGCTTCCAGGCGTTCCGGCGGATCACGCTGCCGCTGGCCCGCCCGGGCATCGCGGTCGCGATGGTCCAGGCGGTGATCGCCACCCTCAACGTCTTCGACCAGCCGTACGTGCTCAACGGCGCCGCACCGGCCGGGTCCTCGGTGATGATCCAGACCTACCTCGTCAGCTTCCAGAACCTGAACTTCGGCGAAGGATATGCCTTGTCGCTGCTCGTCACCGCCACCACGCTGCTGATGTCCCTCGGCGTGGTGAAGCTCGTGTACCGGCGGGTGGAGTACTGATGCGCAACCGGATCAAGCTGCGGTGGTTCGGGATCGCGTTCATCGCGCTGTGGTCGCTCGTCCCCATCTACTGGACGATCAACATCAGCCTGCAGGACGAGGCACAGCTCGGCAGCAAACCGGCGCACTACGTGCCACCCTCGCCGACGTTGAAGAACTACGAGACACTGCTCACCGGCCCCGGCCCCGTACCGGGTCAGATCCGCGCCTCCGCGGTCAACATCGTCGTCGAGTGCGCCGCTGCGACCATCGTCACGGTGGTGCTGTCCACCCTCGCCGCGTACGCGTTCGCACGAATGAAGTTCAAGGGCCGCAACGTCCTGTTCTACGCGACGCTGGCGACGATGGCCTTCCCCGCGTACACGACGCTGATCCCGCTCTACCAGATCCTCACCGAGTTCAGCCTCGTCAACACCTACACCGGCATCGTGTTGGTGTACGTCTCCGGCTTCCTCCCGCTGGCGACCTGGATCATGTACAACTACCTGCAGAGCCTGCCCGCCTCGCTCGAGGAGGCGGGACTCGTCGACGGTGCGCACCGGATGCAGGTCTTCTGGCACGTGCTCCTGCCACTCGCCCGCCCCGGCATCATCTCGACGGCCATCATCACGTTCCTGTTCTCCTGGACGCAGTTCCTCTTCCCGCTGGTGCTCTCCACCGACCTGTCCACCCAACCGCTGACCGTCGTCGTGCAGGCACTGCAGGGACAACACGTGGTACCGACGACGTTGCTGAGCGCCGCCGGCGTGCTCGCGATCGCCGTGCCCGCCATCATCGGCTTCACCCTCAACCGCTACATCGTCAGCGGACTGCTCGCGGGAAGCGTCAAATAGCGCCGGTAGGTCGTGCGCCCTTCGCTTCGCGGGATCAGTCCCGCAGCTCCTCGGCGGTGAACGAGCGCCGCTCGGTGAGCTGGGCGAGATGTGTTTCCAGGGTCGCGAGCTGTTCGGGTCCTATCCGGGCCGCCCAGCGGCTGCGCACGTCGTCGAACAGCGCACCGCCGACGGCCATCAGCTCGCGGCCCCGGGGGGTGACCCGCACCCGCTTGCGGCGTGCGTCGCTCGGGTCGGGTGCGCGGTCGACGTAGCCGAACTGCTCCAGGGCGGCGATGGTCTGCGCGGCGGCCTGCTTGGTGACCGACAGCCGGCGACCGAGCTCGGAGGCGGTGTCCGCGCCCGCGTCCACGGCGCGCAGGGCGAACTCGTGGACGGGGCGGACACCGTCGTGGCCCCGCTTCGCGAGCTCCACGTTCACCTCGTCGACCATCGAGTGGAACCCGCCGAGCAGCAGAAGCGCGAGCTCGGCGCCGCTGGACTGCGCCATGACGTCGATCATACGAGGACCACCGAGATGGACAAGTCACTTGTCCATGTTCTACAGTTCGACAAGGAACTTGTCCATCTGTTCGGAGGAACCCTCATGGATCGCCTCGCGTCCACCATCCCCGGTGTCGACCACCACCGTGTCAGCGTCAACGGCACCGAGCTGCACTACGTGACCGCCGGCAGCACCGGGTTTCCCGTACTGCTGGTTCACGGCTTCCCGGAGACCTGGTGGGTCTTCCACCGGCTCATCCCCCTGCTGAGCGAGCACCACCGGGTGTTCGCCGTCGACCTGCGTGGGTTCGGCGACTCCGCGACCGCGGGCCCCGAGCACGACAGCGCGACCTCGACGAAGGACCTCAGCGACCTGATCGCCTGGCTGGACGTGGGCCCCGTCCACCTCACCGGCCAGGACATCAGCGGCCCCACGACGTTCCGGGTCGCCGCGAGCCACCCCGAGCTCGTCCGCAGCTACACCGGGATCGAGACCGCACTCCCGGGATTCGGCGCCGAGTCGCTCGCCGACGTCACCCACGGCGGCGCCTGGCACATCGGCGTCCTCGCCGCCCCCGGCATCCCGGAGCTGCTCCTCACCGGACACGAGCGTGCGTTCCTCACCGACTACGCGATCCCCTCCCTCGCCGCGAGCCCCGACGCCTTCACCGACACCGATGTCGACGAGCTCGTCCGCTCCTACACGCGACCCGACGCGTTCGCCGGCGCCGCCGGCCTGTACCGGTCCCTGCTCGCGGAGGGCGAGGAGCTTCGCACGCTCGCGGCCGGCAAGCTGACCATGCCCGTCCTCGCGGTGGCGAGCTTCTCGGACCTCACACCCGCGACGTTGCGGCAGGTCGCCACGAACGTGACCACGGTACGAATCGACGGGATCGGCCACTACGTGGCGATGGAGGCCCCCGACCAGCTCGCGGCCGCCCTCCGCTCCTTCTACAAGGAGATCGACGGGAAGTGACACGCTGTCGCCGGACGCATGCGTCGACGTTCTCCGGCGCGCATGAGCGCCGGTCGGATTCCCTGCTTTTCTGGGCCCAACGGCCGGTGTTAGGTTGCCGCGGTGCGGTTCTGGGGTTGGTGTGGTGTTGTTCTGGTCGCGTCGCTGGTGTCCGCGTGTTCGGGAAGTGGGGGAACCGACAGCGGCGGCGCGACCGCCACCTCCGAGGCGGCGTGGGCCACGCCCGACGGCAAGGTGCCCTCGTCCTCGGCGAAACGTCCGTCGGAGTTGTCCCTGGACGGCGTCACCTCGTGTGACCTGCTCACCAAGGACCAGCGTGACGGGTTCGGGTTGACCGGCGCGCAGACCAGCAAGTTGAGCTCCACCTGGTCGACCAACTCCTGTACGACCTGGGACGCCGACAGGGTTCGCTCCGCGTCGGTGACCGCGGTCTCCACCGAGGGGATCGAGGCCTTCTACCGCGGCCGGTTCACCAACATGCGGTACAAACCGACCGTGGTGCGCGGATTTCCCGCCCTGTACTACCGGTTCGACAACGCCGAACACGCCTGCTACCTGGCCGTCGACGTGGCCGACGGGCAGCTTGTCGACGTGGCATACGGCGCCGGCGACGCGAAGAAGTCTGCAGCGTCGCAGGACGAGGTGTGCGACACCGCCTTCCAGGTGACCGAGGTGGCGATGGACACCCTGCTCAGGAGCCAATGACCCGCGCACCGCGGCCGTCGGCGCGACACTCCGTCCGGCATACCAGTCCCGCTAGCCGGTACGGGTCATGTCGAGGACGACCTTGCCCCGCCGGGGCGGTCGTGCGGCCGTCTCGTGTGCCTGCGCTGCCCGATGGGCCGGGTAGGTGGCCCGGACCGGCACGCGGAACCGGCCCTGGCCGGCGAGTGCCGCGGCTGGCGCGAGTCCGTGGACGCCGTCGGGCTGGCCGCCCAGGCGGCCAGTGGACAGCCGAACTCCGTACGTGGCCGCGTCGAAGTCGGCCAGGGTGACGACGTTGTCCGCGGTGCCGGCGAGTTCGATCAGCTCACCCAGCGACCCGGCCCCCGCGACGTCGAGTGCCCGGTCGACCGGAGCGGCGGTCAGCGGGCGGATCCGGGCGGGCAGACCGGGCCCGTAGTCCACCGGTTCCACCCCCAGCTCCCTGAGGAACTGGTGGCTGGCCGGACGCGCGGTGCCGATCACGCGGGCACCGCGGGCCACCGCGAGCTGCACGACGGTGCTGCCGACGCCGCCGGCCGCACCGTCGACCAGCAGTACCGTGTCGTCCTGGATGCCGAGCAGGTCGAGGGCGCGGGTCGCGGTCTCGACGCCGGTGCCCGCCGCGCCGGCCTCGGCCCACGTCATGCCGTGCGGTTTGTGCGTCCAGAAGTCCAGGACCGCGTACTGCGCGCTCGCCCCGCCCAGCCGTGCCACGTCGACCGCGCCGAAGACCTCGTCGCCGACGGCGTAGTCCGTCACCTCGGCGCCGGTCTCGTCGATCACTCCGGCGGCGTCGACACCGGGAACGTGCGGCAGGGTGAGGTTCCTGCCCGCGGGAGACGAGCCCTCGCGGAGTGCGAGGTCGACGGGCGAGACCGCCGCGGTCCTGACGGCGACGCGGACCTGGTGCGGGCCGGGGTGTGGCGCGGGCGCGGTACCCAGGGTCAGGACCTCGGGCGGGCCGAAACGCTCGAACTGCACGGCGAACATGGTCACCTCTCCCGCCCGGACCGTCCGGGCGCTCCGATGGGGTAAACATGGGTTCGGAGCACCTGTTCCGGTCCGGGGAAAGATGAGAGGGACGTGCGGAGAAGTGACTCGGAAAGTCCGGACCGACGCGGCCGGCAACCACGCGCACATCGTCTCGACCGCCCGCGCGGCCATCGCCGCGGACGGGGTGGACCTTCCCATGCGCGAGATCGCGCGGCGTGCCGGCCTGGGCGTCGCGACGCTGTACCGGCACTTCCCCACCCGCACGGACCTGATCGGGGCGGCCCTCGCCGGGCAGGTGGCGGCCTGCCGGGCCGGCATGCGGGCCGCACAGGCGGAGCCGGACGCCTGGAGCGCGCTCAGCGGAGCCATCCGCCAGTTCGCGGAGCACCAGATCCGCGCCCCCGGTCTCAACGCGGTCCTGCTGGGCTCCCACCCGGCAGGTGACGCGTTCCGCGACGACCGGCGCGCCAACGCCGCCGCACTGGAACGCCTCGTCGACCGCGCACACCAGCAGCGGGTCCTGCGGCGAGGTACCTCCCTCGCGGACGTCCGCGTCGTCCTGACGGCGATCTCCTCGCTGCGCCCCACTCCGGCCACACGGCGACCGGACGCGATCCGCACCTTGCTGCCCCTGCTCCTGGCGGGCCTGCGCTCGCCGGATCGCTGAACCGCCGGGCGCGCCGTGTTTTCGTGATCGAGAACTGTCGGGACCTGTGTGGACGGTCAGGCGTTGGTGGGGTCGCCGGTGCGGAAGCCGGCGAAGCTTCCGTTGAGGACCTGTCCGGCCTTCTTGATGAGTTCGGCTTCGGTGAAGGGTTTTTCGAGCAGGACGGTGCCGGGGTCGAGGCGGCCCTGGTTGGCGAGAACAGGTTGGG
>NZ_DASQCC010000270.1:0-21942 GCF_035634895.1 Actinophytocola sp. | reverse complement strand
GTATCAACAAGCTCAAGGGGTTCCGGGCCGTGGCCACCCGTTACGACAAGCGTGACTTCATGTACCAGGCCACCATCGACGTCGCCTCCATCCGGATCTGGCTCAAAGACCCCGTTCCATGATCCACGGGACACGCCCTAGAACGCCGCCCGGTTCGCGAGTGCCCATTCGCGGAACGGGCGTGCCGGGTGGCCGGTGATCCGTTCGACGTTGTTGTTGACCGGCGCGGGAACGTCGACCGCCGCCGCCATGACCTCCAGCAGAACCTCCAGGACGGCCGGCGGGAGCCCGCTCTGGGCCAGCGCTTCCTCACGGGTGAGCGCGTCCACTGGCACGGGCCGGCCGAGCACGTCCCCGAGGACGGCGACGATGTCCCGTAGCCGCAACGACTCCGGGCCGGTCAGCACGACCATCCTGCCGCGGTGGCGGTCGCGGGTGAGCAGGTCCGCGGCCACCTCGGCGATGTCGTCGGGATGGATGGGCGAGACGCGCGCGTCCGGGTGGGCGATGCCCAGCCGGCCCTGCTCGCGGATTCGGGGCGCCCAGTCGCGGATCGCGTTCGTGGCAAGCCAGCTCGGGTACAGCACCGTGTGGCTCAGCCCCGCACGCGCGACGGCGTCCTCCATCGCGCGATGCACGATCCCGATGGGACGGTCGTACTCGCCCGCCTCGTACGCGGCGGGGGACGACAGCAGCACCACGTGCCGGACTTTCCTTGCCGCCGCCAGGAAGTCGTCGACGTTGCCGCGGGTCGGGTACAGGAACATCGTGTCGACGTCCCGTAACGCCTCGGCGGCGTCGAGCGGGTTCGTGATGTCCAGCCGCACGTCCGCGGTGCCGTTCCTGGCGGAGCCGCGGACGTCGTGCCCGGCCGCGGTGAGCGTCGCGACGAGGCGGCGGCCGATGTTGCCGTGGGCGCCGGTGACGAGGATGGTCATGTCGTTCCCTTTCGCCGGTAGGCGCCGGGGGTCAGCCCGTGCTGCCGTTTGAACGCCGCGCCGAACGCGAACTCCGAGGTGTAGCCGACCTGTGCGGCCACCGACCGAAGCGGAGCGTCGGAGGCGCGGAGCAGGCGGGCGGCGAGGATCATTCGCCACCAGGTCAGGTACCCGAGCGGTGGCTGGCCCACCAGGGACGTGAACCGTCTGGCGAACGCCGCTCTCGACAGTCCGGCCAGCTCGCCGAGTGACGCGACCGTCCACTGCCGACCCGGGGTGCTGTGGATGCCCAGCAGGGCCGTGCGGACGGCCGGGTCACGCACCGCGGTCGTCCAGCCGCTGCCCTCCGGCTGGTCCTCCAGCCATGCGCGGATCATGTACAGCAGCAAGGCATCCAGCAGCGCCGGCACCACCGCGTCGCGTCCCAGCCGGGGCCAGGCAAGCTCGGTGGCCAGCAACTCGACGGCGCCGCGGAGCGACTGGTGCCGGCCGAGTCCGCCCGGCAGGTGCACGAGGTCGGGCAGCTCACGCAGCAACGGATGTGGCCACGACCGGTCCATGAGGTACGCGCCGCAGAGCATGACCGTGCGCGGGCCCGTGTCGTTGTCGGGATCGTCGCTCGGGGCGGTGAGTGGCACCGGCGGCACCTCGGTGGGTGCCGTGGGGTCGCCGGCGAGGGCGTGTGCGCCGCCGTGCGGGAGGAACGCGACGTCGCCGGCGCGGAGCTCGATCCGGGTGCCGTCCGGTGTGGTCAGCCAGCAGGTGCCTTCGAGGACGAGGTGGAAACCGGCGCCCGCGAAGGGCTCGTGCCGCACCGCCCAGGGCGCCCGCCGCTCGGTCCGCGTGGAGTGCGGCTTGCCGAGGCGCATCGCGGAGATCACATCGCTGACCACGTCCACGTCAGCGAACATACACGAGACGAGACGATCACATGTACAGCGGAGATGATTGCGCATGGATCGTCTCGTTCAACGACCGTAGCGTGCCGAGGCATGAAGATTGCCGTGTACGGGGCGAGCGGCTTCACCGGCCGGCTCGTCGTCGCCGAGCTGGCGCACCGGGGCATCGGCGCGGTGCTCGTGGGACGGGACGCCGAACGCCTACAGCGGGTGGCCGACGCCGAGGTCAGGCAGGCGCCGCTCGAACACGCCGCGCTCGTGCGGGCGTTCCGCGGCTGCGCTGCCGTGATCAACTGCGCCGGTCCGTTCAGCCTGCTCGGTGAGCCGGTCCTGCGGGCCGCCGACGCCGCGAGCTGCCACTACGTCGACATCGCTGGGGAGCAGACCTACCTCGCGCGGCTGTTCGAGGGACCGGGGCCGGACGTGAGCGCGGTGCCGGGCGTCAACGACGACGGGCTGCCCAGCGACCTGCTCGCGCACCTCGTCGCCGGGCGGGTCGGCTCCGTGCGGGAGCTGGTCATCGGCCTGGACCTGGTGCGCGGGGGCGGGGCGCCGTCACGCGGCACCCTGCGCTCGGCGCTGGCCAACCTCGACACGTTCACCGCCGGCGGCCTCGGCTACGCGGACGGCCGCTGGGACCCGGACCTCCCGGCCCGGCGCACGACGATGGCGTTCCTCGGCGCGGCGGTGCCGGTCGTGAAGTTCCCGCTGCCGGCCGTGGTCACGGTGCCGCACCACGTGGCGGCGGGCCGGGTCGAGGGCGTCGCCCGGCCCGAGCTGGTCGCCGGGTTCGCCGGTGTCACCCCGGAACTCGTCGAGCAGCTGCCCGAAGGACCGGCCGAGTCCCACCGCCGGGCCGGCCGGTGGATCATCGCCGTCGAGGCGGTGGGCGACGAGGGGCGGGCACGCGGCGTCGTCCACGGCGCCGACACGTACGGGACCACCGCGGTGACCGCGGTCGAGGCCGCCCGCCGGCTGGTCGCCGACGGCGCCGCGCCGGGGCTGCTCGCGCCGGCGCAGGCCTTCGACGCGGCGGACTTCCTGGCTTTCCTCGAAACCCGCGGCGTCACGGTCGACGGCGTGCGTCCACCTCGATCTCGATCTTCATCCGCGGGTCCGCGAGACCGCACATGAGCACGGTCGCCGCCGGCAGGACCTCGCCGAAGTGGCGGCGCAGCACGGGCCAGCACGGCTCGAAGTCGTCCCGGTCGGGGAGCAGGTAACGCACCCGCACGACGTCGGCGAACGTGCAGCCCGCCTCGGACAGTGCCGCCCCGATGTTGCGCAGGCACTGTTCGGCCTGCTCGACCACGTCGTCGGAGATCGTCATCGTCGGGTAGTCGAAGCCGGTCGTGCCGGACACGTACACGTGGTCGCCGTCGACCACCGCCCTGGCGTAACCGATCTGCCGCTCGAACGTGGAGCCACTGAGGATGGCCCGTCGTGTCATGGCCGGCACGCTATCACTCGACGGCTCGGCTCGACCCGAGGCGAGGACGGGCTCGACCCGAGGCGAGGACGGGCTCGGTCCAGCGGCACGGTGTGGGTCGCCCCGGAAGAGGAGTTCCGCCGAAAGTTACCCTGAAGTAACTAGTGACTTGATCGAGCTTCCTACGTATAACTTGTTCTAATCCCTGTGCGTGTGAGGAAGCTCATATGACCAAGACAACGATGTCTGCCAAGGTTCCTAGCCACTTAACCCGCAGGTCCTTCCTTGTAGGAACGAGTTCTATTCTCGCCACCGCTGCGCTCGCTGGCCGAGCCGCCGCGGCGATCGGAGACGGTGCCCACGTGCCGGTGCTCGTCATCGGCACCGGCTATGGCGGCTCGGTCACGGCGTTGCGGCTCGCCCAGGCGGGCATCAACGTCCAGATGGTCGAGATGGGCATGGCCTGGGACACCCCGGGCTCCGACGGCAAGATCTTCGCCAACACCAAGAGTCCCGACAACCGCTCGTACTGGCTGCGTACCAGGACGAAGCAGCCGATCAGCAACTTCCTCGGCTTCCCGATCGACAAGGACGTGCCGAAGTACACGGGCATCCTCGACGCGGAGGAGTTCGCCGGCATCATCGTCTACCAGGGCCGCGGCGTCGGCGGCGGCTCGCTCGTCAACGGCGGCATGGCCGTCACGCCGAAACGGGAGAACTTCCCGACGATCCTGCCGTCCGTCAACGCGGACGAGATGTACTCGACGTACTACCCGCGTGCCAACGCCGAGTTGGGCGTCAACAACGTCGACCCGGCGTGGTGGGAGACCGTCGACTGCTACCAGTACGCGCGTGTCGGCCGCAAACACGCCCAGCGGTCGGGTTTCGCGTTCACACTCGTGCCCAACGTGTACGACATGAACTACATGAAGCAGGAGGCCGCCGGGACCGCCCCGAAGTCCGCGGTCGACGGAGAGATCCTGTACGGCAACAACTACGGCAAGAAGTCGCTCCAGAAGACCTACCTGGCAAGGGCTCGCGCCACGGGACGCGTGCAGATCTCGACACTGCACCGGGTCACCTCGGTCAGGCCGTCCGGTGCCAGCTACAGCGTGGTCATCGAGCAGCTGAACACCGACGGCTCGGTGGCCGCGACCAAGACCGTGCTGGCCGACCGGGTGTTCTTCGCGGCCGGCAGCGTCGGCACGAGCAAGCTGTTGACCAAGCTGAAGGCGACCGGGGCCCTGCCGAACCTCAACGGCGAGATCGGCAAGGGTTGGGGCGACAACGGCAACGTCATGGTCGGCCGGGCCAACCACCTCTGGGACCCGACCGGTTCCGTGCAGACCTCCATCCCGACCGCCGGCATCGACAACTGGGCGGCCGGTGGGGCCTTCGCGGAGGTGGCGCCGCTGCCGACCGGGATCGAGACGTGGGCGTCGTTCTACCTGTCGATCACGAAGAACCCCAACCGTGCCCAGTTCACGTGGAACGCCGCGGCGAACCGCGTGGACCTGAGCTGGCAGACGGCCTGGAAGCAGGCCGGGATCGACATGGCGAAGACCATCTTCGACAAGATCAACTCGACCGAGGGCACGATCTACCGCACGGACCTGTTCGGCACGTACAAGATCTGGGGCGACCACCTGACGTACCACCCTCTCGGTGGGGCGGTGCTCAACAAGGCGACCGACAACTACGGCCGGCTGCTGGGTTACTCGGGTCTGTACGTGATGGACGGCTCGCTCATTCCGGGCAACACGAGCGTGAACCCGTTCGTCACGATCACCGCCCTGGCCGAGCGGAACATCGAGAAGATCATCACTACCGATCTGTGAGCGACGGCAGCACGCAGGCACTGTCCAGACCGAGAACGCGGTTCAACCGGCCGAAGGCCAGCCACGAGCCGATGCTCATGGTCAGTTCCACGATCTCGGTCTGGCTGTAGTGCGCCTTGATACGGTCCCAGAACTCGTCGTCGAGGTTGTGGTGGTCGGTGGCGTAACGCTCGGCGTACTCGGCGGCCAGTCGGGTGCGGTCGTCGAACGCGTCGGTGGTGCGCCAGTTCGTGACGGCGTCCTCGAAGCCGGGCTCGACCTTCTGGCCGTCCCGCTCGGTGCGCCAGTCCTGGCAGAACAGGCACCCGTTGACCTGCGCGATCCGCAACCGGGCGGCCTCGAACTCGCGTAGTCCGAGGGTGCTGTCGGAGTACACGGCGAGGGAGAACTTGGCGGCGGCGACCCCGATGCCGGGCACCATCTCGCCCCACACGTAACCGATCGGGTCCTTGCCTTCCGGGATGTCGACGTGCATTACCTTCTCCTGAGCCGGCCGGGGTTGATGGGGACGTCGAGCGCGTCGTAGAGGCCGGGTTTGGCGTCGACGAGCCACGGGATGGCGTTGACCAGGCGGCCCGCGGCGGTGGCGTTCCCGCCGGCCGAGCGGTTCGCGCCCTCGTCACTCGCCTCTACGGTGACCTCGATGCGTGGGCGGCCCTCGATGATCACCCGGTGGGCGCCGGCGCCGCTCGGCGGCTGCGGCCAGTCGGGCGCGCAGGAGGGGTGGATGCGGGTCACGTGCTCGATCACGATCCGCGGCTCGCCGTCGACGATGCCCTGGACCTCGAACCGGACCGCGCCCTGGGCTCCCCGGGCGAACTCGCCCATCGTCCTCGTGGTGACGTCGTTCTCGAGCGGGCGCCGGTCGAGCGTCTCGCGGACCTCGTCGACCTCGACGCCGAGGGCGCGGGCGATCAGGCGGACCTGGCCGCCCCAGACCATGGCGGGCACGCCGGTCATCAGCATCGGCGGGTCGTAATCCATGGGCTGGCCCATGCCGACGAGGTACCGGACGGAGTCGGGCTGCTCGTAGGTGGAGTAGTCGAAGATCTCCTGGCAGCGGACGACGTCCACAGTGGACCCGAGCCCGCTGACGAGGACCGGCAGGATGTCGTTGCCCCACCCGGGATCCACGCCGGAGACGAACAGCGAGCCGCCACCCTTGGCAATGGCGTCTAGAACAGGTTCTCGTAGTTCCCGGGGTGCGTTCCGTTGGTCGTAGAGCGGGTAGAGGGCTGGCGTGACGACCGCAGCGCCGGCGCGCACCGCGCGCACGACATCGGCGAGCGCGTCGTCGAACCGGATGTCGCCGGAGGCCGCGTACACCACCGCCCTGGGGTCCGCGGCGAACACGGCGTCCAGGTCATCCGTTGCCGCGACACCGAGTTCATGGCCGAGATCGGCAAGCGTACCCGCGTCGCGCCCGACCTTGGCCGGGTCGTGCACGACCACGGCGGCGAGCTCCAGCGCGGGATTGGCCGCAACGGCCCGAACGGCGGCACGGCCTACGTTGCCCGTGCCCCACACCACCGTGGCAATCATGCCATGAGGCTAACTGAAACACGTTCCAGTTCCTAGAGGGCGTCGATGGTGGGGCTGCCCCCACCCGCGTTGCTGCGGCCAGCCGTATGTCCCCCCATCTCCCGCGCCGGAATCCTTGGCGCATGCGAAGAATCCTTCTCATCACCGGGCTTTCCATTGCCCTGCTGGCGACACCCGCCGAGGCCGAGCCGGACCGAAGAACCGGAGCCGGGCCGGCGTGGGGCGCCTGTCCGGCGACCGGCGTGGCGCTGGACCCGAGGCAGGAGTGCGCGACTCTCCGTGTCCCACTCGACTACCGGCGGCCCGGCGGCGAGCAGATCTCGCTGGCCGTGTCACGGATCAGCACGGCCAGGCCCGGCCTGCGCAGGGGAGTGCTCCTCCTGGTCCCGGGCGGTCCCGGCGGTGCGGGGCTCGCGCGGCCGACCACGCATGGACTCCGCCTGCCGCACGAGGTCCGGGACCGGTACGACCTGATCGGCTTCGACCCGCGCGGTGTCGGCGCCAGCACACCCGTGGACTGCGGTTTCGAACCGCGGGACCTGGACCCGGTGATGTTCCTGCCATGGCCGGGGCCGGGTGGGGACGTCACGGAGTCGACCGAGCAGGCGCGGCGAATGGCCGACGCGTGTGTGCGCAACGGCGGCCCGCTGGTCCGCCACATCACGACCCGCGACGAGGCGAGGGACATCGACCGGATCCGGCAGGCGCTGGGGGAGCGGCGCGTGTCGTACTGGGGCACGTCGTACGGGACCTATGTGGGCGCGGTGTACGCGACGATGTTCTCGTCCCGCACGGACCGGGTGGTGCTGGACAGCAACGACGATCCGGATCCGCGGCGGGTGGCACGCGGCTGGATGGCGAACTTCGCACTCGGCGCCGAGGACCGGTTCCCGGACTTCGCCGCGTGGGCCGCGGCTCGTGCCACCGAGTACGGCCTTGGCACGACTCCCGGGGAGGTGCGGGACACCTACCTCCGCCTGACCGCGACGCTGGACGAGCGGCCGCGGCCGGACCTGACGGGCAACACGCTGCGTGCGCTCATGTTCAACACGCTGTACGCGGACGCGGCGTTCCCGCGGCTGGCGGTGTTCCTCCGCGCGGCGAACACCGGGACGCCGGCGCCGCCGATCCCGGCGGTGCCACCGAGCTGGGCGAACATGCTGGCGGTGCTGAACGCGACGGGGTGCAACGACGTGGCCTGGCCTGGTCCGTCTCACGACTACGCCGGCGACGTGGCGCGGAACCGGGCGGCCTACCCGCTGACGGGTGGCATGCCGGTGAACATCCGGCCGTGCGCGTTCTGGCCGTACCGCCCGACCGAGCCGGCGACCAGGGTGAACGCCCACGGCCGGTCGAACATCGTGATGATCCAGAACCGCCGGGACCCCGCCACCCCGCTCGCCGGCGCGCTGCGAATGCGCGAGGCACTCGGCGCCCGCATGTTCGTCACCGACTCCGGCGGTCACGACGCCTACCTGGAGAACGGCAACGCCTGCGGCGACGCGGCGGTGACGGCCTTCCTGACCGACGGCACGAGACCGGACAGACCAGTCGTGACCTGCGCCTGACCGGTCCCGAGTTGCCGCCCGGTGGTCGGCGCGGTACGACAGGTGAGCGAGTTGTTGATGTCGGGGGCGGACCGGCCGACCGGGAATCCGGTCGGCCGGTCCGGCGCGTGTGCCTGGCGACCTACCATGGCCAGGTAGGCATGCCCACGGCACGGAGGTTCGATGGCCATCAGTGTGTTCGACCTGTTCTCGGTCGGCATCGGACCGTCGAGCTCACATACCGTCGGCCCCATGCGGGCCGCGCGGATCTTCGCCATGGGCCTTGCCGACGACGGGCTGCTCACCGGCGTCGCCACCGTCCGGGCCGAGCTCTTCGGGTCCCTCGGCGCCACCGGCCACGGCCACGGCAGCGGCCCCGCCGTCCTCCTCGGGCTCGAGGGCGAGCAGCCCGAGACCGTCGACACCGGCACCATCGCCGAGCGGGTCGAGAAGATCAGGTCCGCCCGCCGCCTCACGCTCCTCGGCCGGCACGAGATCGACTTCGACGACGACTCGCTCGTGCTCCACCGTCGCCGCAGCCTGCCGTTCCATCCGAACGGGATGACGTTCGAGGCGTTCGACGCCGGCGGCGTGTCACTGCGCAAGCGCACCTACTACTCGGTCGGTGGCGGCTTCGTCGTCGACGAGGCCGCCCAGGGCGCCGACCGCATCAAGGTCGACGACACCCCCGTCGCCTACCCCTTCCGCACCGGCGACGAGCTGCTCGCGCACTGCCGCGCCACCGGCCTGCCCGTCAGCGAGGTCATGCTCGCCAACGAGACCGCGTGGCGGCCGGCCGACGAGATCAGGAAGGGGCTTTCCCACATCTGGGACGTCATGCAGGAGTGCGTCCGCCGCGGCTACACCCAGGACGGCACGCTGCCCGGTGGTCTCAAGGTCCGCCGCCGCGCCCGCGAGATGTACGAGCACCTGACCGCCGACACGTTCTCCACGGACCCGCTGCGGGTCATGGACTGGGTGAACCTGTTCGCCCTCGCGGTGAACGAGGAGAACGCCTCCGGTGGACGGGTGGTGACCGCGCCCACGAACGGGGCCGCCGGCATCATCGCCTCGGTACTGCACTACTACGCGCGGTTCGTGCCCGGTGCGACCGAAGAGGGCGCGGTCCGGTTCCTGCTCACCGCCGGCGCGATCGGCGTGATCTACAAGGAGACCGCGTCGATCTCCGGCGCCGAGGTCGGCTGCCAGGGCGAGGTCGGCTCGGCGTGCTCGATGGCCGCCGGCGCGCTGTGCGAGGTGCTCGGCGGCACGCCGGAACAGGTCGAGAACGCCGCGGAGATCGGCATGGAGCACAACCTCGGCCTGACCTGCGACCCCGTGGGCGGCCTCGTGCAGATCCCGTGCATCGAACGCAACGCGATGGCCTCGGTCAAGGCGATCAACGCCGCCCGGATGGCACTGCGCGGCGACGGCACCCACGTGGTGACCCTCGACAAGGTGATCAAGACGATGCGCGAGACCGGCGCGGACATGAAGGTCAAGTACAAGGAAACAGCACGCGGCGGTCTCGCGGTGAACGTCATCGAGTGCTAGTGTTCCGCGCCGGAAATCAGGCATCTAATTCGGCGGCCCAGCTTCCTGCTGGCGGCGTTGCCGGTTCGCCCAAGTACGACCCAGTACGAGGGCGAACCGGCGCCTTGCCAGCAGAAACCTGGATCCACCGACTTGATCACCGCATTCCCGGCGCGGGACACTGGCGCGGTGGACACCGCACTAGCGGCGGGCGAAGGCGGGGGCGTGTTCTGGGCGGATGCCGCGGCCCACGACGTACGCCGGGATGCGGCGGAACCACGGGAACCGCTTCATGACGCGTACCGGGAGCGGCAGCTTCGTGGCCCGCGCGATCTCGATCTTGCCGGCCAGTGCCGGACGCAGCACCCGCTTGTGCAGGAACCGTTGTGCGCCCTGGGTGGCCAGCGTCGGCAGCATCCGGCGCCGCTGCACCTTCGTCAGGTCGCGGGTGGTGACCGTGCCGTCCAGCAGCGGCTTCGCGAGCAGTCGGGCGGTGGCGACCGCGTCCTGCACCGCCAGGTTGATGCCGACGCCACCAACGGGTGACATCGCGTGCGCCGCGTCACCAATGAGCAGCAGGCCGTCCTGGTACCAGCGGCTCACCCGGTCCACGCGGACGTCGAGCAGCTTCACCTCGTCCCACGACTTCACCGCGTCGACCCGGTCCGCGAGGAACGGCACCACCTCGGCGATGCTCGCGACCATCGCGGACACCGGCTGCCTGCGCTGCCGCGCGTCCGAGCCCTTGCGGATCAGCGTCGCGGTCTGCCAGTAGTCGTTGCGGTCCAACAGGATCACCGCGCGTGAGCTGCTCATCGCGCCGACCACGCCCCGCGGGTCGCTCTCCTCGCGCGGCAGCCGGAACCACCACACGTCCATCGGTGTGGGGAAGTCGAGCACCCGCAGGTTCGCCGCCTTCCGCAACGCCGAGTGCCGGCCGTCCGAGGCGACGGTGAGGTCCGCGCGGATCTCACCGGTCTCACCGGCCGCCGTGCGGTACTTCACGCCCACCACCCGACCGTGTTCCCTCACCAGGTCGACGGCTTCGGTTTCCATGCGGAGAGTGAAGGTCGACTCCTGTTTGGCCGCGTCCGCGAGCAGGTCGAGCAGGTCCCACTGCGGCACCATCGCGATGTAGTTGTGCGGACCCTTCAGCTGCGTGAAGTCGCCGAACCGCACGACACCCTCCGCGGTCGGCAGCCCGACCTGCTGGACATGGCTCTGCGGCAGCCTCGCGAACGCCTCACCCAGCCCCAGCTCGTCGAGCAGGTCGAGGGTCGTCGGGTGCACGGTGTCGCCGCGGAAGTCCCGCAGGAAGTCGGCGTGCTTCTCCAGCACGGTCACCTCGACGCCGGCCCGCGCCAGCAGCAGCCCCAGCACCATCCCCGCGGGACCGCCACCGGCGACGAGACACGTGGTGCGTTCCGTCGTGGTCATGATGGCTCCTTCAGATCAATTCATCTCGTGTTGAATAAGTTCAGGATGCACCTACCGGGCAGGCGCGGTCAAGCCGGATACGCTGAACGGGTCATGGCTACCGAATCCGCCCAGGTCCGCGCCCGCTTCTGCCCGTCACCGACGGGTACGCCGCACGTCGGCCTGGCTCGCACCGTGCTGTTCAACTGGGCCTTCGCCCGTCACCACGGCGGCACGCTGGTGTTCCGCATCGAGGACACCGACGCAGCACGGGACACCGAGGAGAGCTACCGCGCGCTCCTGGATGCCTTGCGGTGGTTGGACATCGACTGGGACGAGGGACCCGAGGTGGGCGGCCCGGACGAGCCGTACCGGCAGAGCCGGCGCGGTGAGATCTATGCCGACGTCGCCCGACGGCTGCTCGAGGCGGGGGAGCTGTACGAGTCGTTCTCGACGCCGGAGGAGATCGAGACACGGCGGCGCGAGGCCGGCGAGGACCCGAAGCTGGGCTACGACAACGCGGACCGGGCGTTGACCGACGCCCAGCGGTCCGCGTTCCGGACCGAGGGCCGCGAGCCTGTGCTGCGCCTGCGGATGCCCAACCACGACATCACGTTCACCGACCTGGTACGCGGCGAGATCTCGTTCAGGGTCGGTAGCGTGCCGGACCCCGTGCTGGTGCGAGGGAACGGCACCCCGCTCTACACGCTGACCAACCCGGTCGACGACGCGCTGATGCGGATCACACACGTGCTGCGAGGCGAGGATTTGCTGCCGTCGACGCCGCGGCAGATCGCGCTCTACGAGGCGCTGCGGCGGATCGGCGTGACGACATTCACCCCGCGGTTCGCGCACCTGCCGCTGGTTCGCGGCGAGGGCAACAAGAAACTGTCGAAGCGTGACCCGCAGTTGAACCTGGCCCATTACCGGGACCGTGGTTTCGTCCGCGAGGGCATGCTGAACTACCTCGCGCTGCTCGGCTGGTCGATCGCCGAGGACCGCGACATCTTCACGATGGCGGAGATGGTCGCGGCCTTCGACATCTCGAAAGTGAGCTCGAACTCCGCGCGCTTCGACCTGAAGAAGGCGGAGGCGATCAACGCCGAGCACATCCGCCGGCTCACCGACGAGGATTTCGCCGCACGGGTGGTGCCGCACCTGGTTTCGGCGAAGATTCTGCCGGAACGGCCGTCGGAACCCGACCTCGCGACGCTGCGCGCCATTTCCCCGCTCGTGCGGGAACGGGTCACGGTGCTGTCCGACGCCGTGGCGATGGTGCGTTTCCTGTTCGTGCCCGAGGAGGAGTTCGCACCGGAGCCGGAGTCGGCCGCGAAGACGCTCGGCCCGGACGCCGTACCAGTCCTGGACGCGAGCATCGCCGCGCTGGAAGGCGTCGGCGACTGGACGGCCCCCGCGATCGAGGAGGCGTTGAAGGCCGCGTTGATCGACGGACTGGGCCTCAAGCCGAGGAAGGCGTTCGCCCCGGTGCGGGTCGCGGTGAGTGGGCGGACGGTGTCGCCGCCGCTGTACGAGTCACTGGAGCTGCTCGGCCGGGACCGCACGTTGGCAAGGCTGCGTACATCACGATCCTGACAGTTCCGTAACGCTTCACTCGCGACGGGCGATACAGCTTAATCGGCGTGCGCTGGAGCGGTCTTCTCTTAATCGTGTCAGAACGCAAACAATCACCTCTATAGCCGAATCGGAGGATGCCCCGGGCGGCCTAACCTCTGCTGATGACCTTTGGGCTCGTGCCGTTCCCCGCTGCCGCCGACCGCTCACGCTCGACGGAGCTGGCGGCCGAGCACCAGCCCCCGCGGATTCGGGCGGTCTGCCTGGATATCGACGACACGCTCGTAGACTTCACCAGCTCCGCCAGACGAGCCCTGAGCGACCTGATCGGCCGCGACGACATGTGGCCCCGCTGGCAACGCACGACCGACGAACACGTGGCACGGGTCGTGTCCGGCGAACTCCCGTACGACGCGATGCACAAGGCCAGGACGAAGGCGTTCTTCGCCGACATGGGCGCCCTGCTCGATGACGACCTGGTGGCTGTACTGGAAGAGCGCAGATGCACCCAGCTCCGGATGACATGGTGCCTGTTCGCCGACGCCCTGCCGTGCCTCGACTGGCTGCGGGCCGCGGGCTTCAGGCTGGCGGCCGTCACCAACGCGTCCGGCCGGCACCAGCAAGCGAAGCTGAACGGTCTCGGCATCTCCCGCTTCTTCGACACACTGGTCATAGCGGGCGAACTGGGCGCCGCCAAACCCGATCCAGTGATTTTCCACACGGCGTGTGACCGCCTGGGCGTCCCTCCGTCGGAGACCATGCATGTGGGCGACCTACTGGAGACGGACGCCAGAGGCGCCCGCGACGCGGGCCTACACGGAGTGTGGCTGGCCCGCAACCGGGCAGGCGTGAGCCATGAGCCGGGTATCCAGACCATCGAGAGCATGGCTGACCTGCCCGAACTGCTGGTCAGCGAGTACCGGACACCTTCCCTGGTCCTGTCCGAAGGGGCCGATTACCGCTGCCGCCAGGGCGTGGTCTAACATCTTCTCCGGTGCTGCTGAGCGGGACACTGCCCGGCAGCGTTGGGGTATGGTGTAATTGGCAGCACGACTGATTCTGGTTCAGTTAGTCTAGGTTCGAGTCCTGGTACCCCAGCAGAGAGAACAAAATCGTTTCTGATAAGGTTCTCTCTGGTCGCGGCCCCGTCGTCTAGCGGCCTAGGACGCCGCCCTCTCAAGGCGGTAGCGCGGGTTCAAATCCCGTCGGGGCTACACACTCTGACCAGGCCGTTTCCTCCGGGAGACGGCCTGGTTTGCTTTGCGTGGCATGGATCCGTGGCATGACCGAGTCGGGAGTGACCCAATAAGGCAATCCCTCGGCGTGAATGGTCCGGTCCATTGATAGCGGAGCGTAACCCTGATGGCCGCTTGGTTCGATTCTGACCGTGTCATTCGTCGGTAGACTCGCGTCAACGTTGGTCGAGAATGATGCTCTGTCGATCCCATTTCTAATTCATGCTTAATGCGAGATGATATGTCTTGGCTTGGGATTTTGTCTCACACGATGACCGATGGATTGGCGTAGAGGTAAGATGAGCTTCGGCGCGGCTTCGAGTGTCTTCTTCACCCGCTACTCGATCTCCTCGTCGTCAGTGTCACACAACCTGCCAGCTATGCGGCTATCGTTTTGTCACTTTGAAGGACCGAAATTGCTCATAGGCATGAGCGTGTGCTCGCTGCGTGACCGCAGCAGTCGCGTACCGGTAACGGTGGCTGTGAGTGAGACGACTCCTTGACTGTTCTGGTAGTTGAAGAGGCTGGAGTGGTCGATGCTGTCGCCGCGGGTAGCTTGGGTTGCCGTCGCGGTGGCTGTGACTGTGGTGGCTGGTGTGGTGGGCGCGTCGCGGCTGGGGCTGTTGGACGCGTCGGTGGCCGGGCGGCCATCCGCGGTTCAGGCCGGCCGTGTTGATGTGCCAGCGGATCGGCCGACGGACGTGCGTGTCGATGCGCGGTGGACGGTGCATATTCCCGCGGGTGGTGTCCGGGTGGACTCGACGTTGACGGTGGCGTTTCCGCGGGATCCTGGCGGGCCGGTGGGGAGCACCCCGTTGGCGGCGGCCGTGTTGCGATTGTCCAGTGGCCAGCCTTCCCTGCCGTGGACGTTCACGTGGCGCCAAGACCAGGCGTTGGCCGCCGACCAGATCCTCTACCTCGTGGACGACACGGGTGACGGCGAGGCTTACGGTGCTGGGCAGGTCACCGAGCGGGTCACGCCGGCGACGGTGATCCCGGCGACGATGAGCGCGGACCGGCGGACCGGCACCGTCGAGGTGCCGCACCTGAGCTTCTTCCAGTGGCTGGTGGACCTCCCGTCGGTCGCGAGCAACGCGGTCGGCAAGTTCTTCGGTCAGCGGTCCGACTCGCCGGACTGTCCGGGTGCGCGTCCGGAGTGGCTGTCCGACGCGATTTTCCTAGATGATCGCAACGCGCCCATGCTGGTCTGCGTTGGCGGCGACCCGAACAAGCCCGACCTGGCCGTGGTCAAGGTGGTCAACAATCGCGGTGGTGCGTTGCTGGTCACCGCGCCCGTGGTGCCTGACTGGGCGTGGCAGAGCTTCGTCGGCAAGGAGATGGAGTCGTGGGCGCCGAACCTGCTGACCCACGTCGTCGAGTACCTCGGGGTGCCGCCCGCGGACGCGGTCCGGACTTGGATTCTCCCGCCGGGGCAGGAGGTCGACCTCGGGTTCAGTCGGGCCACCCTCGGAACCCGTTCCCCGGTCGAGGTGGCCGGGATGTTCAGCCCGACCACGATGGTGCTGGGCCTGACCAGCAAGGCCGTCTCGGACGTGCTCGACGAGGGCTCCCGGGGCTGGGACTTCGTCCTGATGGGCGCGTGTCTGGAAAGCATGGGCGCGCGGGTCGTCGATGACAGCAGCGCTGCGGGTCTCGCCCAAGGGCTCGCGTCGCTCGCCCGGTGCGTCGTGGAGCAGCCGGAGACCGTGATCCAGGTACTGAGGAAACTGCTCCCGGCGGCGGTGTGGCAGAAGATGTCCGGCATGGTGTTCCGCGTAGCCAACCTGGCGAAAAAGGCACTCACCCGCTATCTCGTGCTCGCCGAGGCCACCTTCACGATCGCCGACGTGGTCACAACCCTCGCGCTGCCGCGCTCGGCGTTCACCGTGAGCCTCTTCCCGCGCACGAACGCCACCGGGAAACTCCCGTTCGTCGGTCACTGGGCCGTTCACGGGTCCCAACTGGACATCAACGCCGACGGCACCGGCCTGCTGACGTGGAACGGCGGACCGTGCACGTCGTCCACGTCGGAGACACGACGGTGCAGTGGCAACGCCACCATCGCCTTCACCGCTGGGGTTGGCGAGACGCTGCAGGGCAGCTTCGTCGAGGTCTGGTACACCACTGACGACGGATCGCCCGTGACCGACTACGAGTACTCGGACTCCGGCTACCTGCCAGCAGAGACGTTCACCCTCGCCCGCAACGACGAACACACGTTGATCAGCTCAGGCGGCGGACCAGACGACCCGGACGGTCCAGGAAACCCCTACCTCTGCGACGAGTACGCGATGCAACACAACGACGGGACATACGACCTCTGCGGTGCGTGAAGATCAATGGCTGCGCCCGTCCTCAAGTGTTCCGCGCTGTTGTAGCCACAGACATAACTTCTCGCACGCAGGCCTCCGCCAGCACCATGTTGTGTCAGGGACTCACTGGCAGCAGCGGCTAATCTCGGTCGTGTCCGGAACGGGGTTTGGCGAGCTCGTTGAATGCGGTCACCGAAATTCCCCGATGATGATGAAGAACAGTGCCATCATGAGAACCACCACGACGGGCACCACGACGGATTGGATGACGCTGTAGTCCGGTTGCGTAGGTGCGGGAGTGCGGGTGGCCGGTGCTCGTGTTCGCGGCGCTCTGGGCCGAGCGGGAACCCCAGGACGGCGTGGGGACGGCAGGATCGGCTGGAACTCGTGTGTGGGGCTGGTCGCCGGTTTCTCGTGGGAGCTGGACGTCACACCGGTCCAGGGCTCGAAGGTCGGCCGGTTCGCGCACCTCTTCCGTTCTCTGCCTGCGGCCGAGACGTAGCCCCGCCAGGTATCGGCCATGGTCTGGTGTAGGGCCGCCGACACCGTTCGATCCGTCCCCTGCCGGAACATGCGGAGCACGTCCGCGTTTGCCGCGATCAGGTGCTCGCTCACGTCGTCGGTTACCGCCATCAGTGCCGCGTTCTTGCCGATGCAGGCGGCGGCCAGCAACGCGAACTTCACGCAGTCTGTGCGCTTGTCAAGCACGTCTGGCCAGTCGTCGATATCGTCCGGCCGCATTGTCTCCGCTTCGGCTGGCCGTAGGGCGGGCACGCCGTGCAGGATGGCCGCGTCGCAGTCGATCAGGTACGTAGCTGGTGCTGAACCGAGCCGGGTGACGAGGGTGTTCTGCAGCCGGAGGTCGCCGACCGCGATTCCCTTCCCGTGCAGAAAGGACAGCGTGCGCAGAAGGTGTCCGAGCCGTGCGATCGTCTGGGGAATACTGAAGAAGTCCCGTGCCCGCCGCTCCGCCCCGTCCGGCGGCAGAGTCAGGCCAGCCATGTCACGAGGCACGGCCCTGTTGTCCTTGTCGAGACGCCAGAAGGGATCCGTCGCCGGGGCTACCAGCACGCCCGTCGGCCGGCTGCCGTCCACGACAACGTGGCGGACCCATGCGACGCGCTCGTCCAGAATGGCCTGTTCCTCCGGGGGCAGCGCTTGTCGCCAGGCAACCAGCCGCTCCAGCCTGTCCAGCGAGTCGTCGAACAGCGCTGATGGAAGATACCTCTTGTACAGCAGCACTTCTCCGGACGGCGCGCGCACCCAACTCACTGCGGACGACTGGCCACCGGTTGGGAAGCGGCCCTCGGCAAGGTGATGCAGACGGGTCACCGGCACACGGATGCGGCCGTCCATGTCACGATGCCTGACTCAGCCCTGGGTGCCAGATGGCCAGTATCGTTCGATCATCGACCATGCCGGCCATGTCGAAATCCAACAGGGTCGCGAACTTCGCCGCGGACATCTCCTCGGTCACCGCGGCGATGATCGCCGTGGCGAACGGTTCCGGCATGTGCTCGATCGGCTCGGCCACTCCATCCGTCGCGAGCACCAGAACGTCGTCGCGGCCCAAACGCAGGGTTCCGTGCTCCCGAAACGAGGGCTCGCCCGGCAACGCACGCGTCAGGGCTACCCGCATCTCGTCCCGGGTCGACAACCAACGCCACTGTCGCGTCCTGACGGACAGCACAAGTGCCGCCGAGTCGCCGTAGGCAAGCCAACACACCTCGGTGCCCTCGTTCGAGGTCATCAGCACCGCGACCGTCAAAGTGGACGCGGGTGGGGCGGTCTTCCCCGACGCAGTTTCCGCGCGCCGGTCTCCGTGATCTCGCACCCCGCGCACAGCCTCACTGGCATCACGGACCAGTCGGGCCGAGTGGTCCTCCCAACCCGTGCCCCGGTCCGCGATCCAGCGCATCGCGCTCGCCACCACGGTGCTGGACGCCACAGCCGCGGCCTCGTGCGCGTTCACCGAGGAACCGACCCCGTCCGCGACCGCCACCACACAGGCGGTCTGGTCGTGGCTCACCGCCAGCGCGTAGCCGTCTTCGCGTAGTTCTCCGTCCAGCAGGTGGCGCTGGCCTATCACCGAGGCGACAACGACGTTGACTGGACCGATGCGACGCCGATGCGCCGCGACGTCCGGGACCGCTGCCTGGCCGGCGGCCAGACGGGGGACGGTCGCCGCCGCGATCTCCACTCGAGGTACTTCGGAACGCCGACGGAAAATCCTCGGCATCCGAAACCAGGCGCGCGCGGGTTTCTTCATCGGGACGCCCGTCTGATCCGCGCGGCGGGATTGTCTGGCCGCCACCGCTACCGCCCGTCGCCATCGAGTCTGGTCATCCCGACCGGGGTCGGAAAGGTGAACGCGTTCCGAGCCGCTGACCGGGTGATCGACACGATGATGACCTTGATGATCGCGTCGAGCAGTGTGCTCGCCGGCTCTCCCGGGTTGGCCAGGTACGCTGCCCCGGGCGGGTCGACCGACCGGAGCGCCCGCACGACCGCCCGGTCGACAGCGCCCATGCCGAGCGCCACCACCCGGGGCCGTGCCGCAAAATCCGGCGAACACAGCTTGTCCCTGGCGGCGGACCATTTCTCGATGGGCTGGGGCCTGCCTTGCACGATCGCGTTGCCGTCGGTGATGAAGAAGATCACCGGCTGTTTGGGGAGGTACTGCTTGCTCTGCAATTCGGTCACATCGGTCCGAACAGTGTCGTTCAGGTGCTCCCACACCGCAGCGTAGTCCGTCCAGTTCCCCTTGGGCAGTGGATCCAGACGATGCGGTTTGTCGATCTGGGTGAGCGGGTAGTGAGTCGTCGCGTTGTCGCCGAAGGTGATCACGGCGACCCGGCCGATCGCCGACGCCTCGATATCGTCGGCGAGCGTCTCGAGCATAAGACCGAGGGACTCGTTCATTATGTACAGCGGCGAGGCCTTCTCGTCTGGCCATTCCTCCGCGTTCCACATCGACCGGGACACATCACACACGATGTAGAACTGCCAAACCCGGTGAGTGGACGGTTGCCCTTCTACCGAGACATTCTGAAAGCCGATCACGACGCCTCCAAATCAATCGAGCAAACGAGTGATCGTGCGACCGAGCGTGACCGTTTCACTCGGCCGGATTTCGGCGCAAATGTCGCGCTCGGGGCCACACCGGCGATACACAGGGAAGATTGCAGGAGGTGGCGATGGCTCCGGTTCCCCCGCTCGTCGTGCTAGTGGATGGCGTGCGACACCGGATCTCTCCGGACAAGGCAACGGTTCTCGGCAGCGACCGCGGCGCCGACATCCGAGTCAGTGACGGTCCGGCCCGGTGGGCAAGGTTCCGCTACGCGGCAGGTTGGCGCCTGTACGTGCTCGAACCGGGCAGCAGGCTCGTGGTGAACAACACCCTGGTGACGCCGCACGGATCGAGCGAGCGCATCGCGGCGTCACTGGACGAGCCGGGCACGCTGACCCTCGAGCTGACCGTGGGCACACACCGTCTCCGCATGCTCGCGGAGGTCGGTGCGCCCACGCACGCGCCCGTTCTCCCCGCCATCGCGCCGAACCAGGCCAGGCTGGGCGGTTCTCCGGTGACGATCGGCCGACGCGGCGGTGGCGCCGACATCCAGGTGGAAGGGATGGACGTCGCTCTGCGACACACGGTGGTGCGGCGACACACGTCCGGCGTCGTGGTCCGCGATCTCAACGCAGGCACCGGCACGTTCGTCGACGGCAGGCCGGTGCTCCGCGCACCGGTGTTCCCCGGTGAAACCTTCCTTGTGGGACACAACATGTTCCGCGTCCTGCCGGATGGCGTGCTCAGCTACGAGAGCCTGCCGGCACCACCCTCACTTGTCCTGTCCGGTCTCACCGTCCGGCATCACAGGGCGGACGCACCGACCATGCGGGACATCTCGGTCACCATGCCCAAGGGCGGGATGCTGGCCGTCATCGGTCCCTCCGGCGCCGGAAAGTCGACGCTGTGCGCCGGACTGCTCGGCGAGGCGGTCGTCGAGTCCGGCTGGGCGTCGGTGGACGATGTACCGCTCGGCGACGGTCGCCCGCTGAACCCCGCGCTGGTCAGCTTCGTCCCGCAGGGATCGCCGCTGCTCGACGAACTCACAGTCGAGCAGACCATGCACCACGCCGCGCACATCCGGTTCGCTGCAGACGCGCCGACCGGCGAGCTGACGACGAACATCAACGACGTGTTACGGCGGCTACACCTGGATTCACATACGCGACAACACGTGGCCACATTGTCCGGTGGCCAGCGCCGGCGGCTCAGCATCGCCGTCGAACTGCTCAGCAGGCCGCTGTTGCTGATCCTCGACGAGCCGACGTCCGGACTGGACGAAGGCCTCGACCGAGCCCTGATGCGGGACCTGGCGGATGTCGCACGGAACGGGTGCGCCGTCATCGTCGTGACCCATGCGATGACGCACCTGAGCGAGGCGTCAACGGTACTGGCCATCGCGACCGGCGGCACCACCGTACGGACACCCGCCACAGTTGGCTACACAGGCAACCCGGACGACCTGCTCGCCGCGTTCGACGCACGGTCCGCGGCCGATGTCATGGACGCCCTGCGCGCGGGGCAGCGTGCGTCGCAGCAGGAGAAGCCATCCGATCGCCGCGCCTCCCGCCGGCACGGCTTTCGGGCCGGGCGCACGCAGCCGCTGCCGCACGTCCTGTCGATCAGCCTGAAGCGCGAGTTCCTCCGCGTGTGGCTGCGCAAGCCACTGCTGGCGGCCCTCGCCGTGATCGGCCCGGCAGCAGCGGCCCTCCTGGCGGTCTGGTCCAACCCGCGCGGCCTCACCGGGTCTCCCACCGACCCCAACCCTGACCTGGGCACCGCGCTGGCCGTGACCTGCATTTGTCTGTCGCTGCTCGCGATGGCCCTGTCCCTGACGTCAGTAGTCAACGACAGGGAGGTGATACGACGGGAACGGCGATGGGGAGTCCCCTACTTGGCCGTGGTGTTGTCGCGCGCGATCAGCAGAGGCTTCCCCGCCCTGGCCCAGGCGGCAGTCGCGACGGCGGTGTTGTGCACCGGTTCCAGCCTCCAGGAGAACACGATCACCGGCCTGCCAGCATGGCTCGAGATCGGCGCGGCCCTGGCAAGCCTAACGTTGTGCTCGATGACCATTGGGCTGTTGATCAGCTGCCTGTCCTCGACCACTGAGCAGGCAGTCGGTGCCATGTCAGCACTGTCCGGCGGCTCCGTCGTACTCTGCGGTATAGTGCTGCCCCTCGGCGAGCCCTCCGGTTTCGGTCAAGTACTCACTTGGCTCTCACTAGCCTTCCCCACCCGCTGGGCAACCGGTGCCCTCGGCTCGGCTACCAACCTGCCACACGCGGCAGTTATTCACCCGGACGCGATGTGGACGCACGACCTGACACACCTGGCGCTACCGATTGGCTTGCTGTTCGCCGCGAGCGGCCTGATCTGCGTCGTAGCTCCCATCCTGCTGAAGCGCTCCCAATGATCATCAACCTCACCTGCCGATAGTCAGCTGGTGAAACGGAGCATGGATTCAGAAAGGGGGGTCTGTGTCGTGATCGGTGTGTCCGGCGTTGTTGATCAGTAGGTTTCGGCTCCCGGCCAGCGGTCACCGAAGGTGATGGCGAAGGCGTTGAGTACTGGTTTCCAGCGCATCGTCCATCGGGTGCGGCCTGTGCCGGTG
>NZ_DASQCC010000269.1:0-30710 GCF_035634895.1 Actinophytocola sp. | reverse complement strand
CACCGGCACAGGCCGCACCCGATGGACGATGCGCTGGAAACCAGTACTCAACGCCTTCGCCATCACCTTCGGTGACCGCTGGCCGGGAGCCGAAACCTACTGATCAACAACGCCGGACACACCGATCACGACACAGACCCGACTCGGTATGTGTGGGCGCGGGACTCGCGGGTTAGGGTGGGGGCCAGGGGAGCCAGGCCTGGATTGCGAAGGTGTTGTTGGTGGTGGGGCCTATGTTTACCTTGCCGCCTAAGGCGTTTACGCGTTCGGTGATGCCGGTTAGGCCGGTGCCGGAGCCGGGGGACGGGGGGACCGTGCCGGGGGGTGGTATCGGGTTGGCGATCTCCAGGGTGACGCCGGCGCCGGGGGCGCCGCGGACCATGACGTCGGCCGGGGCGCCGGGGGCGTGGCGCAGGATGTTGGTCAGGGACTCCTGGACGATGCGGTAGACGGCCATGCCCAGCTGGGGCGGGGCGGCGGTGGCCTGGTCGAGCAGGAGCGTCAGGCTTACCGGGACGCCGGCCTGTCTGGTCTGGCCGACGAGGGTCGGCAGGTCGGCCATTGTCGGGGCGGGGCCGCTCAGGTGGAAGTCCCGGCCGTCGCGTAGGACGCCGATCACCTGGCGCAGGTCCTCCAGCGACTGCTTGGCCGTCGAGCGGACGGTGCGGGCGGCGTCGCCGGTCTTCTCCGGGCCGGTCACCTCCAAGGCCCCTGCCTGCAACGAAAGCAGCGACAGGCGGTGTCCCAGCACGTCGTGCATCTCGTGTGCGATGCGGGAACGCTCCTCCTGGCGGGTCATCTCGGCACGCATCCACGCCTCGCGGCGTTCCCGTTCACGCAGGTCCGCGCGCGTGCCGCGCAACACACCGACTGTCACCGGGATCGCGGTCAGGATCGCGGCGACGACGAGCACGCCGACGATCTTCGCGGTACCCGACTCCGCGATGAACACGCCGAAGATCTGCGAGCCGTCGACCCACCCGGCGTCCCGCCACAGCGCGAACGTGGTCACCCCGTACACGACCGGAACAGCGAGCCACCGCAGGTGATCGCGTCGCGCGGCCGTCAGCGCGGCCAGCGCCACCAGCGCCGCCATCCCGTCCGAGCCGACCAGCGGCGGCACCAACGCGATGCCGAACACCAGCAGCGGCCAGTGGTGCCGCCACACCAGCATGGTCGACGCGCCGATCCCCACCAGCATGGCGACGAACGTGAGCGCCGTCGGGTGCAGCTTGTACTCGTACGAAACGGAACTGGACGCGCTGAACGTGACGAGGTTGCCTATCACGCTTACCGCCACCGCGAACACGGTGGCCACCACGCCGAGCGCGCGCCGTTCCATGGCAAGAGCCTACGGACCCACCGGCGGCGACCTCATCAACCTATCCGCGATTCACGGTTACGACGAAAGTCGTAGCGGGGAACGGCTCGCGTACGACGCGGCGGCACCGCGCCCGCTGCTTCGATTCCTCGCAGCAGCTTCCCGAAAGGAATCAAGTCGTGACTCAGTACGCACCCAACCCTCCCCAAGCTCCCGCGAAGCCCAGCAACGGCCTCGGACTCACGGGTTTCGTCATCGGCCTCGTGGGGCTCGTGCTCTCGTTCATCCCGCTGATCGGCGTCGTCGCGTGGCCGCTGGTGATCCTCGGGATCATCTTCTCCGCCATCGGGATCAGCAAGGCCGCCAAGGGGCGCGCCACCAACAAGGGCATGGCGATCACCGGTCTCGTCGTCTCCATCGTCGGGCTCGTCGTGTGTGTCCTGTGGGCGGCCGTGTGGACGAAGGCCGCTGACGACATCAACGAGGAGGCCAACCGCGAGGCCGTGATCGTCTACGAGATCACCGGCGACGCCGCCAACGTGGACGTCACGTACACGACGTTCAGCAACGAGAACGCCGACACCAAGGACGAGAAGGTCGCGACGCTGCCGTGGTCCAAGGAGGTCAGGGCCAAGGGTTACGTCAAGGAGGGCCAGGTCATCGTCACCACCGGCGAGCAGGGCGGCAGTGTGACCTGCAAGATCACCGTGGACGGCAAGGAGATCGAGTCGAACACCGCGACCGGCCCGTTCGAGATGGCCACCTGCGACAGCATCTGACGCGCGCGGACGGACACCGGCGGCGGGACCCCTTGGAGGGAGGGGGGTCCCGCCGCCGACCGTGCCGTCAGGCGACCACCTCCACGACGTCACCCGGGTGGAGTGCGTTGTAGTAGGTCACCGCCGCATCGTGGGAGAGGTGCACGCAGCCATGCGACTGCACACCCAGACTGCCCTGGTGGAACGCGATGCCGGTGGTGGTGAAGAACACCGAGTACGGCATCGGCCCGTTGAAGGCGCGGCTCCAGTGGTCGATGTCCTTGTACTGCACGTGGAACGTGCCCGGCGGTGTCTCGTAACCGGGCCTGCCGGTCGTGATCGGGACTCCGCCGTAGGTGACGACTCCGTCGTGCATCAACCAGGACGTGTTCGCGCTCAGGTCGATGCACGCATCGGCCGCCGCGCTACAGGGCGCGCCGGGTGCGGCCTGGGCGGTGGCGGGCAGTGTGAGCAGCGCCGCCGCGCCCAGAGCCGCCGAGCCGGCGGCCAGACCCATCGACTTCCGTAGCTTCCCCATGATGATCGAACCTCCCATCCGCCCGAAGTGGGCTCGTGTTCGGTACCTCGATGATCATGGATACCACCGGTGGCGCGCGACCAAACTACAGTTTCGACAGATCGACCGCGTTCGCCATGGCCTGGTAGCCGGCGTCACCCGGATGGAGGTGGTCGCCGCTGTCATAGGCGGCGAGCAGCGCCTGCGGGTCGGCCGGGTCGCGGGTGACCCGGTCGAAGTCGACGACCGCGTCGAACTCGCCGCTCGTGCGGATCCACGTGTTCACCGCGACGCGGGTCGCCTCCAGCGTCTCGTTCCACGCGCGCCAGCCCTTGAAGGGCAGGATGGTGGCGCCGATGACGCGGATCCCGCGGGCGTGTGCCTGCGCGATCATCTGGTGGTACGCGGAGATGATGGCCGCCGGGTCGGTCTGGTGGGGCTCCTGCTGGATGTCGTTGACGCCCTCCAGCACGATGATCGAGCGGACGTCGCCCTGACCGAGCACGTCGTCGGCGAAGCGGGCCAGGGCGTTGCGCCCGAAGCCGGAACCCGGCACGTCCAGCAGCAGGCGGTTGCCGCTGATGCCCGCGTTGAGCACGCCGAGCCGGCCGCGCAGGCGGTCGGCCAGCAGGTCCGGCCAGCGGTGGTTGGCGTTGTTCGTGGACCCGACGCCGTCGGTGATCGAGTCGCCGAACGTGACCACCGAGCCGGGCACGGCGCTGCGCACGTCCACGCCGCTGACGTAGTGCCACACGTTGGTCTGCTCGGTGAACGCGGCGCCGGACTCCTGGTCCGCGAAGTCACCGTTACGGGTGAAGAACGACGTCTGGCCGGTGAACGCGTGGTAGGTGACCGGCCCGGACGGGGTGGGCACGTACGTGGTGACCAACAGGTCGCCGTCGCGCGGCACGGTCAGCCGGACCGGGTCGCTCAGCACCTCCGCGGCGGCCGGCACGACCACGGACGGTTGACCGTCGAACGTGAGCGTGCGCATGGTGCCGGGCCTGGCCGCGGGCGAGGTGTTCGACTCGGCGACCGCGACCGTGACCTTGCCGAACGTCAGCGGGGACGTGCCGAAGGTGTTGGACAGCCGGACACGTGCCGTGCCGCCCCCGATGCTCGTGTGGATCACGTTGCGGATCGAGAAGTTGGGGTAGCCGTTCGGCGTGTTCGCCACGCCGGTGCTCGGCGAGGCGGACCAGGTGCCCACCCAGCCCGTCAGGATCGGCGCGCGCCGCTGCTGCCCCGTCGTGCTCGAGGCGACCGCCCCGGACCCGACCAGCGTGACCACCACTGCCCCGAAAACCAGTAACCGTCGCATAACGGATCACGGTGGCTTTCTGACGACACCGCGACAACCGCTGTTCAGGTGACGGCCCAACTGCGGTCAGTAGTCATGTTGGCTCCCCCGCTCGGTCACGGTCGTGAACCCGTCCGGCACCACCGCGGTCAGCTGCGCCAGGTTGGCCTCCGTCGCGGGCAGCCAGACCAGGTCGAAGGTCACCGCGTGCCGCGCGGCGCCCCGGCAGCGGACCGGACTTCGCGTGGTCATGTTCACCCACACGTCCACCATCGGCGTGCCCCGCCGGCGAAACACGGTCGTCGGGTAACCACCGACCGGCACGCCGGCCCCGGACTCGGTGACCGTGCCGTCCGCGAGTCCTCGCTCGAGCTCCGGGTAGGTCGGCGCGCAGTCGTCGGACAGCCCGCGCACCGGGCCGGCCCGCCACTCGCGGCGCACGTAGTCGACCTCGATGCCGTCGCTGCGGTCGGCGAGCAGCGCACCGTCCACAGTGACCCGTTCGCGGAACGCCACGCCCGCCAGCACCCAGCGCTCGACGAGCACCCGGTCCGCACCGTGCGCCTTGTACCCGCGCTCGTACACGATCCCGTCCGCCGGATCGCGCGGCGCCGGAACGGGCCGCGGCGCCGGCAGCGGCAGCGGCTCGGCGACGGCCACCACCACTCCGTCGGGCGACGGCGTGAAACTTGCTACTCCCCCGGTGGCGGCCAGCGCGAGCACGAGCCCCGCGGTCCGCTTCAACCACACCAACACACTCTTCAGGACACCGCCGCCGGCGAAAGGGTTGCCCCGCAACTGTTTCGCTTCGGTAAAGCCCGTCGGACGACGGTCGCCGGCGGCGCCGGGCTCCCCGGCACCCGACGCGCGGCCCGACGGTCCTGAGCGGCATGGCCGGGTAGCCGGCGGCGATCGGGTCTAGGTTGACAGCATGACCAAGGTTGCACTGCTCGGTACCGGCATCATGGGTGCCGGCATGGCTCGCAGCATGGCGCGGGCCGGGCTCGACGTCACCGTGTGGAACCGCTCCGCCGACAAGGCCCGTGCGCTCGACCTGCCGGTCGCGGACGACCCGGCGTCGGCCGCACGGGACGCGGACATCGTGGTGACGATGCTGTTCGGCTTCGAGTCGGTCGCACACGTGATGACCGAGGCGCTGCCGGTGATGCGGCCGGACGCGATCTGGTTGCAGACCAGCACGATCGGGGTGGACGAGACCGCCGCGCTGGCCGCGCTGGCCGCCAAGCAGGGGGTGTCGTTCGTCGACGCTCCGGTGCTCGGCACCCGGCAGCCGGCCGAGAACGGGCAGCTGACGGTCCTCGCCGGCGGCCGGCGCGACGAGCGGCTCGCGCCCGTGCTGGACGCGATCAGCGCGAAGGTCGTGTGGGTCGGCGAACGACCGGGCGACGGGCACCGGCTGAAGCTGGTGATGAACGCCTGGGTGCTGACGCTCACCGCGGGCACCGCGCAGAGCGTGGCCCTCGCGGAGGGCCTTGGCCTGGACCCCGCGCTGTTCCTGGAGCTGATCGCGGGCGGCCCGCTCGACGCCGGGTACGCGCAGCTCAAGGGAAAGAACATGATCGCGGGCGAGTTCACCCCGGCGTTCGCGCTGAGCGGCGCGACCAAGGACGCCGGCCTGATCCGCGAGGCGGCGGCCGAGGTGGGCGTCGCGACGAACCTGGCCGCGGCGCTGGAACGGCTGTTCGCGGCGTCCGGCAACCAGGACGACGACATGGCGGCCGTCGTCCGCGCGCTACGGCCTGCCGAGAAGTAATTCCCCGACCGCAGCGGTGGTCGGCGGAGACGACCCTCGCCGGCCGTGCGTGCTCGCCGATCGCATGGCACGTGGGCATCTCGGCTACGCGCGGGACGGCGCACTCCCGTGGCCGCGGGACGTCGGCGCCGTTCCGCACGGGTCGGGTCAGAGCGGCGTCCAGCGGTCCGACGACGGGTAGAACTTCCCGGTGACCACACTGATCGTGCCCCAGCGGGCCTCGCCGTCGCGGTACTGCGTGGCGAAGACACCGCCGCCGTAGGTCGTGTCCAGGACGGCGAAGCCGCGGGCCACGGCCTCGACGCCGTCCGTGGCGGCGATCGACCCGTCGAACCAGCGGTCCTCCACGACGGCCACCCAGTCGGTCCGTGGCCCGAACTCTCCCGTGACGAAACTGTAGAAGCCGATCCGGGCCTGCCCGCCGGACATCTGCGTGCACTGCGCCACCGCCCCGTACGGCGTGTTGAGGTACGGCAGCGGGCAGTGGACCGCCGGTTGGCCCTCGAGCGGGATCGTCACGTGGTCGGCGTCGGGCGGCTCCTCGTGCGGCGGCTCGTGGGTCGGCGGCGGGTCCTCGGTGCCGGGCGGTTCGGGCGGGGCCGGCGTCTCAGCGGCCGCTGGCACGACATGTCCCGGTTCGGCCGCCGTCGTGGGCACGGACGTGCTCGCCGGCACGGCGGCGGGGCTCGACGCCCGCACGGGATCCCTGCTGGGCGTGCCGTGTCCGCTCGTGCCGGGCGGGGAGGTCGGCACCGCGTGGTTCCCGCCCCGCCGTGAGTCGTCCCGGCCGGCCGAGCCGAGCAGGAACGTGAGGACGGTCGCCACCGCGGCCAGGGCCACCAGGCCGGGTACGAGCCGCCGGACACGTCCGCGAGCCGGCCGGGGCGGGGCCACCGGCACGGTCTCCGGGAGCGCGGCCGGTGCGGGTGCGCCCGCCGCGGCCACACGGCGGCGGGCCGTGACCCACCTGGCCGTCTCCTCCTCGTCGCACCCGCACGCGTGGGCGAACGCCGCCACCAGCTCCGCACGCGGCAGGGAGTCGCGGGCCAGCGCGACGGTCACGGTGCTCCTCGGCAGCACGTGCCCGCCGGCGGCCGCCCGTTTCTCCAGCTCCCGGAACCCCCGGCCGGTCCACCGCTTCAGGCCGCGCATCGCCTCGACGAACTCCGCGGGGGTCGTCGCCTCCGCCGGGTCGGGTCTGCCGGTATCGCCGGACACGTTGGCGTCAACCATCGTCGCCACCTCCCAGGCAACGTGCCGAGAAGCAAGCGTAACCGCGGGAGCATTCGGTCATACCGCTGTCCGGGTCAGTCCCGGACGCCTGACCGCCTGGTGCCCGCACCAGCCGGAACCGTTGGCTGGACGGCATGACGACCTTCCAGGTGCTCGGCCCGGTCACGGCGTTCGACTCCGCCGGCGCCCCGGTGCCGCTGCGGGCCGCCAAGACACGCATGCTCCTCGGCGTCCTGCTGGCACACGCCAACACGCGGATCCCCGCGGACAGCCTGTTCGCCGTGCTGTGGCCGGCCGGGCCGCCGCGCTCGGCCCGCGCCAACCTGCAGACCTACGTCTCCGACCTGCGCCGGCTGCTGCCGGGTGGCCAGCAGCGGCTCGTGCTCGACCGGGCCGGCTACCGGTTGCTCGTCCGGCCGGGTGAGCTGGACCTGCACCGCTTCGAGGAGCTGGCCGAGCGCGGGCACCGGGAGCTGGCCGGCGGCCGGCCTGCTCGGGCCGCCGAGACGCTGCGGCGGGCCGGCGCGCTGTGGCGGGGTGACCCGTTCGAGGACGTCCCGGACGCCGCCGGCGCGGCGGTCGTGCAGCGCCTGCGCGAGCAACGCTGGCTGGTGCGGGAAACCCTTGCCCAGACCCGGCTCCGACTCGGCGCTGCGGCCGAGCTGGTGGCCGAGCTGCGGGCCATGGTCGCCGAGGAGCCGCTGCGGGAACGATTATGGCTGCTGCTGATGCTGGCCCTGTCGAGCAGCGGACGCCGGTCGGAGGCACTCGCCTGCTACCAACGCCTGTACCGCCTGCTGGACACCGAGCTGGGCATCGAGCCCGGCGACGAGCTGAGACAGCTGCACCAACACATCCTGGTCACCTGAGCGCGGGCCGCCGCCGCCCGCGCGCCATCTCCAGGCAGGAACGATTGGTCACGCACGTTCCGCAAACCCTTGACTACCGGCACACTTTGGTCTAAACCAGATATTGTGGTCTAGACCACACATCTCCGGCTGGCCCCTGCACCCCGGGAGATTCGCATGTCCCTGAAACGAAAACTGATCATGTTCGCGACCGCCGCCGTCATCGCCCCGCTCGGGCTGGTGGTGCTGCCCGCGGCGACGGCGAGCGCGCACGGCTACATCCTCACCCCACCGAGCCGGCAGGCCCAGTGCGCACAGCACACGGTGTCCTGTGGGGACATCCAGTGGGAGCCGCAGAGCGTCGAGGGCCCGAAGGGGCTGCGGAGCTGCAACGGCGGCGTATCCCGGTTCGCCGACCTGAACGAGGACAGCAAGCCGTGGAAGGCCACGTCCGTCGGCAGAACGGTCGACTTCAACTGGACGTTCACGGCCCGCCACGCGACCTACAACTTCGAGTACTACGTCGGCAACACGCGGGTCGCCGAGTTCCGGCTCAACAACCAGCAACCGCCGCCCACGCTCAGGCACACCGTGAACCTGGGCAACGTGAGCGGCCGGGTGAAGCTGCTGGCGGTCTGGAACATCGGTGACACGTCCAACGCGTTCTACTCGTGCGTCGACCTCCAGGTCGGCGGGTCGTCGGCCGAGCCGGCGCCGGCCCCGCAACCGGAGCCGAACCCGGCCCCGCCGGTGAGCGGCACGTGGTCGTCCGGCACGGCCTACGCGACCGGTTCCACGGTCACCTACAACGGCACGACGTACCGGGCACGGCAGAGCCACACAGCGCTGCCGGGCTGGGAGCCGCCGAGCACCCCTGCGCTCTGGCAGGCCGTCTGAGTCACTCGGTAGCGCTTGCCGGTCGGTCCGGGTCCGCTCCGGACCGGCCGGCATTCCCTGGATCCCTTGGGAGGCAGGCATGCGACGGGTCCTGCTGGTAGTCCTGTTCCTGCTGGCGGGTTGCGGGGTCGGCGTCACCGAGACGACGGGCGCCTCGCAGTCCGCGCCACCGCCGGACGGCACGTACAACGACAACGACGTGATGTTCCTGCAGATGGCCGTGCCGCAGCACGAGCAGGGCATCCAGATGACCCGGCTGGCCGAGAAACGGGCGTCCCGCAAGGAGGTTCGCGAGCTGGCGAAGGCGATCCGGGTGACGCAGGAGGACGAGGTCAGGCAGATGAGGAAGTGGCTGACACGGTGGGACCAGCCGGTCGCGCCCGACCTGGACCCGTCCGCGCACGCCGGCCACGGGGGCATGCACGGCACCGATCCGGCGATCCTCCAGTGGCTGCGGGACACCCCGGCGGGACCGGACTTCGACACGCGGTTCCTGAACCTGCTGACGGGTCACCAGCACAGGGCGGTCGAGCTGGCGCGGCTGGAGGAGAAGGACGGGTTCAGCACGGACGCGAGGGCGTTGGCGGGCCGGATCATCCAGTCCCGTACCGCCGAGATCCAGCAACTGGCCAGGTACCTCTGACCGGTCGTCAGCCGCCGAGCAACAGGTGGGCCGCGGCGAGCGAGCGCCACGGCCGCCACCGCTCCGGGTCGGCGCCGCGAACCGCTTTACGCACCACCGCATCCGTGGCCGGGAACGCGTCCCGTGCCCCGAGCCGCATCGCCAGGTACTGCTCGGCCGCCGCGTCGATCCCGTGTGGTCGCTCGCCGGCGGCCATCGCCTTCGCCAGGTCCGCCACGGGCTCGCTCGTCTCGGCGAGCAGCTCGGCCGACGGGAACACGTGCGTCAGCCCGTAGTCCAGGCCCGGCACCGGAACGCCGTACCTCGCCGCCAGCTCCCCGGCGAGCTCCGGTCCCACCGTCGCGGCGACCGCCACCTCGAACGGCGTCCACACCCCGGGAACCCGCACCCCCGGCCGGGCCCGGACCAGCGGCCCCAGCACCGGGTCCCGCGCCAGCGAAGCACGAGCCAGCTCGGGATCGACGTCCACGCCGACCAGCCGGGCCGCCATCGCCACCACATGGATCACGCCCTCCCAGTACGGCAGGTGCGCCCGCAGCACGAGGTGGTCCGCGCCGCCCGGCCCGATCTCCAGCATCCCGGGCTCGCCGTCGAGCATGATCGTTCGCCGGTAGCTTCCGTCCACAATGGACTCCACACCCGGTACCGCGCGCTGGCCCAGCAGCTCGGCCATCGCCGGCCAGTCGTACGGCGCCGTGTACGGCAGCCGGAGGACCAGGCCGCCGTCCGCGGCCAGCCGGTCCGCGCGCCGCCGCCGCGCCCGCAGCTCCTTCGGCGCCGCACGGAAGATGTCGCGCATCGCCCGGTTGAACTGCCGCAGGCTCCCGAACCCGGACGCGAACGCGATGTCGGCGATCGCCACGTCGGTGTCGTCGAGCAACCGGCGCGCGAAGTGCGCACGCCGCGAGCGGGCGAACTGGTCGGGCGTGACACCGAGGTGCTCGTGGAACATGCGCCGCAGGTGCCTCGCCGACACCCCGACCGCCCGCCCGAGCGCCGCCTCGTCCTTGTCGTCCAGCCCACCGGCGATGATCAGCTGCACGGCCCGGCACACGATCTCGGGCGCCTCGTCCGGGATGGTCCCCGCGACCCGGTACGGCCGGCAGCGCAGGCACGCCCGGTACCCGGCGGCCTCCGCGGCGGCGGGCTGTTCGAACGTCGAGACGTTCTCGGCGAGCGGCCTGGCCCCGCAGCCGGGGCGGCAGTAGATACCGGTGGTGCGGACGGCCGAGTACGTGGTCACGGCTCCACGATCCCCCCGTGCCCGGGCGCCGGCTAGCCGTATCCGGACATCACTCGCCGAAGTTGCCCTCGGCCAACTCCTGGAACGTCCGGAGGGCCTCCTCGGCCTGCGGTCCGACGGCCGAGACGCGCACCTGGTCACCGCCCCGCGCGCCGAGCGCCATGAGCGCGAGGACGCTGCGCCCGTCGACGGCGGCGTCCTTGAAGTGCACGGTCACGACGGCGTCGAACCCGGTCATCGCCCGCGCGACGACGGCGGCCGGGCGTGCGTGCAGCCCGATCTCGTTGGTGAGGGTGACCGTCACCTCGGCGGGCCGCGTTCCGGCAACCGGCACCTCCGCTTCTGGCGCGGTCGAACCGGCGGCGTTCTCGACGGGTGCGGTCGAGCCCGGCACGCCGGCGGCGTTCTCGGCGGCGTGTGCGACCTCGGCGACGTCCGCGCCGCCCTGGGCGGCGACGGCCGCCGCCACGGCGCCCTCGACCAGCGGGCCGTCGGCCAGCCTGGCGTCGTCGGCCGTCTCGACGGCCATCTCGGCGACCATGCGGGCACTGCCGAGGTCGTAGAGCACGACGACCCCGGCACCACCGTCGGCCTGCGCGATGGCCGCGCTGACCGCGTCGAAGTCCGTGCCGATCCCACCGTCAGCCGTGCCACCCGCGGCGACGGCGGTGACGTCGGGCGCCATCTGCGCCGCCACCTCGACCACGCCCGCCGCGAGCCCCGCACTGTGCGACACCACGACCAGCCCCACCCGGCTCACGCCGCGCCCTCACACGCTCGGTGGCACTGCTCGACGACACGGCACCGACGGCTCGCCCCGCAAGCTCCGCTCACAACGCCCCCTCGCAGGCTCCGCGACGCCGCTCGACGACACGGCACCCACGGCTCACCCCGCAAGCTCCGCTCACCGCGCGGCCACCTCCGCGAACGCGCGTAGGAGCAGGGAGGTCGAACGGGCGCCCGGGTCCATGTGGTCGGCGCTGCGTTCGCCCAGGTAGGACGCCCGACCCTTGCGGGCGACCAGTGGGACGGTGGCGTCCGCGCCCTTCTCGGCCGCGTCCGCCGCCAGGGCCAACACCTCCGCGACCGACTCACCGGCCGCCGCGGCCTTCACCGCCGGGTCCAGTGCGTCGACCATGGTCTTGTCGCCCGGCTCGGCCTTGCCGCGGGCGACGACGCCACCCAGTGCGGCCGTCAGCGCCGCCAGCACGTCCGCCGGTCCCAGCTCCGCCTTGTCCTTCACCGCGGCCGAGGCGCGGAGGAACGCCGTCCCGTACAAGGGACCGGCCGCACCGCCGACCTTGGAGATGAGCGTCGACGCGACGGTCTTCAGCACCGCGCTCGGACTGTCCGGGGTGGACTGCTCGAGCGCGGCCAGCACGGCCGTGAAGCCCCTGGCCAAGTTCTCGCCGTGGTCGCCGTCGCCGATGACGCGGTCCAGCTGGATCAGCTCGACGCGGTGGTCGGCGACCGTGTCGGCGGCGGCGCGGATGGCGGTGACCAGGTCCTCGGCGGTGCAGCCCACGGTCAGCGCCCCCAGCGGAGCGCGGCCGTCCGGACCGGCGCGTCCCACAGCTCCAGCAGCTCGTCGTCCAGCCTGAGCAGGGTGAGGCTCATGCCCTGCATCTCCAGGCTGGTGACGAACGGGCCGACGAGCCTGCGCTCGACCACGATCCCGCGCTCGGCGAGCAGGCGCTCGGCGATGCCGTGGGCCAGGTACAGCTCGAGCAGCGGGGTCCCGCCCATCGAGTTGGTGAACAGCAGGACGCGGTCGCCTTCGCCGAACGGCAGGTCCTCGAGGATCGGTTCGAGCAGATGGGCGACGATGCCGTCGGCGTTCTCGACGTGCACGCGGGCGCGACCGGGCTCGCCGTGGATGCCGATGCCGACCTCCATCTCGTCGTCGGCGAGGTCGAAGCTCGGCTCGCCGACGTGCGGGACGGTCGGTGCGGTCAGCGCCATGCCCATCGAGCGCACGTTCGCGACGACCCGCTCGGCGATCACGTGCACGGCGTCGAGGTCGTCGCCGCGTTCGGCCGCCGCGCCGGTGATCTTCTCCAGCGGCACCGTGCCGCCGACACCACGCCGGCCCGCGGTCCACGTCGAGTCCTTCACGGCGACGTCGTCGTCGATGACGATCGTCTTGACCGGGGTCTCGGCCAGCTCGGCGGCGGTCTCGAAGTTGAGCACGTCACCGGTGTAGTTCTTGACGATCAGCAGCGCGCCCGCGCCGCCGTCGGTCCGCTCGATCGCGGCCTGCACCTGGTCGGGCGTCGGCGAGGTGAACACGGCGCCGGGGCAGGCGGCGTCGAGCATGCCGGGCCCGACGAGCCCGCCGTGCATGGGCTCGTGCCCGGAACCGCCGCCGGAGATGATCGCGACCTTGCCCTGGACGGGCGCGTCGGCCCGAAGGATCACCGCCGGGTCATGGACGACGGTGAGGAGGTCGCCGTGGGCGAGCTCCACCCCACGCAGCGCCTCCGCGACGACGGTGGCCGGGTCATTGATTATCTTCTTCACGGGTGCACCGTCCTGGCCTGCGACTACGCCATTGTCTACGCCATTGTCGACCTTGCAGGGCTGTCGTCAGACACGATGCCACGATCCGGGCCGGGTCCGCCAGACAGCGCCCCGAACCATCCTCGGCGGCGAGCCGCCGGCACCGGGTCGGCCACCGATTGTGACGCCGGTCACCACGCTTCACGTTCGCTCCCGGAGGTCCCGTCTCGTGGTCGTCGGTTACGTGAGGAAGGGACCGGAACAATGCACAAGATCGTGGTTCTCGGCGCGGGATACGCGGGGATGGCGGCGGCCGCGAGCCTCGCGGCGCGAACGAAGCGGCGCGACGACGTCGAGATCACCGTCGTCAACGCCACGGAACGGTTCACCGAACGGCTGCGGCTGCACCAGCTCGCCACCGGGCAGGAGCTGGCCGACCTGCACATCCCCGAACTGCTCCCCCGGGCCGAGTTCGTCCGGGGCTGGGTGACCGACGTGGACGTCGACACCCGGACGGTGCGGGTCGACGACGAACGCGACATCGCCTACGACACGCTCGTCCACGCCCTCGGCGGGGTCGCCGACACCACCGCCGTGCCCGGCGCCGACGACCACGCCCACACGCTCGACAGCGCGCACGCCGCGGCGCTTCTCGCCCGCCGACTGTCCACACTGGACGCCGGCACCGTCGCCGTCTGCGGCGGCGGGCTGACCGGCGTCGAGGCCGCGGCCGAGATCGCCGAGCGGCACCCGCACCTCGCCGTCGTGCTCCTCGGCCGGCACGAGCCCGGCGCGGAGCTGGCCCCGAAGGCCAGGGCGTACCTCGACGAGGCCCTGGCGCGGTTGGGCGTGCTGGTCCGCGGCGGGACCGAGATCGTCAAGGTCCTGCCGGACGGCGTGCGCCTCGCGGACGGCGAGACCGTCGCGGTCGACGTCGTGCTGTGGACCGGTGGCGTGCGGGTCCCGGCGCTCGCCCGCGGTCTCGACGTGGACGGGCACGGCCGGATCGTGACCGACGAGGCGCTGCGGTCGGTGTCGCACCCGAACGTCTACGCGGTCGGCGACGCGGCGGCGGTCACGCAGAAGTACGGCGTCCTGCACGGCACCTGCCAGGGCGGCATGCCGACCGGCGTGCACGCGGCGCTGTCGATCGTGCGTGAGCTGAACGGCAAGGCGCCCAAGCGGTTCCGCTTCGGGTACCTCCACCTGCCGGTCAGCATCGGCCGCCACGACGGGGTCATCCAGTTCACCCGGCCCGACGGCGCCCCGCGCCGGTTCGCGCTGACCGGCCGCCGGGCGGTCTGGTACAAGGAGACGGTGAGCTCCGCGCCATGGCCGACCTTCCGCCGGATGTGGGCCTTCCCCAGGTCGACGGCGATCTGGGCGCACGGCGGCCGGTACACGCGATGATCTTCGAGGACTACCGGAACCTGCTGTTCTCGGTGGCCTACCGCGTCCTCGGCTCGGCGACCGACGCCGAGGACGCGGTGCAGGACGCCTGGGTGAGATGGTCGGCGGGCGACCGTTCGCGGGTCGCCGACCCCAAGGCGTACCTGGTGCGGATCGTGACGAACGTGGCGATGGACCGGCTGCGCGCGGCGGCCCGGCAGCGGGAGACCTACGTCGGCCCGTGGCTGCCGGAGCCGATCATCACCGACGAGACGGCCGACGCCGAGTCGGTGTCGACCGCGCTGCTGGTGGTGCTGGAGTCGCTGACCCCGTTGGAGCGCGCGGTGTTCGTGCTGAAGGAGGCGTTCGGCTTCGGCTACGGCGAGATCGCCGACGCGGTGGCACGTTCGGAGGACACCGTGCGGCAGGCCGCGCACCGGGCACGCGGCCACGTGCGGGCGCGGCGGCCGCGGTTCCACGCAGACCGGGCACGGCAGCGGGAGGTCACCGAGCGGTTCTTCACCGCGGCCGGCGGCGGGGACATCAACACGCTGATGCAGCTGCTGGCCCCGGACGTGACACTGTGGACGGACGGCGGCGGCAAGGTCCGCCAGGCGACGCGCCCGGTCGTCGGGGCCGAGCGGGTGGCGAAGTGGTTCGCCGGGGTGGGCACGCGACCGTACGAGGGGGTCCTGCCGGCGGACATGCTGGCCGAGGTGGTCGACCTGAACGGCGCGCCGGGCGTCGTGTTCCGCGGCGACGGCCGGGTGATCGCGACGCTCACCCTGGACCTGGACGAGGACGGCAGGATCGTCACCATCCACAACGTCGCGAACCCGGACAAGCTGGGCGCGGTGGCCACCCGGCGGGTGCACCGGCTGGCCTAGTCCTCCGCGGTGCCGTCGACGCGCGTGGGGGTGTCGCCGTCGAACTCGACGAGGAGGCCGTACGGGTCGGCGACCGGGTACGGGGCCTCGGCGAAGCGGACCAGCCAGCCCGCGTCGCTGAAGGTCACCTCCGGCAGGCCGAGACCGGGTGACTCGGGGGCCGAGGAGACGCCGAAGTACGCCGGGTCCTCCCGCAGGCGCCGCTCGACGAGCGCCGCGGCCGCCCCGAGGTAGCGGTCGACGTCGGCGACGACGGCGTCGACCAGCGTGAGGTCGAGGTCGGTCAGCTTGAGGAGCTCCAGCAGCACGGTCACCTCGACGCGGCAGCCGAACATCATGCTCTCCGGCGGGTCGGGCAGCCGCCAGAACCGCATGCCGTCCGGGGCGGGGCCGGGCTCGAACGCCGATGGGTCGATCACGGCCCCGACAGTAGCGGCCGCCCGAAGGTACCTTGGCGGTTATGACGCAAACCGAACAGGAGGCCGGCCGGCGGGCGCGGCCCCGCGGGCGCGGTGGTTTCCTCCCGGTGGTCGTCCTCGTGGTGCTGTTGCTGTTCGGGATGCCGTGGTGGGTGCTCGTGACACCGTGGCCGGGGCCCGTGGCGGTCGCGGGGACGGTGGTGTTCGCGGTCGCCGCGGTCGCGTTCCCGTTCCTGATGTTCCTGGGGCACGGGCGTGGCCGGGACTGGGCCGCGCGGGTGGGCGACACCATGCTCGGTGTCGTGTGGGTGTTGTTCGCGTGGTCGGTGCTCGGCGTGGTGCCGCGGCTGTTGTTCGACGACCGGCTCGTGGCCGTGCTGGTGGCGGCGGTGGCCGTGGTGCTGGTGGCGTGGGGCGTGTACGAGGCGATGCGGGTGCCCCGCGTGCGGCGGATGGACGTGGTGCTGCCGAAGCTGGGCGCCGGCCTCGACGGGACGACCGTGGTCGTGCTGGCGGACACGCACTTCGGCCCGATCGACCGGGTCCGGTGGTCGACCCGGACGGCGGCGGCGGTGCACGCGCTGAAGCCCGACATCGTCTGCCACGCGGGCGACATCGCGGACGGCACGGTCGAGGCGCGGCTCGCCCAGGCCGCCCCGCTCGGCACGATCGAGGCCGCGTTGGCGCGGGTCTACGTGACGGGCAACCACGAGTACTTCGGTGAGGCGCAGGGGTGGCTGGACCACATGGCGTCCCTGGGGTGGGAGCCGCTGCACAACCGGCACGTGGTGGTGTCGCGGGGTGGGGCCTCGCTGGTGCTGGCGGGCATCGACGACGCGACGGCGCGGGCGTCCGGGCTGGCCGGGCACGGGGCGCAACTGGAGGTGGCGTTGGCGGGTGCGCCGGCCGGGGCGCCGGTGTTGCTGGTGGCGCACCAGCCGCGACAGGTCGCGCAGGCCGCGGCGGCCGGCGTGGACCTGCAGGTGTCGGGACACACCCACGGCGGCCAGATCTGGCCGTTCCACTACCTGGTCCGCGTCGACCAGCCGACCGTGCAGGGCCTGACCCGCCACGGCCCGACCCAGCTGTACACGACCCGCGGCACCGGCTTCTGGGGCCCGCCACTGCGTGTCTTCGCCCCGAGCGAGATCACCCTGCTGACGCTGCGCGCGCCCGACTCAGGACACTAGGGTCAGGCGTCCCGCAGCCGGAGGGTGGCGGCGCCGGCGAGCAGCGCTCCCGCGGCCCACAGGGCCAGGACGCCCAGGCCCTGCCAGGGGCTGATCGGCTGCTGGTCCAGGTTGATCGTCGCCTGGACGGCCAGGCCGGCGGTCATCGGGCTCAGCTTCTGCAGGCGGGCGTACCAGTCCGGGTCGGCGACCAGCGACGTGACGATCGGGGTCAGGTACAGCAGGCCCAGCACCACGCCGGTCGCCGTGGCCGCGTCGCGGACCAGTGCGGCCACGCCGACGCTCAGCAGCGCGATCAGCGTCAGGTACAGCACCGAGCCCGTCGCCGCGCGCAGGATCGGGCCCGCGGCAAGGGAAAGACCGTTCGGCAGCAGTGCGTCGCCCATCGCCGCCGAGGCCAGTACCGCCGCCGTACCGGCCGCGATGGTCATCGCGGCCACCACGAGTCCCTTGGCGGCCAACACGTTCAGCCGTCGAGGCAGGGCGGTGAACGTGGTGCGGATCATGCCCGTGCCGTACTCGCCGCTCACCGTCGCCACCGCCAGGATCGCCACCACCGCCTGGCCCAGCGTGACCCCCATGAAGGCCGACTTCGCCGGGTCGCCGCCCTCTGGCATCGCGCCGGACGCCAGGGCACCCAGCAGCACGGTCAGCGCCACGACCCCGAACAGCAGCCACGCCGTGCCGGGCACCGTCCGGGCCTTCGTCCATTCCGCGTGCACGCCGCGCACTCTCACGCGTCCCGCCTGCGCAGCGCGAACGTGGCCAGCACCGTGGCCAGCACCGCGTACGCGCACAGGACGGCGAAGCCGCCCGCCTGCGACAGCGGGAAGTAACCGTCCGCGGGCGTGTAGCTCGCGCTGACCTGCGGATACTCCCGCAGGGTCTGTTGTATCGCGAAGCCCGCGGCCGGGGTGACCGAGGTCAGGAGATCCGCTGGGCCGGCCGGCAGCACCGACGCCACCGCCAGCAGGTACGGCAGCACGAGCCCCACGGTCATGGCCGTGACCGTGCCCGCGCCGCGCCGCAGCAGCGAGCCGGCCGCCACCGCGAGCACCGCGGCCACCGCGAACAGCAGGCCCGTGCCGACGATCACCCTGATCTCGGTCCCCGTCGAGGTCGGGAACAGGAAGAAGCCCTTCGCGACCTCCAGCTCCGCCACCAACGGGATCGACAGCGCCGCCGACACCACACCGACCACGAAGGACACGCCACCGATCACGATCGCCTTGGCGGCAAGGAGCTGACCGCGGCGCGGGTTGGCGGCGAAGCTGGTGCGGATGAGGCCGCGCCGGTGCTCGCTCGTGGCGAACAACGTGGCGACCACGAGCACGGCGATGAGCCCGGCGAACACGCCGACCAGCGCGTTCTCGACGTTGCGACCGAGACCGGCGGCCACGATCGGGGTGATGTCGCCGTGCCCGGTGATCCTGAACCTCCCGTCCTGCTCGGTCATCCCGGTCGTCACCACCTCGGACGCACCGCCGACCGCCGTGCCGTGCCAGCCCGTCCGCCATTCGCCGTCGGTGGTCACCTCGTCGAAGGTGGTGGTGGCGCTGGTGGGGTAGCCGTCCTCGGTGATGTCGCCGAAGGACTGGGTCCGCTCCACATGCTGCGGTGACGACACGAACATGCCGGCCTCGACGCGGCTTCCCAGGTCCAGTTGGGCCGTGCCGACCGTGGTCCAGTGCCCGCGGTCCGCCGAGACCGCGCCGGTGAGCGTGTTTCCCTTGCGGGACAGGCGAAGCCACCGGGCGTTCACCGGCCCCGCGATGTCCTCGGTGTAGTCGTACTGCATGCGCACGCCGTGGCCGCCGGTGGTCATGACCGCCGCGTAGGCGGAGCCGGCCCTGGTGCTCTGCTTGACGATCAGGCCCGCCTTCGCCCAGGGTTCCGCGCCCGTCAGCGGCGCGACGCGGGCGGTGATGGCGCCGTCGCCGGTGAGGGTGCGGTGCACGAGGTAGAAGGAGTCGAACACGGGTGTGCCGTCCGGCCCGGTCGGCGGCGACTGGCCGGCGCACTTCTGTCCGTTGGGTCCGGCGCAGTGGAAGCTGTCGCCGGCGGGACCGAGTAGTCCGATGAGGACGGTCAGGGGGATCGCGACGACCATGCCGACGACCCAGCCGCGGACGGTGCGGAACTTCGTCCACTCCGCGTGGATGACGTGTTTCACCCTCGCTCCCCCGCCCTGAACTCGACGGCGTCGCGGGTCAGCTCCATGTAGGCCTCCTCCAGCGAGGCGCGATGGGCGCTGACCTCGTGAAACGGCACATCGTCCGCGTTGAGCAGCGCGATGACGTCGGCGGCGGCGAGCCCGTCGACGGTGAGGGTGTCGGCACCGGTGGCGGCGACCGTGGCCCCGGACCGCGCGAGGACGGTCATGGCCGGGGTGCGCGCGGCGGTGCGGAGGATGACCCGGTCCCCGGACGCGGCGGCGATGAGCTCGGCGACGCTGGTGTCCGCGATGACCCTGCCGCGGCCGACGACGACCAGGTGGTCGGCGGTGTCCTGCAGCTCGCTCATGAGGTGGCTGGACACGAGCACGGCCCGGCCCTCGGCCGCCTTCTGGCGCAGGAAGGTCCGCATCCAGACGATGCCCTCCGGGTCCATGCCGTTGAAGGGCTCGTCGAGCATGAGCACGGGCGGGTCGCCGAGCAACGCGGCGGCGATGCCGAGGCGCTGGCGCATGCCGAGGGAGAACCCGCCCGCCTTGCGCCTGGCGGCCCCGCCGAGCCCGGTGATGGCGACGACCTCGTCGACCCTGGTCCGCGAGATCCCCTGGGAGTGCGCGAGCCAGAGGAGGTGGTTGCGCGCCGAGCGGGAGGGCTGGAGCGCGCCGGCGTCGAGGAGCGCGCCGACGTGCGCGAGGGGACGACGCAGCTCCCGGTAGGGCCGGCCGCCGACGTGCGCGTGCCCGGCGTCGGCGGCGTCCAGCCCGAGGACGACCCGCATGGTGGTGGACTTGCCGGCGCCGTTGGGTCCGACGAACCCCGTGACCTGTCCGGCGCCGACGGTGAAGGACATCCCGTCGAGCGCGGTGGTCCCCCCGAACCGCTTCCGCAGCCCGGCGACCTCGATGGTGGCTTCCATGCTGTGGAAGGTTATGGAGTCGAGGTTGGCCAGTCGTCCCGGCGCGGAGCCATCCTGAGCCTCCCTGCCACGGGTGAGGGAGGTCGCTCGTGGGAGTGACGCCCAGGCCCCTGCCAGCGGAGACAATGACCGGCATGCGCGATGGAGAGGCCGGCGACGACAGCGCGGAGGCCGAGTTGTCCACAGGCGGCCACGCGCGACTCCGGAATCGTCGGTGCCTCCCGGTAACGTGGAAACCGGGGGGCCCCCGGGCGCACGAGTGGGACTTTCGTGCGGGGGCGGGCCGGGCGGCGGCGTTCCTGCTGGGGCTCGTCGCGGTCGGGGAGGCGTTCTGGCGGTCGGTCGCCGCGGACGTCAGTATCGAGTTCGGGCTCACGCTCTGCCTGCTCGCCGTCGCCGGCACCGTCCCGCTCGGTCTTCTCCGGCCCGCCGCGGCCGCCGTTCTCCTTGCCGCCGCCGGGTTTCTCTCGCTCGCTCTGCTCAAGGTGCTCACCGCCGGCGCGGCCGTCGCGGTGGTCGTCTCCCTCGTGCTGGCGGGCGCGGTGTGGGTGCAGACGCTTGCCGTCCCCTTCGTGGTGCTCGCCATCGCGCAGCCCTCGATCATGGCCGTGCTGCTCGCGGCCTGCGCGCCTGCCGCCGTCTGGGCCGGGATCGCCGCTGGTGCGCGCAAGGAGGCACTGCTGCACCGTGCCGCGCGGCAGGCCGTCGCCGCCACGCTCGTCGAGCACACCGCCCGTGGCGAGCGCGCGCGGATCGCACGCGAGCTGCACGATGTCGTCGCCCACCACATCTCCATGATCGCCGTGCAGGCCGAGACCGCCCGGCTCACCACGCCGGGCCTGCCAGACCTTGGCGCGCAACGGTTTTCCGAGATCGGCGACCGGGCGCGGACCGGCCTCACCGAGATGCGGCGGCTCCTCGGCGTCCTGCGCGAGGGCACCGAACCCGAGCTCAAGCCCCAGCCCAAGCTCCAGCAGCTCGTCGACCTCCTCGACGACGCCCGCCTCTCCGCCAGCGCACGCCTCATCGTCTCCGGCGCGCCGGTGCCCCTCGACCCGGGTGTCGAGCTCGCCGCCTACCGGATCGTCCAGGAGGCGCTCACCAACGCCCGCCGGCACGCGCCCGGGGCCGCCGTCGACGTCGAGCTCCGTTACGGGCCACAGCTCCGGGTCCGGATCCGGGACAACGGGCCGGGGACCGCCAACCCGGCCGGGCACGGGCTCGCCGGCATGCGTGAGCGTGCCGCGGCCGCCGGCGGCACCCTGCGCGCGGGGCCGGTGGACACCGTCGGCGGGTTCCTCGTTGAGGCCGTTCTTCCGGTGGAGGAGACGTGATCCGCATCGTCGTCGCCGACGACCACGAGGTGGTGCGGTCGGGGTACGCGGCGCTCCTCGACACCCAGCCCGACTTCACCGTTGCCGGGACCGCCACCGACGGGGCCGAGGCCGTCGCGCTCTGCCGGCGACACCAACCCGACGTCGTGCTCATGGACGTCCGCATGCCCACCATGGACGGGATCGAGGCCACCCGCCGGATCAGCGGTCCGAGGGTGCTGATCCTGACCACCTTCGACCTCGACGAGTACGTCTACGACGCGCTCCGCGCCGGGGCCAGCGGGTTCCTGCTCAAGGACGTCACCGCCGAGCGGCTGTTCGACGCCGTGCGGGTCATCGCCGCCGGGGAGGCACTGCTCGCGCCCACCGTCACCCGCCGGCTCATCGGCGAGTTCGCCCGCCTGCGACCGACGCCGCGGCCGCCCGCGCTGACCATCCTCACCCCGCGCGAGACCGAGGTCCTCCGGCTCGTCGCGGAAGGACTGTCCAACACGGAGATCGCCGCACGGCTCGTGGTCACCGAGGAGACGGTCAAGACCCACGTCAGCCGCATGCTCGGCAAGCTCGGCCTCCGCGACCGCACCCAGGCCGTCGTCGCCGCCTACGAGTCCGGGCTGGTCGTCCCCCGCCGGTGAAGTCCGTGCGGGACGGCCACATTGTGAAACGGGGACACGGTCCGGTACCGTTCGCACTAACCGGACTATGCCTCACCTTAGGGGTGGACCCCATGGCGCCGACCGAGCAGGACCGCATCGACATCACCGACCTGGGCACCCGCCGCGGCCAGGCTGGCGGGCCGCGCACCCCGGCGGGCCCGCGAGAGGTCCTGGCACGCGTCCGCGCGGCCGCCGTCAGCCAGTCCGCCGAGGACATGCGGCGTGTGTACGCGGCGGACGCGGTCCACGAGTTCCCGTTCACCCGCCCGGGCCTGCCGTCCCGGCTCGAAGGACGGGACGAGATCGTGAGCTGGATCGCCGCGGGCTGGCAGGCGAACGCGCTGAAGTACGAGCGCTACCGCACCCTCGCGATCCACGACACCGGCGACCCGGACACGATCGTCGTCGAGCAGGAGGTCCTCGGGACCAGCGCGACCACCGGCGAGTTCACGCTGCCCAACATCGTCGTGCTCACCACCCGCGACGGGCAGATCGCCTGCCTGCGCGACTACGTCAACATCCTGGCCGCCGCGGCCGCCATCGGCACCTAGTGCGGTGTCCACCGACGTTCGCCGGGTCTATCGGTGGACACCGCACTAGTGTCCCGCGCCGGAAATGCGGTGATTAAGTCGGTGGATCCAGGTTTCTGCTGGCAAGACGCCGGTTCGTCCCTCGTACTGGGTCGTACCTGGGCGAACCGGCAACGCCGCCAGCAGGAAGCTGGGCCGCCGAATTAGTTGCCTGATCTCCGGCGCGGGACACTAGAACACCGGGGTCATGCCCCCGTCGACCGGCAGCATCGTGCCCGTCAGGTACGACGCGGCCGGGGACAGCACGAACGCGGCCACGCGGCCGAACTCCGGCGGGTCGCCGTAGCGGCGCAGCGGGATCGCGGCCAGCGAGGCGGCCCGCTGCTCCTCGGTCACCTGCTCGTCCAGGTATGTCATCCGGTCCGTCGCGACCCTGCCCGGCAGCAGGCCGTTCACCCGCACCCCGCGCGGCCCCAGCTCGTTCGCCAGCGACTTGGCCACCATCGCCAGGCCGGGGCGCAGGCCGTTCGAGATGCCCAGGTTGCCGATCGGCGCGCGTACCGAGGACGACAGCACGAACGCGATCGAGCCGCCCTCGCCCAGCGCCGACCCGATGGTCCGCGCCAGCCGGACCGCGCCGAGGAACACCGACTCGAACGACGACTGCCACTGCTCGTCCGACACCGCCGTGACCGTCCCCACCGGCGGCCCGCCCGCGCTCAGGAGCAGTCCGTCCACCCGCCCGAACCGCTCGCGCGCGACGTCCAGCAGCCGGTCCGGCGTCGCCGGGTCGGCGTTGTCGCACGCCACCCCGACCGCGCCGAGCTCAGCGGCGGCCGACGCCACGGCCTCGTCCGACCGGCCGGTCAGCACCACCCGCGCCCCCTCCGCCACGAGCGCGGCCGCGGTCGCGAAGCCGAGCCCCTTGCTGCCACCGGTCACCAGGTACACACGGTCCGTCAACCCAAGATCCATACGCCCATGAAACCGGCTGAGCGCCGCTGAAACCACCGTGAAACCCCACTGATCCGGCCCGGCCGCAACCTTTCGGCATGAACACGGCGATCGGGGTCACCGGACTCCGCAAGAGCTTCTCCGACCATGTCGTCCTCGACGGCATCGACCTGCACGTCCCCGCCGGCACGGTCTTCTCGCTGCTCGGGCCGAACGGCGCCGGGAAGACCACCGCGGTGCGGATCCTGTCCACGCTGATCACCGCGGACGCCGGCACGATCACCGTCGCGGGGCACGACGTCGCGACCGACCCGGACGGCGTCCGCGGGGCGATCGGCGTGACCGGCCAGTTCTCGGCGGTCGACAGGCTGCTCACCGGCGAGGAGAACCTGCGCCTGATGGGCGAGCTGTACCGGCTGCCCAGGCAGGAGTGCCACCGCAGGGCAACAGCACTGCTCGAGCAGTTCGACCTGGTCGGGGCCGGGAAGAAGCCCGCGGCCACCTACTCCGGCGGCATGACCCGCCGTCTGGACCTGGCGATGACGCTGGTCGGCGAGCCGAAGGTGATCTTCCTCGACGAGCCGACCACGGGCCTGGACCCACGCAGCCGGCACGCCATGTGGGACACCATCCGCGAGCTGGTCGCGGGTGGCGTGACCGTCTTCCTGACGACCCAGTACCTGGAGGAGGCCGACCAGCTCGCGGACCGGATCGCGGTGCTCGACCACGGCGAGATCGTCGCCGAGGGCACGCCCGCCGAGCTGAAGCGGCGCATCCCGGGCGGGCACGTCCGGCTGGTGTTCACCGACGTCCGCGAGCTGGACACCGCCGCCCGCATCCTGGGCGACCCCGCGCGCGACCTGGAGGCGCTGACGCTGACCGTCCCCAACGACGGCAGCCGCCGCGGCCTGAAGGCCCTGCTGGACCGCCTGGACGACGCCTCGATCGAGACCGAGGCGCTCACCGTGCACACCCCCGACCTCGACGACGTCTTCTTCGCGCTGACCGGCCACCCCACCAACCAGAACGCGAGCGTGTCATGACCATCACCCCGACCCGGCCGGCCGCCCGGCGAGAGACCCGGCCGATGGACGGCTTCGCCGACTCCGCGACCATGCTCCGCCGCAACCTGCGCCACCTCGTCCGCTACCCCGCCCTGATCATCGCCACGATCTCCGTCCCGGTGATCATGCTGTTGCTGTTCGCCTACCTGTTCGGCGACACGATCTCGGCCGGTGTCGGCGGTCCGGCCGGCGGCGTCGACTACATCGACTACCTGGTCCCCGGCATCCTGCTGATGACCATCGCCTCCGGCGCCGTGCAGACCGCGGTGCAGATCCGCTCGGACATGAACGAGGGGATCGTCGACAGGTTCCGCACCATGCCGATCTCCCGCACGGCCGTGGTGACGGGGCACGTGCTCGGCAGCGTCATCCTGAACGTCGTCACCGTGGTGTCGGTGATCGGCGTCGGCCTGGCGCTGGGCTTCCGGCCGACGGCGGGGCTTCTCGAGTGGCTCGCGGTCACCGGGCTGACGGTGCTGATCTCGTTCGCGATCACCTGGCTCGCCGTCACCCTGGGCCTGCTCGCGAAGACCGTCGAGGGCGCCAGCAACACCCCGATGGTGCTGTCGTTCTTCCTGCCGTTCCTGTCCACGACGTTCATCCCGCTGGCGTCGCTGCCGAGCGGTATCCGCTGGTTCGCCGAGTACCAGCCGTACACGCCGATCATCCAGACCCTGCGCGGCCTGCTGATCGGCGGCCCGATCGGGCACAACGGCTGGCTCGCGGTCTGCTGGGGCGTGGCGCTGACCATCGGCGGCTACGTGTGGTCCAAGCGGTTGTTCGCCCGGGATCCCCAGCGCTAGTGTCCCGCGCCGGAAATCAGGCAACTAATTCGGCGGCCCAGCTTCCCGCTGGCGGCGTTGCCGGTCCGCCCAAGTACCACCCAGTACGAGGGCGAACCGGCGCCTTGCCAGCAGAAACCCGGATCCACCGACTTGATCACCGCATTCCCGGCGCGGGACACTAGGACCTTGCCCGCAACGCGGCGAGTGCCGCCGCCCGGAGCCGGTCCTGGTCCAGTCCGGCGTACTCCGACACCGCGTCGGCGTACGCCGGCCCTTCGGCGTTCTCGACCGCGGCCCGGACGTCCTCGATGTTCGGTGTCGGCCGGAAGCCACGCCGGTACTTGAACCGTTCGGCCAGCGCGACCATCCGCGCCGCCGAGCCCATCGCCCCGGACGCGAGGTCGACCATGCCGAGCGCGATCAGCGCCCCGCCGGCCAGCTGCTGCTCGACGATGTACACCGGCGGCCGTTCCAGCGGGTTCGCCAGCATCAGCTCCAGCTGGCGCGGCAGCTCCGTCACCAGGCCGGGAACCAGGTCCAGCCGGCCGGCCTGGGCATGCGCCCCGAGCGCGCCGGACCAGGTCTCCAGGACCCACGGCCGCACGCCGTGCTGGTCGGCGTCGTCCGCGGGCGGGTCCATCATGGCCCGGCGCCACAGGCGGAGCCCCTCGTCCACCTCGCCGCGCGCCATCGACAGCTCGGCCTGCGCCGCCAGCAGGAACTGGAAGGCGCCGGGGTCGAGGTCGACGTCGTCCTCCGGGCTGCCGGAGTTGTCGGCGGTGGCCCGGCCGAGCCAGTGCTCGGCGTCGTCGAGCCGCCCCAGCCGCAGGTTGGCGAGCATCATGCCCCAGTACACGCCGACGACGTCCCGGGGAGCGCCGATCTCGTCGAGCAGGCGGACCGCCTCGGCGAAGTACGCCAGCGACGCCTCTCCCCCCTCGACACGCATAACCAGCTCGCCGAGCCGGGCGAGCGACAGGATCCACAGCCACGGCGTGGCGCTCGTGGCCCACGCGGCCATCATCGGGGCGCACGCGTCGATCGCGGCCGGCAGGTCGCCCTCCTGCTCGGCGACAAAGCTCAGCACGACCCCGGCGACCGCGGCGGCGTGCGGCGCCCCACCGGCCAGGTACGCGCGGAGCACGGCGCGGTCGGCCGCGAACGCGTCCGGGTTCCCCAGCACGGTCGCCATGGCCCGCAGCGGGCTGTCTGGTGTCGCCGGGGGCAGCCGGTGCAGGACGTACAGCATGCGCCCGGTGCCCGGTGTCTGTGCGGCGAGCGCGGTGAGCAGGGTCAGCGCCACGGCGGTGTAGGTGACGTCGAGGTACTCGGGCGCCGGCCGGTAGTGCGCCAGCACCTGGGCGGACGTACTCGTGAGCAGCGCGACCCGGTCGTAGTTGCTGTCGATGACCCACACCGCGGCCAGGACGGCGGTCGCCGCCGCGACCGAGGCGCCGTCGGCGCGGGCGACGGCGTGGCTCAGCGCCTGCTGCAGGTTGTCCTGCTCGGCCCGCAGCAGGTCGGTGACCGGGACCGGGTCCGGGCCCAGCACGGCGTCGTGGTGGCGGGCGGCGAGGTCCCGTGCCCACGCGAGGAAGCCGTCGACGGCGTGGCCGGCGTCGCCGTGCTCGGCGAGCCGGGCCGCGCCGAACTCGCGCACGGTCTCCAGCATCCGGAACCGGACGCCGGTCGGGGTGTCGGCCACCTTGAGCAGTGACTGGTCGACGAGGTGCTCGACCGTGTCGAAGGCGTCGTCGCCCAGCATGTGGCCCGCGGCCTCGGCGGTGAAGCCGCCTGGGAAGACCGACAGCGCGCGCAGGGCACGCCGGCCGTCGGCGTCGAGCAGGTCCCAGCTCCAGTCGACGACCGCCTGCAGCGTGTGGTGGCGTTCGGGCGCGTCCCGGCGGCCGCCACGCAGCAGCGCGAACCGGTCCGCGAGCCGGCGGTCGATCTCGGTGACCGACAGGACCCGCACGCGCGCGGCGGCCAGCTCGACCGCGAGCGGCAGGCCGTCGAGGCGGGCGCACAGCCTCCCGACGGCGTCGTCCGGCAGGTCGACGCCGGGGCGGGCGGCGGTGGCCCGCTGGCGGAACAGCTCCTCGGTGGTGGCCTGGTCCAGCTCGGGCAGCAGGTACACCGACTCCGACGACAGGCCCAGCGGCGCGCGGCTGGTCGTGAGGATCCGCAGGTCGCGGGCCATGGCGACGAGCGTGGCGACGAGGTCGGCGGCCGCGGCGAGGACGTGCTCGCAGTTGTCGAGCACGAGCAGCGCGCCGACGCCGAGCGCCTCGACGATGCCGGCGACGGTGTTCTTGCGGAGGTGCGTCAGCTCGACGACGCCGAGAGCCGACGCGACCTCGGCGAGGACGTTCCCGTCCCGCGCGACCCCGACGAGGCTGACGAACTCGACGGTCCGGCGGGTGGACTGCCTGCTCACGGCGTGTGCGAGGCGCGTCTTGCCGAGCCCGCCGGGCCCGACGACCGACACCACACGGGCGCTGCCCAGCAGCTCGGCGACCGCGGCGAGGTCGTCGTCGCGGCCGAGCAGCGGGTTGGGTTCGTGGGCGACGCCGTGGCGGACGGTCGGCTGCTCGTCCTGCAGGAGCTGCTGGTACGCCTGCCTGAGCGCGGGGCCGGGGTCGGCGCCCAGCTCGTCGCGCAGGGCGCGGCGGTAGGCGTCGTAGCGGGCCATGGCGGCGGCCGGGCTCCGGACGGCGGCCTCGGCCCTGATCAGCTCCAGGAGGAGCTCCTCGTCGCGGGGGTACTCGGCGGCGAGCTCGGTGAGCGGGCCGGCGGCCTCGGCGTGCCGGTCGAGCCGGGCGAGCGCGAGGGCCCGCGTGCGTCTGAGCGTGCGGTAGGTGACGGCTCGCTCAGCCCGCAGGTCGCCGAGCGGGTCGCGGGTCTCCTCGGACTTGGGCGGGTCGTCCCAGAGTCCGAGCCCGGTCTCAGCGTGCCGGAGTGCCTGGGCGTGGTCGCCCTGTCTGGCGGACTGTGCCGCCGCGGCGGCGTGCTGGAGGACGGCCTGGGCGTCCACCTGCCCGCCGGCGAGCGTGAGCCGGTAGCCGGTGGGGGTGCGGGCGACGAGGCCGTCGCCGAGCTGCGCGCGGATGCGCGAGACGAGGATCTGCAGGGCTTTCGTCGGGTTGTCCGGCTGCTCGTCGGGCCAGAGGCCGTCGACGAGCCGGGCCGCGCTCGCGCCGTTCGGCTCGCCTGCCAGCAGGGCGAGGAGCGCGCGCAGCCGAGGACCGGTGATCTCCCTCCCCCGGTACGCGACGCGCGAGAGCACGGTCAGCTCGACGGTCACGTGTAGAGGCTAGCCGGGGGTTAGGTTGTGGCCATGACACGTGCGCTGGTGCTGGGTGGCGGGGGCGTGACGGGGATCGCGTGGGAGTGGGGCGTGCTGGCCGGCCTCGCCGAGGCGGGGGTCCGGCTGGGCTCCGCTGATCTCGTGATCGGGACGTCGGCCGGGTCGGTTGTCGGCGCGCAGGTGGCCAACGGCCTGGACCCGCGGGAACGGTACGAGGCACAGCTCGCGGCGCCGGACGGTGAGATCGGCGCGACGCTGGGCGCGGGCGTGATCGCCAGGTTCGCCCTGGCGATGGTCGGTTCCCAGGTGCCGCAACGGGTGCGGCAGCGCATCGGCCGCCAGGCCCACCGCGCCAGGACCCAGGCGACGGAGACGGAGCGGATCGCGGTGATCGAGTCGCGGCTGCCGGTGCACGAGTGGCCGGCCGACCGGCAGCTCCAGGTCACGGCGGTGGACGCGGAGACCGGCGCGTTCCGCGTGTTCGACGGGGCCTCGGGGGTGCCGCTCGTGCTGGCGGTGGCCGCGAGCTGCGCGGTGCCGTTCGTGTGGCCGCCGGTGACGATCGAGGGCAGGCGGTACATGGACGGCGGCGTCCGCTCCGGCTCGAACGCCGACCTGGCCGCCGGGTGCGAGCGGGTCGTCGTGCTGGCACCGATGGTCCGCGGCCTCGGCCCCGTGCCCGGCGTGGCCGCACAGGTCGAACAGCTGCGCCGCGAGGCGAAGGTGGCGCTGGTGACGCCGGACGCCGCGGCGCTGCGGGCGATCGGCCGCAACGTCCTGGACCCCGCGGCACGAGCGGGAGCCGCCCGCGCCGGACTGGCACAGGCGGCGTCCCTGGTGGATTCGGTCCGCGAGGTGTGGGACTAGCCGAACCGCCGCGAGTGTGGCGACCACCAACGCCGGCCGGGCTGGTCGCGCGGCGAACTGCGGCCGGGCGGCCGGGTCGGTCCGCGACGTGTGGGGTTAGGTCGAGAGCTGCCACACGTGGCCGTCGGGGTCGGCGATGGCGGCCGAGTAGACGCCCCATGGCCTTTCGCTTGCCGGCAGGACCACCTCCGCGCCGGCCGAGGTCGCCTTCGCCACCAGGGCGTCGACCTCGGCCGGTGACGCCACGGGCATCGACAGCAGGCACTCGCTCGTCCCCCGCTCCGCCACCGGGCGGCCGCCGACCACCCAGCCGAACCCGCCCGGCGGGATCAGCATCAGGCTGACGTCCGCCCCCAGCCGGAACTGCAGCGGCTCCGGCAACCCGTCCTCCGCCACCTCGCCGAAGGACTCGAGCCCCAGGCCGTCCCGGTAGAAGTCGTGCGAGACACGCCGGTCCGCCGTGGGCAACGCGATGATCATCGAAAGCTCCTCTCAGCTCACCGCCCCGACGAACGGCGAAGCCGAGGACCGACACTCTCACACGCCGAACAGCCAGTGATCCACCCGGCCGGGGTCGCGGACCGCGGACGCGATGTCCGCCGCCGACACCGAGTCGCTCGACTTGGCCAGGTGCAGCACCACCTGCGCCAGCGCGGCGATCTCTCGCTCGAAGCCGTCGCCGGTCTCCACGTGCCGCATGAACTCCGCGCGGTCCACCGACCCGGAGGCGTCCGCGCCGGCCGCGATCGCCCGCCACAGCTCCGCGTATCCCTCGCGCACGGCCCGCGCCCACACCGATCCCGGCGCCGCGCCGCACGCCTGTGCCAGCCGCAGCGCGTACACCGCGAAGTCGTCGCCGGTGAGCCGGCCGTCGTGGTCCGCGTCGAACCAGTCGAAACCCGTGCGGGCGCGGACGATCCGGGTCGCCCACGCGATGATCCGGTCGAGGCCGGCGGACAGGAGGCCGACGTGGTTGGCGCCGTCGTGCCGGTCGAAGATGACGTCCGCGCCGGCGTCCCGCAGGTCCGTCACGAACGACGTCACCACCTCCGCCGGCACGATGTCGTCCGCGGTCCCCGCGGTGATGTACACGGGCCGGTCCATCCGCGTCACCGGCACCCGGCACGCCTCCAGGACCGGCTCGACGCCCGGCCTGCGGTGCACGTCGGTGAACCCCGTGTCGTCGTTGGTCAGCCCGTGGACGG
>NZ_DASQCC010000268.1:0-23488 GCF_035634895.1 Actinophytocola sp. | reverse complement strand
CGACGGTCGTGTGGTGTTCGTTTTTCCGGGTCAGGGTTCGCAGTGGGTGGGGATGGCGCGGGAACTGTTGGGTTCGTGCGAGGTGTTCAAGGCGCGGATGGGTGAGTGTGCTGAGGCGTTGAGTGGGTTTGTGTCGTGGTCTTTGTTTGATGTGTTGGGTGATGAGGGTTTGTTGGGTCGGGTTGATGTGGTGCAGCCGGTGTTGTGGGCTGTGATGGTGTCGTTGGCTGAGGTGTGGTGTTCGTTTGGTGTGGTGCCTGCTGCGGTGGTGGGTCATTCGCAGGGTGAGATTGCGGCTGCGGTGGTGTCGGGTGGTTTGTTGTTGGTGGATGGTGCGCGGGTGGTGGTGTCGCGTTCTCGTTTGTTGGTGGGTTTGAGTGGCGGCGGGATGGTCTCGGTGGGTTTGGGGGTGTCTGAGGTTGAGACTTTGCTGGGTGGGGTTGGGGGTGTTGGTGTTGCCGCGGTGAATGGTCCGTCGTCGACGGTGTTGTCGGGTGATGTGGTGGGGTTGGAGCGGGTAGTGGGGGAGTGTGAGCGTCGGGGGATTCGCGTTCGGTGGGTGCCGGTGGATTATGCGTCTCATTCTGGCCAGGTTGATGTGCTGGAAAAGTCCATCCTTGAGGTGTTGGGGGAGGTGGTCCCTCGTTCTTCTGAGGTGCCGTTCTTTTCGTCGGTGACGGGTGGATGGTTTGATTCCGCGGGGTTGGATGGTGGGTACTGGTTCAAGAACTTGCGTGAGCGAGTGTTGTTTGGTGATGCTACTGAGGCGTTGTTGTCGGCTGGTTTCTCTGTTTTTGTCGAGGTGAGTCCACATCCGGTGTTGACGATGGGTGTGGAGGAGAGTGTCGAGGCGGCTGGGGTGGACGCGGTTGTGGTAGGGACCCTGCGTCGCGATGACGGTGGCATGACACGCATGACCCGGTCCCTCGCGCAGGCTTGGGTTGGTGGCGCTCCCGTTGACTGGTCGGGTTTCGTTGGTGGTGGGTCTCGGGTTGAGCTGCCGGTGTATCCGTTTCAGCGGCGTCGGTTCTGGTTGGACGCACCTACCGGCGGCGGTGGGATGGGTGCGGCCACGGGGCATGCGTTGTTGGGAGGGATGGTGCGGCTCGCCGACTCCGGCGGAGTCGTGTTCACGGGCAGCCTCTCCACCCGCACTCACCCCTGGCTGGCCGACCACACCGTCCTCGACACCGTCCTGTTGCCCGCCACCGCCTTCGTCGACCTCGCCATCCGGGCCGGTGACGAAGTCGACCGCGACCGCGTCGAAGAGCTCACCCTCGAAGCCCCGCTCGTCCTCGGCGACGAACCCGTCGACCTCCAGGTCGTCGTCGGCCCACCGGAAGACGGTGGCGCCCACCCGGTGACCATCCACTCCCGACCCTCGGGAACCGAGGACTGGACCCGACACGCGACCGGCCTGCTGACCCGAGGCGCCACCACCCCGGCACCCCTGCCATGGCCGCCCATCCAGGCGACCCCGATCACCGTCGACGACCTCTACCGCGACCTCGCCGACAACGGGCTCGACTACGGCCCCCTCTTCCGAGGACTGCGCGCCGCATGGCGCCACGGAGCCGACGTCATCGCGGAGGTCGCCCTCCCCAACGGCAGCGACACAGGCACAGGCACCGACAGCGATACAGCCACCGCCACCGACGGTTTCGGCATCCACCCGGCACTCCTGGACGCCGCCCTGCATGGACTCGCGCTCACCGACCAGACCGTCGAACCTGGCGCGGTCCTGCTCCCGTTCACCTGGACCGGCGTCTCACTACACGCCACCGGCAGCACGTCACTCCGCGTCCGCATCACTCCGGACGGCGCCCTCACCGCCACCGACACCGCCGGCCAACCCGTGATCACCGTCGACGCACTCGTGCTCCGCCCCGTCTCCGCCGACCGGCTGCGCGTCGACCGTGGTGTTCGGTCCGACTCGCTGTTCACCGTCGACTGGGTGCCGGTCGCACTACCCGAGCCCGGCCCGGAACCCACCCCGTTCGACCCGGACCTCGATCCGGTGCCAGACGTCATGGTCGCCCGCCTCGAAGGCGGGTCCCCACGGGAGCTGGCGGCCGACGCCCTGCACCTGGTGCAGACCTTCACCAGACAAGAGCGCTTCGCCGACTCCCGCCTGCTCGTCGTGACCGAGGGCGCCGTCGCCGTGGACGGGCGCAACGCCGTCACCGACGTGGCCGCCGCCGCCGTGTGGGGACTGGTCAGGTCGGCGCAGTCCGAGCACCCGGGGCGGTTCGTGCTGGCCGACATCGACGGCACTGTGCCACTCGGTGCTCTGCCCGCGCTGGACGAACCGCAGGTCGCCGTCCGAGGAGGCCAGGCGTTCGTACCGCGCGTGACCGCCGCCGCCGACCAGCTGACCCCACCCGACCAACCCGGCTGGCGGCTGGACGTCGTCAGTCCCGGCACCGTCGACGGGGCGGCCCTCATCCCCTCACCGGAATCAGTGCGCCCCCTCGACGCCGGTGAGGTCAGGGTCGCGGTTCGGGCCGCCGGGCTGAACTTCCGCGACGTCGTGCTCACGCTCGGCATGCTCGCCGACCAGGAGGTCATGGGCAGCGAAGGCGCCGGAGTCGTGGTCGAGACCGCACCGGACGTCACCGACCTGCGGCCCGGCGACCGGGTGATGGGCCTGTTCCCCGGTGCCTTCGGCCCGTACGCGATCGCCGACCACCGCATGGTGGTTCCCGTCCCGCCCGGCTGGACCTTCGCCACCGCCGCGTCCGTGCCGGTCGCGTTCCTCACCGCCTGGTACGGACTCGTCGACATCGCCGCGCTGCAACCGGGCGAACGCGTGCTCGTCCACGCGGGCGCGGGCGGGGTCGGCATGGCCGCCATCCAGCTCGCACGCCACCTCGGCGCCGAGGTGTTCGCCACGGCGAGCCCCGCGAAATGGGACACGCTGCGGGCACTCGGGCTCGACGACGACCACATCGCCTCGTCCCGCACCACCGACTTCGAGCACGAGTTCCGTGCGGCCGGCGGGTTCGACGTCGTGCTCAACTCACTCGCCGGCGAGTTCGTGGACGCGTCCCTTCGCGTGCTGTCGCCCGGCGGCCGTTTCGTCGAGCTGGGCAAGACCGACCTCCGCGACCCGGGAGCCGGCATCGCCTACCGGGCGTTCGACCTGGTCGAGGCCGGGCCGCAGCGAACAGGCGAGCTGCTGCACGACGTACTCGACCTGATGTCCCACGGCGACCTGGCGCCACTGCCGTTGACCACCTGGGACGTCCGGCACGCGCCGGAGGCGTTGCGGTGGGTCAGCCGCGCCCGCCACGTCGGCAAGATCGTGCTGACGGTGCCCGCGCCACTCGACCCGGCCGGGACGGTCCTGATCACCGGCGGAACCGGGGTGCTGGGCGGACTGGTGGCCCGCGGACTGGTCACCGAGCACGGAGTGCGCCGCCTGGTGCTCACCAGCCGGCGCGGCGGGCGCGCCCCCGGCGCGGAGCGGCTCGTCGCCGAGCTGACCGAGCTGGGCGCCGAGGTCACCGTCGCCGAGTGCGACGTGGCGAACCGGGACTCGCTGTCCGCCGTGCTCGTCGCCGCACGGGCCGACCTCGGTCCGCTGACCGCGGTGGTCCACGCGGCCGGTGTGCTCGACGACGGCATCCTCGACGCGCTGACCCCCGACCGCCTCGACCTCGTGATGCGGCCGAAGGTCGACGCCGTCGACGCGCTGCACGAACTGACCCTCGGCGACGACCTCGCGGCGTTCGTGCTGTTCTCCTCGGCCTCCGCCACGTTCGGCGGCGCCGGGCAGGCCAACTACGCCGCCGCCAACGCCTACCTGGACGCCTTCGCGCAGCGCCGCCGTGCGGCAGGACTGCCGGCCCAGTCGCTGGCCTGGGGCCTGTGGGCCGACCGCAGCGAGATGACCGGCGACCTCGGGGCCGCGGACGTGGCGCGGATGGGCCGGGCAGGCGTGGTGCCGCTGTCCACCGAGGAAGGCCTGAGCCTGTTCGACACCGCGCTGCGTGCCGCACCGGCGGTCCTGCTCCCGATGCGGCTGGACCTCCCCGCGCTGAGGGCCGCCGCGGACGGTGTGCCCGCCCTGCTGCGTGGCCTGGTCGGCACGCGCCGCGCCGCCGCGTCCCCCGCGGGCGGTGGGCCCGCGCTGGCACGGCGGCTCGCCGGCCTCTCGCCGGGGGAGCAGGATGCCGTCCTGCTCGACCTCGTCCGCTCGGCCGTGGCCGCCGTGCTCGGCCACACCTCGGGCGACGCCGTCCCGGTCGGCAAGGCGTTCAAGGAACTCGGCTTCGACTCGCTCACCGCCGTGGAACTACGCAACAGGCTCAACGCCGCCAGTGGGCTGCGCCTGCCGGTCACCGTGGTGTTCGACCACTCGACGCCCGCCGCGCTGGCCGAGCACCTGCGGACCGAACTCGTACCGGACGCCGAGACGACCGGCGAGGCCACGGACCCGGAGGAGACCAGGATCCGCGCGGCCATCGCTGGTCTGCCGGTGTCCAGGCTGCGCGACGCCGGCGTTCTCGATGTCCTGCTCGGGCTCGCGGGCCTGGACACGGCGACCGGCACCGACCAGCCGGCCGAACCGGCGGACGACTCGATCGACGCCATGGACGCGCAGACCCTGGTGCGGATGGCCCTGCAACAGACCCAGTCCTGACCGACCACGGGGAGACCACGCGAATGACCGCCGTGAACGACACCCCGCGCACGAGCGACGGCGAGGTCCTCGCCGCCCTGCGCGCGTCGCTCAAGGAGACCGAACGGCTGCGCCGGGAGAACCGGACACTGGCCTCGTCCGGCGAGCCGATCGCGATCGTCGCGATGAGCTGCCGCTTCCCCGGCGGTGTGCGGTCCCCGGAGGACCTGTGGCAGCTGGTCGCCGACGGCCGGGACGCGATCGGGCCGATCCCCACCGACCGGGGCTGGGACCTCGACGCCTTCTACGACCCCGACCCCACCCGGCGTGGCACCAGCTACGTCCGTGAAGGCGGGTTCGTCGACGGCGTCGACCAGTTCGACGCGAGCTTCTTCGGCATCTCACCGCGCGAGGCACTGGCGATGGACCCGCAGCAGCGGGTGCTGCTCGAGTTGTCGTGGGAGCTGTTCGAACGGGCGGGGATCGACCCCCTTTCGTTGCGCGGCAGCAGGACGGGAGTGTTCGTCGGTGCGGCCCAGCTCGGCTACGGGTCCGGTGCCGCCACCTCCGACAGCACCGTCGAGGGCCACCTGCTGACCGGAAACGCCGCGAGCGTGATCTCCGGGCGGGTGTCCTACGCGTTCGGGTTCGAAGGGCCCGCGGTCACGGTCGACACCGCCTGCTCGTCGTCGCTGGTCGCACTGCACCTCGCCGGCCAGGCGCTGCGCCAACGCGAGTGCACCCTCGCCGTCGTCGGCGGGGTCTCGGTGATGGCGGCGCCGACCATGTTCGTCGAGTTCAGCAGGCAGCGAGGACTGGCCGCGGACGGTCGCTGCAAGGCGTTCTCGGCGAACGCGGACGGCACCGCCTGGGGCGAGGGAGCCGGGGTACTGCTGGTGGAACGGCTCTCCGACGCCACCCGGCTCGGCCACCCGGTCCTGGCCGTGGTGCGTGGCTCGGCGGTGAACTCCGACGGCGCGTCCAACGGCCTGACCGCACCGAACGGCCTCGCCCAACAACGGGTGATCGCACAGGCCCTTGCCGGCGCGCACCTCACCGCCGCCAGGGTGGACGCGGTCGAGGCGCACGGCACCGGCACCAGCCTCGGCGACCCGATCGAGGCGCAGGCGCTGCTCGCCGCCTACGGACAGGACCGGCCGGCGGACCGGCCGCTGTGGCTGGGCACGGTGAAGTCCAACATCGGCCACACCCAGACCGCCGCCGGTGTCGCCGGGATCGTCAAGATGGTCATGGCCATGCGGCACGGCGTGCTGCCCGCGACCCTGCACGCCGACGAGCCGACACCGCTCGTGGACTGGTCGGCAGGCGCGGTGTCGCTGCTGCGCGAGCAGCGGCCCTGGCCGGCGACCGGCCACCCGCGCCGCGCCGGGGTGTCGTCGTTCGGCATCAGCGGCACCAACGCGCACGTCGTCCTCGAACAGGCCCCACCCGTCGAGGTCGCCGATCCCGACGGTGCCGATCCCGACGGTGCCGAGCCGCCGGCCCTCAGGCCGTGGGTGCTGTCCGGTCGCGACGAGGAAGCACTGCGCGCCAACGCGGCACGGCTCGTGGCGGCGGTCGAGGGCAGGTCCGTGGCCGACATCGGGTACACGCTGGCCGCTCACCGCGGCGCGCTCGAACACCGGGCCGTCGTCCTTGGTGACCACCTGGCCGGGCTCGAGGCCCTGGCCAGGGGTGAGGCCACCCCCGGCGTGGTGACCGGTGCGGTGGTCGATGGCAAGGTCGCGTTCCTGTTCTCCGGTCAGGGTGCGCAACGGCCCGGCATGGGACGGGAGCTGTACGAGGCGTTCCCGGTCTTCACCGCCGCCTTCGATGACGTCTGTGCCGAGCTTGACCGCCACCTGGACAGCCATGTGCGCGATGTCGTGTTCACCGGCGGCGCGGACGAGCTGGCACGCACCGTCAACACCCAGAGCGGCCTGTTCGCGATCGAGGTGGCGCTGTTCCGGCTGCTGGAGTCCTGGGGTGTGCGCCCGGACTTCCTCCTCGGCCACTCCGTCGGCGAGCTGGCGGCCGCGCACGTGGCCGGGGTGTTCTCGCTGTCCGACGCCTGCCGGCTCGTCGCGGCGAGGGGCAGGCTGATGGACCGGCTCCCGGCCGGCGGTGCGATGGTCGCGGTGGCGGCCACGGAGGACGAGCTGCGGCCGGTGCTCGTCGACGGTGTGGACATCGCCGCCGTCAACGGCCCCCGGTCGGTCGTGCTCTCCGGGGACGAGGACGCCGTGCTCGCCGTCGCCGGGCAGTGGGAGGCGCGCGGTCGCCGCGTCCGGCGCCTGCGGGTGAGCCATGCCTTCCACTCCGCCAGGATGGATCCGGTGCTCGACGAGTTCCGCGCGGTCGCGGCGGGCCTCACCTACGGCAGGCCGGACATCGCGCTGGTGTCGGACCTGACCGGCAGGTTGGTCCCGGCCGACGAGGTCGGCACCCCCGACTACTGGGTGCGGCACCTGCGGCACGCCGTCCGGTTCCACGACGGCATGCGGTGGCTGCGGGACCAGGGCGTGGTCACGTGCGTCGAGTTGGGACCCGACGGCGTGCTGGCGGCCATGGCCGCCGAGAGCGTGCCAGGCACCGCGACGATCCCACTGATGCGCCGCGACCACCCCGAGGTCACCACCGTCACGACCGGGCTCGCCTCGGCGCACACCCGGGGGGTGTCGGTCGACTGGACCAGGTTCTTCCCCGACGGCTCCCGCGTCGGGCTGCCGACGTACGCGTTCCGGCGGCACCGGTACTGGCTGCCCAGCGGCGGGATCGCCGCCGACGCGACCTCGCTCGGACTGGGTGCCGCGGACCACCCGATGGTCGGCGCGGTCGTGGCGCTGGCCGACCAGGACCGGATCGTCCTCAGCGGCAGGCTCTCGCTGCGGACCCAGCCGTGGCTGGCCGACCACGCGGTCGCCGGGCAGGTGCTGCTGCCGGGCAGCGCGTTCGCCGAACTCGCGACGCTGGCCGCGCACCGGGCCGGCTGCGGCACGGTCGACGAGCTGAGCCTGGAGACCCCGCTCGTGCTCGCCGGCACCACCGCGGCCCAGCTGCAGACCGTGGTCGGCGCACCGGGTCAGGACGGGAGCCGCTCGGTCGAGATCTACTCCCGCGAGGACGACGCCGCGGCCGAGTGGACCCGCAACGCGCGGGGCACCGTCTCGCCTCCCCGGCACACCGACTCATGCGAATGGGCCACGGAATGGCCGCCGCCTGGCGCGCAGGCCCTCGACACCGAGCACTTCTACGAGCGGTTGGCCGAGGTCGGGTTCGACTACGGGCCCGCGTTCCGGTGCCTCGGCCGGGCGTGGTCGCTCGGTGGCGAGGTGTATGCCGAGGTGCGTCTGCCGGCGGACCAGCACGAGCACGCGGTGCGGTGCGGTCTGCACCCGGCACTCCTCGACGCCGCACTGCACGCCGGCACGCTCGGCACCCTGTTCGCCGACGCCGACCAGATCCGGTTGCCGTTCCTCTGGTCGGGCATGAGCCTGTCCGGGACGGGTGCCACCGCCCTGCGGATCCGTGTGTCCTCTGTAGACAGCGACGAACTCGCGCTGTCGTCGGCCGACGAGCGCGGTGCGCCGGTGCTGTCGGTGGCGTCGCTGCGGTTCCGGCCACTGACCGGCGCGCCGGGACCGGCGGGCGGCTCGCTGCTGCGGGTCACGTGGACGCCCGTCGTGGAGCGGTCCAACGCCCCGGCGGCGGACACCGTCGTCGTCCCCGTCACCCCCGGTCCGGTCGGCGAGGTGACCGGCCGAACCCTGGCCACGATCCAGGACTTCCTCGCGGACGCGGACTCGGCGGGGTCCCGGCTGCTGCTGCACACGACGGGCGCGGTGGCCGTCGAGCCCGGCGAGGACGTCGACCCCGCGATGGCCGCGGCATGGGGGCTCGCCAGGTCGGCACAGTCCGAGCACCCCGGGCGCATCGTGCTCGTGGACGCACCCACCGCCCCGGTGCTCGTGCCCGCCGAACACCAGCTGGCCGTTCGGGGTGAGCACGTGTTCGCCCCACGACTGACCCGGGTGTCCACATCGGACACATGGCCCGGCGTGGACCCGGCGGGCACGGTCCTCGTCACCGGCGCCACCGGCGCGCTGGGGCAGGCCGTGGCCGAGCACCTCGTCGCCAGGCACGGCGTTCGCCACCTGCTCCTCGTGAGCAGGCGGGGTGGCACCGTGGACGTGGCCGGGACACCCACGCGGGTCGACGTGTGTGACGTGTCCGACCGGGACGCGCTCGCGGCCGTCCTGGCCGGCATTCCGGCCGAACACCCGCTCACGGCCGTGTTCCACCTCGCCGGGGTGGTCGACGACGGAGTGGTGGCGACGATGACCGGTGACCGCCTCGACGCCGTGCTGGGGCCCAAGGCACGCGGGGCGTGGCACCTGCACGAACTGACCAGAGACCGCGACCTGGCCGCGTTCGTGCTCTTCTCCTCGGCCGCCGGGGTGCTCGGCGCGCCAGGCCAGGCGAACTACGCCGCCGCCAACGCGTTCCTGGACGGCCTGGCCGCCCACCGCCGCGCCGCCGGCCTGCCGGCCACCGCGCTGGCCTGGGGACGATGGGACACGCGCGCCGGCATGACCGGCGAGTTGTCCACAGTGGACAACGCGCGGCTCGCGCGTGCCGGCGTGGCCGCGCTCGACGCCGAGAACGCGCTCGCACTGCTCGACACGGCACTCGCCGACGGCGCCGAGGCGCTGGTGCCCATCGCGCTGGACACCGCCGCTCTGCGCCGCGCACCAGACCTCGTGCCACCCATCCTCCGCGACCTGGTCCGCCTGCCCGTGCGGCGCGCCGCACCGGCCGCACCCGTTCGTGAGATGGCCGACACCGACCCGCTCGAGCTGGTCCGCGACGAGGTCGCCCTCGTGCTCGGACACGCCTCCGGCACCGACATCGACTCCGACCGGCAGTTCGGCGAACTCGGGTTCGACTCCCTGATGGGAATCGAGCTGCGCGACCGGCTCGCCAGGGCGGCGGGACTCCCGCTGCCCGCGACCCTCGTGTTCGACCACCCGACCCCGAGGGCCCTCGCCGACCACCTCCGCGCCGAGCTGTCCGGCGCGGGCGGCGCGCCCACGACCGTGACCGCGTCCGCCGCCACCGACGAACCCATCGCGATCATCGGCACGAGCTGCCGGGTCCCCGGCGGTGTCCGCACCCCGGACCAGCTGTGGCAGCTGGTACTCGACGGCGGCGACGCGATAGCCGGGTTCCCGGCCGATCGCGGCTGGGACCTCGACGCGCTGGCGAGTCGGAGCGACACCGGGGAGGGCGGGTTCCTCTACGACGCCGCCGACTTCGACGCCGACCTGTTCGGCATCGGGCCACGCGAGGCGACCGCGATGGACCCGCAGCAGCGGTTGCTGCTCGAGGCGTCGTGGGAGGTACTCGAACGGGCCGGCATCGACCCGCTTTCCCTGCGCGGCAGTAGGACCGGCGTGTTCGCCGGTGTCATGTACTACGACTACGCCACCCGGCTGTCCGCGCTCCCCGAGGGCGTCGAGGGGCACGTCGGGACCGGCAACACCGCGAGTGTCCTTTCCGGCCGGGTCGCGTACACGTTCGGGCTGGAGGGCCCCGCGGTCACCGTCGACACCGCCTGCTCGTCGTCGCTGGTCGCTCTGCACCTCGCCTGCCAGGCACTGCGACAGGGCGACTGCACGATGGCGCTGGCCGGCGGGGTGACCGTGATGGCCAGTCCCACGACGTTCGTCGAGTTCAGCCGGCAGCGCGGTCTCGCGCCGGACGGCCGGTGCAAGTCCTTCGGCGCCGGCGCGGACGGCACGGGATGGTCCGAGGGCGTCGCGGTGCTGATGGTCGAACGGCTGTCGGACGCCCGTCGCAACGGCCACTCGGTGCTCGCGGTCGTCCGGGGCACCTCGGTCAACCAGGACGGGGCCTCCAACGGGCTCACCGCACCCAACGGCCCTGCCCAGCAGCGGGTGATCCGGCAGGCACTGGCGAACGCCCGGCTCACCCCCGACCAGGTCGACGTGGTCGAGGCACACGGCACCGGGACGGTGCTCGGCGACCCGATCGAGGCCCAGGCACTGATCGCCGCGTACGGCGGCGAGCGCGAGCACCCACTGCTCGTCGGGTCGGTCAAGTCCAACCTCGGCCACACGCAGGCCGCGGCCGGCGCGGTGAGCGTGATCAAGATGGTGCAGTCGATGCGGCACGGCGTCGTCCCGCCGACACTGCACGCCGACGAGCCGTCCCCGCACGTCGACTGGTCCTCCGGCGCGGTCGCGCTGGCCACCCGTCGACAGGACTGGCCGGCGACCGGCAGGCCCCGGCGTGCCGGGGTGTCGTCGTTCGGCATCAGCGGCACCAACGCGCACGTGATCCTCGAACAGGGTGACCCGCTTCCCGCGCCGGAGCCGGGAGACGTTCCCCCGGTGGTGCCCATCCCGCTGTCGGCCAGGAGCACCAGGGCGTTGCGGGCTCAGGCGGCGGCACTGCGCGACCACCTCGCGCACCGGCCCGCGACGCGGGTCGCGGACATCGGCAGCTCGATGGCGGCGACCCGCGCGACGTTGCCGGTGCGGGCCGCCGTGGTCGCGGCCGACCTGCAGGAGGCCATCCGCGGCCTCGACGCGTTCAGCCGCGCCCAGCCCACCGGCAACGTCGTGGAGGGCCGTGCCGGTCAGGGCGGGCTGGCGTTCCTCTACACCGGACAGGGCGCGCAGCGGCACCGGATGGGCCAGGCCCTCTACGAGGCGTACCCGGTGTTCGCGCGGTCGTTCGACCGGGTCTGCGACCTGCTCGAACAACCGGTGCGTGAGGTCGTCTTCGGTGCTTCCCCCGATGCGCTGGACCAGACGGCGCTCGCACAGTCCGCGCTGTTCGCGATCGAGGTCGCGCTGACCGACCTGTTGGCACACTGGGGTGTTTACCCCGACCACGTGATGGGGCACTCGATCGGCGAGCTGACGGCCGCGCACGTCGCGGGCGTGCTGGACCTGCCGGACGCGTGTGCGCTCGTGTCGGCCAGAGCCCGGCTGATGCAGACCATGCCGGCAGGTGGCGCCATGGTCGCCGTCGAGGCGGGACTCGCCGAGGTGACCGAGTCGCTGGCCGGCATGGCGGAGTTCGTCTCGGTCGCGGCGGCGAACGGGGCGCGGGCCACGGTGCTGTCCGGTGACCGGGACGCCGTGCTGGACATCGCGGGACAGTGGCACGCCGAAGGACGCAGGACCAGGCGCCTGCGGGTGAGCCACGCCTTCCACTCCCCGCACATGGCCGGGATGCTCGACGAGTTCCGTGCGGCGGCCGCCGAGCTGACCTACCGGCCGCCACGGATTCCCGTGGTGTCCAACCTGACCGGGGACGTGGTCGAGGAGTACACCGCCGACTACTGGGCCCGGCACGTGCGTGACACCGTCCGGTTCCAGGCGGGCATCACCAGGCTGACCGGCCTCGGCGCGAAGGTGATGCTGGAGGTCGGGCCGGACGCCGTGCTGACCGCCATGGCACGGGAATGCGTCGAGGACGCGGTGCTGGTCGCGAGCATGCGGCGGGACCAGCCCGAGGTCGCCGCCCTGACCGCGGCGGTGGGCCGCCTGTACGCACACGGCGTGGAGCTGGACTGGGCCGGGGTGTTCGGCGGCGCGCGCCGGGTGGAGGTGCCGACGTACTCCTTCCAGCGCGAGCGGTACTGGATGGCGGAACCACCCGCCCAGGAACCGGTCTCGGACCTCGACCAGGACGCACTCGCCGACTCGCTCGGCGTCGACCGCACCGCCATGGCGGCCGCGCTGGCGGCGCTGCGCGAGGGCGCCGACCTCCACGTCCACCGGATCCGCTGGGAACCGGTGCCCGACAACGACTCCACCCCGGCCGGGACCTGGCTGGTGCGTGCCGAGGGCGGCGACCCGACGGCCGCCGCGATCACCGAAGCGTTGGCGTCGTGCGGCGTCCAGGTCGTGACGGCGACGCCGGGAGAGCCCACGCCTGCCGGACTTTCGGGCGTGATCTCCCTGTCCGGCGAGCAGATGACGGCCGGCGCTCCACTGTGGAGGGTCACGAGCGGTGCCGTCGCCGTCTCCTCGGTGGACCCGGTCGACCCCGCGCAGGCGGCGGTGTGGGGTCGCGGCCGGGTCCTCGCACTCACCGACCCGGTGCGGTGGGGTGGGCTGGTCGACCTGCCGGCGGCCCCGGGGCCCCGTGAGCTGGCGAGGCTCTGTGCGGTGGTGACGGGCTCGGAGGACCAGGTGGCGATCCGGCCGTCGGGAGTCTTCGCCAGGCGACTGGCCCGAGCCCGCGCCACCGCCGAGGACTGGTCCCCACACGGCACGGTGCTGCTGTTCGGTTCCTCGTCCCGCCGGGGCGCGCACCTCGCCGAGTGGTTGCGCGGCGAGCCGGTGGACCTCGTGCTCGCGCCGGCGTCGTGCGACGTGTCCGACCGTGCCTCGGTCGCGGCGTTGCTCGCCGAACACACCCCGGACGTGGTCATCCACGCCGCCGAAGCGAGTGCGGGTGTCCTGGCTGAGCTCGTCGAGGGGCACTACGTGGCGTGCACGTCGCTCGCCGGCGTGATCGGTGGCACCGACCAGGTCGCGAGGGCGGAGACGGACGCGTTCGCCGACGCCGAGGTAGCACGCCGGCACCGCGACGGAAGGCCCGCCACCGCCGTCGCCTGGGGACCGTGGCTCGACGACCCCGCGGCGGACGAACTGGCCGCGGCCGGGCTGCGCCCACTGCGGCCGGACGCGGCCATCCGCGCGCTGCGGTGGGCGATGGCGAGTGCCGAGACCGAGGTGCTGGTCGCCGACATCGACTGGGACCGCTTCGCCCCGCTGCTGACGATGACCCGCCCCAGCCCTCTGATCACCCGTCTCGTGGCCGACCGGACCGGCACTCGGGAACCGGTGGGCGACGGAACCGGCCTCGCCACCACGCTCGCCGGTCTGACACCGGCCGAGCAGGACGTCACCCTGCTGGACCTGGTCCGTGCCAACGCCGCCGCGGTGCTGGGACACGACTCCCCGGACGCGATAGACAGCCACCGCGGCTTCCTCGAGATGGGGTTCGCCTCACTGGGCGCCATCGAGCTACGCGACCGGATCAACACGGCGACCGGCCTCGCGCTGCCGGCCACCGCCGCGTACGAACACCCGACGCCCCAGGACCTCGCCAGGTACCTGCGCACCCTGCTGCTGCCCTGAGCCTCGCTCGCGCCCTGGCCGACCCGGCCGGGGCGCGAGACGGGTCCCGGCACGGAAAAAGACACCACCGAGCGCGTCGGTGGTGTCTTTTTTCGCGGGTCTTCGCGGTCAGACGCGGCGGATGGCCTGCACGAAGCGGTCGACGCGCTCCTGGTCCGGTTCCTGGGGCCGCCATTCGCGGACGGCCTCGTCGATGGTCGGCAGGACGCGCGGGAACAGCGGGCCACCCATCGGGTCGCCCGGCTCGATGGCCGGGTCCCACAGCATCGGCAGGACACCGCGGTCGGGCTGGAAGGTGACGCCGTCGCCGAGCCAGCGCGAGCAGAACGCGCGGCGGTCGCGTTCCGGGCCGGTGCCGGTGGCGCCGTGCAGGGCGGCCGGGTTGAACGCGACCGCGTCGCCAGGCACCAGGTCCCACGCGAGCAGGTCCTTCTCGTCCCACTCGACCACGTCGTGCCTGGCCGGGGCGGGTGCTGGCGCCTCGGCGGCCGTCCCCTTGCCGCCCTTCATCATCGAGTGCATCAGGCTCGAGGTCATGGGTGCGCCCGCGGTGTCCCACTCGTGGGAGCCGCGCACCACCTTCAGGGCCGCCGATTCGGGCCCGCAGGGGTCCAGCGCGATCCAGATGGCGACCACCTGGCCGCCCTCGATGGGGAACGAGCTGGCGTCCTCGTGGAAGGGCGTCGGCTGACCGGTCGCCTTCGGCTTGGCGAAGATCTGGTCGTAGAAGGCGTTCACGGTCCGCGAACGCAGCAGCTGCTGGGCGATCCGCGCGGCGGGCGAGGTGAAGACGAAGTCGTGGAACGTCTGGTGCGTCTTCCACATGAACGCGTCGCCGGTGCCGCGTCCGCTGGCATGGCTCGCCGTCGCCCGCGCGAGGATCGACGGGTTGTCGAGCACGAAGTCGACGCCTTCGCTGAGCCGGGTCACCCATTCCGACGGGAAAACCCCCGAAATACGAATGGCGCCGTCCCTGTGGAATGCGTCGACCTCTTCCGCCGACAGGTCACGCAATGGCGCTTCTGGAGCGAGCACGCTCATGTTCCACCTCGAGTTCCGATGTCGACGCCACGTCGATGGAAACGCTAATGATTCCGGTGACACCTGCCCAACCCCTAGTCCTGCCCGCTCGCGGCGAGGAAATGCCGGACTGGAGTGGTAAGGGACCACTAGGGGTTGGTCGGGTCTCGTCGCCTCAATAGCGTTTCCGCTGGAGCCGATACCGCGAGCCGCCGGATCCGGCCGACCGACGAGGGGAAAACGTGGACACCGATGTGATCGTGGTCGGCGCAGGCCCCGCGGGCCTGATGCTGGCGAACGAGCTGGTTCTGGCCGGACTCACGCCGGTGGTGCTGGAGCGGCACCCCGAGCCGACCGGGGAGTCCCGGGCGCTGAACCTGCACCCGCGCACCGCCGAGATCCTCGACTCACGGGGGATGCTGGAGCCGCTGCTCGCCCACCGGCTCGACCTGCGACTGCTGACGAACAGCTTCTTCGGCGGCCTGCCCGTTCCGCTGGACTGCACGGCCATGCGCTCGCGGTACCCCAACCAGACCGGTGTGCTCCAGGCCAGGGTCGAGGAGATGCTGGAGCGGCGGCTGGCGAGCACGGGTGTGGCGGTGCGCCGAGGCTGTGAGCTGGTCGACCTCGCGGCGGACTCCGACGGCGTCACCGCGACCGTCGAGGACGCCGGCGGCCGCCACGCGATCACCGCGCGGTACCTCGTGGCGTGCGACGGCGCGCGCAGCCGGATCCGCAGGATCCTCGGTGTGGCGTTCCCCGGCACCGACGGCGGCCCGCACCTGCGCGTCGCCGCGGACGTCGTGCTGGTGCGGCCATCCGACGACTGGTTCACGGCGATCCCGGACGGCGGCGACGCCGAGGTGCGGTTCATTCCCAAGGTCGGGCTGACCGGCGAGGTCTCGCTGGAGGAGGGTGCGAAGCGCACCCACTTCTCCCTGGTCAGCCTCGAGAACGACGTGCACAGGCTCATGTTCTCCGACATGGGTCGCCGCGTCGACAGAGACGAACCGGTCACCGAGGACGAGGTGCGTGCCGTGCTGGTGGCGGCGGCGGGCGGGTCACTCGAGCTGAAGGAACTGCTGTGGGGGTCGCGGTTCGGCGACGCGTGCCGGCAGGCCGAGCAGTACCGCGTCGGCCGCGTGCTGCTGGCCGGCGACGCCGCGCACATCGTGTTCCCGATCGGCGGCCAGGGCATGAACCTCGGTCTCCAGGACGCGTTCAACCTCGGCTGGAAGCTCGCGTCGGTCGTCAAGGGCACCGCCCCCGACGACCTGCTCGACACCTACCACGACGAACGCCACCCGGTGGCGCAGGAGGTGCTGCGGGCCGCGACCGCCCAGGCCCTGCTGCTGGACCGGGAGCGGGACGTCGAGGCCATGCGCGAGATCCTCACGTCCCTGCTGCGTCTCCCGGAGACCAACCACCACCTCGCCGGCATGATCTCCGGTCTCGGCATCCGGTACCCGATACCGGGTGAACACCCGCTGACCGGCCTGCGGATGCCCGACGAGGACCTGACCACCCGTGCGGGCGCTCGGACCAGCATCAGCGAGCTCCTCCACCCCGGCCGCGGCCTCCTCGTCGAGTTCGACGGCCAGGACACCCGGGCCCGCGTGGCGGGCTGGGCAGACCGCGTCGACCACGTGAGCGCCACCGGCCAGGGCGACGCGGCCGCGATACTGGTCCGCCCGGACGGCTACGTCTGCTGGGCAGGGCAGCCGACCGAGGACGACGGTCTCCATGCGGCCCTGACCCGCTGGTTCGGGCCGCGCAACACCTGACGATCTGACGACGCGCCCGTCCCCTGCAGCTCAACTGCCGGGGACGGGCGCGTCGTCAGCCTCAGCGACCTTCGAACTCCGCCTGTGCCGGGCCGCGCTCCAGGAACGCCCGCATGCCCGTGACCCGGTCCTCGGTGGCGAACAAGCCCGCGAACAGCGACCGCTCCATCGCCAACCCCGAGGCGAGATCGGTCGCGCAACCCTGATCGATCGCGGACTTCGCCGCCCGGACCGCGAGCGCGGGTGCGGCACGGAACCTGGCCGCCAGCGCGTACGCCGTGGCGGCCACGTCAGCGGCCGGCACGACCTGGTCCACCAGCCCGATCGCCAACGCCTCGGTGGCGTCCAGGGTCCGGCCGGTCAGGATCATCTCCTTGGCCCTGCCGGGACCGACCAACCGAGGCAGGCGCTGCGTCCCCCCGGCACCCGGCATGACACCGAGGTGGATCTCGGGCAGGCCGATCCTCGTGTCCTCGGCGCACACCCGGAAGTCGGCGGTCAGCGCCAGCTCGCAGCCACCGCCAAGGGCCGGCCCGTTGATCGCGGCGACCACCGGTTGGGGAATGTCGGCGACCGCGGTGAACGCGGCCTGCAGCAGCCCGGCATGGCCGACCATGTCCTGGTAGGACATCCCGGCCATCTCCCGGATGTCGGCGCCGGCGCTGAACGCCGACCGGCCGCCGTAGAGCACGACGGCCCGCACCTCGGGATCGGCCGACGCCGCCTCGGCCGAGGCGCGCAACCGGGCCTGGGCCGCACGGTCGAGGATGTTCAGCGGCGCGCGGTCCAGCCTGATCGTGCCGATCCCGTCCGCGACCTCCAGCCACACCGTCGTCGGACGGTCGGTCATGACCACAGCAGACCCCCGTTCACCTCGAGCACGTGCCCGTTCACGTAGGAGGACTCGTCGGACGCCAAGAACACCGCGGCGTCGGCGGCCTCCTCCACCCGGCCGGGCCGCCCGAGCGCGAGGCGCTTGCTGTAGTGCGCCCAGATCCGTTCGTTGGCGATCAGGTCCTCGCCCATGCCCGTGTCGAGAATGCCCGGGGCGAGGCAGTTGACCAGGATGCCGCGCGGTCCCAGCTCGATCGCCGACACGCGGGTGAGCATCTCCACCGCGGCCTTGGTCGAGCAGTAGGCGGCCGCCCCGATCGCCACCCGCGTGGCCATGCTGGACGACACGTTGACGATCCGTCCCCGGCCCGCCGCGGTCATGTGCGGCACGACCTCCCTGGTCGCGAGGTACACGCCGGTGAGGTTGGTGCTGACCACGTCGTGCCAGTCGTCGACCGGCAACCTGTCGACGCGCCCGTCGCGGTTCACCCCGGCGTTGGCCACCAGCACGTCGATGCTCCCCAGCGTGTCCACCGACCACACCATCAGCTCGCGGACCGAGTCGGCGTCGGTGACGTCGACGGGGTGGTACCAGGCCCGGTCCGGGGCAGCGTCGAGCACTTCCTTGACGTCGTGGGTGTTGCGTGCCGCGCAGACCACCCGAGCGCCCTCGGCGAGGTAGCGTTCGGCGATGGCGCGCCCCATGCCCCTGGTGCCGCCGGTGATCACGGCGGTCGTTCCGGCCAGTCTCATCGGACTCCTCAGGTGATGTCGTCGCGCAACCCGCAGGTCGCGGTGCCGAGCAGGTCGAACGACGAACCGCACGACCGGCACGAGAACGGTGTGCGGCACACGCCGCCGCCGAACCGGCCCGCCCGCGTCACGTCGTCGGAAAGGCAGTAGGGGCAGGACGTGTCGCCGCCGGCCACGCGGTAGCCGGCCGAGGTGAGCGCGCGGATCCCGGCGCCGGAGACGTCCTCGGGCCGCCAGGTGCCGCGCAGCCACTCCACCTGGACCGCGACGCCGGGCGCCACCCGGTGCACGGCCGCGCGGACCCGCCTGCCGATCTCACCGAGCGCGGGGCAGCCGATCCGGGTGGGCGCCAGGGTGACGACGACGCGGTCCCGTTCGGTCAGCACGGACCGCACCACGCCCAGCGCGGCCAGGGTCACGTCGATCTCCGGATCGAGTACGCCGCCGACGGCGTCGTTCAGCGTCATGTCGCCAGGAAACGGGCCGCTCACAGGAAGGTCCCCGGCCGGTAGCGGTCGCGCACGACCTTCGCCCTGCGCAGCACGGCGGGCAGCGGGCTGTTCGTCGGGTCGGCGGCCCTGGGGGTCGGCCGGTCCGTCAGCTCACCGGTGACCGACTCCTTGAGCAGCGCCGCGAACCGGGTGTGCACCGACGCCAGGTCCGCGGCGTCGGTCGGCAGCCGCGAGCCGGGCAGCGACATCGCGGGGCCACCCAGCAGGTCACCCGCGCACGCCACGATGTCTCGGCAGTCGGTCGTGAACTCGGCGGTGGTGGCCTCGTCGGCCGCGAGCGCCGCCACCCAGTGCCGCCAGTGCTCGAGGTGCATGGCCTGCTCGGTGCGGATCGCGGTCAGCTCGGGCACCAGCTCCGGGTCAGGGTCCACGGCGAGGGTCTCCTCGGCGAGCGCCACCACGGCCGCTGCCACGACGAGCCCGCTGACCACGGTCGCGGGCCACGAGTCCAGGTCGCACAGGCTCACCCCCGACGGGCACCAACAGTGCGCCGGACGGTCGAAGAAGTGCGCGTCGGCGCCTGCCTCGGTCAGTCCGCACTGCTCGACGATGCGGCGGGCGTGCGCGGTGGCCTCCTGGCTGATCGATCCGGTGGCCAGTGAGTCCTCGATGTCGATGTAGTCCACGACGTGCCTGCTCAGCCGGTGGCCGAGCAGGAAGAGGTCGTCGGCGAGTGCGAACCAGAGCGCGGTCAGGCTCGGCGGGCCGGAGGTCGGCCGCCCCACCTCGACCGGCGCCGCGACCGGCTCGCCCGTCCGGTCACGGCGCCGGGCGACCGGGTAGCCGGCCTGCCGGAACGGCATCCGGGTGCGTGCCGTGAGTGCCGGCAGGTCCTCGGGCCCGGACACGATCATGTCGCCCCGGCGCACCACCCACAGCCGCGCGATGTCGTCCCGCCGGCAGTAGGTCTCCTTCGCCAGGTACCACGCCTCGTCGGGGCACCCCGTGACCAGTGAGCCGACATGCGTCAGGGCGTTGCTCACCCCGGCCTGCACGAACACCTCGAAGATGTCGCCGTCCGCCGGCGCGACGGGGCTCATGCGGTCCGTCCCATCGCCCTGCGGTACCGCGCGTTGCGGTCCAGCACGCCACGCACCCACGCCAGCCGCTTCTCCGACGCAGGCCCGCCATTGTTGATCACCGCACGCACCTGCGACCAGTCCGGCATCGCGTAGGTCCAGGTGCCGGACTCGTCCTGCCTGGCGAGTGCCGGGTCGACGTCGATGCCGAGCCGCACGAACACCGGGATGATCCGGGTCAGCCACCGCTGCCGCTGCACGTCGTTCGAGTCCGGTTTCATACCGAGTTGCCACGCCCGGTTCTCGCCGATGGTGTCGCCGTCACGCGGCCCGAAGTAGGCCAGCACGCGCGGCAGCCAGGTCTCGAACGACCGTTGCGCGGTGCGCCGCTGGTCGGCGTCGCCACGCAGCATCACCTCGTGGATCATGTCCTGGGCGTGCTGGTAGTGGAACGACTCCTCCCGCTCGATCCTGCGCAGCGCGCGGCCGTAGGGCAGGTAGACCCCGTGCATCAGCGACTGGAACTGCACGATCGCGGCGGAGTTCTGCAGCAGGAGGCCGGGCCCGAACTCCTCCCATGACGCGAAGTCGTAGTGGAAGATGTTGTGCACCTTGGACTTTCCCTCGACGTAGTCGAGCAGGACGCGTTCCCTGGCCACCCCGAGGTCCTCGGCGAGCCGGGCCGTGACGTGGCCGTGGCCCACCTCGTCCTGCACCTTGGCCATCAGCATCTGCTTGCGTGCGTGACTGGGTGCCCGGTCGACCCACTCCGAGTAGGGCAGTGCGCCGACGAACTCGTTGAGCGCGTGCACCACGGTGAACCGACGGGCCAGCGCCCGCACCTCTGCCGGCATCGAATCCGACAATTCGTATGTGGTCACTCCGTCCATTCCTGCTCCCGGAGTCGGCGGAATATCATTTCGCCTCCCAGTGGCGACGTGCCCCGAATCGCCACGATAAACGAGTCGACGACAATGCGAGAATGGTCTGCCAAACCCATAGGGGAGCTAAGGGCCGCCTAGGGGTGGCTCGTCGCCGCGCATCCGCATTAGCGTCGCTCTCGACTGTTTCACCCTCGAAATCACGGCGCGGAATCACCGGTGGAGGTCGTTCGTGCGGTTGATGGAATTCTCGGACTACGCGGTCGAGCCGGGCCGGATCGTGCAGTGGCGGATGGCGGAGAAGACCAGGGCCGCCGCCGAGGCGGCACCGGACCACGACGCGCCGCCCTCGTACAACCAGGAGATCCACCTCAGGGTCCGGCTGGACCACCGCGCCGGCAACGCCGCACCGCACTGGATCGTGACGACCACCGACATCCCCGGCGCGGTGGACGTCGACGTGCTGCAGGGTGTGCTGGAACGTTTCGTCCGCAGGCACGGCACCCTGCTGAGCGGGTTCAGGATGACCGACGGCGAGATACGCCGGTTCGTGCTGGACCCGGCGGTGGTCGCGCTGGAACGCGTGGACGGGGTCGACTGCGCCACCACCGACGAGGTGCGCGCACAGCTCAAGACGACGTTCGCGAGCCTCGACGACCCACTGGCGTGGCCGGCCTACGGTTTCGGCGTGGTCATCCGCGAGACGGCGTCCACGGTGTTCATGGTGTCCGACCACACCAACATCGACGGCCAGTCCTCCGCGGTCGTCGCGTCGGACATCCAGCAGCTGTACGCCGCGGCCGTGGCAGGCAGGGAAGCAGATCTGCCGACCCCCGCCAACTTCGTGGACTTCTGCGCGACGGAGCGCGAACGGGTCGCGGCGAACCCGGCCCAGGTCGAGGCGGCCGTCCGATACTGGCGCGACTTCGCCGACGCATGCGGCGGCGTACCGCCCACGCTGCCCCTGGACCTCGGGGTAGCCCCCGGCGAGGCACTTCCGCACGAGGCAGAACAGATCGACCTGGTCGACGAGACCACGGCGGCGGAGTTCGCCCGCTGGTGCAGGGCCAACGGCGGCAGCTTCTTCTCCGGCCTGCTCGCCTGCGTGGCGGCCACCGCACGCGACCTGGGCGGACGCGAGGACTTCCTGGGTGTCGTCCCACTGTCCACCCGAGGCGACGCGGGGTGGACAGAGTCCGTCGGCTGGTTCGCGAACGTGGTCCCGATCCGCTTCGACGCACATGCCACCGCGACCTTCAGGGAGGTGATGGTAGGCGCGCACGAGTCACTGCGCGTGGCGTTCCGGCACGCCGACGTCCCGTTCCCACGCGTGATGCGAGAGCTGCGGGATGTCTTCCAACCCTCGAGGCTGAAGATCATCGAGACGCTGAACTACCAGGACTTCACCCGCTCGGACCGTTTCGAGGCGTTGGAACGCTGGAAGGCCCACCTGTTGCCGGGAGCCTCGGTCGGGGACCAGGTGCACCTGTTCGTCAACCGAACCCACCACGGCGTGTACGTGCACGCACGCTACCCGGACACCGAGACGGCCCGGGAGAGCGTGCACCATTTCCTGGACCTGACAAGCAAGGCGATAGCCGACATCGCCCGCCTACCGACGATGTGAGGCCGCCACGCTGTCCGTGACGGTACGCGTGGCTGAGGTGGGGCGCGCTGCGCTCTGACCTAGCGGACCTGGCCGACGTCGCCCCGGAGCTGGCGCGCCGCCTGCGGTCGCCGCGGGAGCGGGTCGCCGAGGTCGACGGCGCGGGCTGCCGAGGACTTGACGCGGCGCTGGCGGGACTACGAGGAGCTGGTCGCGTCGGTCCGCGCCCTGCCCGGCTTGTCGCGGATCCTGCTGCCGCCGGCGCTGGCGGAACTGCGGCCGTCGGGCGAGAGGGTCGCGGTGTCGTCAACATGAGCCACGTCCGCGGCGACGCCGTCCTGGTGCGCGGCACAGGCGCCCCGACCACTGCCCGACCTGCGTCACGACGAGGCACTGACGTGGGTGCGGCGGCCGCGGGGAGGCCACCGCGACACACGGGTCGTGGGCGACGTGTGGGACGTGGCCGCGGGACCCGGGCCGCGCGACCGCGTGGTCACCACCGTGGCCGGCGTGGGAAGGAGTGGATCGGCGGGTGATGGCGGCCCGGCCGACCAAGCGGAGCTGACCGACCCGCAGAGCATCGAGGTCGCCGCGGACGGTTCGCTCTACGTCGCTGAGCGGTCGGGCAACAGGATCCGCCGCATCGACGCCGACAGGACCATCAGCACCGTCGCGGGCACCGGCGGGGCGGGTTTCAGCGGCGACGGCGGCCCCGCCGTGAACGCGCAGCTGACCGGCCCGTACGCCACCACCACCGGCGACGGCACCGTGTACATCGCCGACGACGAAGCACACCGCGTCCGCCGAGTGGACCCGTCCGGCATCATCACCACGGTCGTAGGCACCGGCGAACGAGGCCTACCGTCCGACGGCGACTCCGTCAGCAGCGCATTCCTGGCCACACCGGCCGGGATCAGCACCACACCTGACGGCACGCTACTTATCACCGACATCGACAACAACCAGGCCTACTCCGTCAAGGACGGTGTCCTACACGTCCTCGCCGGCGGCGGCCGAGCTACTGCGGCACCGGGTGTTCCGGCCCGCCAGCATGCACGTCACCGAGCTGCCGCGGTTCCTGTGGCCGCACGCGTCGGATTGTTATCAGCTCGACGGTCCCCGCGTTGAGCAGGCGGGACTGTTTCAAGATCGGTGTGTTCGGCCCGACACGCCGGGCCGAAGGTCCGGCGGGATGGGCACTGTGAGTGATGACATCTGATGTTGTGAGTCCACGCAAGAGTGACCGGATGCCGGCGCAGCTGTCGCCGGAGCA
>NZ_DASQCC010000267.1:0-17291 GCF_035634895.1 Actinophytocola sp. | reverse complement strand
CCAGCGTCTGCTTCATGTCGGCCAGGATGAGGCTGCCGTCGCCGGCGGCGATGGGCCTGCTGTCCAGGAACGGGCCGACTCCGGTTGGCAGGTAGTCGTCGCGCGGGTCTTTCGGCTTGAGTTTCGCCGCCCAGGTCCGGGTCCACGACCGGCCGTCGTCGGTGCTGCGCCACACACCGGCCACCTTTCCGGCATCGTCCGCGGCCGTGGCGTACAGGACGCCGTCGCCCTCGACGACGGCCCAGCGCCGTCCCACCGGCTCGGTCAGCTCGTTGGTCGACCAGGTCCTGCCGTCGTCGGCGCTCACCGCGAGGACCGGCCGGTCGCGGGTGGCGTTCACACCGGCCACCCACCACTTGCCGGTCACGGTGGGCGCCGGCCCGACCTGAACTGGGACCAACCGCGGCTGCGTGGGCGCGGCGACGAACTGCCCGGTGTCGGGCCGGATCGAGCCCACGACATCACAGCCGCCGTACTGGTACGGCTGCTCGCCGCACGCGCCGGTCAGCAGCCCGCCGGGAGCGAGGGGCGCCGTGCCGGCCCGGGCAAGGTCGTTCGCGACACCCCAGGACCGGCCGCCGTCGGTGCTGAAGATCCTCGTGGTCTCGGGGCCGACCGGCTTGCCGATCGTGACCTCGTCGGGCCCGAGGACGTACATGGTGTCCCAGAACCCGTCCCCAGGCGCGAGTGGCAACCGCCTCGACTGCCAGGTCTCGCCGCCGTCGGCGGTCCGGTACAGGGTGAACGTGCAGACCTCGGTGCCCCGCTCGCACGTCCTCGTCAGCGCGTAGCCGTGCTTGGCGTCGGCGAAGTCCACGACGTAGCTGGTCTCCGCCGGGTTCGGCCGGGCGGCGGTCAGCCAGACCGGCAGCGCACGGACGACGGGCACGGCCACCACCACCGCGATCACCGCCAGGAGCGCGCCCACCTGCAGCCTGCGCCGGGTGCGGGCCCTGCCGGCGATCCGCTCGACGTCGGGCAGCGGGATCGCCGCGGTCAGCTCGTCCCGCAGTCCGCGCAGGTCAGCGTCGAGATCAGACATGGTCCACCTCCGTGCCCAGGCGTGCCGCCAGTGCGTTCCGTGCGCGGGCCAGCCGCGACTTCACCGTCCCCACCGGGACGTCGAGGATGGCCGAGACCTCGTCCACCGGTAGGTCGGCCAGGTAGTAGAGGACGAGGACGGACCTCAGGTCCTCGTCGAGTCGCCGGATCGCGACATGCAGGTCGACGTGCTCACCGATCGGCAGGTCGGCCGGCGGCGGCTCGGCCGACTGGCGGCGCAGCAGCCGGTCGGCCATCGTCGAGCGGCGGTGTCGCCGCCTGGCGAGGTTGACCACGACCGTTCGCAGCCACGCCTCCGGGTTGTCCAGACGCAGGACGCGGCCACGCCTGCCGTAGGCGACGGTGAACGCCTCCTGCGTTATCTCCTCGGCGACGCCGAGGTCGCCGGTCATCGCGTACCCGGTCAGCATGAGGCGCCGGTAGCTGCCGCGGTACAGCTCGGAAAACCATGTCTCGGTCACCACACCCCCATTTCGGTCGCTCACCTACAAGAGGCATGGGGGTCGCCGCCGGTTCTCGCCTAACGCAGGGCGGTCGCGGGTCGCAGCTCCCAGCTGGTCCAGAGCGGCCGGTAGCCCTGGCGGGCCCAGAAGACCGACGCGAGCGGGTTGGGTGGGTTGTAGTAGAGGAACGTGCCGGTAGCGCCGCGCCTGTACAGCTCATGGAGTGCGACGGCCATCAGCTCGCGGGCGACCCCCGTGCCCCGGAACGGCTCCGCCACGGACACGCAGTTGACGTAGCCCCAGCGGCCGGGGCGCAGCCGGGTCGCGGTCAGCCCGCGCGCCGTGACGTCCATCAGGCGGCAGTGCGCGACGCCGGCCACGACGCCGTCCCGTTCCGCGAGCCAGATCGGGTCGCCCTGGTCGACGTGGCGGGCGAGGGCCTCCCGCTTGACCCGCTCCGCGTCCGGCCGCACGATCGCGGCGCCGACCAGCGCCGAGTACGCCAGCTCGGCCATCTCCAGCGCCAGCACCACGTCGAGGTCGGCCGCGGTGGCGAGCCGGATCGACAGGCCCGGCGGGGGAGTTGGCACGCCGCCGACCCGCACGGCCAGGTTCGTCAGTGGTACGAAACCGTGCGCGAGCAGGGGTTTCGCGGCCTCCGCGTCGCGGCTGGGCCAGGTGAGCAGGCATGCGGAGTCCTGGCCGGCCTGCCGGCGCGCCAGCGCGTGCCGCCACTCCCGCAGCAACACGTCCATGCCGGCGCCGCCCGTCGCGCCGAGCAGCGGGTGCAGCTCGTACAGCTCCAGCGCGGACCACAGCGTGGTCGCGGTGCCCGGCGGGAAGCTGGAGTAGGAGAGCACCCCGGCGACCCGGTCGCCGTTGCCCATCGCGGCGGTGAGGACGTGGCCTTCCGGCGGTGGCGCGGCCGGCGGCAGCAGTGGGTCGACTCGCTCGAACCGGGTGGTCTGGGCATCGAGGAGTCCGCCTGCCACCCTCACGCCGCTCGCCGGGTCACGAAGATCGCCGTGCCGGGGAACAGCTCGCCGCGTAACGGGCTCCACTGCCCCCACACCTCGGTGAGCCCGTCCGGCCACTCCGGCTCGACCAGGTCCTCGATCGTGAGCCCGGCGCCGGTGAGCGCGCGGACGAAGTCGCCCAGCGTGCGGTGGTGCTCGACGTAGGTGGCGTCACCGTCGGCGTCGACCTCCACGTACGGGGTGCGGTCGAAGTACGAGCCGGTCACACGCAGTCCGTTCGGGCCCGGATCGTCCGGGAAGATCCACCGCATCGGGTGAGTCACGGCGAACACCCAGGAGCCGCCCGGCCGCAGGACGCGGGCGATCTCGCGGAACGTCCCGGGCAGGTCGGCGACGAAGGGGATCGCGCCGAACGCCGAACAGGCGATATCAAACGTTTCAGACGCGAACGGCAGCCGCTCGCCGTTGGCCCGGACCAGGGGCACGTCGATGCCGGTCGCCTCGTTGGCGGCGGCCGCGTACCGCAGCATGCCGGCGGACAGGTCGAGCCCGGTCACACGCGCGCCCCGCGTGGCCAGCCAGCGGGCGCACGGCGCCGAACCGCAGCCGACCTCGAGCACGTCCCGGCCGGCGACGTCGCCGAGCAGGTGGACGTCCTCCTCGCGCACGGCCTCCGGGCACCAGACGAAGTCGGTGACCCCGAGGAACTCACCGTGCTCGACGTGGTAGTCGTCGGCGTCGGCGTCCCACCAGGCGCTGTTCGCGGAGACCGACTCCGCCGAGCCGGCCCAGCGCCGCTCGCTGCCGACCGTGCCGAGCACCCGCTCAGCGGTCCGCTGGGGCGGTGGGCCCTCGTCCGCGCCCGCCTCCACCGTCGACATCTTCCCCCCTTGGTGCGAAAACCCCCGGGACCAGGTTTGCCCGGTCGATGCAGAGCCGCGTAGGATACCCCCGCGCAGTGGTTTCGTGCTGCCGTCTGTTCATCATCTCGGGAATCAGATCCGGTCGCGCGGCGTTGGGCGATGTTGGGCTTCGTTCGAAGGGGTCTTTCTCGCCCGGCGAACCATGCCACTACCGCACCACAACTGCAAATCCGTCAACCGCCAACTCTCAACCAAGCCGTACCGGAGCCTCCTAGCTAATGTCCACCGACACCACCATCGTCCCGGCCGACAGCGCCGCCGCGCCGCGACAGCAGGTCGCGATCAACGACGTCGGGACGGGTGAGGACTTCCTCGCCGCCATCGACAAGACCATCAAGTACTTCAACGATGGTGACATCGTCGAGGGCACCATCGTTAAGGTCGATCGGGACGAGGTCCTGCTCGACATCGGCTACAAGACCGAGGGGGTCATCCCCTCTCGTGAGTTGTCGATCAAGCATGACGTCGATCCCAACGAGGTCGTCAAGGTCGGTGACGAGGTCGAGGCCCTGGTCCTCCAGAAGGAGGACAAGGAAGGCCGGCTGATCCTGTCCAAGAAGCGCGCGCAGTACGAGCGCGCCTGGGGCACGATCGAGGCGCTCAAGGAGAGCGACGAGCCGGTCAAGGGCACGGTCATCGAGGTGGTCAAGGGTGGCCTGATCCTGGACATCGGCCTCCGCGGCTTCCTGCCGGCGTCCCTCGTCGAGATGCGGCGTGTCCGCGACCTGCAGCCCTACGTCGGCCGTGAGCTCGAGGCGAAGATCATCGAGCTGGACAAGAACCGCAACAACGTGGTCCTGTCCCGCCGTGCGTGGCTGGAGCAGACCCAGTCCGAGGTGCGCAGCGAGTTCCTCAACCAGCTGCAGCGCGGCCAGGTCCGCAAGGGTGTCGTCTCCTCGATCGTCAACTTCGGTGCGTTCGTGGACCTCGGCGGCGTCGACGGTCTGGTGCACGTCTCGGAGCTGTCCTGGAAGCACATCGACCACCCGTCCGAGGTCGTCGAGGTCGGCCAGGAGGTCACGGTCGAGGTGCTGGACGTCGACATGGAGCGCGAGCGCGTGTCCCTGTCGCTGAAGGCCACCCAGGAAGACCCGTGGCGCCAGTTCGCCCGCACCCACGCGATCGGCCAGATCGTGCCGGGCAAGGTCACCAAGCTGGTTCCGTTCGGCGCGTTCGTCCGGGTGGACGAGGGCATCGAGGGCCTGGTCCACATCTCCGAGCTGGCCGAGCGCCACGTGGAGATCCCGGAGCAGGTCGTGCAGGTCGGCAACGACGTCATGGTCAAGGTCATCGACATCGACCTGGAGCGTCGCCGGATCTCGCTGTCCCTGAAGCAGGCGAACGAGGGCTTCACGCCGGACACCGAGTTCGACCCGACCCAGTACGGCATGGCGGCCGAGTACGACACCGAGGGGAACTACATCTACCCCGAGGGCTTCGACCCGGACACCCAGGAGTGGCAGGAAGGCTTCGACAAGCAGCGCGAGGAGTGGGAGCGGCAGTACGCCGAGGCCCACACGCGCTACGAGCAGCACATGACCCAGGTCAAGAAGGCTGCCGAGGCCGAGGCCGCTGCCGAGGTCGAGGGCGGCCCGGAGGTCGAGGGCACCGAGCGCGAGTACTCCTCCGCCGGCGCCGACAAGCCGAAGTCCGGCGGGACGCTTGCCTCCGACGAGCAGCTGGCTGCTCTGCGGGAGAAGCTGTCCGGCGGCGTCTGACGCTGACGTCCCTGCCGTTCCGTGGGCTGGCCCGGGGTTCCCGGACGTGGCCCACGGGGTGGTGGGGGCACCCGGGTTGGCAACGGGTCGAGTCGGGCCGGCGGGTTCTGCGTCGGCGTGGCTCGAACCCTGTGGTTCATAGCGTGAGAAGGCCCCGGCCTGGTCGTTCGTGACCGGGCCGGGGCCTTCTCGTGTCAGGATGAGGCGTCGAACACCCGCTGAAGGAGCAGGCCACATGCTTGAAGCCACCGTGCGCCGGGTGCTCGACGGCACCTCGATCGCGCACCTCGCCACCGTCCTGCCGGACGGTTCGCCGCACACCGTGCCCGTCTACGCCGGCGCCCACGGCGACCGGGTCGTCTTCTTCACCGGTCCCGGCACGCGCAAGGCACGCAACCTGCGCCGCGATCCTCGGGTGGCGCTGTCCATCGCGCCTGCCGACAACCCGTTCGAGCCCGTCGTCATCCGTGGCCGGGTGGTCGAATGGCTCGTAGGCGACGCGGCGTGGGAGATCGTCGACGAGCTGGCCAGGAAGTACACCGGGATGTCCTACCCGCGCGAGCAGGAGCGGGTCGTGGCCGTGATCGAGCCCGAACGACAGTCCGTCGGCATCGGCTGACCGGTACCGGAACGGCCGCCGGCGCCGTGGCGCCCGAAAGGCCCCGGGGCCGGTCGGTCGTGGCCGGTCCCGGGGCCCCGTTCATGTAACGAGTCGACTTGGTCGCCGGTACGGGGCCGGCCCTTCACCTACCGTTGGGCGATGCGGGTAGGGCTGACCGTGCTGGTCGCGGCGCTGGCGCTCGGCGGCTGCACGCACAGTGCGCCGCCGAGGGAGAGCCCTGCCGTGCCCGTCATCGGGAGCAGCCGGCCGAAGGCCGGCGGCGAGCGGACCGTGCCCGACGACTGCGACGCCGTCGCCACCCTCGACGACCTCACCCGCATGCTCCACCACTTCGTGCCGGGGCCGGTGCGGCGGATCGTCGGCGTGCCGCAGGACGACATCGGGCGCACGGCGCGGCTCGACTGCTACTACGGACTCGCGGCCGACCAACCAACGGCCGGCGCGCCCATCTGGATCGGCCTCACCAGCTACGTCGACGAGGAGTCCGCCCGCAAACGCCGCACCGCGACCGTGGCCGACGAGCGGTCCGCCGGCGGCACGGCCAGCGTGAACGACGTCGTGGTGGGGGACGGGCACGGGGTGCTCATCCGCGCCGCGAGCTGGATGCTCGTCGCCGGGCGGGGGCGGGTCACCGTGGTCGTGCAGGTCGTCCCGACGATGGTGCGGGAGGACCAGGCCGGGCAGCTGCTCGGGCAGGTGGCCGACTTCGCGCTCACGAAGCACTGACACAATCGCCGCATGCTGCGCGTAGGCCTCACCGGCGGGATCGGGTCCGGCAAGTCGACCGTCGCGGGGCGGCTGGCCGAGCATGGCGCGGTGGTCATCGACGCCGACAGGATCGCCCGCGAGGTGGTCGAGCCGGGAACCGAGGGACTGGCCGAGGTGCGTGCCGCCTTCGGCGACGAGGTCATCAGCGACGGCGCCCTCGACCGGGCGAAACTGGCCGCGAAGGTGTTCACCGACGAGTCGGCGCGGAACACCCTCAACGGCATCGTCCACCCACGCATCCGCACCCGGACCGCCGAGCTGATGGCCGCGGCCGCCGCCGACGCGGTCGTCGTGCACGACGTGCCGTTGCTGGTCGAGGCGCACATGGGGGCCGCCTACCACCTGGTGCTGGTGGTCGACGCGCCGGAGGAGGTGCGGGTGCACCGGGTCGTTCACCACCGCGGCATGGCCGAGGCGGACGCGCGTGCCCGCATCGCGACCCAGGCCGGCGAGGCCGACCGGCGTGCCGCCGCCGACGTGTGGCTCGACAACGGCGGCACCCCGGACGAGGTGCTGGCCGTCGTCGACGCGCTGTGGGCCGACCGGCTCGTCCGGTACGAGGCCAACGTCCGGCTGCACCGGCCCGCGCGGTACGGCGGCCCGCGCCTCGCCGAGGCCGACCCCACCTGGCCGGCACAGGCGAAACGGCTGCGCGAGCGGGTCGCGCTGGCCGGCGGCGACCTGGTCCGCCGCGTCGACCACACCGGTTCGACGGCCGTGGCCGGGCTCGCGGCCAAGGACGTCATCGACCTGCAGGTGACCGTCGGCTCCATCGAGGATGCGGACGCGCTCGCCGAACCCCTTGCCGCGGCGGGCTTTCCCCGGCTGGACCGGATCACCCGGGACAACCCGAAGGCGCACGCGCCGGATCCCGCCCAGTGGCAGAAGCGTCTGCACGCGAGCGCGGATCCCGGCCGGATCGCGAACGTCCACGTCCGTGTCGAGGGTTCGCCGGGTTGGCGGTACGCGCTGCTGTTCCCCGACTGGCTGGCCGCTAACCCCGACGAGCTGGCCGACTACGAGTCGTTGAAGCGGAAGCTCTCCGCCCGGTACGTGGGCGACGAGGACAGCGACGACTACGGCGAGGCCAAGGAGCCCTGGTTCGACGAGGCCGCCGCTCGCGTGGAGCGGTGGGCCGAGCGCACGGGCTGGCGGCCGCGCTGACCGGGCCGTGAGGACCTGAGGTGGGCGGCGACCTCAGCCGCCTCGGGTGTGCATCTCCAGGTGGGGGTCCTGCTTCAGCGCGGTCAGCGGCACGAACGGCAGGCGGTCGCGCTCGGCGAGCCGGTCGACGGCCCCCCGGTCGGTCCGCGCCGTCCACGCCGCGGTGACCAGCGCGGCCAGCTCCGCCTTCGACGCGCCCTCCCGCAGCGGGTCGCGCAGGTTCACGCCCTCCATCGCGTACAGGCACAGGTACCAGAGCCCGTCCGCGGTCAGCCGGCTGCGGTCGCAGGACGCGCAGAACGGCCTGGTCGTCGACGACACGATGCCGAACGTCGTCCCGTCCGGCAGCTCGAACCGGTCCGCTGGCGCGCCGTCGTCGTTCGGCAGCGGGGTGATCGGCCCGTAGTGCGCGGACAGCCGCGTCAACATCTCCGCGCGGGACAGCACCCGCTCCGGTGACCACGTGGTCGCGCCGCCGACGTCCATGTACTCGATGAACCGCACCTCGGCCGGCACCGTCCTGCCGAACTCGACCAGGTCGACCAGCTCGTCGTCGTTGGTGCCGTTCAACGCCACGGTGTCGATCTTGGTGCCGGTGAACCCGGCCGGCGCGACCGACGCGATGCCCTTGAGCACCGAGGGGTGCGTGGCCCGCTGCGACAGCGTCTTCGACCGGTCGGCCCGCAGGGTGTCCAGGCTGACCGTGATGCGGTGCAGACCGGCTTCCTTCAGCTTGTCCACGTGGCCCGCGAGCAGGACGCCGTTCGTGGTCATCGCCAGGTCCCGCAACGGCTTGGCGGACAGCATCTCGACCAGCGTCGGCAGGTCGCGGCGCAGCAGCGGCTCGCCGCCGGTCAACCGCACCTTGTCCACGCCGAGGTCGGTGAAGACGTCGACCAGTGTCGAGATCTCCTCGAACGTCAGCAGGTCCCGCCGCGGCAGCCAGACGTACTCGGCCTCGGGCATGCAGTACCGGCACCGCAGGTTGCAGCGGTCGGTCACGGAGATCCGCAGGTTGCGCAGCGGCCGCCGGTAGGTGTCGAACACTGTCACCCCTCTCACGGTATACAAAATCACCCGCGAGGGGTGAGGTAGCCCCGCGAGAAGGCCGTGGCCACCGCCGCCGCCCGGTCGTTGACGCCCAGTTTGGCGTAGACGTGCAGCAGGTGGGTCTTGACGGTCGCCTCGCTGATGAACAGCGCCTTCGCCGCCTCCCGGTTGGTCGAACCCCGCGCGATCAGCTCGAGCACCTCCAGCTCGCGCTGCGAGAGCGGCTCGGACGCCGGCTGGCGCATCTGGCCCATGAGCCGCGTCGCGACGGCGGGGGAGAGCACCGCTTGACCGCGTGCGGCCGCCTCCACGGCCCGGAACAGCTCGTCGCGTGGCGAGTCCTTCAGCAGGTAGCCGGTGGCACCCGCCTCGATCGCGGGCAGCACGTCGCTGTCCGTGTCGTAGGTGGTCAGCACCAGGATCCGCGCCGGCACCCCCCGCTTCGCCAGCTCCTTGATCGCGGTGACGCCGTCGGCCCTGGGCATCCGCAGGTCCATGAGGATCACGTCCGGCCGCAGCTTCTCGCCGGCCACGATCGCCTCCTCGCCGTCCCCGGCCTCGCCGAGCACCTCGAACCGCGGGTCGGCGGTGAACATGCCCCGCAGGCCGTCCCGCACCACCGGATGGTCGTCGACGATGAGCAGCGTGATCATTCCCCACCCCCGGCGGGGATGGCCGGCACCGCGGCCGAGATGGCCGTGCCCCCACCCGGTTCCGACTCGATCTCCAACCGCCCCGCCAGCCGCTGCACCCGCTGGCGCATGCCGGCGAGCCCGAACCCGCCGTTGTTGGAACCGTTGGCGCGCTTGACGTTCGGGTCGAAGCCGACCCCGTCGTCGCGCACGTCGAGTGTCACCAGGTCCTCCATGTAGGACAGTGTCAGGCCGACCCTGTTGGCCTGTGCGTGCTTGGCCACGTTGGCGAGCGCCTCCTGTGCGGTCCGCAGCAGCGTCACCTCGACGTCGGCGTGCATGGGCCGCGGGTCGCCGGTCGTGGTGAGCACCGCGTCGATGCGGTTCACCTCCGACCAGCGCCTGGTCACGTCGCTGATCGCGTCCGGGAGCCGGGCCTCGGCGAGCACCGACGGCTCCACCGCGTGGACGGTCCGGCGGGCCTCGGTGAGGCTCTCCCGCGCCAGGTTCATCGCGTTCCTGACGTGCCGGCGCCACGTCGCGGGCTCGGCCATCGTCTGCTCCGCGGCCTGGAGCTGGGTGAGGATGCCGGCCAGGCCCTGCGCCAGGGTGTCGTGGATCTCCCGCGCCATCCGCTGCCGCTCGTCCAGCACCCCGGCCTCCCGGGCCTGGACGAGCAGCTGGGCGTGCAGGCCGGCGTTCTCCTCCAGGGCCGCCTCGAGCTTCACGTTGGCCTTGTGCAGTTCGGCGAGTGCCCGCTGCTGCTTGTCGTTGCGCTGGTCGGCCATGTCGGCGAAGTAGGAGAACGCACTGGCCAGCGCCGTGACGACCACGGAGAGACCCAGCCAGGCCCACCACAGGTCGTCGGCGCCCATGTTGGCCCACCCACCCATGTAGGACACCGAGGCGACCGTGGCCGTGCCCGCGACGCCGACGTACCGCCAGCGACCCTTCAGGTACTGGAACGCCTGTGGATAGCCCGTGAAGGTGAAGAAGCCGTACCAGGGTGCGAGCGCCACCAGGCCGAAGGCCAGTGCGAGCAGACCCACGAAGTACAGACCCATCAGCGGGCGGTTCTCGTGCCACTCCGGGTGGAGTGTGTGGAACCAGAGCAGCCAGCCGGCGGCCGCCGCGGTGAGGCCGAGCACCGCCGCGTAGTTCAGCGGCTCGTTCCAGAGCGGCTGCAGCAGTGTGATGAGGGTGGCGACCGCCAGGAGGAAGTAGGGCAGGACCTTGAAGGTCTTGGTCTCCCGCCGCTCCAGGCGGTCGAACTCCGCTCGCAGCTCGGCCTCGATGCTCACGACTTACTCCCAGCGGAAGTACCGTGCGGCCAGCCCGCCGGCGATGATCGTCCAGCCCAACATGACGCCGACGTGGAGCAGCTGTGGCCAGTGACCGGTCGCGGCGTCCTGCAATGATTGCACGCCGGCGCCCAGCGGCGTGAAGTCGCTGATGTGCCGCAGGAGGTCGTTCATCGTGGCCCGCGGCGCCCACAGGCCGCCGAAGAACAGGACGGGGAAGAACAGGACGGTCCCGATCGCGCCGGCGCCCTTGCCGGTCGACGCGAGCGAGGCGACCAGCAGCCCGATCGTGAACATCGCCGTGGCGCACAGCACGTAGGCGATCAGGTAGGCGAGCGGTTGCTCCGGGAGGAGCACGTTGAACGCGAGGCGGCCGATGGCCAGTACGACGACCATCACGCCGACGGACATGGCCGTGCACATCAGGAGCTGCGCGCCGAGCATCACCACCGGCTTGACCGGGGTGGTCCGCATCCTGCGCAGGACGCCCTTCTCCCGGTAGGTGGCGAACTGCTGCGGCAGCCCGGACAGCGAGAAGGTGGCGATGGCCATCGCGACGATGATCGGCGCGTACAGGTCGATCACCCGCAGGCCGCCGAGCGCCTTGTCGTGTTCCCGCATGGCGGGGATCGAGCCGAGGATGATCAACAGGAGCGGCGGGAACACGATGGTGAAGAACACCCCGGCGGGCTCGCGCAGGAACAGCTTGGTCTCGGTGGCGGTGATTCGGGACAGGGCAGACATGGCAGGGGCTCCTAAGCGTCGATCTTGCGACCGGTGAGTGCGACGAACGCGTCGTCGAGGGACGTCTGCTCGACACGCAGGTCGCCGGCGACGACCTGGTTGCGGGCGAGCTCGGTGGTCACGGCGAGCAGCAGGTTGCCGGTGCCGGTCACGACGAGCTGGCCGCCGGCCCGCTCGACCTGAGTGACCTCGGGCAGCCGCGCGAGCAGCGCGTGGTCGATGGGGGCGGAGGGCCGGAACCGGATGCGCTGGCGGTCGTCGACCCTCGCGACCAGTCCGGCCGGGGTGTCGAGCGCGACGATCTTGCCGCTGTCGACCAGGGCGAGCCGGTCGCAGAGCCGTTCCGCCTCCGCCATGAAGTGGGTGACCAGCACGATCGTGACGCCGCGCTCCCGGATCGTCTCGATGAGGTCCCACGCGTCGCGGCGGGCCTGCGGGTCGAGTCCGGTGGTCAGCTCGTCCAGCACGGCGACCTTCGGGTCGCCGACGAGCGCGAGCGCGATGGACAGCCGCTGCTTCTGTCCCCCGGACAGCTTCTTGAACGGCGCGTTGATCTTCTCCGTCAGGTTCAGGGTGCCGAGCAGCTCGCGCCAGTCGGCAGGGGAGCGGTAGAAGGAGCTGTAGAGCTCCATCGCCTCGCCGACCCTGAGCTTGTCGGGCAGCTCGGTCTCCTGGAGCTGGACGCCGAGCAGCTGCCGCAGCTCACCCGTGTCCTGCTGCGGGTCGATGCCGCAGACGCGGATGGTGCCACCGTCCGGCGCGCGCAACCCCTCGATGCACTCGACGGTGGTGGTCTTGCCGGCCCCGTTCGGGCCCAGGATGCCGAAGATCTCGCCCTGCTCGACGGCGAAGCTGACACCGTCCACCGCGGTGTGGTCGCCGTACCGCTTGACGAGGCCGTCTACCTCGATGATTGCCATGCATGAAGCTTCGCCCGCGACAGGGGTCCCCCGAATCGACCGCGCGGCCAGGGCTGGTGTTGTCTGTGGCTGGTGCGCCGGTCAACCGATCGGTGGATGGCGGACCAGCTAGTAGGGCGGCCAGCTAGTAGGGCGGCCAGACGTCGAAGATGTGCTTGTAGGCAAGCCAGCCGGCGAGGTCGTGCCGGAACTGGCTGAACTCCTCGAGCGTCTTGTGCACCGTGCACATCGCCAGGTCGGCGTCACCTACCCGGATGACCTGACCCGCGACGGCCGCCGCGAACTCCTCGGACTGGACGATCCTGGCCCGCATGCCGGCCGGCGTCTCCAGGCCGAGCAGCAGGTCGGTGGTCCGCCAGTACCGCCCGTCGCTGGTCGCGCGGACCGCGGTGAGCACGCTCGGGCCGGCCTTGGCGTGGCGGGAGCGGGGGCGCTGGTGGGTGAGGCGGAGGTTCAGCGTGGGCAGCAGCCAGGTCACCTCGGAGTCGTGGAACGGGTCCTCCGGGGTGGGGCACTCGGTGCGCAGACCCCAGCGTTCCACCTGGCAGGTGCGCAGATGCCGGGTCGTGCCGGACGAGTACGTGCGACTTGCCGTGAATGTGTCGACCACGTCGACGAGCTGAGGGGTGATCGCCGTGCCCACTTGTCGAAGGGTAGTCGCCGGCGTGCGGTCGGTGATCTCCGGGTTTGATTCGTTATGTCACGTCTCGTACGCAGAGAGATACCGAATTGGTGACTCCATCACCTGACTGACTGGTAGGCATTGACCCAGCGTGTCGCGCTCGCTAAACGCCGTCCGGCCAGGTCAGCGGAATGCCGAGCCACGCCTCGACGTCGTACCCCGCCGCCGCGATCCCCTCCACCACCCGGAAAGTACGTTCGAACGCGCGTTGGACGGTCACCTGATCGAGAAGCCCCGCGGTGTGCGCCTCGAGGATCTCGTCGGTGTCCAGGACCCGCAGTCCCCTGTGGTCGTCCACCAGGACGTCCAGGTAGAGATCCCGGGTCCGCCACACCGGGCCCGTCTCGATGTCGGCGATGTCGATGTAGACGTCGTGGTCGAGCTTCGTGCCGGCGTGCGGCAGCCAGCGCCCGACCCGCACGCCGTGCCCGGGCAGCAGCCACGAGCGGAAGTAGGCGATGTCGGGGTGCCCGTCCAGCGGCCGCGCCATGTAGAGGCCGAAGTCGGTGGTCTCGTACCGCTCGACCGTCCGCACGAACCCCTTGGGATCGGTGTTGGTCATCCCGGCGACGTCGAAGAGCTCGGTCTTTGGCGGGTGCAGATCCGTCACGATCACCAGACTGACACACGAAACTGTCTCGCAACTTCCGCCGATCGTGTCTGGTTCGGACGGACCGTCCACTAGCGTCGGCAGCCGTGTTCGGGATCATCCGGCCGTGCCGGCACCGGCTGTCGGCGGCACTGCGTAGCTCCTGGTGGGCGCACCTGTGCGGGCTCTGCTACGCGCTGCGCGACGAGCACGGCCAGCTCGCCCGCGTCGCGACCAACTACGACGGCTTGATCGTCTCGGTGCTCGTGGACGCGCAGGCGCCGGCCGGGGAGCAGCGCCGGACCGCGGGCCCGTGCCCGCTGCGGGGCATGCGGACGGCGTCGGTGTCGGTCGGGGAGGGCACCCGGCTGGCCGCGGCGGCGTCGCTGGTGCTGGCGTCGGCCAAGGTCCGTGACCACGTCGAGGACGGCGACGGCGCCTTCGGGCGGCCGCCGGTCGCGGGGGCGGCCCGGCTGGTGGCGGACCGCTGGGCGCGGCAGGGCGGCTCGTCGGGCCGCGCGGTCGGGTTCGACACGGGGGTACTGCTCGACGCGGTGCGCCGGCAGACCTCGGTCGAGGCGTCGGCGGGACCCGGTGACCTGCTGCGGGTCACGGAGCCGACGGAGACGGCGACCGCCGAGGCCTTCGCCCACACGGCGGTGTTGGCCGGTCGGCGGGAGAACGCCGTGGCACTGCGTGAGGTGGGCCGGCTGTTCGGCCGGGTGGTGCACCTCGTGGACGCCGTCGAGGACCTCGGCGAGGACACCAGGTCAGGCGTGTGGAACCCGCTGACCGCCACCGGGACGACGCTCGAACGGGCCCGCGCACTGTGCGACGACGCCGTGCTCGGCGTGCGGTTGGCGCTCGCGGACGTGACCTTCCAGGACGGCCGGCTGGTGCACGCCCTGCTCGTGCACGAGCTGGAACAGGCGGTGGTCAGGGCGTTCGCGCACGGCCACGACGATGGCGAGGACGGGGAGAACCGCCCGCACGGCGTCAAGGACGGCCAGGGTGGCGGCCTGTGGCTGCCGAGGTTCCGGGTGCCGCCCCGGCGCCGAGGTGTGATCCCCGGCTGCGGCATCGCGATCTACCAGTGCTGCACGTGTCAGTACTGCTGCCGCGACCCCTTCCCGGGCCCCTGGTCCGGCAGGCCACGCGGCGCCTGCGACGACTGTGACTGCGGCTGCCCGTGCGAGTGCTGCGGCTGCTGCGACTGCAGCCCCTGACCAGGGCAGACGAAAATTGTCGGTGCCCCGGCGTAGCCTTTTCGTCGTGGCAACCGTGACCGCTAACTCCGAGTTCCGACCCATCGGTGACATCCCCCGCACCGAGGGTGAGTTCCGTATGGTCAGCGACTACGAGCCGGCCGGGGACCAGCCCGCCGCGATCGACGAGCTCGAACGCCGGATCGAGGCCGGCGAGAAGGACGTCGTGTTGCTGGGCGCCACCGGCACGGGCAAGTCCGCGACCACCGCCTGGCTGATCGAGCGCCTGCAGCGGCCGACGCTGCTGATCGCGCCGAACAAGACGCTGGCAGCCCAGCTGGCCAACGAGCTGCGGGAGTTCTTCCCGCGCAACGCGGTCGAGTACTTCGTCAGCTACTACGACTACTACCAGCCGGAGGCGTACGTCCCGCAGACGGACACCTACATCGAGAAGGACTCGTCCATCAACGAGGACGTCGAGCGCCTGCGGCACTCGGCGACCTGGAGCCTGCTGTCCCGCCGTGACGTGATCGTGGTGGCGTCGGTGTCCTGCATCTACGGCCTGGGCAGCCCGCAGGAGTACCTCGACCGCACGATCTCGCTGAAGGTCGGCGAGGAGGTCGACCGCGACACGCTGCTGCGCGCACTGGTCGACGTCCAGTACACCCGCAACGACATGTCGTTCACCCGTGGCACGTTCCGGGTCCGCGGCGACACGCTGGAGATCATCCCGGCGTACGAGGAGCTGGCCGTCCGCATCGAGTTCTTCGGCGACGAGGTCGAGGCGCTGTACTACCTGCACCCGCTGACCGGCGACATCGTCAGGCAGGTGGAGACCGTCCGCATCTCGCCGGCGACTCACTACGTGGCCGGGCCCGAGCGGATGGAACGCGCGATCAGGGGCATCGAGGCGGAGCTGGAACAGCAGCTCGCCACGATGGAGAAGCAGGGCAAGCTGCTGGAGGCGCAGCGGCTGCGCATGCGCACGGCCTACGACATCGAGATGATGCGCCAGGTCGGCTTCTGCTCCGGCATCGAGAACTACTCGCGGCACATCGACTGGCGCGACGCCGGCACCGCCCCGGCCACCCTGCTCGACTACTTCCCCGAGGACTTCCTGCTGGTCATCGACGAGTCGCACGTGACGGTGCCGCAGATCGGCGGCATGTACGAGGGCGACATGTCCCGCAAGCGCACCCTGGTGGAACACGGCTTCCGCCTCCCGTCCGCGATGGACAACCGGCCGCTGACGTGGGAGGAGTTCCAGGACCGGATCGGTCAGACGGTCTACCTGTCGGCGACGCCGGGGCCCTACGAGATGGGGCAGACCCGCGGCGAGTTCGTGGAGCAGGTGATCCGGCCGACCGGTCTGATCGATCCCGAGGTGATCGTCAAGCCGACCGAGGGGCAGATCGACGACCTGGTGCACGAGATCCGCCTGCGCGCGGAGCGGGACGAGCGTGTCCTCGTCACGACGCTGACCAAGAAGATGTCCGAGGACCTGACGGACTACCTGCTGGAGCTGGGGATCCGGGTCCGGTACCTGCACTCCGAAGTGGACACCCTGCGGCGGGTGGAGCTGCTCCGGCAGCTGCGGCTGGGTGACTTCGACGTGCTGGTGGGCATCAACCTGTTGCGGGAGGGGCTGGACCTGCCCGAGGTGTCCCTGGTGTCGATCCTCGACGCCGACAAGGAGGGCTTCCTCCGGTCCGGCACCAGCCTGGTGCAGACCATCGGACGTGCCGCCCGCAACGTGTCCGGCCAGGTGCACATGTACGCGGACCGGATCACCGACTCGATGCGACACGCGATCGACGAGACGAACCGCCGGCGTGCCAAGCAGACCGCGTACAACGAGGAACGCGGGCTCGACCCCCAACCGCTGCGGAAGAAGATCGCGGACATTCTCGACCGGGTCTACAACGAGGCTGGCGACGCCGGCACCGAGGTGCCGATCGGTGGCTCAGGCCGGAACGCCTCTCGTGGGCGGCGGGCTGCCGGGGAGCCTGGTGGGCGGTCCTCCGGGGTGTATGTCAAGGAGAACGTCGGGTCCATGGCCCGCTCGGAGCTGGCGGATCTGGTGCAGCAGTTGACGGACCAGATGATGAACGCCGCTCGGGATCTGCAGTTCGAGTTGGCGGCTCGGTTGCGGGATGAGATCGCGGATCTCAAGAAGGAGTTGCGGGGGATGGATGCTGCTGGGGTCAAGTGAGTGGTTGCTGGGTTGCTCTGGGCTGGCCGGGGGCGGGGCGGGCGGGGGCCGGGCCGGGGGTGTGGGGAGGGGTTTGGGTAGTGGGGTGAGTGGGCTTGCTTGGTTGAGCGGGGTCGTGGGTTTTGGGGGCGTTGCTGGGGTTGGTTGTGGGTTGGGCGGTGATCTTCGGGTTGGGTTGGGGTGCTTTCGGGTTGGGGTTGGTTTGAGCGCTGTTCTTCGGGTTGAGCGGTGTTCTTCGGGTTGGGTTGCGGGTTAAGGGTGCTTTCGGTTCGGCTTTGC
>NZ_DASQCC010000266.1:0-118508 GCF_035634895.1 Actinophytocola sp. | reverse complement strand
GGCAGGCGGTCGGCATGTACCGCGCGTGCGTGACCGCCGAGCCGTACAGCAACTCGTTCGTGCGGATCTTCGGTGACCCCGAGGAGTGGTTCCAGCTGCGCGCCGGCTCGCTGTTCTGGCGCAACGACACGTGCCGCACGCACCGCGTGGTGGTACGCGCCGAGATCCCGTACGTGCGCATCCTCGTCGGGCCGGGGAACCGGTGGGAGGTGCGCACGTTCATCGACGCGGGGATCGACACGGTCGACGCGCCGTTCGACGGGGCCCGCACGCCCGAGATGTTCTGGACGTCGAACTGGGCGACTGGTCTGCCGCAAGGCACCGCGCAATACCAAGAGGCGCCGGGCGCGGCGTCGCGCGAGTTCGTAGTGCCACCGGGGTCGCACATCATCGCCCAGGCAGTGGTGCAGGCGCACATGCCCGCGTTCGAGTCCAATCCGGTCAACCTGCTGGCGTTCGGCGCGTTGCAGGTGTTCCTGTCGGCGTGGCCGTCCCACATGGACAGTGGCATCGGCCGCACGTGCTAGCCTGCTTGCGCTGCGAGTCGCTGAGCCTGGCTCGGTGAACCGGAGGCGGGGAGAGCAACGCCCGGCGGGCCTAGTGCCTGCCGGGCGTTTCCCGTTTCACCGCACCGCCTACCCGGCGCACACGAGGTGCCCGTGCCACAGGCGCGCGTTCACCCCGTTGTCCTCCATCGACACGAGCGTGTAGACCTCGCCCGGCGCGGTCTCGACCATCGCCGCGTACACCATCCCGAGCTGGGTGCTGTTGTGGTTCTCCATCAGCAGTTGTCCCGCGTTCCACGTTGCCCCGTCGTCAGTCGACACCGCGTACACCGCGTCGCGCGTCGTAGCGTCGCGGTAGACGACGACCAGCTGGCCGGTCGACGTCGCGAGCGCGGTCGGCCGACCAGTGCCAGGGAACAGCTCACGCGGCGCGCTCCAGGACTGCCCGCCATCGGTCGACTCGGTGAGCCCGATCGACTGCCACGCCCCGTGCCGGTGGAAGACGAGCATGCGGCCCGGCTGGTTCTCGTCGAGCACGAGCCACGGTTCCGCGTAGCTGCGCTCGTCGGCCGCGCCGTCCGCGATCCGGGTCGACGTCCAGTTCGCGCCGCCGTCGACCGAGCGCGCGATGTACGCGGAGTCGAACTCCTCGAGGTCGCCGGTGGCGTCGTCGCGTTCGCGGCCGTAGAACGGCAGCCACAGTGTGTCGCGCCCGCCGGGACCTTCGGCGCGGATCGGTGCTGAGACGGCCGCGTAGGGCAACCGTGGGTCGACCCTGCGCGGCGTGCCCCACGTTGCGCCGCCGTCGCGCGAGAGGCGCGCGTAGGCCCCAAGAGCAGGCAGGGACTGGAAGCCGGTGAAGTAGGTCAGCCAGTGCCGGTCGTCGGCCTGGCGCGACACGTTCGGGTCGCGTACGCCTATGCTCCACCGCAGAAACTCCGGCGCGGTCCAGCTCGCGCCGCTGTCACTGCTGGTCGTGGTGAACAAACGGGACGTGCCGTAGGACAGGTGGTCGTTGCCCTGCCACCACACTGCGCGCAGCCCGGCCGGGATCTCGACGACAGTGGGGAAGGCGCTGTAGTCGTCGCCGAGCGGCATCGGCTCGAACGCGCCAGGCAGGTAGTTCGGGCACACGACAGGGTCTGGTTGCGTCACACCCTAAGTGTCCCAAGCAGACCGACTCCGATCGGGGAAGTCGGTGCCTGTTCGTACAGTCCGGTCACACGTCTCTTCGTTGCGTGCTGTGGCAAGGCACCTTCTGGTGACGCGACGAAGGGGCGACGTCGAGCACCTGCGGTAGCTCGAGGTCGCCCCTTCGGGTGCCTACTCGGCAGCGGCGCTGCTCGCCTGCTGGCCTTCGCGGGCCTGCCACGGGATGCCCTTGCGTGGGCCGGACGGCTCGATGGGCTTGTTCACGCTGCGCGTGGGCTTGCCGTCCGTGCCGAGCCGGGGGTTACTGTGCGCGAGCCCGAGCCAGGAGTAGAGAGTGGACCGGGGCACCTTGCAGTTCAGTTCGAGCTGGCGCAGGTTCACGCCGAGTTCGTTGTAGGCGCGCTCGACGAGTTCAGCCATGGTCTCAGCTGCCTGCTTGTACTCACGGTCGAGCCGGAACCGCTCGTCGACTATCTCGCCGATGACTACCTTGAGCCGTTCGAGCGCATCACCACGGGGCCGCTTGGACCCGACTTCAACAACGCCGCCGTGCCGGTTGAACACCCCGCGGGCCAGGTCGTAGTGCTCGGACTGCTCGGCGTACTTCCAGCCGTACTCAGCCGCGAGCTTGACCTTGGGCCCGAACTTGTCAGTGTTCTTCTTGTGCGCCACCCGGTTCTTGCGGCGCTCCTCAGCGAGCCGCACTAGCTCGCCGACAACGCGTTCGCGCTCCTCCGCGATCTCCGCGGCAGTGAGCGGCCGGCCATCGCGCGTAGTCGCGGTCCGGGCACGTCGGCGGGGGTTGGTGGTCATAGTGTTTCACACTCTACAAGTTATGTAGTGTGTGGGACAACCGCGCGGATGTTACCGGGTATCACGGACCGGTAGGCGTTGACCACCTTGCGGGCCTTCGCGAGGTACGTAGCCTGCGCTTCGCGGGCCAGGTCGTCCCAGTCGTCGCTGCTCGCCTGGTTGCGCTCGAAGTCGTCGGCCAGCATCGCCAGCGCAGCGGCCTTGACGCCCTCCTCGTGGCGCTCGTTGTCGGTCGGCGTCTCGGCGGGCGTTTCGCTCACGGGCAGTCCTTCAGTCACGTGGGGTGCCGGTGAGGATACCGGCAACCCACGTGACCAGCTTCGATCACCCTGCGTCGGCGACTGCGTCAAAGTCGACCGTGTACTCCCGCTCTTCGTCCAGGGCTGAGGTGGGCGGCAGCGTGTCCGCGGCCAAGCGCTGCATGACCCGCTCCATCACCGGCGCGACCGGCGAGCCCATCGCCAGGCAGAGTTGCATGAACCGGGTCACCGTCAGTGCCACCCGGCCGCCCTCGTAGCCGCGCAGCGTCGCGACGTGCAGATCGAACGGCAGGCGCGTGATCAGGTCGGCCTGCGTGATCCCGGCCTGCTTGCGCACCCGGCGCAACTCGTCGCCGAGGACGACGCGCGCCAGCTCCTCGGGCAGCTCAGCGAGCACCGGCACGGCGGCCGGTCGTGGCGCTGGCACCGACGCGCCGGGCTCGTCGTGCTCGCTGAACGGGTCGACGTCTGCGTTCGCGCGGGCGAGCCGCACCGTGTCGAGGTCGACGACCGTCGCCAGCACGTCGGGTAGCGGGTCGACCGGCGCGCCCGCAGTCGCTAGCGCGGCGTCGGCGGCGCGGGCCGCGGCTTGCAGCTGGCTCGGGTCCAGGTGGCCGTACCGGTCCACAGTCGTGGTGATCGACTCGTGCCCAAGGCGACGCTGCACAGTGGCCAGGTCGACCTTGCGGGCGATCAGCCACGAGGCGTGTGTGTGGCGCAGGTCGTGGATGCGGATGCGCTTCTTCGTGATCCGCCGTTCGCGCGGCACCTTCTCCCCGTCCGGGGTGCGGGTGGCGGTGACGGCCTTGACGGCAGGCACCCACTGGTGGCTGTAGAAGTTGCTGTAGTGGACCCGGCCACCGCGCGGGCCGCGGAACAGCCAGTCGTCCTCGTCGCGGTCGCCGATCAGCACGCGCAGCGGCTCGACTAGCGATCGAGGCAACGACACCAGGCGCACCGACCGCGCAGACTTCGGCGAGCCGATGTAGTGGCCGCTCTCGGCGCGTTTCACTGCCTTGTCGATGTTCACGTACGGGTGTTCGACGTCCAGCGCGACGTCGCCGACTTGCAGCGCGATCAGCTCGCCCCACCGCATCCCGGTTCCGGCGAGAACCCGCACCATCAGCTGGTACGGCTCGCCGAAATAGGACACGAACAGTCCGAATTCCGCCGGGGTCAGGAACGTCATCTCGGCCGGGGTGTACTTCGGGAGCCGGATGTTCTTCGCCGGGTTGTCGCTGCGCGCCACCTTCTTGTTGTCGATGGCCCACGTGAACGCCGCCGAGAGCAGGGCGTGCACGTTGCGCAGGGTCTTGGCCCCCATGCCGAACGCCACGGTGTTGATCAGCTGGCGACGCACGCGCAGCACCCGCAGCGCTACGAAGACCTCCGCGAGGTCGTCCGGAACCAGCGGGGCCTTGCCGGTTTCGTAGCCGGTGACCTTCTTGACCGGCCAGCCCAGCCTCTCGGCGAGCTGTTCACGGGACAGCTCGGCGTCCTTGCGCGCTTGGGTGAGCATGCCCCCGGCCCGCGTCGGGTCGGGGCACGAGACCTTGTTCACCCAGGCGCGGATGCGGTCGCGTTCGATGGCGGTCGCCGACAGGCTGCCGATCAGCGGCACCAGGTGATAGGCGGCCATGTTGTTGTAGTCGCGGCGGGTGCGTTCCTCAATGCCGGTCAGCAGCTTTATGTGCTCGTCGAGCATTTGCGCGACGGTGAGTTCGCGATTCTCGACGGCGTTGTACGCGGCAACGGCGTCCTGGACGTTGTTGCCCGCGGCTTCCAGGATGGCCTTGAACTTCTCGGCTTCGGTCTCGTCGTCGAAGGTGAGGTAGTCCTTCGCGAACTTGCCGGACGGCAGCCGGTGGTCCAGGAACCAGACGACGCGGTAGCCGATCGTGCCGTCAGTGCGCTTGCGGCGCTCGATGCTTGCCATGGGTTGCGCTCCGGTGGTGGACACCTTGCGGGTTAGTTCGACAGGGTTGCGGCGTCTGTCGCAAGAGGTGAGGGCAGACGTGTCCCTCGTGGAATTTCAGGCAGTGGGGGAGAAGGTCAGCGAGTGGCGCTGGGCGCGGTCTCGAGGACCGCTGTCGACTCGTCGGTGATCACGATGACGCGGGCCGAGGTCGGCGGCCGGCCGATGCGGCGGGCTCGTGCGTCGGCGATCCGGCACAGGTCGTCGAGCATCGCGCCGGGCTCGTCGGAGTCGGGCACAGGCCTATAGACGTCGTTCCAGTCGCGCGGGCGTCGAGCTGCGTGGGGAGGTGGCGTGGTCATCGCTGACCCCTTCGTGCGTGATGGCGGGTGCTTCGCGCACCACGCTACCGCGCTCATGGGGATGCGAGAGGGGGTCTGTGGGGATGCGGGGTGCTCCGCACCCCCTCTGACCTGCGGTTTTACTGGGGTGAGTGACGGGACTTGAACCCGCGACATCCTGGACCACAACCAGGTGCTCTACCAGCTGAGCTACACCCACCATTGCCGCTCCGAAGAGCGACGAGACACATCGTAACGTGCCTGCCCGCGTGGCATGCAAACGGTTAGCTTTCGGCCGTCAGCAGGGCCTCTGCCACGGCTTTCGCCTGGTCGCTCGTGGGCCCGGGCTGAGGCACGAACGCCGTCCCCCGGTAGTAGCGCAGCTCGCGGATGGACTCCTTGATGTCCGCCAGCGCCCGGTGGGTGAGGCCCTTGTCCGGCTGCGCGTAGTAGATCCGCGGGTACCAGCGCCGGCACAGCTCCTTGATCGACGACACGTCGATCATCCGGTAGTGCAGGTGGGCGTCGAGCAGGGGCATGTCGCGGGCGATGAACCCCCGGTCGGTGGCGATGGAGTTGCCGCACAGGGGGGCCGTCCTGGCGTCCGGGATGTGGGAACGCACGTAGTCGAGCACCCGCGCCTCGGCGTCGGCGAGCTCGACGGTCGAGGCCTGCACCAGCGGCGTCAGGCCCGAGCTGGCGTGCATCTCGCGCACGATGTCGGGCATGGTGTCGAGCACGGCGTCGTCGGCGTGGATCACGATGTCGACGCCTTCGTCGAGGATGTTGAGCTCTGAGTCGGTGACCAGCACGGCGATCTCGACCAGCGCGTCCTTGCTCAGGTCGAGGCCGGTCATCTCGCAGTCGATCCACACCAAACTGTCCGTCACGCCACGGAGCTTAGCCCGGTAGGCTGGTTTGATCTCGCAGCTTGCGGGGGTAAAGGCTTGGCGCGAGGCTTCCCAGGACCGGCTTTCACCTAGTGAGGCGATGCGGATGGGCAAGGATGTCGAGCGGACCGAGTTCACCCGCGCCGACCGGCAACGGTTTCGCGAGAAGGTCCGGCTGGACCTGGACGTGTTCGCGCAGATGCTCAAGCAGTCCGCGTTCGACACCGAGCGGCCCATGTCGGGGCTCGAGGTCGAGCTGAACCTGGTCGACGCCGCCGGCGACCCGGCGATGAAGAACGAGGACGTGCTGGCCGCCATCGCGGACCCGGACTTCCAGACCGAGCTCGGCCAGTTCAACATCGAGATCAATCTGGCCCCGAACGAGCTGAGCCCGGACGGGCTGGCCCGCTTCGAGGACAGCCTGCGCGCGTCGCTGAACGCGGCGGAGACGAAGGCCAACACGGTCGACACGGACATCATGATGATCGGCATCCTGCCGACGCTGCGGCATGAGCACATGAACGTGGAGACACTGTCGACCAACCAGCGGTACAAGCTGCTCAACGAGCAGGTCCTCGCGGCCCGCGGCGAGGACCTGGAGATCAGCATCTCGGGCGAGGAACGCCTGGTCGCGCAGGCCGACACGATCGCGCCGGAGTCGGCGTGCACCAGCGTCCAGTACCACCTGCAGGTGGCGCCGGAGCGGTTCGCGGACTTCTGGAACGCGTCGCAGGTCGTCGCCGGCGTGCAGGTCGCGCTCGGCGCCAACTCGCCGTACCTGTTCGGCAAGCAGCTGTGGGCGGAGAGCCGGATCGCGTTGTTCGAGCAGTCGACCGACACCCGGCCGGACGAGCTGAAGGCGCAGGGCGTGCGCCCGCGGGTGTGGTTCGGCGACCGGTGGATCACCTCGATCTTCGACCTGTTCGAGGAGAACGTCCGGTACTACTCGGCGCTGCTGCCGCTGTGCGACGACGAGGACCCGGCGGCGGTGCTCGAGGCGGGCGGCACGCCCCAGCTGTCCGAGCTACGCCTGCACAACGGCACGATCTACCGCTGGAACCGGCCGATCTACGACGTGGTCGAGGACCGGCCGCACCTGCGGGTGGAGAACCGGGTGCTGCCCGCCGGGCCGACCTGCGTCGACGTGATGGCCAACGCGGCGCTGTACTTCGGGCTGGTCCGCGCGCTCGCCGACCAGGAGCGTCCGTTGTGGACACAGATGAGCTTCTCGGCCGCCGAGGAGAACTTTCACAACGCGGCGAAGGGCGGCATCGGCGCTCGGGTGTACTGGCCGGGCATCGGCGACGTGCCGGTCACCGAGCTGGTGCTGCGCCGGCTGCTGCCGCTCGCGCACGCGGGCCTCGAGGCGTGGGGGGTGGCCCAGGATCAGCGTGAGCGGCTGCTGGGCGTCATCGAGAAGCGCTGCATCTCCGGTCGGAATGGGGCAACCTGGCAGGTGGACACCGTCCGCTCACTGGAGGAGTCGCGTTCCGTGTCACGAGAGCAGGCCCTGCGCGAGATGACCCGCCGCTATGCCTCGCACATGCACACGAACGAACCGGTGCATACCTGGTCGGGAGCGTAGGTGTCAGTTCTCCCGCGCCTCGGCCTGGGACGCGTCCACCACAGCGTCGCGCAGCACGGCGCGGAGGCGGCCCACGTCGAGCGGGTTGAGCACGGCCGTCTCGCCGGGCGGGGCGACCAGCACGACCCGCCCCTGCCGGACGAAGACCGTGAGGTCACGGCGGCGGCCTGCCACGTCACGACACGTGATCGACCATTCTTTGTGGCTGGTCACATTGCTCATCCTCCGGCAGTTGATCCGCCCACGCGTGATTGTCGTTTAACAGTCAGACGTCGCGACGACGTAGTCGTGACGCGTGTTGTCCATCTGAAGGAAGGCATGACCCACCATGGTTGATCCGCGCCGCATCGTGATCGTGGGCACCGGACTCGCGGGTGCCTCGGCCGCCGGTGCGCTGCGCGAGCAGGGCTACGACGGCGACCTGCTGCTTGTCGGAGAGCAGCGACACCGCCCCTATGAGCTGCCCGCGCTGTCCAAGGGCATCCTGCTCGGCGACACCGACGACCCGGACTGGGTGCACGAGGAGTCGTTCTACGCCGAGAAGAACATCGACCTGCGGCTTGGCACCCGGGTGAGCGGGGTGAGCATCGGCGACCACACGGTCGACGTCGACGGCAAGAGGGAGTCGTGGGACCGGCTGGTGCTGGCCACCGGCTCGACGCCGCGGCGGCTGCGGCTGCCGGGCCACGACCTCGACAACGTGCTGCGCCTGCGCCGCCTCGACGAGGCCCGCGCGCTGCGCCGGGAGCTGACCGAGGGCCGCGACGTCGTGATCATCGGCGCGGGCTGGATCGGCTGCGAGGTCGCGGCCGCCGCCCGCAAGCACGGCGCGAACGTGACCGTGGTCGACGTGCTGCCGCAGCCGCTGCACCGCGTGGTCGGCGACACGGTCGCCGGGGTGTTCCGGTCCATGCACGAGGACCAGGGCGTCACGTTCCGGCTGGACACCGGCATCGCGGAGTACGTCGGCGAGAACGGCCGGGCCACGGGTGTGCGGCTGGAGGACGACAGCGTGCTGCCCGCGGACCTGGTGTTGGTGGCGGTCGGGGCGTACCCGCGCACCGAGCTGGCGCAGGAGGCCGGGCTGGCACTGTCCGACGACGGCGGCGTCCAGGTCGACGCGACACTGGCGACGTCCGCGCCGGACGTGTTCGCGATCGGGGACATCGCCGCGCACGCGCACCCGAGGTTCGGGCGGCGCATCCGCGTCGAGCACTGGGCGAACGCGAAGGACCAGGGCGCGCACGTGGCGCAGAACCTGCTGGGCGCGAGCGAGCCGTTCACGGCGAGCCCGTACTTCTTCTCCGACCAGTACGACCTGGGGATGGAGTTCCGCGGCCTGACCGACCCGTTCAGCGACGAGCTGGTGGTCCGCGGCGACCTGGGCACCAGGGAGTTCATCGCCTTCTGGGTCCGCGACGGCGCCCTGCAGGCCGCGATGAACGTCAACATGTGGGACGACGGCGACACCTTGGGCGCCCTGGTGGACAAGCAGGCCCGCGTCGAGCCGGCGAAGCTGGTTGACGCGGATCTGGCGAGCCTGATGGGGTAGGCCCGGAGGCAAACGCCGGATGACCGAGGCAACTGACGGTTCGATCGACACTGTGCTGGTGAAGGCGGCGCGGCTGTCCAACGAGGGCAGGCCGCACGCCGCGATCGCCGTGCTCGAGTCGGCGCTGCGGGTTGACCCGGATCATCCGGTCGTGTGGTGCCGGCTGTCGGCCGCCTACCTGGACGTCGGCGAGGCCAGCGAGTCGCTGGACGCGGCGAAACGCGCCATGGCGTTGGGTGGCCCGGCGTGGGCGCACCGCCTCGCGAGCCTCGCCCTGGTGGAGCTGGGGCGGTACGACGAGGCGGTCGTCACGGCGGCCGAGGCCGTGCGGCGGGCCCCCGACGACTGGCGCTCGCTGGTGGCCCTGTCCGAGGCACTGGCCCGCGACCAGCCGGAGCAGGCGATCATGGCGGCCCGCGCGGCAGTTGACAGAGCGCCGGAGGAAGCCCGCGCCCACGAGGTCCTGGGCGACGCGGCGATGCTGGCGCACGACTGGATGCTGGCCGAGAACGGCTACCGCGACGCGGCCCGCCTGGACCCGACGAACCAGGACGTGGCGGCGAAGCTGGAGCGGGTGGTCAACCGACCGGGCGACGACCCACGCCGGCGGAGGCGGCCGGTCCGCACCCGCGGGGTGACGCCGAAGTTCGAGCGACAACATCGCGTGGCCTGGTACTTGGCGGTCAGGCGCCCGACCCGCTGGCTGGCCGGTGGCACGCTGGTGCTGCTGGTGACGTCACCGCCGCCCCGCCTGGCGCTGTTGGGGATGGCACTGGTCCTGCTGGTGGCCGTCCTGGCATGGCGGGCCTGGGTCGGTCTGCCGGACGGCTCCCGGATGTCGCTTTCGGTCCTGTACGCCAAGCTGCCGATGGCGGTGGCCGCCGGCGTCGCGGCGTCGGCGTCGGCGGTGGCGTTGCTGTCGTGGACGGCGACGGCGGCACTGGACGCGCCGGTGCGGGTGTTGTTGGCGGTGGGGCTAGGGTGCGCTCTGGTGTCGCTGGCGGTCACGTGGTTGGGCCTGCGAAGGATGTGGAAGCGCTGAGCCCGACGGAACCTCGTGGGATGCCGCCGCGTCCGTGAAGACAGGCCTGCTCCCCGACGAAGGGACCGATCGTGGCTGGCTTGGGTGCCCTTCTGTGCATGTTCGGCTTCGGCTCGGCGTTGTTGCACTTCACCGACTTCCAGTTCCGCCTACTGATGTGGTCCGAGCCGATGCAGCCGGCCCTGGGCCTGATCATCGGCGGGGCGGGGGTCGTACTGCTCCTGATCGGGACGCTGGTCAACAAGGACAAGAGCGCCGTCGACCCGAGCACACTGCCACCGCCGGAGGCCCCACGGCCGGCCACCTTCAACGCCCCGGACGACTACGGCCCCCCAACCTTCGGCGGCCCTGTTCGCGGCGGCCCGACCTACAACGGCGCCCCCATGCCGATCGGCCCCGCCGGCGGTTTCGGCCTGCCCGGTGATGGTTTCGGTCGCCAACCCGGCGGCTACGGCGCACCATCCAGCCCGCCCGGCGGGTTTCCGGCCCCGACCGGCGGTTTCGGCTCACCCACGGAAGCACTGGGCCGCCCTCGTGCCAACGGTTTCGGCACCCCGGCGGCCGGTGGTTCCGGTCCCCCCGCCGCCGGTGGTTTCGGTCCCCCTGCCGACGTGTCGGAAGGGGGACACGCCGGCGGGTTCGGTGCCTCGGCGGCCGGTGGATTCGGCCCACCGCAGCCCGCCGGCTACGGCGGTGCGCCAGTCGGCCAGCCTGACGGCGTTCCCGCCCCGAGCGGCGGTTTCGGCTCACCCACCGAAGCGTTGGGCCGCCCTCGGGCCAACGGCCCGGCCGCCAGCGGTTACGGCCCACCGGCTGGGGCGTCGGACTCCTTCCAGCCCGGTGGTTTCGATGGTCGGTCCGGCGGCTTCGGACCGCCGGTCGAGACGCGGGATGGTTCCCAGGCCGATGGTTTCGGTGGCCAGCCCATGCGCGGGTTCGGGCCATCTTCCGACATGCCAGGCCGTCCTCAGCCCGGCGGTTACGGCGGTCCGGCCGCCGGTGGGTTCGGCCCACAGGCCGGCCTCCCGGGAGGTCAGCAGCCCGGGGGCTGGTTCAGCGAACCGTCGAGCCCTCCGGACGGCTTCGCGTCACCAGCCATCACCCCCAACACTCCGCCAGCGACGCAGTTCCGAGGCAACCAGCCGCCCGGCGCCGGCACTCAACCGCCCGGCGCCCCACCCGCCGGCGGCTTCCCACCACCGAATGCGTTCGGGGCGCCGGGCAGCTACTCCGGCGGCGCCGGTCCGTCCGGTGGGCCCGGCGCGCAGTCCGGCGGTTGGTTCGCGTCGCGCGATGCGGTGCCGGGGCAAGGACCCCGGCCGCAGGCCGGGTTGCCCAACCCCCACGAGCCGCAGGGCCTGCCGCCCGAGTTCGGGCCCCAGGGGCGGTAGTCAGCGGCCCGCGTGTTGTTGAATGGGCCGGGGTTAGCGATCACGACCTAGGAGCAGCGGCGTGGCTGTGCAGTTCGGCGGGTACCAGAACGAGATCTACCTTCAAGGGCTCGGCGACCAGTTGCCGCCGTTCACCACGGATCCGACGCGGCTCGAGGCGCTCGCACGGGAGAAGTTCGAGTCCGGGCCGTTCGGCTACGTGGCCGGTGGCGCCGGGTCCGGGGCGACGGTCGCCGCCAACCGGGAGGCGTTCGGCCGGTGGCGGATCATGCCGCGGATGTTGACCGACGCCACCAGCCGGGATCTCGGGGTCACCGTCGTCGGGCAGGAGATGCCGGCGCCGGTCCTGCTCGGGCCGGTCGGTGTGCAGTCGATCGTGCATCCGGACGGTGAGCTGGCCACCGCCCGGGCCGCCGCCGCGCTCGGGGTGACCATGGTGCTCTCGACGGCGTCGTCGCACACCATCGAGGAGGTCGCCGAGGCGAGCGGGGGCGGGTCGCGTTGGTACCAGCTGTACTGGCCCAACGACAACGACGTCACGATCAGCATCCTCCAGCGCGCGAAGGCCTCCGGCTTCTCGACGCTCGTCGTCACGCTGGACACGTGGACACTCGCCTGGCGGCCCAACGATCTTGACCAGGCGTACCTGCCGTTCATCCGCGGCATCGGCAACGCGATCCCGTTCTCCGACCCGGCGTTCCGCGCGCTGCTGGCGAAGTCGCCGGAAGAGGACCCGACCGCGGCCATCCTCCAGTGGATCCCGATGTTCACCGGCACCGACCGGCGTTGGGACCAGCTGCCGTTCCTCCGCGAACACTGGGACGGCCCGATCGTGCTCAAGGGCATCCAGCACATCGACGACGCCCGGCGCGCCACCGATGTCGGCATGGACGGCATCATCGTCTCCAACCACGGCGGCCGTCAGGTCGACGGCGCCGTCGCCGCGCTCGACATGCTCCCGGAGATCACCGCGGCTGTCGGCGACCGCCTGGACGTACTGTTCGACTCCGGCGTCCGCACCGGTGCCGACGTCGTCAAGGCACTGGCCCTCGGCGCCAAGGCGGTTCTGCTGGGTCGCCCATACGTCTACGGTCTCGGGCTGTCCGGAGAGGACGGTGTCCGCCACGTCGTCCGCGGCATCCTCGCCGACCTCGACCTCACACTCGGTCTGTCAGGCAACCGCACCCCGGCCGACCTGTCTCCGGAAACCCTGCGCCGGGTCACGTCGTGACTGGCCCACGCACCACCGCGTCGGCGTAACCTTTGGCAGGGTAAGGAAACCGTGTCGACCGTACGTCACTTCGCGTCGGCGTAGCAGTCGACTATCACTGCTTCCAAAGGGAAGTGGACCGGAGTGTCGCCGAAGACCAGACGGGATGCCTCGGTCGCGGCGGCGCGCATCGCGTCGGCGGCGTATTCGGTTGTGTCGTTTGGGCAGTGGACCATCACCTCGTCATGTTGGAAGAAGACCAGTTGTGCTTCCGTGCCGGCCAGGCGCTGACGCAGCGTGGCCAGCAGCGTCAGTGCCCAGTCGGCGGCGCTCGCCTGCACCACGAAGTTCCGGGTGAAGCGACCCCAGTCGCGCGCCGCCTGGCGGGAGCGGCGTTCGTCCGCGTCTGGGCTACCCATCAGGGCGCGCCACTTCTCCGACGGCGGCGGTGAGGTGCGGCCCAGGCGGGATCGGACCACCTGACCTTCCTCACCCGCGCGGGCCGTCGCCTCCACGTACTCGACGGCCTGCGGGAACCGCTTTCGCAGCTTTGCCAGCAGCGGGCCGGCGCCACCGCTGGTACCGCCGTACATGGCCGACAGCATGCCGATCTTCGCGTGTCCTCGGTCGCCGTCGAACGCCTCGGACGCCAGGCCCGCGTACAGGTCGACGCCCCTGGACACGTCGGCCAGCTTGCGGTCACCGGCGAGCGCGGCCAGCACGCGCGGCTCGAGCTGGGCGGCGTCGGCCACCACGAGCGCCCAACCCTCGTCCGCACGCACGGCCGTGCGTAACTGTTTCGGCAGTTGGAGCGCCGCGCCGCCACGCGTCGCCCAGCGGCCGGACACCACGCCGCCGACCACGTACTCCGGGCGGAACCGGCCGTGTGCCACCCAGGAGTCCAGCCAGGACCAGCCATGTGCCACCCACAGCCGCGCCAGCTCCTTGTACCGGAGGAGGGGTGCCACCGCCGGGTGGTGGACCTCCTTCAGCACGTGTGCCCGGCTCGACGGCACCTCGATGCCCGCCCGCGCGAACGCCCGCACGACGCTCGCCGGGTTGTCCGGGTTGACCTGCCGCGACTCGGGTGCGCCGACCAGCCCGAACGCGGCGGTGATCTCCTCGGCAAGCTCGGCGAGCACCTTCGGGCGGGCGCCCGCAGGTGGCTTCGGCCCAAGTAACTCCGTGAGGAGGGCGGTGTGCACGTCCGCCCGCCACGGCAGCCCGTGGTGCGTCATCTCCGCGGCGGCGAGCGCCCCGGCGGACTCGGCAGCCACGAGCAGGCGTAATCGGTCCGGTTTGGCGGTCGCCGCGATGCGCCGCTGCTGGTCGTCGTACACCGCGACCGCGGCCGACAGCATGTCCGTGCCGGCCGGGGCCGGGTCCCGTTCGGTCTCGAACAGCGTCGGTTGCTCGGTTCTGGTGACTGGGCGAGGGTCGTCGGGCTCGGGCAGGTCGTGCATGCGGGCCCACGCAGCGGCCAGGTTGCGTGGTCGGCCTGGCCGCTCCTCGAACGCCAGCAGGATGTTCTCGGTCAGCGCCAGGTCGTGGCACCGGTCGAGGCGCACACCGGCGCGCAGAAGGTCGGGGTAGAGCGCTTCGACCGATGGCACCACCCATCGCGCGTCCCGCCCGGCCATCCAGGCGGCCAGGTCGGGGACGCGTTCGGGCACGCCGGAGGGACCGAGCACCCGCCCGGCTCCACCGACTTCCGGTACGACCGTGAAACGCATGCCACGATTCTGCGCCGGCCCACCGACAGTCCGGTGCGAGTGGAAGGTTTTGCGAAGATACTTCACTCGAACGGGTGATCGAATTGGCATTCATGAGGCCTGGTGGGGAAGACTTGTCACGGGAGGTCGCCGGGTCGATGCGAAGTGCTGAAGCGAAAGGGCTTGGGTCGAGAGGAGGGCAATGGGATGAAGTCGTGTGGGGGTGTCGGTAGGCAGGGATGAGCCGACTGAATGCAGGCGGGCGGAATAGCCGGAGTTGGACGACGGAGTGGGGAGCTGTGAGGTGGGTTGGAGTGCGCTGGACCCGTAGTTAACTCTCCAGTAGGTTCAGGGGAGGGTTTGACGAGGAGGTCGGCGACGTGTTGAGGGCGCTTGGGCAGGTTCCCGCGGCTATTCGTGGGCTTGACGTGCTCAGACGTGCCGGGTTGGCGCCCATCACGCGACCTGACCAGTCCCTGCGCTCGCTGCTCGTCCTGCGGAAGCTTGGGCCCATTGCCGGAGCGGCTCGGGTCGCGGCCAGGCGGGATCGGCAGGCCGTCGGGCTCGTCGACGAGATCGGGCCGCTCACCTACCACCAGCTTGATGCTCGCTCCAACGCCCTGGCCAGGGCGTTTGCGGCCAGTGGGCTCGGGGTCGGGTCCGTTGTCGCCCTGCTTGCCCGGGACCACCGTGGGGCCGTGGACACCATGGTCGCCGCCGGGAAGCTCGGGGCTCGGATCCTGCTTATGAACACGGGGTTTGCCACACCTCAGCTCGTTGACGTCGCTCGGCGGGAGAAGATCGACGCCGTCGTCTACGACCAGGAGTTCACCGGGCTGGTCGGGGCGCTCGACGACGACCTGCCTCGGTTTCTTGCCTGGGTCGACGGCGACGGCAGCAGCGGCGGCAGCAGCGGCAGCAGCAGCGGCGACGACCGCGATGCCGGCGGGGTCCCGACGCTTGACGAGCTGATCGCCGGGGCTGACGACCGGGCACTGCCCGATCCGCCATCGCCTGGTGGGCTCGTGCTGCTCACCAGCGGCACCACCGGCACGCCCAAGGGGGCGCCTCGGACTGTTCGGTCGCCCCTCGCCGCGGCGCAGTTCCTTGATCGCATCCCACTGCGGACGGGCGAGTGCACCGTCATGGCCGCACCCCTCTTCCATGGCACCGGGCTCTCGCAGTTCTTGCTCTCGTTCGCCCTCGGGTCCACCGTTGTCCTGCGCCGGAAGTTCGATCCGGAGGCCACCGTTCGGTCCATTGAGGACAATTCCGCCACGGCGCTCGTCCTCGTGCCGACGATGCTGCGGCGCATTCTCGATCTCGGGCCGGAAATACTTGGCAAATACGACACTTCGTCGCTGCGGATCATTTTCTGCGCGGGATCGGCGCTGCAGCCTGAGCTGGGGAACCGTGCCACCGAGGCCTTCGGCGACGTCGTGCACAACCTCTACGGGTCCACCGAGGTCGCCGTCGCCACCGTTGCCACGCCCGACGACTGGCGGCGGGCTCCCGGCACCGTGGGACGCGCGCCCGTCGGCTGCCGGGTTGCCTTGTATGACGACGACGGGCGCAGGATCACCGCGCCGCACGTCGTCGGGCGGGTGTTCGTCGGCAGCATGCTCTCCTTCGAGGGGTACACCGACGGGCGCCACAAGGAGGTCATCGACGGGCTCCTCTGCAGCGGTGACCTCGGGCATTTCGACGACGACGGCCTGCTCTTCATCGACGGGCGGGACGACGACATGATCGTCTCCGGTGGGGAGAACGTCTTCCCCGGCGAGGTCGAGAACCTGCTCGTCGAGCACCCCGCCGTGGTCGAGGCCGCCGTGGTGGGTGTGCCCGATGACGAATACGGTCAGCGACTGGCGGCCTATGTGGTCACTCATGCAGACGCCACTGTGGACGGTGAGAAGCTCAGGTCCCACGTCAGGGCCAACCTCGCCCGCTTCAAGGTGCCCCGTGACATCGTCTTCGTCGACGAGCTGCCGCGCAATGCCACCGGCAAGTTGCTCAAGCACAAACTTGGTTAATCCGGGTTAACACATTTCCCGACGAAAGTCGGATGTGCCTTCCACTCCTAGGTGATCACACTAATGGGTGACATGCGGCGCGCATGTCAGTCGGGGACTGGAAGGGCTGAAGAATGAAAATCACGGGTCGGGGCAGGCTCATCGCCGGCGCGGGGCTCGCGGGTGCGGTGGTCGTCGCCACCGCGGTCGTGGCCATGCCCGCGCAAGCGGCCGAAGGGCAGATCCGGTTGGCCGGCACCGAGAACTCGGTGGCCGGCAGCTACATCGTGGTACTCAGGGACAGTGCGGAACGCACGGCATCCGTCTCGGCCGAGGCGACCAGCCTCGCCAGCGAGTACGGCGCCGACGTCAGCCGCACCTACACGGCCGCACTGCATGGCTTCGCGATGCACGCGACCGAGGCGGAGGCCAAGAAACTCGCGGCCGACGACACGGTGGCCTATGTGGAGCAGAGCCAGAAGTTCACCATCAGCGACACCCAGGACAACCCGCCGTCGTGGGGTCTGGACCGTATCGACCAGCGCGACCTCCCGCTGGACAACGCCTACAACTACACCGACAAGGGTGACGGCGTCACCGCGTACGTGGTCGACACCGGCGTCATGATCGACCATCCGACCTTCGAAGGCCGCGCCACCAGCGGCTTCGACGCGGTCGACGGTGACAACGACGCGTCCGACGGTCACGGCCACGGCACGCACGTCGCCGGCACGATCGGCGGCGCCGAGTACGGCGTGGCGAAGGGCGTCGGCATCGTCGCCGTCCGGGTGCTGGACGACCAGGGCTCCGGCACGACCGAGCAGGTCGTCGCGGGCATCGACTGGGTCGCGCAGAACCACAGTGGACCGTCCGTGGCCAACATGAGCCTCGGCGGCGGCGTGGACGACGCCCTCGACGACGCCGTGCGTGGCGCCGTCGAGTCCGGTGTGACCTTCGCGGTCGCGGCGGGCAACTCGGCCGCCGACGCGGCGAACTTCTCGCCGGCCCGCGTGGCCGAGGCGATCACGGTCGCCGCGTCCGACGACGCGGACGGCCAGGCGTCGTTCTCCAACTTCGGCGCGGGCGTCGACCTGTACGCGCCGGGCGTCGGCATCACGTCGTCCTGGAACGACGGCGGCACGAACACCATCAGCGGCACCTCGATGGCGACACCGCACGTCACCGGCGCCGCGGCGCTGTACCTGTCGGCGCACCCGGACGCGACCCCGGCTGACGTGGCGGCGGGCCTGACCGCGGCCGCGACCCCGGACAAGATCACCAACGCCACCGCGGGCACCCCGAACAAGCTTCTGTACACGGGTGCCTGAGTTGTCCACAACTCACTGAGTTATCCACAACCAAGATCGACATCGATGGTTCTGTCACCCCCACCCGGTAGACTGGCAAGGCGGGACGCCCCCGGGATCGGGTGGGGGTTGGCATTACATTGCGACTTGGGTATTTCGGACATTTTGCTGACGCGCTCCGAGGGTGACCAGGCGTTTCTTGGGATGCTGTCTTGCGCGGGTCGTGGCGGTTGGGCGTTGTTCGCGGTGAGGACGTCGGCGACGTGTCTGGCCCGTGGCTGCGGGACGTGGCTGCGGGACGTGGCTGCGGGACCTGGCCGGGGGAGGACGAGAGGGCCGCCGGCCGGGCGGTGCCGTTCTGGGCGGAGTCCGTGGGCGCGGGGCACGAGGGTTCGTCGGACGCGGGGCGAGCGGGTTCGCCTGGCGCCGGGCACGAGGTTCGTCCACCACGTCGAGTGGATGGCCGCGGGAGTGGACGGTGGGTAGATGACCGTCGACGAGGGCCTCATCAATCTGGTTACCGCGGGGTAGGGTGCTTCCTCGTGGACTTCTCGCATTCGGCCACGGCGGCCGACTACCTGCGTCGGGTGTCCGACTTCGTGCGGACCGAGATCGAGCCGGTGGAGGCCGAGTACCACCGGGCCTTACACACCAGTGAGAACCCCTGGACCGTGCTCCCCGTTGTCGAGGAGCTCAAGGCGAAGACGCGGGAACAGGGGCTGTGGAACCTCTTCCTCCCGGACGCGGAGCGCGGGGCCGGGCTGAACAACGTCGAGTACGCCCCGCTCGCCGAGCAGATGGGGCGCTCCGCGATCGCGCCCGAGGTGTTCAACTGCAACGCGCCCGACACCGGGAACGCCGAGGTGCTCGTCCAGTACGGCAGCCGGGAACAGCAGGACCAGTGGCTCGAACCCCTGCTCAGGGGCGAGATCCGGTCCGCGTTCTGCATGACGGAGCCGGGCGTCGCCTCCTCCGACGCCACCAACATGGCCGCCACGGCCGTCGTCAAGGGGGACGAGATCGTCCTCAACGGGCGCAAGTGGTGGAGCACCGGCGTCGGGCATCCGAACTGCAGGTTCGTCATCTTCATGGGGCTCACCGACCCGGACGCGGACCGTCATCGGCGTCACTCGATGGTGCTTGTGCCGCTCGACGCCGAAGGGGTGAAGGTCGAGCGCCTGCTGTCCGTCTTCGGGCATCGGGACGAGCCGTACGGGCACGGCGAGGTGAGCTTCACCGACGTCCGGCTGCCGCTGTCGTCGGTGATCGCCGGGCCGGGGCGTGGCTTCGAGATCGCCCAGGGGCGGCTCGGTCCCGGCCGCATCCACCACTGCATGCGCCTCATCGGGCTCGCCGAGCGGTCGCTGGAGCTGGCCCTCGAACGCGCCACCACCCGGGAGGCGTTCGGCAAGCCGCTCGTCAACCTCGGTGGCAACCGGGAGCGGATCGCGAACGCCAGGATCGCCATCAACCAGGCTCGCCTCCTCGTCCTGCATACCGCCTGGCTGCTCGACACCAAGGGCCTCGCCGGTGCGCGCAGCGAGGTGTCGCAGATCAAGGTCGCGGTGCCCAGGACCGCCCTCGACGTGATCGACATGGCCATCCAGCTGCACGGCGCGGCGGGCCTGTCCGAGGACTTCCCGCTCGCCGCCGCGTACACCGGCGCCCGGTCGCTGCGCCTCGCCGACGGGCCGGACGAGGTGCACCTCAACCTCGTCGCGCGGTACGAGCTGGCGCCGTACCCGCATGGCTGACCGGGTACTGGTCACCGGCTCGGCTTCCGGGCTGGGCCGGGCCATCGCGGCCCGGTTCCAGCGGGCGGGCGCCAGGGTCCTGGTGTCCGATGTGGACATCGAGGCCGCGGAGGTCGCCGCCAAAGAACTCGGCACGCACGCGGTCCGGCTCGACGTCACGTCCGACGACGACTGGGCGACCGCCCGCGACTGGTGTGAGCGTGAGTGGGGCGGCCTCGACGTGCTCGTCAACAACGCGGGCGTCGGCGCGGGCGGCCGGTTCGAGAAGATCGGCATGGCCGACTGGAACTGGATCTGGGAGATCAACGTCGCGGGCGTCGTGCGTGGCTGCCGGACTTTCACCCCGGACTTCAAGGCGCGCGGCAGCGGTCACCTGGTCAACGTCGCCTCGCTCGCCGCGATCATGAACCTGCCGGCCATGAGCTCCTACAACGTCACGAAGGCCGCGGTGCTCTCGCTGTCGGACACGCTGCGGCTGGAGCTGGCGCCCTACGGCGTGCACACCACGGTCGTGTGCCCCGGGTTCGTGCGGACGAACCTGGAGGCACGGCTGCGCAGTCCGGACCCGGCGATCGCGAAGCTCATGCACCGGCTCATGCTCTCGTCGAAGGTCACCGCGGACGACGTGGCCGCGCAGGTGTTCGACGCCGTGGCACGGAAGCGGTTCCTCGTGCTGACCCACAGGGACGGGCGCCGTTCCGCGCTGCTGAAGCGGTTCGGGCTGACCGACAGGCAGGTGCGCCGGTACTGGGCACGGTTGCGAGAAGCGGTGGAGGACAAGTGAGGGACCAGCCGGGGGCGCTGCGGGACGAGGACGCGTTCGACACGAAGGCCGTGCACGAATGGCTGTCGTCCACTGTGGACGGACTGGACGGGCCGCCGGACGTGCGGCAGTATCCCGGCGGCGCCTCGAACCTGACCTACCTGCTGTCCTATCCGGACCGCGAGCTGATTCTGCGCCGCCCGCCAGCGGGCCACAAGGCCGCGTCCGCGCACGACATGCGCCGCGAGTACACCGTGCAGAAGCAGCTCAAGCCGGTCTACCCGTACGTGCCGAACGTGCTCGCGCTGTGCACCGACCCGGACGTCATCGGCTCGGACTTCTATGTGATGGAACGGATCGAGGGCGTCATCCTGCGTGGTGACCTGCCCGAGGACATCACGCTGTCGCCGGAGGAGGCGTCGAGCCTCGCCTACCGCGTCTTCGACCGGCTGGTCGAGCTGCACGAGGTCGACCCGGAGGCCGCCGGACTCGCCGGGCTCGGCAAGGGCGCCGGCTACGTCGAGCGGCAGGTCCGCGGCTGGTCCGACCGCTACCGCAGGTCACGGACGCCGGACTCGCCGGACGGTGAGGAGATCATGGCCTGGCTGCACGACAACCAGCCCGGCGACGTGCGCACCTGCGTGATCCACAACGACTTCCGGTTCGACAACGTGATCCTCGACGACGAGCTGGCCGTTGTCGGCGTGCTGGACTGGGAGATGGCCACGCTCGGCGACCCGCTGATGGACCTCGCCGGCAGCCTCGCGTACTGGATCCAGGCCGACGACGACGATGTCGCGCTCATGTCGCGGCGGCAGCCGTCGCACCTGCCCGGCATGCCGAAGCGGCGCGAGCTGGTCGCCTACTACTGCGACCGGATGGGCATCTCCGCCGACAACTGGCTGTTCTACGACGTGTTCGGCGCCTTCCGGCTCGCGGTGATCATGCAGCAGATCTACTACCGGTTCCACAGTGGACAGACGCACAACCCGGCCTTCGCGAACCTGGAGACGTTCGTGACCTACCTGTTCGCCCGCTGCGCGAAGAAGCTCGCATGAGCGGAGCGAGTCATCGGGTGCCGTCATGACCGCCGTCTACCTCCTGCGGCATGGCCAGGCGTCGTTCGGCGGGCCCGACTACGACGTGCTGTCGCCGGTCGGCAAGCAGCAGGCCGTGGTGCTGGGCGCCGAGCTGCGCAGGCGGGACGTGGACGTGCACGCCGTGTGGAGCGGCACGCTGCGCCGCCAGCTCTCGACGGCCACCGGCTGCCTCGCGGAGGCCGGGATCGGCCTGCCCGTCACCGAGGACGCGCGGTGGAACGAGTACGACCACGTCGGGCTCGTGCCGGCCGGCCAGCCGGCGCCGGCGGAGTCGCGGGACTTCCAGCGCCAGCTCGACGCGGCCATCGAGGCGTGGATCGCCGGCGGTCACGCGGCCGGCACCAGCGGGACGTGGCTGGAGTTCTCCGGCGGCGTCGAGCAGGCGCTGCGCGAGGTGCTCGCGGGGCTGCCCCGTGGCAAGGCCGCGCTGGTGTTCACGAGCGCCGGCGTGATCAGCGCGATCTGCGCGGCGCTGCTGTCCGCGCCGCCGGCCGGTTTCCTGTCGCTCAACCGGACCATGGCCAACGCCGGTATCACGAAGCTGGTCAGCGGCCGGTCCGGCGTGAGCCTGGTGTCGGTCAACGAGCACGGCCATTTCGAGGGCCCGCACCGCGGACTCCTGACCTACCGCTAGGAGTGTCATGGCTCGCCCCAGTATCGACCCGAAGGTATGGCGTGCGCCGACCGCGCCGAAGGCGTCACCGGCCCCGCTGCCGCCGCTGACCGTCCTGCCGGTCAACGGACACGGCCCGGAGGATGTGCTCGCAGACAAGGGGCACGTGTTCACCGGCGTGGACGACGGCCGGATCCTGCGGCTCACGCCGGACGGCCGGCGGCTCGACGTGGTCGGCGAGACGGGTGGGCGGCCGCTCGGGCTGGAGTGGTACCCGGACGGCCGGCTGCTGGTGTGCGACGCGAAGCGCGGGCTGCTGCTGGTCTCGCGGCAGACCGGGGACGTCGAGGTGCTGGTGCCGCGCGGGCCGGACCTGCGGGTGTGCAACAACGCGGCGGTCGCGAAGGACGGGACCGTGTACTTCACGGACTCGACGTCGCGGTTCGAGCTGGAGCACTGGAAGGCCGACCTGCTGGAGCACAGCGGCACCGGGCGGCTGCTTCGCCGGTCGCCGGACGGGTCGGTCGAGGTGCTGCTGTCCGGGCTGTTCTTCGCCAACGGGGTGGCGCTGGCGCCGGACGAGTCCTATGTGCTCGTGGCGAGCACCGGCTCGTACCGGCTCGACAAGATCGAGCTGCCGTCCGGCGAGCACGTCGTGCTGGCGGACAACCTGCCGGGCATCCCGGACAACATCGCGACCGGCTCGGACGGGCTGGTGTGGATCGCGCTCGCCTCGGCCCGGCTGCCGGCGCTCGACCTCGCGCTGCGGCTGCCGCCCGTGCTCCGCAAGGCCGCGTGGGCACTGCCGGAGCCGATGCAGATGAAGGACAAGCCGGTCGTGTGGGTCCGCGCGATCGACGGCGCGGACGGCCGGGTGGTCCACGACTTCCGTGGCGTGCGGCCGGACTTCCACCTCGTGACGGGTGTGCGCGAGGACGACGGCGTGGTCTACCTGGGCAGTCTGGAGGAGCGGGCCGTGGCGTATTTCGCCTTGCCGTGAACGGGTAATCTCTGCCCAGCTCTGTTCGGGGACGGGCCCCACATTGACCTGGGGAGAGAGATGCCCGAGCAGCAGCCTGCCTACGTGCCGCCCAAGAAGAGGAACATCGGCTACTGGCTGGTCGCCGGCCTCGTCGTGGCGATCGCCGTCGTCGGTTTCGTGTTCGCGAAGGCGCCGAAGCCCGTGCCCGTCGCGGACCACTCGCTCGACGCGGGGTTGCTCGTCACGGCACGGTCACGGTGTACCTGAGCCCGGTTCACGGGGTCGCGGGCGAGGGGGCTACGCGCGCGGTATCACCACGGGAGAGCGCTACGGGACCGGCGCTGACCTGAACCGGACATGATCGACTTGTGACGTTCGCCGTCTCAATTGGAAAGCGTGCCTCGCTATAGCGGTGTGTGCCAGCGGGCTCACGGTCCGTGGATCCGAGTGGGTGACGGTTGGTTGCTATTCGGCAACAAAGGGGCCGTTCGGCCGTGCCCGTTCCTGCATCCGGGTGTCTGCCAAGCGTGTCCGGGACTCGCGAACTTCCTTTCTCTCTATAACAATTCCGGGGTTGACACTCGCGCGGGCGCTGGTCCACGCTTGGCCGCCGTTAACCGATCAAGTTGGCGAAATCTGTGCCCGCGGCTGCCTGGGCACAGCTAGATTTGGTCCGGAATGGACTGGCGAAGAGGAGTCGAGGATGACTCGGGGCATGGCCGCGATCGCGGCCCTGGCATGCCCGGCTGTCACTCCTCCTCGATTCCCCCGCGTGTTCTCGACCGCCACGTGCGGTGTATACCCGCTCTGTTCCACACGGCCCAGTGGGTGCGGGTTTGGTTCCTTTTTGATCGACAGGAGTGAACGTGATGATTGGTAAAGCAAGCGTGCGCGGTGCCGCCTTGCTTGCCGTCGCGGCCATGGTGTTGGCCGGCTGCGGCGATAGTGGGTCCGACAGCTCGGGTGGTCAGTCCGGGGCGCTCGAGGGCCGCGGCCCGATCAAGTTCGCCACGGGCAAGGACACCTCCGGCAACATGCAGAAGCTCGTCGACGAGTGGAACACCAAACACGCCGACCAGAAGGTGACCATCACCGAGTTGCCGGAGTCGGCGGACGACCAGCGCGACGCCCTGGTGCGCAACGCGCAGGCGCAGTCGAAGGAATACACGATCCTGAACCTGGACGTCGTCTGGACCGCCGAGTTCGCGGCCAACCAGTGGGTCGTCCAGCTGCCGGAGGACCAGTTCGACCTCGAGAACTTCCTCGAGCCGGCCGCGAACACGGCGAAGTACCGGGACAAGCTCTACGCGGTGCCCGTGTACTCCGACGGCGGCCTGCTGTACTACCGCAAGGACCTCCTCACCGCGGCCGGCATCACCGACGCGCCGAAGACGTGGGCCGAGATGCAGGAGGACTGCACCAAGGTCAAGGGACTGCCGGGCAACGAGGGCCTCGGCTGCTACGCGGCCCAGTTCGACAAGTACGAGGGCCTGACGTGCAACTTCTCCGAGGCGGTCCAGTCCGCAGGCGGCTCGGTCCTCGACAAGAGCGGCAAGCCGACCGTGGACACGCAAGAGGCCAAGGACGGCCTGAGCTTCCTCGCGGACGGTCTCAAGAACGGTGAGATCCCGAAGGCCTCGGTGACCTACCAGGAGGAGGACGGCCGCCGTGCGTTCCAGGACGGCACGCTGATCTTCCACCGCAACTGGCCGTACGTGTACGCGAAGGCCAGTGCGACCGACGGCTCGTCCAAGGTGAACGGCAAGTTCGACGTCGCGCCGCTGCCGGGCAAGTCCGGCCCCGGTGTGTCCACTCTGGGTGGTCACAACTTCGCGATCTCCTCGTACGCCGAGAACAAGGCCACCGCGCTGGACTTCATCAAGTTCTTCACCAGTGAGGACGCCGAGCGGTCCAACCTGCTGGCCACCTCGCAGGCGCCGACGCGGGCCAACCTGTACGACGACGCCGACCTGATCAAGCAGTTCCCGTACCTGACCACGTTGAAGGAGTCGATCCTCAACGCGGTGCCGCGGCCGCAGGCCGTCAAGTACAACGAGGTGACGGCGGCCATCCAGGAGGCCGCGTACAGCGCGATGAACGGCAAGAGCAGTGTCGACGACGCGCTGAAGGACCTGCAGTCCAAGCTGGAGTCGCTGACCACGCAGTAGCTCCGCGCATGCCGGCCGGGCGGGTCCGTTCGCGACCGCCCGGCCGGCATCCGGCTATTCGTCCCCCGGGAGTCCTGTCGTGACAACGACCATCGCGCCGCCGCCCACCACGGCCGGCACCCCCAAACCCCCCGCCGCGAAATCCGACCCGCAGAAGCACGGCCGCCTCGCCGCGCTGCTGCTCACCCCGACCTTCGTCGTGCTGGCGCTCGTGATCGCCTACCCGCTGATCTCGGCGATCCGCGAGTCCCTCTACAAGAAGCAGGAAGGGCTCGACGAGAACGGCTTCGTCATCAAGGGTGACAAGTTCGTCGGTATCCAGAACTACACCGACATGTTCACCGGCGAGACCGGGACCAGGTTCTGGAACGCCTTCTGGAACACCACGTTCTTCACCGTCACCACCCTCGCCCTCGAGATCGTCATCGGTGTCTCGATGGCGCTGGTGATGCACCACGCGTTGCGTGGCAAGGGTCTCGTCCGCGCCAGCATCCTCGTGCCGTGGGCCATCCCGACCGCGGTGTCCGCCATCATGTGGCAGTTCATCTTCCGTGCGGACGGTGTGGCCAACGAGATCCTGAACTCGCAGGTCCTGTGGACCACCGAGGGCTTCCAGGCGAAGCTCGCGGTCGTCATCGCGGACGTCTGGAAGACCGCGCCGTTCGTGGGCCTGCTGGTGCTCGCCGGGCTGCAGATCATCCCCAACGACGTCTACGAGGCGGCGCGGGTGGACGGTGCCACCGGCTGGAAGCAGTTCTGGCGGATCACCCTGCCGCTCGTCAAACCCGCGCTGCTGGTGGCGATCCTGTTCCGCGGTCTCGACGCGCTGCGGATGTTCGACCTGCCGTACGTGATGATCGGCAGACGCAAGGAGTCCGTCGAGACGCTCTCGATGCTCGCCCAGGACCAGGCGTCGAACCTGAACATCGGGCCGGCGGCGGCGTACGCACTCTTCCTGTTCGTCTACGTCGCGCTGGTCGCCTACGCGTTCGTGAAGCTGCTGGGCGCCGACATCCTCGGTGACGCACGCGCGCGGGCCAAGGAGACGAAGGCGCGCAAGGCAAGGATGGCGACAGCATGACCACCGTGCAGACCAAGGCGCCGGGCGGGCGCAAGTGGTTGCTGAACCTCGGCATCGCGATCATCGTCATCTACTGCCTGGTGCCGTTCTACTGGATGATCGTGTCCGCGTTCCGCCGGCCGAACGACGTCGGGGACAACTCGCCGGTGCCGAGCCCGTGGTCGCTGGGCAACTTCGACGCCGTGTTCCAGCCGAGCGTCGGCTTCTGGCGGTCACTGGTCAACAGCCTGGTCGTCGCGGGCGCCACCACGCTGCTGACGCTGATCGTCGGCACGTTCGCGGCCTACACGATCGCGCGGCTGGACTTCAAGTTCAAGAACATCGTCGCCGGGATCATCATCGCGACGTCGATGTTCCCCGGGGTGGCGCTGATCGTGCCGCTGCTGAAGCTGTTCACCGACATTCAGTGGATCAACAGCTACCAGGCGCTGATCCTGCCCGACCTCTCGTTCGCGCTGCCGCTCGCGGTGTGGACGCTCGCCACGTTCTTCCGGCAGATGCCGAAGGAGCTGGAGGAGGCGGCCATGGTGGACGGGCTGACCCGGGGCCAGGCCTTCCGCAAGGTGATCCTGCCGCTGGCCGCGCCGGGCATGTTCACCACCGCGATCATCACGTTCATCGCGGCGTGGAACGAGTTCATCATCGCGCTGACGATGGTGAACGAGAAGGACATCCAGGTCGCGACGGTGACCATCGCCCAGTTCACCGGCGCTTCCGGGTATGACAGTCCATTTGGGACGAAGATGGCCGCCGGCGTGATCGTCACGGTGCCACTCGTGGTCGTGGTGCTGATCTTCCAGCGCCGCATCATCGCCGGCCTGACAGCGGGAGGCGTCAAGTAGTGAAGAAGCCAGCCTTACTCGGCTCCGCGTTGGCACTCGTCGCAACCGCGCTGGCGGTCCCGGCCAGCGCGGAGCACAGACCGGACCGGGACCTCGCCGGGGGTGCGTTCGCCGGCAGAGGGCTAACGGAACTGTCCGAGACGACGAGGCTGGCCGACCGCCGCGCGCTGGTCACGGGTGACCGCACGATCGCCATGGGCGATGCGAGCGGCCTGTACCCGGCGAGCGGCTGGCACATTCGAGGCGAGATGGGCGGCGTGTGGGCGCCGCCCGTCAAGCTGCTCGACGGCATCTGGTTCGCCGTCGACGGTTCCTGGCTGGGGACGGACACCCCGGCGGCGCGGTACACGACCGGCTGGGGCTACCAACGGTTCGCCTACCAGCCGGCGGGGATGTCCGTCGACCGCGTCGACTTCGCGCCGGACGGCGTCGGCGCGACCGTGGTCGGCCTGACGTTGCGGAGCTCGTCGGCCCGCACGGTCTCCCTCGCGATGGACGCGCACTCCGAGCTGATGACGTCCTATCCGTGGGGCTGGACGACGCCCGGCGCGGGCCAGGCGAACGGACAGGACACCGCCTCGTACGGGGATGGTCTGCTCGCGTTCCGGGACGCCGACCTCGCGGCGTTCGTCGGCTCGTCGGCGAGGCCGGTGAGCCACGAGCTGGGGCCGAACCATCGCGGCCCCCAGGATCCGGCGGTGGTGTGTCCCGCCGACGGCACCGCGCCGCCGCGATGCGACGACTCCGCGTTCGGCAGGGGCACCGGCGGGCGGCTGAACTACTCGGTGTCCCTGCGGCCGGGCCGTGCGACGACCGTGTGGTTCACGGTGGCCGGCTCGGACCAGGGCCTCGGCGCGGCGCGTGCCGAGTACAGGAAGGCGTCCGCGGACCCGGTCGGGGCTCTGCGGTCCAAGTTGGACAGTCGGGCCGCCGTGGCCCGCAACACGGTCGTGGACCTGCCCGGCGACCGCCTGCTGCAGCGGAGTGTCGACTGGAGCAAGCAGAACCTGGCCGACTCGGTACAGGAGGCACATGATCTCCAACTCAGGGACACGGATGAGGGGCGCGCTTACCCTGATCCGGTTGGCACTCTCGACGAGGCTCGGTGGTATGGCGCCGGGTTCCCGGACTACCCGTGGCTCTTCGGCACGGACGGTGAGTACACCGCGTTCGCGGCGGTCGCGGCGGGGCAGTTCGGCCCGGTCGAGTCGCACCTCCGGGCGCTCCGGGACATCAGCGAGGTAGTGAACGCCCGCAGTGGCAAGGTCGTCCACGAGGTGGTGTCGACCGGCGACGTCTACTTCGGGGTCAACGGCGACGCGGGCAACACCGACGAGACCGTGAAGTTCCCGAGCGCGGTCGCCCTGGTGTGGCGATGGACGGGCGACAACGGCTTCCGTGACGAGATGTACGACTTCGCGGTGCGCAACCTGCGGTACGTCGAGTCCACTTTGGACGCCGACGGCGACGGCTGGCTGGAGGGTCTCGGCAACGTCGAGCGCCAGGGCATGGGCGTCGAGAAGCTGGACAGCACGGCGTACTACATCCGCGGCTTGCTCGACCTCGCGGACATGGCCACGTCGAAGGGTGACACGGCGACGGCCACGTGGGCGTCGAACCGGGCCGCCGACCTGCGGGCCCGGTTCGAGGCGACGTGGTGGGCCGGCGGCGACGCGCGGGGGTATGCGGAGTCGATCGACGACCCGGCGGATCCGGCGAACGACAACCGGGCCGTGTTCCAGCGGCACTGGACGGGCGTGACGCCGATGGAGATCGAGCTGCCGACCGGCCCGCTCGCGTCGGCCGACCACGGCCCGGTCGCGTTGGCACAGCGGGAGAGGAACTGCTACACGGGTGAGTTCGGCCTGTACCACACGGGTTCCGGGCCGACGTCCGCGCCGGCCGGCAACCCCGGTCCGTCGTGCGACACCGTGGTCTCGGCGGTGTCGAGCGAGCGGTCGACGTACTCGCTGAACACCGGGGTGATGGCGGTGGCGGAGGGCAACTACGGCCGCCTCGGCCCGCAGTCGGCCTACACCACGGGGAACGCGCGCATCCAGCTCGACCCGTCCGTGTGGGAGACCCCGGGGGCCATGCCGGAGGTGGCCCCGTCGCCGGACTTCGTGGCGAACATCGACCGGCCGTTCTACGACCGCTCGATGGCGTTGCAGGCGTGGGGCACGTACGGAACGCTGTGGCCGGTGGTGCACCAGTGGCTGGGCGTCTCACCGTCGCTCGGCACCGGCCGGTTGTCGGTGGTCCCGCAGCTGCCGCCGAACCAGAAGTCGGTGGCGGGCAAGAACATCCGGCTCGGCCGCGGTGCCATCGACGTGTCGGCGTCGCTGGCGGGCGACCGCCTGACGACGACGGTCCGGCTGGACCGGGTCAGCACGGACCTGACGGTCGGCGCGGTGCTCCCGGCCGGCCGACGGCCGGCCGCGGTGACGTACAACGGCAAGACGGTCAGGTACCAGGTCGTCCCGACCGCTCGCGGCGCGGAGGTCCGTGCGGAGGTCCGGGGTGGCGGCAGCCTGGCGGTGACCCTCGGTAGAACGTAAACAGATGGTCACTGATCCGACGTTCGGCGGTTGACCGCACCTGATCGGCCCGGCTTACGTTGACTGCGTTGGTTCCCTGCACTGGCCAACGCAGTCGACGGAGAGGGCCCCGAGATGCGTGTGGGAAAACGAGCCGTGGTCGTTGTCGTGACCACCGCCCTGCTGACCGTTCTGATACCCGGTGTCGCCTTCGCGGATCCGCCGCGATCGCTGCCGGCGAGCTATGCCGCCGCCGACGGCAAGTGGCAACCCGCCTTCGACTACGACGGCGACGGTTGCTACCCGACCCCGGCCATCGGGCCCGACGGCACGATCGCGCCGGGGCTCAACAACTCCGGTGCGCTGAACGGGAACTGCCACGACCAGTCCGACCTGGACAACACGAACTCCTACTCCCGGTCGAAGTGCGACAGCGGCTGGTGCGCCTACCTGTACGACCTGTACTTCGAGAAGGACCAGGCGATTCCCGGCTGGGACTGCTGCGGCCACCGCCACGACATCGAGCACGTCGTGGTGTGGGTGCAGAACGACCAGGCGCTGTACGTCTCGGTGTCCAAGCACGGCAACTACGACACCTACCCGCGCACGTCGCTGGCCTGGGACGGCACCCACGCGCACGTCATCTACCACAAGGACGGCCTGTCCACGCACTGCTTCCGCATCGCCGGCATGACCGAGACGCCGGAGAACCACTACGGCACCTGGCAGTACCCGACCCTGGTCAGCTGGGACAACTTCCCGGCCGGTATCCGTGACAAGCTGGTCGCCGCCAACTACGGCAGCGCGAGCCTGGCCATCAAGGACTCCGCCTTCGCCGACAACCTCAACAAGGCCAAGCCGGCCGGCATCGCCTTCAACCCCTACGCATGACAGGAAGGGGGCGCCTCGCGCGCCCCCTTTCCCTACGCCGTACGGCGGCGGAACAGGACGCCGGTCGCCGCGACCGCGGCCACCAGGATCCCGCCGCACCACGCGAGCGCGACCCACGCGCTGTCACCGACCGGCGTGCCGAGCAGGAAGCCGCGCAGCGACTCGATGATCGGCGTGAACGGCTGGTGCTCGGCGAAGCCGTGGATCCACGACGGCATCGTCTCCACCGGCACGAACGCGCTGCTCGGGTACGGCAGGAACATCACGAAGAACGTGAACCCGCCCGCCGCCTCCGGCGACTTCGCCAGCAGGCCCACCGCCGCGGACGCCCACGACAGCGCCAGGATCGCGACCAGCAGCACCCCGAGGGCGCACAGCCAGTCCACGACGGAGGCGGACGGCCGGAAGCCGATCAGGAACGCGACCGCGAGCACCAGTGCCGTCGACACCAGGTTGCGTCCGGCGCTGGCGGCGACGTGCCCACCCAGCACCGCCGTGCCCCGCACGTCCAGTGACCGGAAGCGGTCCATGATCCCGTTGGTCATGTCGTTCGTGACGGCCACCGCCGTGAGCGAGGCGCCGAACGACGCGCACAGCACGATCACGCCGGGCACCACGTAGGTCACGTACGCCGTGCCGGTGTCGATGGCACCGCCGAACAGGTACACGAACAGCAGCATCAGCATGATCGGCAACGCGAGCGAGGTCATCAGGGCGTCGACGTTGCGCATGGACAACCGGACCGCCCGGCGCACCATGATCAGCAGGTCGCCGGCGGGAGACGCGGGGCGAAGAGCGAGGTCAGACACCGGCCGTCTCCTTCTTCTCCGTGGTGTGCCCGGTCAGTGCCAGGAACACGTCGTCGAGGGTCGCGGAGTGCACGGCGAACCGGTCGATCGCCCGCCGCGCCGGGTCGAGCTCGTCCAGCACGGCACGGACATGTCCCGCGGTGCCGTCGGTGGCGACGGACAGCGTGAGCTGGCTCGGGTCCGCCAGGAGCGCCCGCTCGCCGAGCCGCCGTGCGGCGAGGTCGAACGCGGCGTGATCGGCGAGCGTCAGGTCGAGGCGGTGCTCGGACACCTTCTGCTTGAGCTGCTCGGGCGTGCCCTCCGCGACGACCCGCCCGTCGTCGACGACCGCGATCCGGTCGGCGAGCCGGTCCGCCTCCTCCAGGTACTGCGTGGTGAGGAAGATCGTCACGCCGGACCGGGTCAGCTCCGTGATCACCGTCCACATCTCGGTGCGGCTGCGCGGGTCGAGGCCGGTCGTCGGCTCGTCGAGGAACATCACCGCGGGCGGGACGATCAGGCTCGCCGCCAGGTCCAGCCTGCGGCGCATGCCGCCGGAGTACGTGCCGACCCGGCGGTCGCCGGCCTCGACCAGGTCGAACCGGTCGAGCAGCTCGTCGGCGCGCGCGGCGGCCCGGCGCTTGGACAGCCGGCACAGGCGGGCCATCATCCGCAGGTTCTCGCGCCCGGTCTGCAGCTCGTCGAGCGCGGTGTCCTGGCCGGTCAGGCTGATGCCGCGGCGCACCAACCCGCGCTCGGCGACGATGTCGTGCCCGGCGACCCGCGCGGTGCCGCCGTCGGGCGGGGTCAGGGTGGTCAGGATGCGTACCGTGGTGGTCTTGCCGGCGCCGTTCGGGCCGAGCAGCGAGAACACGCTGCCCCTCGGCACGCGGAGGTCCACTCCGGACAGCACCCGGACCTCTCCGTAGGACTTCGTGAGGCCGGTAGCCTCGATTGCTGGTTCCACTGAGTCCCCCTACGTGACTCCAGGAGCTTCTGCGTACGGGATAAACTGTATTGCGTAGGACATAAGCAGTAAATCAGGGACATCCCTGATTGAAAGGTCAGGGTGATGACGGAGGACACGGGCCTGCCGGCCAGCATCGAGATGGTGTGGGGGATCCGTGAGCGGCCGACCAAGGGGCCGAAGCGGGGGCTGTCTCTCGAGCAGATCGTCGATGCGGGTGTCCGGGTCGCGACCGCGGACGGGATCGGCGGGGTCTCGATGAGCCGCGTCGCCGGCGAGCTGGGCACCTCGGCGATGTCGCTGTACCGGTACGTCGCGTCGAAGGACGAGCTGCTCTGGCTGATGATCGACCGCGCGTTCGGCCAGGTGGAGGCCACCGAGCCGACGGAGGGCACGTGGCGGGAGCGGATGGAGCGGTGGGCGAGGATCGAGCTGACCGCCCTGCGCCGGTTCCCGTGGATCCTGCGCGTCCCGATCAGCGGCGCGCCGATCATGCCGTCCCAGCTGCGGTTCATGGAGTGGGGCCTGAGCGCGCTCAGCGGGACCAGGCTGGCGGCGGACGAGAAGATGTCCGTGCTCCTGCTGGTCACGAGCTACACCCGGAGCTTCGCGGGACTGTCCGGCGACATCGCGGCGGCGGTCGACGCGGGCAACCCGCTCGCGCAGACGGCCACCGGCTACGGCGCGTTGATCAAGAAGCTGACCTCGGCGGCGGAGTTCCCCGAGCTGCACGCGGTCGTCGACGCGGGCGCCTTCGCGGACGAGGACGACCCGGCCGACGCGCTCGACCACGACTACCGCTTCGGGCTGGACCGCATCTTCGACGGCGTGGCGGCACTCATCCAGCAGCGTTGACGGGCCGCTCCTTCTCCGTGATGACCGTTTTGTCTTTCTCACCTTGTTCATAGGGACACTAGCCTCGGTCACATGCCCTCCAGAACCGCGCAGGCCAGCGTTCTCACGCTGGTGGCGGGCATCGTGCTGATGCTCGTGCTGCACGTGATCCCGCCGACGAGCGAGATCAGCCCCGTTCGGCGCACGCTCAGCCAGTACGCGCTGACCTCGAACAAGTGGCTGTTCGACGTCGCGGTGCTGCTGATCGCGCTGGGGTCCGTGCTCTGCTTCGCCGCGGTGGTGCGGCACCGGGGCGTCGCGCCGTGGCACGGCGCGGTCGTGCTCGGGGCACTGTGGGTGGCGAGCCTGCTGGCGATCGTCGCGTTCACCAAGACGAACTGGGCGCTCGGGCCGAGCGTCGGCGGGCTGATCCACCGGTACGCCAGCGTGGTCGGCTTCGTGTCCCTGCCCCTCGCGGTGATCATGGTGGCGCGCCGGGTGTTCCCGGACGGGCCGGGCTGGCGGCTGGCGGCGCGTGGCCTCAGCGTGGTGGCGCTCGCGTGGTTCGGCGCGATCCTCGTCGGGGTGGCACGGATGGCCGCCGGCTATGGGCCGTGGTGGGAGTTCATCCCGTTGGGACTGGTGGAACGGGTGATGGCGCTGAGTGCGGTAGCGGCGATGCTGACGCTGTCGCTCGGGCTCGCCAGGAAAACACGCGACGAGGCGATGGGGCGGGAACTAGCCTCGGCGGCGTGATGTCGCTCAGCCAGTTCCTCGCGTTCGCGCTGCTCTCGACGGCCCTCATCGCGGTGCCGGGCCCCAGCGTGCTGTTCACGATCGGCCGGGCCCTGTCGGTCGGCCGACGCGAGGCGCTGCTGACCGTCGCCGGCAACGCGATCGGCATCTACCTGCAGGCCATCGCCGTGGCGGTGGGCGTCGGCGTGGTCGTCGAGCGGTCCATCGTGGTGTTCACGGTGATCAAGTTCGCGGGCGCCGCGTACCTGGTCTACCTGGGCGTGCAGGCGGTTCGCCACCGCCGCAAGGTGACCGAGGCGCTGGCGTCCGGCATCCCGACGGTGCTCCCGTCGCGCCGGGTGCTGCGGGACGGCTTCGTCGTCGGGGCGACCAACCCGAAGAACATCGTGTTCTTCGTGGTGGCGCTGCCGCAGTTCACCAACCCGGCCGCCGGCCACGTGCCGCTGCAGATGCTGCTGTTGGGCGCGGTGTTCCTGGTGATCGCACTCATGCTGGACAGCGTGTGGGCAATACTGGCGTCGACGGCCCGCGCGTGGTTCGCCCGCTCGCCGCGCCGCCTGGAGCTGGTCGGCGGCACGGGCGGCCTGATGATGATCGGCCTGGGCGCCACGATCGCGGTGACCGGCCGCAAGGACTAGCCGCTTCTGTGGGCGATCGTCGGGCCACCCGCTCCGGCCGGCCTCGGCACGCCGCCGCCGGCGTGCCACGCAACCCGCCAATACCAGGGCCGTCGCCGTCACGATGAGGGCGACCCGCGCATTCCCCTTGACGGGGAGACGCGATGATGCCCGTTGCGGTTCCCGGCGCGCCGTGGGTGCGTCCGGCGAACGCATGTTCTAATATCGCGGCGTTCACCCGACGAAGGAGCGTGAAGGTGTCCCCTGTAACCGAGGGCAAGCCGGCCGAGCAGCCGGAAGAGTCGGCTGTTCCCGCCGAGGCCGCGCCCGCCGAAGCCGCGCCGGCCGAGACTCCGGCGCCCGCCAAGCGCGGTCGCAAGCCGGGGAGTACGGCACGGAAGACCCGCACGGTCGAGCTGACCCTGACGGTGACGGGCACGTTGGACGGGGAGTGGCAGGCCGAGCTGTCGCACTCCGGCAGCCGGGTCGTCCAGGGACTGCAGATTCCGGCCGCTGCCGTGTCTCGTGCGGCCGCTGAGCTGCACGAGGACATCTCGAAGGCCATCGAGTCGGTACTCGATGTCGCCCGGCAGCAGCATCAGGAGCGGCTTGCCGAGTTGGAGGCCGAGTTGTCCAAGGTCAAGCAGGCGTTGGCGGATTTGCAGGAGGGCTGAGGTTCGTTTGCCTGCGGCTTGGCGGGCGGGCCGGGCCGGGCGGGGGTGGGGGAGGCTGGGTTTGGTAGTGGGTTGATTGTGTGGGGCCGGTTTGGGCCGAGTGGGGTCTGGGCCGGCCTGGCAATCGGGGCTTTGTGCAGGCCGGTTGGACCGGGGGTGGCGTCAGTGCTTGGGTGGCGGGCTGATTGTTTGGGCCGGTTTGGGCCGTGTGGGTTTTGGCCGGCCTGGTAATCGGGTTGGCCGGCGGCCTTAGCCCAGCTTTGCCGCGCGGTCCAGGATTGTTGGGAGTGCTCTGGCCAGGGTCGCGCCGGTGGCCAGGATCACGAACAGCACGAAGAGCACCGCGAACGTTCTCGGTTGGGGGACTCGGACCAGGTCGAGCAGTCCGCCCGGGTTGGTCACCAGGTCCCAGGAGTTGAAGCGGAACACCCGGCCGAGGACGATGCCGACCGCGGAAAGTGCATGCAGCGAGAGGTCCACGCTCAGGACGGTGCGTCGTGACGCTCCGTGGTCAGACAGCCAGCGTTCCAGTCGGACGAGTGACAGCACGTAGGCGGCGAAGCCCGTCGCGAACAGGCACAGGTACTGGCCCACGAGGGCCGCGGCCAGCCAGTGGTTGCCGTGGGTCAGGGAGAGTTCCTGCGGTAAGTGCAGCACGTCAGTCAGCACGTACGGGGCGTTGGGCAGGAACACGACGAACACCGCGCCGCCCATAACCAGTACCCAACGGGGGCGTTCGCGGCGGCCGAACAGGACCCTCGCGAGCGCGAGCGGTAACAGGGCCAGGAACAGGTTCCAGCCCATCCAGCCGATGTTGTTCACCAGCGCGGACATAACATCACGGTACCCGCGTTCGAACTCCAGGAGGCCGAAAAGCATGAGCGTCCCGCCGGCATACCAGGCAGCGCAGGACCGCTACGACATCTCGATGCCCTACCGCAGGACCGGCGACAGCGGTCTTCGGCTGCCCGCGGTCTCGCTCGGGCTGTGGCAGAACTTCGGCACCGAGGTCCCGCTGGAGCAGTGCCGCGGCATCCTGCGGCGGGCGTTCGACCGTGGTGTCACCCACTTCGACCTCGCCAACAACTACGGGCCGCCCTACGGCTCGGCCGAGGCCAACTTCGGCACGCTCTTCGCGCAGGACTTCCGCCCCTACCGGGACGAGCTGATCATCTCCACCAAGGCCGGCTACGACATGTGGCCGGGCCCCTACGGCCAGGGCGGCGGCTCCCGTAAGTACGTACTGGCCAGCCTCGACCAGAGCCTGTCCCGGATGGGGCTGGACTACGTCGACATCTTCTACTCCCACCGCTTCGACGCGGAGACGCCGCTCGAGGAGACCATGAGCGCGCTCGCCGCCGCGGTGACGCAGGGCAAGGCGCTGTACGTCGGCATCTCCTCCTACTCGCCGACCAAGACCCGCGAGGCACACGCGCTGCTCGCCGGCATGGGTGTGCGGCTGCTGATCCACCAGCCGTCGTACTCGATGCTGAACCGGTGGATCGAGCCGGACCTGATCGACACGCTCGGTGAGCTGGGCGTCGGCTGCATCGGGTTCTCGCCGCTCGCGCAGGGCATGCTGACCGCCCGCTACCTCGACGGCATCCCGGCCGACTCGCGTGCCGCCCGGGAGGGCTCGCTGTCCACGTCGATGCTGTCCGACGAGAACCTCGGCCGCATCCGGGCGCTGAACGACATCGCCGCGGCGCGTGGGCAGACGCTGGCGCAGCTGGCGCTGTCCTGGACCCTGCGCGACAGCCGCATGACGTCGACGCTGATCGGCGCGTCGAGCGTGCGGCAGCTCGACGACAACCTCGGCGCGGTGGAGAAGCTGGAGTTCACCGACTCCGAGCTGGCCGAGATCGACAAGCACGCGGTCGAGAGCGGCATCAACCTGTGGGCCCGTTCGAGCGCCGAATGATCTCCGCTGAACGGAGCCTGCGGAGTGAGCGTCGTCACCGACGGGGCTTGCCTTGATGAGCAGTGAACGGAGCTTGCGAAGTGAGCATCGTCGTCGTCGGTAGCTGCAACGTCGACTTCATCGTGCCGGTGGCGGGTCTGCCGGCGCCGGGGGAGACGGTGCTCGGCCGTGACCACCTGCGGGCGCCGGGTGGCAAGGGTGCCAACCAGGCGGTCGCCGCCGCCCGGCTGGGGTCGCCGGTGACGTTCGTCGGCTGCGTCGGCGACGACGAGCTGGCCGCCACGATCCGCGGCGCCCTCGTCGAGTCCGGGGTGGACCTCACCTGGCTGCACGAGGTGCCGGACACGCCGAGCGGCATCGCGTTGATCACGGTTGCCGACGGCGGCGAGAACACGATCGCGGTGAGCCCGGGCGCCAACGCGCGCCTGGGTCCGGCGCAGCTCGACGCCGGGCTGCTGTCGTCGGCCGCCGTGTTGCTGGCTCAGCTGGAGGTGCCGCTCGACGCCGTGAGCGCGGCCGTCGAGGCGGCCGGTGGGACGGTGCTCCTGAATCCGGCGCCGGCCCGTTCGCTGCCGGCGGAGCTGCTCGCGCGCGTGGACGTCCTGATCCCGAACCGCTCGGAGCTGGGCGTGCTGGCCGACGCACCGGAACCGACGACGATCGACGAGGCCGCGGCCATGGCGAAGTCGCTGACCGGCCCGTCGGCCGTCGTGGTGACCCTGGGTGCCGACGGGGCGCTGGTGGTGGCCGACGAGGTCGAACATGTGCCTGCCGTCCCGGTGGACGCCGTCGACGCGACGGGCGCGGGCGACGCGTTCTGCGGCGCGCTGGCCGACGCGCTGGCCCGCGGCTCGTCGCTGCTGGCGGCGACGAGGTGGGCGGTGCGGGTGGCGGCCGTCTCGACGACACAGCGGGGCGCGCAGACCGGCATGCCCCGCCGCGAGGACGTCACCTCTTGACGAGCCTGGCGAGCCGGTCCCGCCACCACTGAACGCGGGCGGGGTCCTTCTGCGCGAAGCGATCGAGCAGCGCCGGGTCGGGCGTGGGCGTGACGGGCGCGACGGGCAGGTGCCCGTCGACCGGGGTCAGGCCTCGCGCCGCCCCGACGACGTCCCCGTCGAGCAGCGACAGGGTGCCGAGCCCGCAGGCGAAGTCCAGCTCGGGCAACGCCCCGGCGAGGGCCAACCCGGCGCTCAGCCCGACGGACGTCTCGAGCGCGGAGGACACGACGACGGGCAGCCCACAGGCCTCGGCGACCCGCACGGCCCGTCGCACCCCGCCGAGCGGCGTGCACTTGATCACCGCGATGTCCGCCGCCTCGGCGACGGCGACCTTCATGGGGTCCTCGGCCCGGCGGATCGACTCGTCGGCCGCGATCCTGGTGCTGACCTTGCGCCGCACCTCGGCGAGCTCGTCGATGGTGGCGCAGGGCTGCTCGACGTACTCGAGGCCGCCGGCCGCGCGGTCGAGCAGCGGGATGGTGATGACGGCGGTGTCGACGTCCCATAGCCCGTTGGCATCGACCCGAACCTGTCCGTCCGGCAGGGCGTCCCGCACGGCCTCGAGCCGCGCGATGTCCTCGCCGAGCGACTCGGGATGGTCCGCGACCTTGACCTTGACGGTGCCGCAGCCGGACCTGGCGACGATCTCGTGCGCCTGCTCGGGCCCCACGGCGGGCACGGTCGCGTTGACCGGGATCCGTCCGCGCACCGCGTCGGGCCAGCCGACGGTGCAGGCCTCGATGGCGGTGGTCAGCCAGAAGGCGGCCTCGCGGTCGTCGTACTCGGGGAAGGCGCAGAAGTCCCCCCAGCCGGCGGGCCCCTCGATGAGCATGCCTTCGCGGACGTCGATCCCCCGGAACCGCGTGGTCATGGGGATCGCGTAGACGTGGGCGAGCTCGAAGTCGATCATCGTCTTCATGAGAGCTCCGACGCTACCCGCTCGACGATGGCGTCTACGGGCAGCCCGAGATCGACGACGATCCCACGCTCGTCAGCTTCGAGCGGCTCGAGCGCGTCGAACTGCGACTGGACGAGCGACTCGGGCATGAAGTGCCCCGGCCGGTCGGCGACCCGATGCCGGACCGTGTCGATGTCCCCGTCGAGGTGGAGAAAGGTCAGCTCGGGCGCGGCGGTGCGCAGGATGTCCCGGTAGGCCCGCTTGAGCGCCGAACAGGTGACGACCGCGCCGGGGTCGCCGTGCTCGGCCAGCCAGGCGCCGATGGACCGCAACCAGGGCAGCCGGTCGTCGTCGGTGAGCGGTGTGCCGGCCCGCATCTTGGCCACGTTCTCCGGACTGTGGAAGTCGTCCGCGTCGGCGAACGGCACGCCGAGCCGGTCGGCCAGCCGGCTGCCCACAGTGGACTTCCCGGCCCCGGTAACCCCCATCACCACAACAAGTGCCATGCGCCCATGCTGTCATTCCGCGAGCACGAGAGCACGCCGGTCCTCGACGATGATCACCGGTCACTCGTCCAGCGTGCCGCTGGCGGTCCAGCGAGCGCCGAGACCCGGTCCCTGCTTCTTCGGCGGCGGCGGGACAGGAGTCCTCGGTTCCGGTGGCGGCCAAAGCGGAAGATGGGAGTGCTTCGCGCGCTCGGCGGCCTCGTGTCGCGTGACCTCCTGTTCCGCGGCGTCGGCCGCCGACAGGCTCACGAGGTCGTCAACTGACTTGGCCGCTGCCGTCGCGTAGTTCCTGCCCAGACTGACGGCCGCCGCGTGGCGGACCGTGTCGCCGAGGGGTTTCGCCAGTTTCGCGAGGTTGTCGAGTAGTTGGACCACTCTGCCGTCCAGTACCTCGGCCAGCCTGCCGTCTATCTTCTTGAGGTCTGTGGCCAGGGCGCCGAGCTTGTCCGCGAGTTTCTTGGCCACCTGCCCCGAATAGACGCAGGTGTCGGTCAGCAGTGCCGCGAGCGAGCCGCCTCCGGTGTAGGGCGCGGCGGCCAGGGCTATCACGCCCTTCTTGAACACCCAGTAGGCGAACTCGGTCAGGGCGTCACGCATGATCCCGCGACAGGTGGCGACGAGCATGCCGGCCTCGTTCATGGCGTGTCCGAGGCCAAGACACTGGAGGCTCAACGCCTTCAGCTGGTCGCCGCGCGGCCCGACCTGCTGCTCGAACGCCACCGCCGACGGGCTCCGCCCCGACCGGTAGGTGTGCACATCGATGCCGAACGACCTGATCTGCTCGGCCGCGATGCCGTCGAGGCCCTGTGCGGCCTGGTAGAACGTCTCGGCGGCGTTCTGCACGGCCCCCGGATCGCCGACCGTCAGGTCGAGGAACGCGTCGAGAACCGTGAGATGTTCGATGATCCAGCCGATGGCGGTGGCGCCGAGCGCCTTGACCGGGTTCTCGACGAACCCCAGCAGGTCGATCCCGGCCGACACGCCGTTGGCGACACCGGACGCCACGTCGCCGCTCTGGATCGACTTGACGGTCTGTGCGATGCCGTCCAGGATGCCGGCACCCGTGAGGTTCTGGTCCCAGTTCTGCCCACTGCCGAAGTTGGTGAAATCCGATGGCTCGGTCATCGCGGTTCCCCGTCCGTGAACCGCTCCGTCTGGGTCCGCTCGGTGTGCTCGACCTCACCCGCGTTGGTCGTCGCGGTGGCGGCGTCATCCGCCAGGGTGGCGGCCGTGGTCCGGAGGTTCGACACGAGCTTGCGCTGGTTCTCGTTCGTGCTGTCGAGGAAGAAAAGGCTGAACACGCCGAGCATGCCGGGGCTCACGTGCACCCCCGCCACCGCGTCCGCCGCCGACGTGGTGTTCTCGGCGCGGTCGTGGGCGAGCCTGCCGAACTTCTTCAGCTCGTCGACGTCCACCTTCGTGCCGTCGAAGGTCATGGTGTCCCCCTCAGCGCAGCAGTGAGCCACCCTCGTCCGGGCGGCGGGTCCTGGGGTCCTGCGGGACGCGGCCCTGCCGTTTGCGCAGCACGTTGCCGTCGAACTCCTCGCCGTCCAACTCCTCGTCGCGGGACCGCTTCGGTTCCTCCGGCGCGGGCATGAACTGGGTGATGAAGTCCATCGTCTCCGGGTCGCCGAACTGCTCGGCCAACGAGGCCGCCACCCGGTTCGAGACCTCGCCCTGCGCCGCCCGCACCGTCTTCATCACCAGCGGGCCCAGGGCCTCGGGCTTGTGGGCCGCCGCCTTCGCGGTGAACGAGATGTCCTGCAGCGCACCGGTCGGCGACAGGGTCACCGTCACGGCGCCGTCCGGGGACGTGACCGTCGCGCTCGCCGCCGCCAGGTCGTCCCGCAGTCGCGTTGCCCTGGTCTCCAGCTCCGCCGCCTGCTGCCGCAGCTCGCGCAGCATGCTTTCCGGGTCCTGGAACGGGTTTGCCATGGTTACGAGGCTAGCGCACCAGGTCACGCCTGGTGCGCGGTTCGACATGGGAAAGGGGGCCGGGCGCGACGCCCGGCCCCCTTTCTCGGAGTGATCAGTTACCCGACGAGTACAGCTGGGTCACCTCCGTGTCCGACAGTGCCCGGTCGTACACGTGCACCTGGTCGATGGCGCCGCGCCAGAAGTCGACCTGGTTGCCGCCGTACTTCGCACGGCCGATCACCGTGTGGCCCGTCGCCGACGAGCCGAGGCACGCCGACGTCTGACCGACCAGCGCACCGTCGACGTACAGCTTCAGCGTCCCGGCCGCCGCGTCGCGGACGCCCACGAGGTGGTACCACTGGCCGGGCGTCGGCGGTGCCGGCGCCAGCGCCCGCGCGCCGACGAAGCTGAACGCGAACCGGTCGTCCTGGTCCGAGTACTGCAGGAAGTACCCGCTGTTGGCGTCACCGTCCTGGCTCACCGCGGTCTGGAAGCCGTTCAGGTCGTCGATGCGGACCCAGGCCGCCACCGAGTAGTTCTGCACCGCCGTGTCGACGAGCGACGCCCCGGTGTCCACATAGGAATTGTTGAACTGCAGGGCGTTTCCGTTGACGCCGGTCGTCCACGCCGGGTTGTTCACCAGCGTGCCGTCGTGCGAGCCGGCCTCGTCGGACGTGACGGTGCCGGTGCCCTCGCTGAACGGGTAGTACGCGATCCCGTCCGGGCCCGGTGTGCCGGGCGGCGGTTGCGGAGCGCCGGCGCCTGAGCCGTCCGCGCCGCGGATGATCTGCTGGTTCACGTCACGGACCTGCCCGAAGTCCATCTTCTGGACCTGCCGGTCGTAGGTGAAGAAGCCGTTGACCTCGTGCTCCACGTCCGTGATCTGCGTGTAGATCGCGCCGGAGATCCCGCACCGCTGCGCCGATGTCAGCACGTCACGCTGGTTCTCGACGTACCGCCTGGTCAGTGTGGTCGAGTCCGGCTCCATCTCGTACGCGTGCCCGTCGCCGAACCACATGTGGTCCGCCACCTCGAGGCCGAAACCACCGTGCTCGCCGTCCGTCGACACCCGGGAACCCTCCGGTGACACCGTCGCGGGGCCCGTGTACGCGTGGTGGTCGATGATGTCGCCGCGGCCCGAGTCGCCGTGCGACGCACAGCAGTTCACGCCGCTGTGCGCGTTGACCAACCGGCTCGGGTCCTGCGCCTTGACGTCGTCGGCGATGCGACCGGTGTCCTCGCGGGACCACTCGCCCCAGCCCTCGTTGAACGGCACCCACACCACGATCGACGTCCAGCTCTTGTGCTGGTCCACGATCCGGTGCAGCTGACGCTCGAACTCCGCGCGTGCGTCCGGCGGCGGCACCTCGTTCGACGTCTTCATCGCCGGCATGTCCTGCCACACCAGCAGACCGAGCTTGTCCGCGTGGTAGTACCACCGGTCGGGCTCCACCTTGATGTGCTTGCGGACCGCGTTGAAGCCGAGGACCTTGTGCTGTTCCAGGTCGAACCGCAGCGCGGCGTCGGTCGGCGCCGTGTGGATGCCGTCCGGCCAGAAGCCCTGGTCCAGGGTCGCCATGTTGAACAGGATCCTGCCGTTCAACGTGATGCGGAGCTTGCCGTCGGCGCCGGGGGCGGTGCCGATCTCCCGCATGCCGAAGTACGACCCGACCTCGTCGACCTTCTTCTTGCGGTCCAGCAGGGTCACCTTGAGGTCGTACAGGAACGGCGAGTCCGGCGACCACAGCTTCGCGTGCGGCACCTTCAGCGCGAGCTCCTCGTTCGCCGGCCCGCGAACGCGGCCGACCACCCGGCCCTTGTCGTACGCGACGGCCTCGACCGTGCCTTCGATGGACGACCGTGCGGTCAGCCGCAACGTGCTGTCGGAGAGCCGAGGCGTCATCTCCAGCTTCGTGACATGCCTTGCCTGCACCGGTTCCAGCCACACCGTCTGCCAGATGCCCGAGCTGGACGTGTAGAAGATGCCGCGGTCGGGGACCTGCCGCTGTTTGCCGACGGGCTGCCACGTCTTGTCGGTCAGGTCCTCGACGCCGACGATGATCTCCTGCTGCCCGCGCGGCTTCAGCGCCGAGGTGATGTCCGCCGAGAACGAGTCGTAGCCGCCGCGGTGCGTGGTGACGAGCTTTCCGTTGACCCACACCCGGGTGTCGTAGTCGACGGCGCCGAAGTTGAGGACCAGCCGGTCCTTGCGCCACTTCGACGGCACCTCGAACGTGCGCCGGTACCACATGCGCTCCTCGACGCGCATGATCCCGGACAGCGCCGACTCGACGGGGTACGGCACCAGGATCCGCTCCGGCAGCGACTGGCCGACGGGTGGCGCCTCACCGGCCGTCGCGCCGGCGAACTGCCAGACTCCGTTGAGGTTCTTCCATTCCGGCCGGGTCAGCTGCGGGCGCGGGTACTCGGGCAACGCGTTGTTGGGCCCGACCAGGTGGGTCCACGGCGTGCTGATCGGTGGTGTCTTGGCGTGCCACACCGGCTCTGCCGCGGCCGGCAGCGCGGGCGCCAGCCCGGCCACCACCAGGGCCGCGACGGCCAGAGTTCTTCGGAACATCGACCAACCTCCTATCGAGACGCTCGGCTGAGATATGCCTGCACGGCGACGACGACGGCGAGGAACGCGCCACTCACCACCGTCTGGTAGTTGGCGTTGAGGGTGCCGACCTGGTTGATCACGTTCTGGATCACCCGGAGGAGCAGGACGCCGGCGAGCGTGCCGCCGACCGTGCCGGCGCCGCCGGTCAGCAGCGTGCCGCCGATGACGACCGCCGCGATCGCGTCCAGTTCGAGACCCTCACCGACGATCGTGACGCCCGAGGCCGAGTAGGCGGCGGCCAGCGCGCCGGCGAGGCCCGCGGTCAGGCCGCTGATGAGGTAGACCAGCATCGTGTTCCGGACGACGGGCAGGCCCATGAGCGTCGCCGCCTCGCGGCTGCCGCCGACCGCCAGGATCGAGTGGCCGAAACCCGTGCGCTGCAACACGACGACGCCGACCGCGAACAGCACCAGCGTGATCCAGACGGGGATCCCGAGGCCCAGGAACGTGCCCTGGCCGAGCTTCGTGAGCAGCGCGTCGCGGGACATCAGGCGGGTGGTCGAGCCCTCGTCGGTGGTCGCCAGCACCAACCCGCGCGCGCCGAGGAGCGTGGCGAGGGTGACGATGAACGGCGCCATCCGGCCGTAGGCGACGAGGGCGCCGTTGAGCAGGCCGATCAGACCGCAACCCACGAGTGGCAGCAGCAGCCCGACCACGCTGCCCCACTGGATTCCGTACGCGGTGAGGACGCCACCCAGCGCGAACACCGAGCCGACGGACAGGTCGATGCCGCCGGAGATGATCACGAACGTCATGCCCAGCGCGACGATCGCGAGGAAGCTGCTCTGTATCGCGATGTTCTGCACGTTCCCGACGGTCGCGAACCGGTCGAACGAGAACGACGCGATGATCACCAGCAACGCCAGCACGACGACGGAGCCCCGCCGCTGTGCCAGGCCCGCCAACCGCTCGCGCCCGGTCGTGCGGTTCGTGGCGACGGAGGTCGCCTCGGTCTCGGTCACCGCGGTCATGCCGCCGCCTTCGATCGCTGCAGGTACACGGCGACCACGATGATCGCCGCCTGGACGATCTGGGCCGTCGAGTCGGGCAGGTTGTGCTTGATGAGCGTCGCCGTGATCAGCTGCATCAGCAGCGCGCCCGCGACCGTGCCCAGCACCCGGACCTTCCCGCCCGACAGCGGGGTCCCGCCGACCACGACCGCCGTGATCGCCGCCAGCTCGTACAGCGTCCCCACCGACGACGGGTCCGACGCCGTCAGCCGCGCGGTCGCCACGACGCCGGCGATCGCGGCGAGCACGCCGGAGATCACGTAGGTGGTCATCAGGACCCGCCGCACCGGCAGGCCCGCCAGCCCGCTCGCCGACCGGTTGCCGCCGACCGCGACCAACTGCCGGCCGAAGGTCGTGTACCGGACCAGCAGGAACACCAGCACCGTCAACAGGATGGCGATCAGCACGACGTACGGCACGCCCAGCGCTTTGCCGGCGCCCAGCTCCAGCAGCGAGTCGTTGCGGATGTCCTTCAGCTGCCCGTCCGCGAACACCAGCGCGAGCCCGCGCCCGCCGACCAGCAACGCGAGGGTCGCCACGATCGGCTGGATCCCGACGACCGCGACCAGCGTCCCGTTCACCAGTCCGCACAGCGCGCCGGCGACCAGCGCCAGCCCGATCGCCGGCAGGAGCCCGTAACCCAGGTACAGCGGGAGGATCGCCGCCGCGATGGCCATGACCGAGCCGACGGACAGGTCGACACCCTCGGTGCCGATCACGAGTGCCATGCCCAGCGCCACGATCAGGATCGGCGCGACCTGCACCAGCTGGGTGTTCAGGTTCGCGACGGTCGCGAAGTTGACGGTGAACAACAGGTTGTAGACCACGAGCACGACGATCGCGGCGTAGACCCCGTTGTCGCGCAACCACACCCGCGGCCGCGCCGCGAGCGCGGTCATGCTGTGCTGACTGGTCGCTCCGCTCACTCGCGGCCGCCTCCTTCCGTCGGCGCGGGCTCGACGCTCGTCCCTCGCTCCCGAGCCCGCTCCTCAGTCAGTCCGGCAGCGGCTCGTTCGCTCCGCTCCTCCTCCGCGAGCGCGTCCAGCAACGCCGCCTCGTTCACGTTCGTGCCACGCAACGTCGTGACCACCCGCCCCTCCCGCAGCACCACGATCGCGTCCGAACCCTCGACCACCTCGTCGAACTCCGACGAGATCAGCACCACGCCGAGCCCCTCGTCGGCCAGCTCGTCGACCAGCGCCTGCACCTCGGCCTTCGCGCCGACGTCGATGCCGCGGGTCGGCTCGTCCAGCAACAGCACCTTCGGCTGCGTGCAGAGAAGACGGGCCAGCAGTACTTTCTGCTGGTTGCCGCCCGAGAGGTCGCCGACACGCTGGTCCGGGCTGGATGCCTTGATCCGCAACCGCTTCATGAACGTGTCGACGATCGCGTCCTGCCGCTTCCGGGACACGAGACCGGTGCGGGACAGCCGGGGGAGCGCGGCCAGCACGATGTTCTCCCGCACCGAGAGGTCCGGCAGGATGCCGTCGGCCTTGCGGTCCTCCGGAAGCATCACCACCCCGGCCCGCATGGCGACCGCGACCGACCCCGTGCGCATCCGCTTGCCGTCGACGAAGACCTCGCCGCCGTCCAGTGGGAGCGCGCCGGCGATCGCCATGGCCGTCTCGCTGCGGCCCGCGCCGAGCAGGCCGCCCAGTCCGACGATCTCGCCGGGCCGGACGGTCACCGCCACGTCGTCGAGCCGGTGCTTGCTGGTCAGGCCGGTCGCGGTGAGCACCGGGTGATCGGTCGCGGTGTGCTCGCCCTCGAACTTGGTGGCGCCCTCGCGGCGGACCTCCTCCAGGTCCCGGCCGAGCATGGTCGCGACCAGCCTCAGCCGGGGCAGGTCGGCCATCGGTCCACTGTGGACGACGCGGCCGTCGCGCAGCACCGTGACCCGGTCGCAGATCCGGTACAGCTCGTCGAGCCGGTGGCTCACGTACAGCACGGCCACGCCGTCGGCCCTGAGCCGCTCGATGATGCCGAACAGCGTGTCCACCTCGCGTGGCTCCAGTGAGGACGTCGGCTCGTCGAGGATGACGACCCGGGCCTCGGTCGCGGCGGCCCGCGCCACCGCGACCATCTGCTGCACACCCATCCCGAGTGTCCTCAGTGGACGCGTGACGTCGACGTGGACGCCGTAGGAGGACAGCAGCTCGCGGGCCCGGGTGTTCATCGCGCGGAAGTCGACGAGCCCGAACCGCCGTGGCTCCCGGCCGAGGAACAGGTTGCTCGCCACCGACCGCAGCGGCACCAGGTTGACCTCCTGGTACACGGTCGCGATGCCCGCCCGCTGTGCGGCCATGGGCGAGCCGAAGGTGGCCGGCTCGCCCCGGTACCGCAGTGTGCCGTCGTCCGGCTGGTAGACCCCGGTCAGCACCTTGATCAGGGTCGACTTCCCGGCGCCGTTCTCACCGACCAGCGCGTGCACCTCGCCGGCGTGGAGCGACAGGTCTGCCTCGGACAGCGCGACGACCCCGGGGAACCGCTTGCCGACGGCCGTCGCGACCAGAATCGGCTCCATTAGTAGGCGTTCGAGACCTCGGCGGACGCGTTGTCCTTGCCGTACAGCTTGTCGGAGATGACGACGTTCTGCGACACCGTCTCGCCGTTCAGGAACTTCTTCAGCGTCTCGAACGCGAGCGGGCCGAAGCGCGGGTTGGACTCGACGACCGCGGCCATCTCGCCGTCCACGACCTTCTGCACGGCGTTGCGGGTGCCGTCGATCGACACGACCTGGATGTCGGTGCCCGGGGCCTTGCCGGCGCTCTTCAACGCGACCAGCGCGCCGAGGGCCATCTCGTCGTTCTCCGCGTACACGCCGGTGATGTCGGGCTGGGCCTGGATGATCTGCTCCATCACCTGCTGGCCCTTCTCGCGGGTGAACTCACCCGTCTGCTGCGCGACGATCTCCACGTCCGGCGCGGTCTTCTTCATCTCGTCGACGAAGCCCTTGGTCCGGTCGGTGGTGACGTTGTTGCCGGACGAGCCCAGCAGGATGGCGACCTTGCCCTTGTTGTTCAGGGCCTTCGCCATCTCGTCCGCGGCACGCTTGCCCTGCTCGACGAAGTTCGAACCGAGGAAGGACACGTAGTCCTTGCAGGGCTCGGAGTTCACCTTGCGGTCGACGGTCAGCACCGGGATGTTCTTGGCACGTGCGGCGGCCAGCGCCGGCTCCAGCCCGTCGGAGTTGAGCGGTGCCACGATCAGGGCCTGCGCACCCTGGTTGATCATGTCCTGGATGTCGGAGATCTGCTTGTTGAGCTGGGAGTTCGCGTTCGTCGTCAGCAGCTGCTTGACGCCGACCTTCGCCGCCTCGTCCTTGATCGACTGGGTTTCCGCGATCCGGAACGGGTTGGCCTCCTTCTCCGACTGGGAGAACCCGACGACCGCGTTCTTCAGGTCGACCTTCTCGCCGCCGTACTGCTTGAGATCGCAGGTGGGACTGCTGGAGTCCTCCTGTGCGACCTGCTGACCGCCACTGCTCGCGGTGGAACCGCCGCCGGAGTCCTCGGACTTCGTGCAGCCGGCGAGCGTGAGCGCGACCGCCGCAACGGCGATGCCAGCCAGTTGAACAGGGCGAAGCAAACGTGATGCCGTCATTGGCACTCCCGCCGATCAGGGAGGTCGCGCCCTCGCTGGCGACCTCACCGATCAGATTCAGTCACAAACGAAACTTCTCTGTCAAGACTCAACAGATTCGTTCAATCGCTGAACAAAAGCTCACTAGGCCGTCGCCTCCACGGCGGCGACATGAACCGTGATACCAAGATCGCGCAACGCGGTCAGCTCGGCCGGGTCGGAGGCGTCGTCGGTGACCACGTGCTGGATGTCCTCCGGTGCGACCGTCTGGAGCAACGCCTCGGCGCCGATCTTCGTGTGGTCCGCCAGCACGACCACCTCGCGCGCCGCGCCCGCGAGCGCGCGATCCACGCCCGCGACCGTCAGGTTCGGGGTGGACAGTCCGCGGGCCGACGTCAGCCCGTTGCCGGAGATGAACGACCGGGTGCCCTGTACAGAGGAAAGGGCTTGCTCCGTGGTGCCGCCGACGGTGGCGTGAATGGAGCCACGCAGCGTCCCGCCGGTCATCACCACGTCGACCCCGCGCGCACCGGCCAGTCCGGACGCGACGAGCAGCGAGTTGGTCACCACCGTCAGTTCGTTGTGCCTGGTCAACCTCGCGGCAAACGCTTGCGTGGTTGTCCCGGCGCCGACCACGATCGCGTCGCCGTCGCTGACCAGGGACGCGGCCAGCGCGGCGATCGCGGCCTTCGCGTCGGACGCGACATGGGTCTTCTCGGAGTACGTCGGCTCGTGCGAAAGGCCGCCGGGCAGTGCGGCGCCGCCGTGGTGGCGGTCGAGCAAACCCTGTGCCGCCAAGGCACGCAGGTCCCGGCGAACGGTGACTTCCGACGTCTGCACCTGCCTGGCAAGCTCTCGAAGGGAGATGGCACCACTCGACCGGACCAGCTCGAGGATTCGTTGACGACGCTCAGCGGCGAACACGCGAACGACCATAACCGCCGTTCGTCCCCTCCCGGCCGAACGCGACGAATGCCCGGAAGGTCCGCCGGGGCATCGGGGGGCTCGAAGGGTCCGCCGGCGCAGGGCGTCCGTCCGGGCCTTGCATCGGGGCGGAGCCCGTCGGTAGGGTCAGGAAAGCGCTTTCCGGAAAGCGCTTTCCTGACCACGTCTAACCCACAGGGAAGTGGGCGGATATGTCGAAGACAAGACGGTGGCTGGTAGCGATCGCCGGTGCGGTGATGGCTGCCGGCCTTGCTGTGCCGGCAACCGCCGCGGCACAGGCCGACGAACCTCTCCAGGACCCGTTGCCGGACCCGGTGCCGTCGAGCCTCGGGCTCACGGTCCAGGAGTTCGCGCAGTTCCCCAAGTCCGAGCCGACGCCGGCGCCGACGGACCCGCGCCTGATGCGGTGGGCGCGGATCAACCACCTCGGCGAGGTGCCGGACGGCTCCGGCCGGCTGTACGTGCCGGACCTGAACGGCGACATCTACCTGCTCGACCACGGCGTCCAGCACGTCTTCCTCGACGTCAAGGCGCAGTTCCCGGACTTCTTCTCCGGCCGGGGCCTCGGCACCGGCTCCGGGTTCGTCGCCTTCCACCCGGACTTCCGGCGCAACGGCAGGTTCTACACCGTGCACAGCGAGAACGGCGCCGCGCTGAGCAAGCCCACGACCTTCCCGGTCGAGACCGACCCGCCGTTCCTGCACTCGATCATCACCGAGTGGACGGCGGCGGACCCGGCGGCGGACACGTTCTCCGGAACCCACCGCGAGATCATGCGGCTCGGTGAGCACGGGCAGATCCACGCGATCCAGCAGATCGACTTCAACCCGTACGCCCGCAGGGGCGGCCGCGACTACGGCGTGCTCTACATCGCCTCCGGCGACGGCGGCAAGGGCGCGATCTCGACGGTGCCGCAGGAGCTGACCAACCCGTTCGGCAAGGTCCTGCGGATCGACCCGCTGGGCTCGGGCGGGACCGGTGACCAGTACGGCATCCCGCCGGACAACCCGTACGCGGGCCAGGCCGGGGTCGTGCAGGAGATCTACGCACGCGGCTTCCGCGACCCGCACCGGTTCAGCTGGGACCCGGCCACCGGCCGGCTGTACCTCGGCCACATCGGCGAGCACCGCATCGAGGCGGTCGACGAGGTCAGGGCCGGCGACAACTTCGGCTGGAGCGAGCGCGAGGGACCGTTCGTGTACAAGCGCGGCGACCCGCAGTGCGGTGTTTACCCGCTGCCGGCCGACGACGCGCAGTTCGGCTACACCTACCCGGTGGCCGCGTTCGACCACAACCCGCCGCCGGGCTCGAACCTGTGCTCGGACTCCGGGCACGCGATCGACGGCGGTTTCGTCTACCGCGGCAGCATTCCCGAGCTGCGCGGCAAGTACCTGTTCACCGACCTGGTCGACGGCCGGATCTTCTTCACCAACGCCAACGAGATGCGCCGCGGCGGCCCGCTCGCGCAGATCCACCAGGCGCAGGTGTACGCGGGCGGTGTCCGTACCACGTTCCAGGAGCTGGTGGGCGACAAGCGCGTCGACCTGCGGTTCGGCCAGGACGGCAAGGGTGAGCTGTACCTGATCGCCAAGGCCAACGGCAAGATCTGGAAGGTGACCGGCACGCAGCGGTTCGCCGGCTGCTCGACCGGCCACACGAGGGTGGCCCCGCACGGCGCGAGCTCGTGGGCGCCGGTGACCCCGGCGAAGTGGGAGTTCCACGGCAGCGAGGCCGTGCTGGCCGAGGCCGGGGCGGACCGGGGCGCTCCGCGCCGGCCGTTCGAGTACGCCGTCGTCTCGAAGGGGCCGGAGTTCGCGGACGTCCGCGTGGACGCGAAGGTGCGGCTCGACACGCCGGTCGACATCGTCAACCGCGACGTGATCATCGTGTTCGGCTACCGGTCCGACACGCAGTTCTACTACGCGCATCTCTCCACGGACAACACGATCTACCCGCACAACGGGATCTTCGTGGTGAACAACGCGGACCGGCTGCGGATCGAGCACCAGTGGGACCCGGTGCAGTCCCACGGCGCGCCACCGGCGATCACGGACCTGAAGTGGCACAACGTGAGCGTCACGCGATGCGCGTCCAGCGGCGAGATCGCGGTCCGGGTCGACGGCAGGCTGGTCATGACCGCGGTCGACCACACCTTCACCTCCGGGCGCGTCGGGTTCGGTTCGTTCGACAACATCGGGCGGACCAGGGACTTCCGCGTCACCGGCAAAGCCGTGCGGTCGTGACCGGGATGCGTCGGCTGGTGATCGCGCTGGGTTGTGCGGTCCTCGCGGCGCTGTCCGGGACGGTGCCCGTCTCCGCCACGGGGGCGGGGCACCACCGGCCGGGCGGCGTGCTCCCGTCGCTGAGGCGGGACCTGGTGGCGTACTACGACTTCGAGCACGTTTCGGGGTCGGTGGTACGCGACCAGGGCAGGTCGCACACGAACATCAGCCTGATCAACGGTGCGCCGGTGGTGCGGGACGGTTTCCGGCACGCGGTGCAGCTCGGTCAGGTCGGCACGGCGCCGGGCAACGACGACTGGAAGGCCGGGACCTACTCGGCGTCCGGGGTGCCGTCGCTGCGTGCGTTCAACGCCGCCCGTGAGGCTACGGTCATGGGCTGGTTCAAGCTGACCGGCGTCAACCCGGCGCCGAACACCCAGACCTCGAACCCGGACGACTTCTACAACGCGTTCGGGCTGGCCGGCGTGCTCACCGGGGACTCCGACGGGCACGCGGTCCGGGCGCTGATGGAGGTGTTCGAGGTCCAGGGCCAGATCCGGGTGGTCGCCCTCGGCAGACGCATCGACGGCGGCGCGTCACAGACGTTCGCGGCGAACCTGCCGTGGCCGCGGATCCTGCCGCCGAACCAGTGGGTGTTCCTCGCCGCGACGTTCGACTTCGACACCGGCCAAATGGCGTTGTACCGCAACGGAAAGCCACTGGACGGTTTCTACGCGACCGCGGGTGACCCCTGGCAGCTCACCAGCACCCCGTCACCACACCTGACCACCGCCTCCGACCCGCGCGGCATCAAGATCGGCGGAAGCTTCCCCCAGAACACGCAGGAACGCAACCCATGCAACTGTCGCATGGACGACCTGATGTTCCTGAACCGCGCCCTCACCCCCAAAGAAATCCAACACCAATATTCCTGGACCCACTAACCCGCGAGTCCCGCATTCAAACACACCGAGTCCCGCGTTCATGCACATCGAACTGCGGTTTCGTGCACACGCCCTCTGCGCGAAAACGCGACTCGCTATGTGCGAAAACGCGACTCGCTATGTGCGAACGCGGGACTCGCGGGTTATTTGTTTAGGGCCAGAATTTCGTGTATGACGTGTTCGATCTGGCCTGAGGTCTGCCAGACCTGGATTTCGTGTCCGTTTGTTTTTTGGAGGCGGCCGGCGGTCGCCCACTGCTCCCACAGTTGGATGTTGTCCTCCAGGTCGTCGTGGGTGCGGAGACCGAAAAGGGCGTCTACGATCCGGCGTTTCGTCGGGGCGGCCAGGGTGGTGGGGAGGAAAACCCAGCCGATTGCGCGCAGCGGCTCGACCAGGTCGAGGAGCCGTTCGTGCTCGGCCGTCATTCCTTGCTCCTCAAGGCGTTTACTGGGGGCGGGCGGCACGCCGGAGCGCGAGGGGGAGGCCGCTCGACGACGTGCCGCCCGCCGATGTGCCCGGTCCGATATGGGCGGGTCGGGGACCGGGCGAGTGCGTTGCCAAGACTGCGGTAATTGCGGCACGCCCGCAACTTCGACTCGCCCGAGAATTGCATCATTACCTGATCGGGCGAGGGAGGTAACTTTCGGAAAAAATCGTGAATGCCCCGCCCCAGAACGGGTACGGGGCATTCACCGGTAGGCGACCAGCGCTTGTCGGAGCGTCGTGCTGCCGGCTCTCAGCTACCCAGCGGCTCCGCGGACAGCGTGAAGCGGAGGTCCAGGTGGGCCGTGTCGTTGAAGCGCCGGATCAGCCAGCGGTCGCCCCACACGACGAGCTGGGTGATCGACGCGTTGTCGCCGTCGGTGAAGGCGAACGGGCGGGCGCCGGTGGCCATGGACACGACCTGGCCGATCACGCCGCCGTGGGTGAACACCGCGATCCGGCGGTCGACGTGCTTGGCGGCCAGGCGCTCGATCGACTCCTGGATCCGCTCGGCGAACGCCTCGGTCGACTCCGCGCCGGGGATGACGTCCCAGCGCTCCTTCGTGTACATCTCCACCGCGAGCGGGTCGCGCTCGGCCACGCGGATGCGGAACAGCCCGCCCTCCCACTCGCCGAGCATGACCTCCCGCAGCCCCGGCTCGACCACCGGCGTGACGCCCAACCGTGCCGCCAGCGGCGCCGCGGTCTGGTGGGTGCGTTGCAGGTTCGTGACATAGAGGCCGTCGAGCTCCTCGTGCTCGAGCCGGTCGGCGACCCGCACTGCCTGCCGCTCGCCGAACTCCGCGAGCGGCGGGTCGCCCTGCCCGTCGACCATCGGGAACGGCCGGTCCTCGCGCGCCGGGGCGGACTCGCCGTGCCTGACCAGCAGGATCTCGGTCGCGCCCGGCGGAAGGGTGAATCGGTGCTGTCGGTACTCGGGTGGGTTGGTCACGGCCTCCATTGAACACTGCCGCTCATCGAATACTCGATGTCGAGTATTCTGACGTTCATGGGCAAGCGGAAGGTCGGCAACCCGCTCGCGCTCGCGGTGCTCGCCTTGCTGGGGGAGAAGCCGATGCATCCGTACGAGATGTCGAGCACGCTGCGGGAACGGGCCAAGGAGCAGAGCATCAAGCTCAACTACGGCTCGCTCTACTCGGTCGTCGACGCGCTCGTGCGGCACCAGCTGATCGAGGTGTACGAGACCGTGCGCGAGGGCCGCCGCCCGGAGCGCACCGTCTACGCGATCACCGACCCCGGCCGGATCGAGCTGATCGACTGGCTCTCCGAGCTGCTCGCCGTGCCCGTCAAGGAGTACACCCAGTTCGAGGCCGCGCTGTCGCTCATTCCGGTGCTGTCCCCGGACGACGCGCTGCGCCTGCTCGAGGTCCGCCGCATGCGGCTGGACGCGGAGATCGCCGCCAGCGACGGGATGCTGGCCGGCTGGGCGACCACCGAGGACATGTCCTACCTGTGGGCGATCGAGGCCACCTACGTGCTGGCCATGCGGCGAGCCGAGCGTGAGTTCGTGAACGGCGTGATCGAGAAGATCAAGAAGGGCGAGCTGTCCGCGATCAGGACGTGGCGGCGGGCGCACGAGATCGCCGATGGCGTGCCGGGCGTGTCCGAGTGGGAGCAGGCCGTCAAGGACGAAGGCGTCACCTGGCCGAACCAGTGACATCACTCTTGACGTCACCATGATGTCAGCGACATACTCGACTTCGAATATACGAAGGGGGAGAGTTCGTCACACAACACTGGCCGGGTGCGGCAACACCCGGCCAGTGACCAGAAACCCAGGCTCGGCTCGTAACCGGCACCAGGCGCACCTTCAACAATAGCCGTGCGTGCGGACGGGCCTGGTTGACCCAACCAGGAGGAAGCGTCGATGACGCATGCGCACGAGACGGCCATCGAGGCCGTCGACCTAGTCAAGAGGTACGGGGACGTCACGGCCCTGAGCGGGCTGAGCTTCTCGGTCCGTGCCGGCACGGTCTTCGGGCTGCTCGGCCCGAACGGCGCCGGCAAGTCCACCACCATCAAGATCCTCACCACGCTGTCCCGGCCGACCAGCGGCTCCGCGACCGTGGCCGGCGTCGACGTGCTGGCCAGGCCGAACGACGTACGCCGCGCGATCGGCGTGGTCACCCAGAAGACCGGCGCCGACCCCCAACTGACCGGCCGGGAGAACCTGCTGCTCGTCGGGCATGTCCACGGCATGCGTGGCCGCGCGGCGAAGCAGCGGGTGGACGAGCTGCTCGCGTTGTTCGACCTGACCGAGGCCGCGAACCGGCTGGTCAAGCAGTACTCCGGCGGCATGCAGCGCAAGCTCGACGTCGCCATGGGCCTGGTGCACCGGCCGACGGTGCTGTTCCTCGACGAGCCGACCACCGGGCTCGACCCGCAGGCCCGCAGCGAGATGTGGTCGGAGATCGCCCGGCTGGCCCGCAGCGAGCGGCTGACGATCCTGCTGACCACGCACTACCTGGAGGAGGCCGACCACCTCGCCGACCAACTCGTCATCGTGGACCGCGGCCGGCTCGTCGCCGAGGGCAGCCCGGAGGAGCTGAAGAGTGAGCTGCGTGGCGACGCGGTCGTGATCGACCTGTCGCCGGAGGCGTCGGTCGACGCCGCACGCACGGCCATCGAGGGGTTGGCCGGCACCCGGGAGATCACGGTGTCCGGCCGGACCATCCGCACCCGCGTCGACCACGGCGCGAGCGCGGTGCCGGCGGCACTCGCCGCACTGGAGCGCTCGTCGGTCGCGGTGGCCGCGGTGACGGTCGCCCGTCCCGCACTGGACGACGTCTACCTGCGCTACACCGGCCGCACGTTCGCCTCCGCCGACGCGAGCAAGGACCAGCTGGAGGTGGCCCGGTGACCACCCTCGTCCCACACGCCCGCTTCCTCACCCACCGCCTGGTCATGTTCACCCTGCGCCAGCCGGCGTTCGTGGTGATCATGCTGGTACAGCCGATGATCTGGCTGTTGCTGTTCGGCCAGCTGTTCAAGCGGGTCGTCGAGCTGCCCGGCTTCGCGACCGGCTCCTACATCGACTTCCTGACCCCGGGCGTGGTGATCATGACCGTGCTGTTCAGCAGTGGCTGGGCCGGCATGGCGTTCATCGACGACATGGACCGCGGGGTCATGGACCGCATGCTGTCCTCGCCGGTCAGCAGGGGCGCGATGATGCTCGCGTCGGTGCTGAACCAGGCGGTCTCGATCGTCGTGCAGGGTGTCGTCGTGGTGCTGGTCGGGCTGGCGCTCGGCGCGGAGTTCTCGGGCGGGATCGCCGGCGTCCTCGTCATGTTGCTGGCGGCGGTGCTGCTCGGCGCCTCGTTCTCCTGCCTGTCCAACGGAATGGCGTTGATCGTGCGCACCGGGGAGTCCCTCATCGGGTTCTCCACGATGCTCACCCTGCCGCTGTCGTTCCTCTCCTCGGCGATGATGGCCCGCGAGGTGGCGCCGGACTGGATCCAGACCGTCTCGTCCTACAACCCGGTCGACTGGGCGGTCGTCGCGGCCAGGCAGGCGCTGTCGGCGGATCCGGACTGGTCAGCGGTGTTCGTCCGGCTCGGCGGGCTGCTCGCGGTCGCCGTCGTCGCCGGGTTCGTCGCCACCCGCGCCTTCCGGTCCTACCAACGATCGCTCTGATCCTGGCAGCATTGGCCGGGTGCCCGTTGAGCTGAACGCGTTGCGGCTGCGCCTACTCGGTCAGGTACTACAGCAGGGCGCGGCCACCGATCCGTCGGTCGTCAACGCGTTGCGGACGGTGCCGAGACACCTCTTCCTCCCCGACCTGCCACCTGAGCAGGCGTACCGGGACGAGGCGATCGTGACCAAGCGCGACGGGGACGGCCGGCCGATCAGCTCGTCGTCCCAGCCGACGATCATGGCGATCATGCTCGACCAGCTGGCCGCACGCGGCGGCCAGCGCGTGCTGGAGATCGGCGCCGGCACCGGGTTCAACGCGGCCCTGCTCGCCAGCATCGTCGGCGGGCGGGGCCGCGTCACGAGCGTCGACCTCGACGCGGACACCGTCGAGCACGCCCGCGAGAACCTCGACGCCGCCGGTTGCGCGGACGTCGCCCTGGTGACCGGCGACGGCGCACTCGGGTGCCCCGACGGCGCCCCGTACGACCGGATCATCGCGACCGTCGGCGTGTGGGACCTGGCCCCGGCCTGGCGCGAGCAGCTCGCGCCGGGCGGCCGGCTCGTGGTGCCGCTGGACCTGCACGGCGTGCAGCGCTCGGTCGCGTTCGAGCTGGCCGGTGACCACTGGACCAGCCGGTCCGCGCAGCCGTGCGGCTTCATGCGCATGCGTGGCCCGTTCGCCGGGCCGGAGCGGAGCTACCGGGTCGGCGAGTCGGTCACCCTCAGCCTGCCGCACGATCGCGCCGTCGACCCGGACGCGCTCGCGGCGGTGCTCGCCGAGGCCCCGACCGTGGTCGGCACGGGCACCACGCCGAGCGCCGCGGAACTGTTCGACGGGCTCAGCCTGTGGCTCGCGGTGCGGGAGCCGCGTTGGTGTGGACTGTCCGAAGTCGCCGGCGCCGGCGTGCCGACGCTGCGTGCCGCGCCGATGCGGGCGCCGGAGTCCACCGTCACCGCGGGGATCCTCGGCGACGACGGCGTGGCGCTGCTGAGCAGAGCCGACGGCGAGCTGGCCGTGCTCGGCTACGGCGACGACACGGTCGCCGGCGAACTGCTCGCGCACGTCCAGGACTGGATCTCGGCGGGCCGGCCGGGCACCGACGGGCTGCGCATCGACGCGTACCCGGCCGGCGTGTCCGGCCCGGACGGTGACATCGTGCTCGAGAAGGCGGAGTGCCGGTTCATCCTGTCGTGGTAAGGGCTGGACCTCCCGATGGCGTTCGCTTCCGCCTCTGCTCCTGTAGGGTGCACGCACAATGGCGAATACCTCTCACGTTCTGCCGGAGGACCGGCTCGGTGTCCGCACGCGGTTCGGCTACGCCCTCGGGTCGCTGTCGACCGGCGCGTTCGGCACGGTGCCCGGGCTTCTGCTGCTGCCGTACCTGACCGACGAGCTGGGCGTGGCCGCGTCGGTGGCCGGTCTGCTCGTGCTGCTGCCGAAGGCGTGGGACGTCGTCTTCAACCCGATCGCCGGACGGATGAGCGACCGCACCACCGGCAGGCTCGGTGCCCGCCGGCCGTACCTGATCTACGGCGGCGTCGCGCTCGCGATCCTCTTCGCCGCGTTGTTCGCCGGCCCGGACACCGGCTCGACGGCGCTCGACGCGACGTACGTGGCGGTCGTGTTCGTCCTGTGTGCCACCGCGTTCGCGTTCTTCGTGGTGCCGTTCAACGCCTTGCCGGCCGAGCTGACGACGAGCCCGGTCGAGCGGACGCGGCTCACCGCATGGCGCATCGCGTTGCTGGCGGTCGCGATCCTGATCAGCGGCGCGGGCGCGCCGGCCGTGCGGGACGTCGTCGGCGGCCTCGCCGGCTACCGGATCATGGGCATCGCCGTCGGCGTGCTCATCCTCCTCGGCTCGATCGCGGTGTTCATCGGCACCGCGCGGACCCGGGTCGCGCCGCCGCTGCCGTCGGTGGCGAGCTGGCGGGAGACCATCGCGGCGGTACGGGACTGCCGGCCGTTCCGGGTGCTGCTGGGCGCGTTCGTCGTCCAGGCGGTGGGCATCGGCACGCTGCTGGCCGGTGTGGACTACCTGGCGCGCGTCGCGCTCGGGGACGCGTCGTGGCAGCCGCTGCTGTTCGTCGCGTTCGTGGGGCCGGCGCTGCTCGTGATGCCGGTGCTGCAGCGGGTCGCCGGGCGCTACGGCAAGCTTTTCGGTTACGTGGTCTCGACCTTCGTCTTCGCGTTCGGCATGTGCGGCGCGCTGTTCGCGCGGGCCCTGCCGCCGGTCGCGATCGTGCTGTTCGTGGCGGTGGCGGGGATCGGGTACGCGGGGCTGCAGGTGTTCCCGCTGTCGATCCTGCCGGACGTGATCAGCGCGGAGGAGAGGCGTACCGGGCAGGTCCGCGCCGGCGTGTTCGCCGGGGTGTGGACCGCGGGCGAGACACTCGGTCTCGCGCTGGGCCCCGGTCTGTACGGGCTGATCCTGGCCGTCGGCGGGTACGTGTCGTCGTCCGGTGAGGAGGTCACGCAGCCCGGGAGCGCGGTGACCGCCGTGGTCATCGGCGCCGGGCTGGTGCCCGCCCTGTTCGCACTCGCGGCGCTGCCGTTGTTACGGCACAAGGAGTTGTTCGCCACGTGAGCCTGCCTACCGTTGGTCTGCCCGCGGACCGGGTCCTCGACTCGCTGCGTTCCCTGCGGGCCGGCGACCTGCCGACGCACGGCGGCCGCACCCTCGCCTACGTCTACGACAGCGGACTGTCCGGTTTGGACTCGCTGGCCGCCGAGGCGCACGCGCTGGCCAGCTCGGCGAACGGCCTCGATCCGACGGCGTTCCCCAGCCTGCTGCGGATGGAGAACGACATCGTGGCCGCGGCGGCCGGGCTGCTCGGCGGTGGACCGGCCACGGTGGGCAGCGTGACGTCCGGCGGGACCGAGAGCTGCATGCTGGCGGTGCACGCGGCCCGCGTCGCCCGCCCGGACGTCGAACGGCCGCGGATCGTGGTGCCGTCGACCGCGCACGCCGCGTTCCACAAGGCGGCGCACTACTTCGAGGTCGAACTGGCGACGGTGCCGGTGACGCCGTCGTTCACCGCGGACCCCTCGGCGATGGCGGCGGCGATCGACGGCCGCACGGTGCTGGTGGTGGTGAGCGCGCCGTCGTACGCGCACGGCGTGATCGACCCGGTGACCGAGGTCGCGGCGGCCGCCGCCGCGCGGGGTGTCCGGTGCCATGTGGACGCCTGTATCGGTGGCTGGGTGCTGCCGTACTTCCGTTCGCTCGGCGTGTCCCTGCCCGACTTCGACCTGTCCGTGCCCGGGGTGACGAGCCTGTCGGTGGACCTGCACAAGTACGCTTACTGTCCGAAAGGGACGTCCGTGCTGCTGCACGCGAACGCGGAGCTGCGGCGCCCGCAGTTCTTCGCGAGCGCGTCCTGGCCCGGGTACACGATGCTGAACTCGACGCTCCAGTCGACCCGCTCGGGCGGCCCCCTGGCCGGGGCGTGGGCGGTGCTGAACCACCTCGGCGACGAGGGTTACCGTGAGCTGGCGGCCCGCGTGCTGTCCGCGGTCCGCGCGGTCCGGTCGGGCATCGAGTCGCTGGAGGGCCTGGCGGTACAGGGCGATCCACGGTCGACCCTGCTGTCGGTGGCGGCCACGTCGGACGACTTCGACGTGTTCACGGTGGCCGACGAGATGACCGAGCGGGGTTGGTACCTACAGCCACAGTTCGGTTTCGAGCTGTCCCGCCCGAACCTCCACCTGACGGTAACGGCCGCGAACCACGGCGCGGAGTCGTTGCTGATCGAGGACCTGGCGTCCGCTGTCGCCGCCGCCCGGCGACGTGGCCCGGTCACGGTACCCCCCGAGATGGCGTCGATCATCGCGTCCCTGAACCCGGCCGAGCTGACCCCGGAGAACTTCGCGGCACTACTGGCGACAGCCGGCCTGACGGAAGTAGCGGCCCCCACCCGCATGGCCGAGATCAACACCATGCTGGCAGCCGCCCCACCACCCCTACGCGAACGCCTACTGGCCGAGTTCCTGAGCGCCCTCTACACCCCCACCCCCTAACGCGCGAGTCCCGCGTTCAAACACACCGAGTCCCGCGTTCGCGCATACCGAGTTGCGGTTTCGTGCACACCGAGTCCGAGTCGCGTTGGGCGTGTCTGCACGAAACCGCAACTCGTGGTGTCTGAACGCGGGACTCGCTATGGCTGAACGCGGGACTCGCGGGGGAGTGCCAGGCGGACCAAGGCCGCGCCGGCGGCCTGCATCGGTAGGCCCTCTGTCGATGTCGAGGTGAACGGGCGCATGGTGACCGCGCCCTCGTCGTTCACGGCCACCCATGCGCCGAACAGCTCGTCGAAGGTGTCGGTGTCGATGCTCACCTGTACGAGGAGGTCGGTCGCGTAGGTCAGCGGGTCGACGCCGAGTCCCAGTACGTGGGCCGTGAGGTGGCCGGTGTCGAGGGCCGCGGTCATGGCGGTGGCGAACGGCCAGGTCTCGTAGTCCGGCGCATCGACCTCCGGCTCGCCGAGCAGCTCCTCGGCGTACTCGCGGAGCATGAAGCGCCAGAGGTCGAAGTCGTCCGGGCCGGACGACTGGAACACGCCGACCGGCACGACCTGGTAGAGCCCGCCGGCGTGCCCGACCTTGGCCGGGTCGCGCCAGTGCAGGAGGAACTGGTCGCCGCCGCGGACGGTCAGGGCGCTGACGGCCATGTTGGCGGGGCGCAGGCGCAGGTCGGTGGGGTCCGTGACGGCATCGCGCAGCGGGGTCGGCGTGCCGTCGAGCCGGGCCGCCGCGTACTCGTGCGCGGCGGCCTCACCCGTGTCGATGGAGTCGAAGTACCACCCGTCGCCGAACACGAGCCGCGGTGCGGGACCGGCCAGGTCGGCGTCGAGCAGCCGCCAGGTCGGCCGGTTCTCGAACACGGTGGGCGCGTCGAGCGCGGCCATCGCGGCGGAGTAGCTGGCGTAACCCGGGTGACCGGACGCCACCGGCAGGTCACAGCCGGGCGCCCGCGCGAACGAGATCTCCAGCGAGGACAGGGGAATCGGCGCGGCAGGCGTCCATTCCGGGCGGGAGAGCAGCGGTGTTCCCGCGAGCCCCGCCGGGAACCCGGTGGCCAGGTCGTAGCGGTGTGACCGCAGGTAAGCGCGTACTTCCTGCCAGCTGCTCATGGCTGCCCATTCTGCCGGTTCGCCGGGACCCACCCGACGGCGAGACCGCCTGCACGTCCACAAAGGACCAGCGGCCGGCGTTCCCCGGCCGCGTCTCGTCGTTCCATCTGACGCTCGGGGGTGATCCTGACGTACTGTCGTCGGGGTGGAGTGTGCCGCCCCGGGGAGGTGCGTCGGTTGACGGAGTCGAGCGGGTTGATCGGCTCAGCCCAGCGTGCGCTGCGGGTGCTGGACATCGTCGGCTCGGCCGGCGACGGCATCACGGCGAAGGCGGTGGCGAGACGCACCGGTTACAACCTGTCGACCACCTATCACCTGCTGAACACGCTCGTACACGAGGGTTACCTGATCCGGCTGGGGCATGGCCGCGGCTTCGGCCTCGGCTACAAGGTGGGGAGCCTGTACCAGCGCCTGTGCGCCGAGCTGGACGTGGACCAGGAGCTGCAGGACGAGCTGCACCACCTGCACCTGCGGGCGGAGGCGGCCGCGTACTACACGGTGTTCCGGGAGACCGACATCGTGGTGGCGGCGGTGGCCGACTCGCCGGCGTTCCCGCGCGCGACCCCGCTGGACTTCGGCTTCCACGAGGCAGCGCACGCGACGGCGTTCGGCAAGGTGCTGCTGGCGTCGCTGCCCCGCCGTGAGCGCCGCGAGTACCTGGCGGACGCCGGGATGCCCCGCCTGACGTCCCGGACGACGGTCCGCGCGGTGGACCTGGACACGGAGCTGGAGCACGTGTCGCGGGCCGGCATGGCGCTGGAGATCGAGGAGTTCCAACCGGAGCTGGCCTGCCTGTCGGCGCCGGTGCTGGACACCGCCGGCCGGGTGACCGGAGCGGTGGCGTTCTCGGTCCCCTCCACGGAGTTCGCGGCTCGCCGCTCGCACCTCGAACGAGCGGCCAGAGCCGGCGCGGCCCGCTTCGCCCAGCTACTGGCGAAGACCCCCGACCTGATCAGCGGTCGCTAGCCGACACCGGGCTGGCGGTAGGCCGCCACGTGGGCCGGACACAGGTACAGCGTCAGGCCCTCCGGCGTCGTCGTCCGGGACAGACCACCCCACTTCTGGGTCCGGGTCGAGCCTGGTCAACATCGCCAGCAGCTGGCGGTAGTCGGCCTCGTTGACGGCACGGGCCACCGGGGTCGGGTCCGCGTCGTCCAGTTTGGTCAGTTCCGGCTTGTGCACGATGTCGTCGGGCAGCTGGCTCACCAGCTCCTTCATGAGGTCGAGCTCCGCGGAGAGCTGCTCGTCGAGCTTGTCGACCGCGATGCCGACACCGGGCACGACGAGCGGCGCCACGTGCTTGAGACCGGTGATCAGGTGCTGGACGTACGGCCCCAGCTTCCGGAGCCACTCGGCGGGCTGGGTGATCGGATAACATCCGGCCGGTTCCGGGAGCCGGTGCCAGGCACCGGGCTCCTCGCAGTGGAGACGTAGCTCATAGGCACTGCCGGCCAGCTTCTTCCTGGTCGGCACGATCGAGAAGACGCTGGGGCACCGTGCTTCCTGCTGCACCTGGAGCTGCCGCTGCGTCCGGAGGAACATACGCTGCGTGAACGCCGTCTGTTCCTCGACGCGCTCGCCCAGCCGGGTCAGCATGGTGGACAGCTGCTCGATGCTCATCCGCGCGGTGTCGCGTTCGGACGGTGCGAGCCCGAGCAGCAGCTCCGGCACGGAGACGTCGTCGGCGGACTTGCGGCACTCGATCCGGTCCTTCGGCGGCGTGCGGGCCAGGCGGGCACTGAGGTCCTCGTAGTCGAAGAGCTCCTGGCACCTCGGCTTGCACCGGCACGGCACCTGGCGGGTGATCTGCAGACCGGGAAACCGTTCCAGCGTGAGGTTGAGCCCGTCGTCGAGGACCGAGAAGAACGCGGCGGGTGTCGGTCCACGCACCGCCAGCTCGACGATGTTGCGGTGGGTGTCCGCCCGGACGAGGGCGAGGTGCTGCCCGTCGCCGTGGCCGAGCAGCGCGCCGGTCCGCCAGTGCATCTTCCTGCTGAACCGGTGTGAGCGCGCGATGAACCAGGTGGGAATGCCGGGTGGCATGGTGTTGAGCCGGTAGAAGACCTTGATCTCCCGGGTGTTCTCCCGCTCCCCGATCGCGTCCCAGTCCGTACGGAAGTCGGGCGGGTCCCACTGCAGCCGTTCCACGACGAGGCTGAGGTCGTCGGCGCGACCGCCCTGGATCCGGTAGGACAGGTCGTACTTGTCCATCATGCCGAGGAAATGGTGCCGCAACCCCGGGTCCAGGTCGGCCCACAGCTCGTTGAGATGGCTGCGGGTGAGCAGCCCGTGCGCGTCGGCGACCTGCTCGCTGTCCAGCACCATGCTGATGTAGTCGTTGACCCAGCCGGGTTGGAGCACCACCGTCTGCGACAGCTCGGGATCGTCGCTGTAGTAGAGGATGTCGCCCAACTCGTGCAGCGCGACCGCGACGTGCCGCTGCAGGTTCCGGTCCCGCACCCCGGCGTCGGCCATCATCCTCCACAACCGGGCGGGCGTGAGGTGGTTGTCCCCGGCACCGCGGACGGCCTCGGCCGCGGTGAGCCACGTGGTCGGCCACTCCGATCCCATGAGCGGCAGCCCGGCGGCCTCGTCGGCCAGCCGCGTGCGCAGCGCGTCGAGTCCTTCCCGGCTCGCGTTGTCGACGGACAGGCTGTCGACGATCCTCGGATACTCCTGCCGGAGCTCGGAAAGCGGCAGGTCCACGGGCCGGTCCCCGACATGCGTGGCCACCAGCACGATCGGCGACTCCGGCGCGCGGGCGGTGATGATGTCCAGCCAGTACCGGAGCCTGCCCTGCTCCCATCCGGCCCGGGAGCTCCACAACAGCAGGAAGAGTGACCGGTTGGTGAGGAAGAACTGGTGCGTCGCGTGGTAGATCTGCTGCCCGCCGAAGTCCCACGCGGACAGCCGCATCTCCACCGGCTCGGCCGGATGCGGGACCACGAGGTCCCTGATCATCAGCCCGTGCGTGGACTCCTCGTCTGGATCGTGTCGTTCGTCGGCCAGTGCCCGCACCAGCGACGTCTTTCCGACGCCGCCTTCACCGACGATCAGCAGCTTGGAGAGCCACTGCGTGGAACTGCCCTTCTTGCGATCGTCGATGAACGCCACCAGCGACGCGGACCCGCCGGCGGCGACCTCCGGAGGCGGGCTGACGAGGGGGTTGGCGCTGACCGAGATCTCGGTCAGCTTCGGCATTTCGGTCAACCAGTCGGGCAGCTTGGTGAGCTGGTTGTTGTTGGCCTGCAACTCGGTCAGCCCGGTGAGCCGGGCGAAGCTGTCCGGCAGCGCGGTGAGCCTGTTGTTGCCGATGACCGCCCTGGTCAGCCGTCGCAGGTTGGCGACGCTGTCCGGCAGCGACGAGAGCCGGTTGTTCTCGACTCTCAGTTCGGTCAGGCCGGTCAGGGCGCCGAAGTCCGTCGGCAGCACCGTGAGCTCGTTGTCGTCGAGGCGCAGTGACGTCAGACCGGTCAGCTCCGCCAGACCGTCCGGCAGGGTGGACAGCTGGTTGCCGTTGAGCCACAGAGTCGCGAGGGCGGTGAGATCGCGGATCCAGGCCGGTAGCTCCGCCAACGAGTTCTGGTCGAGTAACAGGCTGGTCAGCCCGGTCATCGTGCCCAACCACCGTGGCAGCTCGTGGAACTGGCAACGAGTCAGGCTGAGGGTCCTGAGCCTGGTGAGCTTCGCGATCGATCCTGGCAGCGTCGCGAGTGGGTTGCGGCCCAGCATCAGGCGCGTGAGGTACGTCAGTTCGGACAGCCAGCCCGGTATCTCGGTCAGCGAGTTGTCGTCCAGATACAGCGTGGTGAGGCCCGTCAGCCTCCGCAGCCACGCCGGTGTCTCCGTGAGGCCGCAGCCGGTCAGGCTCAGTATCCGCAAGCCCGCCAGGTCGCCGAGTAGCGCGGGTAGTTCGACCAGCGGGCTCTCGTCCAGGTAGAGCTCGGTGAGCCCAGTCAGTTCCGGCAGCCACGGCGGTACTTCGGTGAGCCGGCAGCCACAAACGTTGACGGTCCGCAGACCGGTCAGGGCCGACAGCTCGGCGGGCAGCGTGGCTATCCGGTTACCTCTGACGACCAACACCTCGAGCCCGGCGAGTGTGCCCAGCCAGCCCGGCAACACGGTGAGCGAGTTGTCGGCGATCTTGAGGTGCGTGAGGCCGGCCAGGCCGGTGAGCCAGCGCGGTGCCTCGGTGAGATGGCATCCGCCGAGGTTGAGCTCGGCAAGCCCGGTCAGGTCGCCGAGCCATGCTGGCAGCGCCGTGATCTGGTTTCCGCTGAGATCGAGGTTGACCAGTCCGGTGAGCGTCTCGACCACGTCGGGAACCCCGGACAAACGGTTCGCACCGAGCCACAGTGTGTGCAGCCCGGTCAGCTCGGCGATGGCGCTCGGCAAGGTGGTGAGCTTGTTGCCGCCGAGGTACAGCTGCCTGAGGCCACCGAGATCGCCGGTCCAGTCCGGTAGTTCCGTGACTCGATTGCTGGAAAGAACCAGAAAGCTGAGCTCGGTGAGGTTGCCTACCCACTCCGGTACGGAGTCCAGGGCGCATGCGTTCAACCACAGTGTGGTCAGTCCGGTGAGGTTGCCGATGCTGGCCGGGAGAGCCGCGGAACTGTTGGCCAGGCTCAGTTTCCTGAGCTCGGCGAAACCGCCGATCCAGTCGGGTATCTCGGTGAGCCGGTTCCAGCCGAGGTTGAGGTCGGTGAGCCGGCTCAGGGTCGCCAGTTGGGGTGGCACGTCGTCGAAGCTGTTGCTGTTCAGGTTTATCCCGGTGAGATTGACGGCATCGCCCATCCAGTCGGGAAGCTCGGTGAGCTGGTTGTCGCTGACCCGCAGCTCGGTCAGCTCAGTGAGGTTGGCGACCCACTCGGGTATCGCCTTGAGCTGGCACTGGCTCAGGTTGAGGCTCGTGAGGCCGACGAGGTCGCCGAGACCGTCCGGCAGCTGGACGAACCTGTTGTCGCTCAGGTCGAGCGAGGTGAGGTTCGGGAACTTCCCGAACCACGAGGGCAGTCCGGCGAGCCGGTTGCCGTTGAGCCTCAGCTCGGCGAGTTTGGTCAACCTCACCAACCATTCGGGCACCTCGACGAGACCGCACCCACCGAGGTCGAGGGTGGTGAGGTTGGCCAGTCCGCCGAGCCAGCCGGGAAGTTCGGTGAGCTGGTTGTTGCCGAGGTCGAGTTCGGTGAGCCCGGTGGCGGACTCGAGCCAGGCCGGTGGTTCGGTCAACCTGTTGCCGTCGAGCCGAAGCTCGGTGACCGCCCGCAACGGGGGCAGCCCGGTGAGCCGGTTGTCCTGCACGTCGAGGCAGGCCAGGTCGGTGAGCTCGCCGAGCCAGTCGGGCAGCTCGGTCAGCCGGTTGCTGTAGAGCAACAGCTTGGTGAGCCCGGTCAGCTCCGCCACACAGTCCGGCACCGCGGTGAACCTGTTGCCGCCGAGGGAAAGCGACGTGAGGTTGCGGAGTTCGCCCAGCGTGGCCGGCAGCTCCGCGAACCGGTTGCGGTTCAGCCACAGCTCGTCCAACTCGCGGAGGTCCGCGAACCAGCTCGGCAGCCAGGCGAGGCGGTTGTCGTTGAGTCCCAGCAGGGTCAGCGCGGTGAGGTTGCCGACCCAGTCCGGTACCGCCTCGAGCCGGCACTGGCCGAGCGTGAGCTTGGTGAGCGTGGTCAGGTTGCCCAGGCTGTCGGGCAGGGTCGCGAACCTGTTCTCGTGCAGGCGGAGCTCTTCGAGGTTGGCGAGCTCGCCGATACGGTCGGGAAGGCGCACGAGGCGGTTGTTCTGTAGGTCGAGCCGGGTGAGGTTGGTGAGCTCACCGAGCCACTCCGGCAGCTCGGTGAAGTGGTTGCCGTCGAGCCGGAGGTCGGTCAGCGCGGTCAGCCGCCGCAGACGTTCGGGCAGCCGGGCGAGCCGGTTCCCGTCCAGGTCGAGGCGATTCAGGGCAGTGAGGTCGCCAAGCCACCCCGGTACTTCGGTGAGGCGGTTCGCGTGGAGCCGAAGTTCGGTGAGCTGTGTCAGGTTGGCGAGCCACTCAGGCACCGTGCCCAGCGCCCAGTCGCCCATGCTGAGTTCCCTGAGCCCGGTCAGGGCGCCGAGGTGTTCGGGAACGCGGCCGAGCCGGTTGCCGTCGAGGTAGAGCAGGGTGAGGCTCGTCAGCCGGTCGAACCGGTCCGGTAGCTCGGTGAGCCGGTTCTCGTCGAGCCAGAGCTCGGTCAGCGCGGTGAGCCTGGTCAGCTCGGGCGGTAACCGTGTGAGCCGGTTGTCGCAGACCTTCAGGCAGCGCAGGTTCGCCAAGCCGCCCAGCCAGCCCGGCAGCTCGGTGAGCCGGTTGCCGTTGAGGCTCAGCTCCGTGAGGCCGCTGAGGCTCGCTATCCGGTCAGGCACCGTGTCGAGGCGGCAGTTGTCGAGACTGAGCTTGGTGAGACCCGTCAGCTCTTCGAGCCAGCCCGGCAGGCCGGCGATCCGGTTGCCGTCGAGGCGGAGTTCGGTCAAGCGGAGGCCGGCGATCCGCGGCGGCAGTTCGGTCAGGTTGAGGTTGCTCAGGTCGAGGACCGATTCGTCGGAATCCGTCGCATTTTTGATGCGGCGGAGTGCCTCGTCGGACATGCTGCCCCCAGGGTGGCCGATGCTTCATTACCCAGTTTAGTGATCGTTCCTTTGGGGCTCGTTGCCGGCGAAGCTGGTATAAATACGACGGAAGTGAATCAAGGGGCTCTCTCCCCTTACTCCATTTGGGTCGCTGCGCCTTCACCCGATCGTGGCAGTTGTTTTGGGTTTGCAGCTGAATACGTACCTGGTGTATGCATGTGCATTAGCAGATTCGGCGTGACTAGCTGACTGGGTGTAACCATCCGCTCGCCGATTTCTGCGGACCGCTCATCGTTTGGGCGGTGGGCCGCGGTGATGTTACAAGATCAATAAGAGAAGATGGTTGAGCGTCTGGGGTAACGGCCGGCTAACGGAACGTGGCTCCCTGCTGGAACAGGGAGCCACGGATCGGTCTCGTGCTCCAGGCGCTCGGTGCCCGTACTAGTGAGTGACGAAGCGAGGAAGCACGAAACGGTGACCAGGATAAGGCTCGAGACCACCATGACAGAAGAGAACAGGCCCAAAAACACGGAACACCAACCGAAAGCGCGTAGAGCCGTGCGGCTTCCCGCGCCGGAAAAGCCGGCGCAGCCCGCGACATCGTCCGCTCGTCACGCCTCCGCGTCGGCTCGGGCCTCGCTGAAGGATCGGTTGTTACGGGTCGCTGAGCGTCTGGTCGGGGACTGGGCTCCCACCCTGCGCGCGGCCGCTTTCCGGGCCGTCCTCTTCCTGCTCGTGCTGATTGTCATCGGTGTCGCGTTCGGGTTCGAGTTCGCCGCTCTTGGTGCCGTCATCGGATTTCTGACCTTCCTCGTCGGGCGGGCCGGAAGGCGGGGCTGAGCGCGGCCCAGTCGGCCAGGCGGTGCCAGCCCACCATGGGGTAGTCGCGGCGGAGGCCGTCGACATCGACGTCCATGCCCACCGTGCCGAAGTAGCGGAACATCGCGGCCAGGTCCGGTGAGTACCGCTCGGCCACCTCGATCGGCGCCTGTTCGTACCGCAGTTCACGACCGAGCGCGGCGGCGAGGACCCGGGCGATCTCCGGGCCGGTCAGCTCGTCGGACGCGATGTCGATCCTGCGGTTCGCGAACTCCGCGGGCCGCGTCAGGACATGGGCGGCGAACGCGCCGATGTCGGCCGACGCGATCAGTGCCAGCGGCTTGTCCGGGGGCAGCGGCACGCTCAGCACCCCGCGCTCGTACGACGACCGGTGCCACGGCCCCGCGTACTGGTCCATGAAGGCCGCCGGGCCCAGCACCGTCCACGGCACGTGCTGCTCCGTCAACGAGCGCTCGATGAGGAACTTGCTCTCGAAGTGCGGGATGCCGGTGCCGCGGTCCGCGTTCGCCGCGGACGTGAACACGACGTGCCGTAGGCCGGCGGCCGCTTCGACCAGCGTGGCGCCGGCCTCGACCTCGGCCGCCACGCTCGAACCGAACGGCGTCGTGACGGCGAACAGCGTGTCGACGCCCTTCAGCGCCGCGTCGACGGACGCCCGGTCGCGGAAGTCGGCGTACACCACGTCCGCGCCCAGTGCGGCGAGTGGGGCGGCGGCCGACGGGTTACGGGTCAGGGCGCGAACCCGCTGGCCCCTGGCGAGCAGGGCGCGCGCGGTCGCACCGCCCTGCTCGCCGGTCGCGCCGGTGACTGCATGGTAAAGTATCTGCGTCATGCAGATAATCTACGAACTGATGTCTGCGTCGCGCAACTAATTAGTCGCGCAACCAATTAAGGGAAGAGGGGTGCCCGTGCGACGGGTGGAGCGGCTCGCCGAGCTGAACCGGGTCTCTCGCCAGTACCTGGCCTCCTACGTCCTGTTCAACCAGGCCGTGGCCGACCGGCTCGGCATGCACCCCACCGACGTGCAGTGCCTCAACCTGCTCACCCTCGACGCCGAACCCCTTACCACCGGCCAGATCGCCGAGCTCACCGGACTCACGAGCGGGTCGGCGACCCGCCTCGTCGACCGGCTGGAGCGCGCCGGCTACGTGCGCCGCGAACGCGGCACGGACGACCGCCGGCGCGTGCTCGTGCTCCTCGTCGACGACAAGGTCGCCGAGTTCGGCCGCATGTGGGCCGAGCTCAGCGCGGGTTGGGACGCCATCTTCGACGACTACACCGAGAAGGAGCTGGCGCTGCTCGTCCGCCACATGCGCCGCACCATCGAGCTCGGTGCGGCGCAGCGGACGCGGCTCTGAGCGGAGCCGTGCGTCTTCTCAGTTCGGGTTCTGTGCGTGCGTGAGGGTCTGCCAGGCCACGAACAGGTTGTTCGTCCCCTGTGGACGGTGGCCCTCGGTGTAGATCTTGCTGTTCGGCATGGTGATGCCGAGCCTGGTGTTGAGGTGGTTGTAGCCGACCTCGGTCACCGGGCCGAGGCCGCGGTCGACCGTCCCGCCGCACAGCCACGACGGCGGCGACTCCAGCTCGTACCGGGACTGGAAGCCGATGGCCGTGCGTAGGCGGTCCTGGATCTCCGGGTACAGGCTCTGCCCCTGGATCCTGGTGGTCTCGGCGAAGTCCGCGATCGACGCGATGCCGTAGCCGGTGTGCGTGAAGTCCCGGCACGTCTCCTGCGTCAGTCCCTCGGAGAAGGTGCTCTGCTTCTGCCAGTAGTCGATGATCTCGTCCCGCGTGTCGATCCCGCTGCCGGGCGGGGTGTGCGGCAACGCGCCGTCGCTCGCGAGGTACACGTACGCCGGCACGCGCGTGCGGTACTTGGCCACCGCGCGGTCGTAGCCGGCCTTGTCCTCCAGGAACACCGAGATGCCGAGCGTGGCCTCGACCATGACCAGCTCCCAGTTGCCGTTGCTGGTGGCGTTGCCGTTGACGATCTTCGGCAGGTACACGTTGCGCAGCATGGTGCCGAAGCGGCCGGCGTTGGGCCAGTTCCCGTACGCGTACTTGATCAGCTCGGCCGCCTGCGCCCAGGAGACGCCGGCCCACGCGGTCTGCAGCGGCGCGTTGCTGTTGGTGTGGTCGGTGATCGTGGCCGACCAGGCGTCCATGAGCTGAATCGCCTTGGTGGCGTAGCGGGTGTCCTGCGTGATGTACCACATCAGGGCGTCGGTGTACGCGGCGATCGCGTCCTCGCGCTCGTCGGTGCAGCCCAGGTTGGGGTCCGAGTACGGCCCGCACTCGACGACCGCGCGGGGCTTGGCCGTTCTGGACAGGGACGCGTACCTCGAGGCGGCCATCTGGTCGTAGGCGGCGCGCCACGGCTGGGCATTCGCGTTGACCTTGCCGCGGACGAAGTCGAGCATCGGCCGGCTGACGAGCACGCCGGGGTGGGTGAAGGACGGGGGAGCGGCGGTCGCGGGGACGGCCTGTGCGCTGAACACCAGCAACAGGGCGAGAACACCGAGGACAAGCCGCTTGCAGGGTGCGGACATGTCAATGATGGTCCGATGGTCTAGACCAGGCTGTCAATAGATAGGTTGACTAACCAATGCGTTGTTGAGGAAAAGGATGGTTGAGTCCGCACCGAGGTGGGTAACCAGCCCGCGACAGGGTGGAATCAAGGGAGGTGCGGGAAGCATGCTGATCCTCGGTTTGCTGCTTCTGGTGGTGAGTGGCGCCGCAGGCGTGCTGCTGATCGCCTACAACCAGGGTGGCGCGGAGCAAACAGTCACGATGTTCGGCAGGGACTGGACCAGTGCGACCATGATGGAGGCGTTCGTCGCCGGCATGGTGGTCGCGGCGGTGTTCCTGTTGGGCCTCTGGATGATCATGTCCGCGGGTCGCAGGGCTCGGGTGAACCGTGCCCGCTACCACGACGTGCGCAAGGAGGCCCGTGAGGCCGCCCGCGAGCGGGACAGGCTCGCCAAGCAACTTGCCGAAGAAGAGGACCGGCGCGAGCCGGTCACGGAGACCATGGTGACGCCGGCGAGCGGCACGGCCGTGCATGAGGCCGCGCCTGCGGGTGCCACGCAAACCGGTGCTCCGCAGGTGGCGCATCATGCCGCGCCTGCCGGTCAGCAGCCGGTGATCACCAACATCAAGCCCGGCGACTCCCCCACCAAGTAGCCGGGCGGCGAAAGCGGCCGGCCACACCCCACTCGACGCGTACCGGTTTTCCCTCCCCCCGGTGGACCGGTAGGCATGGGGCGTGGCCGGCCGCCTCGCGCTGTCAGCGCAGCGGCAACGCCTGCTCCGCTTCGAACCACGTGCTCGTGTCGGCCAGCTCCGCCGCCGGGGTGATGGACCGGGCGACCCTCTTCAGCTCGTCGACCGAGAACTCCTCGCTCGTGAACACGAGACCGAACTGCCCCAGGTTGATCGCGACGTACGGGCCCTGCGCGGTCTCCTTCGAGTCCATGTCGCCGGGTGCCATCGAGCTGCCCTTCCCCAGCCGCACCAGCTGGATGCCGAGCGAGCCGGCATCACCCACCAGGGGAAGCGCCGCGCTCGTACTGGTCTCCATGTGCCCGGCCGGGGTCACGCCGTCCGGGACGCTCGCCAGGTCGGCTGGGAACTCCTCGGCCGGATGGAGACCGGCGGGCAGGTAGCCGACCCGGAACGGCAGCAGGACCGGCGTGGTCCGGTCGAACCGGACGGCCTCCGCGATTCGCAGCAGGGTCTCCCGGACGTCGGCGGGCGCCACGGCATCAGGCTCCGTCGGCCGGTACCGGAGCACGGCCCAGGCGCCCGGCGCGTACTCCCACGCGACTCCCGGTGCCCCTTTGGTATTCGGGAGGTCGTACTCGTACTGGAAATCGGGCCGGTAGAAGCCTTTCATGCCGTTGACCAGGACCGGTTCGCCGATCTGGCCGGCAGGCGGGGAGTAGCGGCCGGCCACGAACACCTCCAGCAGGTTGGACACGTCCGACGGCGTGACGCCGATTGACGCTGTGGCCGTCCCGGCGAGGCGGGAAACGCCGTAGGACACATGGAGGCCCGCGTTCTCGTCGAGCGCGAACGGATAGCGCAAGGGGTTGAGGTGGCCCGGGTCGACCGCCGCGGCCGTGTTCCCGCCACCCGACGGGCCGGTCATGTCCCCGACCAGTACCGACCCGCCCACCGTGACGGCCGCGACCACCGCGGCCGCGACCACTCCGGCGACGCGTCGCCGCGCCGTCCGCTGCCGCCTTGCCCGCGCCAACCCGGCCAGGATGCCGGCGGTGTCGGGCGCCTCATGTTCCAGCGAGCTGAACGCGGTGCGCAGGTTCTCCTCGGTGTACATCAGCTGTGCTCCTTGACTGGCGTGGGTCCCAGCTCGACGCGAAGCGCGGCGAGGGCCCTGGACGCGTAGCCGCGGACGGTGCCGGCACCGCAGCCGAGCACCTCCGCGATCTCGATGTCGGACATTCCCGCGTAGTAGCGCAACACGAGCACGGCGCGCTGCCGCCGAGGCAGCTTGTCCAGCTCGATGCGCAACGCGTCCCGTTCGGCGTGCACCGCCGCGTGGTCGGAGACCGGGTCGACGACGGCGGGCGGATCGGCGTGCGGCGCCACACGGCCCCACCGGCGCCGCCAGGACAGGTACTCGTTGACGATCATCCGGCGGACGTAGTGCTTCGGCGAGTCGAGCGCCCCGATCCTCGCCCAATGCCCGTACACCCGGAGCAGTACCTCCTGGACGACGTCCTCGGCGAGCCCACGATCTCCCGTGAGCACCGCCGCGAAACGCAACAACCCGGGAAGGCTGTCCGCGGCGAACTCCTCGAACATCATGAGACCCCCTGGTTCCCGAACCACGTCACCAACTACACGCGCGAACCAGAGGATCTGCTGTGCGCCCGTGGCGTCGGGGTCGGTCGCATCCGGCAGACTTCGCAACCATGGACGGAATCGGACTGCGCTTCGACGAGGTCGCCGAACTGTACGACCGGGTGCGACCCGGCTATCCGGACGAGCTGTTCGACGACGTGGCCACGCTGACCGGCGCCCCGTCCGGCACGAACGTGCTCGAGATCGGCTGCGGGCCCGGCCAGGCGACCCGCGGCCTGCTCGCCCGCGGCTGGCACGTCCACGCCGTCGAGCCCGGCGCCGCCATGGCCGCGCACGCCGCCGCGAACTTCGCCGGCCGGCCGTTCACGGTCGACGTCGCCCGCTTCGAGGACTGGGAAACCCACGAGACCGTCGACCTGCTGTTCTCCGCCACCGCCTACCACTGGGTGGCCCCGGAGGTGCGCTGGACCAAGGCGGCGGCGGTCCTCGCGCCCGGCGGTGCCATCGCGCTGGCGACCAACCGCACGGTCGCCGGTGGCGAGTTCGACGAGGTCTACCGTGCCTCGGCGGACCTGCATGCGCGGTACGGCCCCGAGATCGACTTCGGGATACCCGTCACCGCCCGGTCGGTCATGGACGAGATCCACGCGGCACGGCACGACATCGGCGCGGTCTGGACGGACGCGGACCCGAAGTCCGGCCGTGGCCACGCCGGACCGCTGTTCACGCCACCCGAGATCCGCTCCTACGAATGGGAGACGACCTACGACACCGCCGATGCGGTCGGGCTGCTGTCCACCTACTCCAGCTACCTGCGGGTGCCGGCGGAGCGTCGTGCCAAGCTGCTCGACGGCATCGCGGACATCGTGGAGCGGGACTTCGGGGGCTCGGTCACCCGTCGCTATCTCGGCGTGCTGGCAGTGGCGAAGCGACGCTGACCGGAGAAGGATCGTCCACCATGACGATGATCGAGATCACGCCCGAGCCGGGTGGTTCCCAGCGACTGGACGGCTACCTCGCCACGCCCAGGGGCTCGTCGCACGACACGGGGCCGTGGCCGGGCATGGTCCTCATCCACGAGGCCTTCGGCGTGGACGACAACATGCGCGCGCACGCCGACCGCCTGGCCGCGATGGGATACCTCACCCTCGCGCCCGATCTGTACAGCCAGGGTGGCGCGCGTAAGTGCCTTGTTTCCACGATGCGAGCCATGCAGTCGGGCAGGGGCCGGGCGTTCGCCGATCTCGAGGCCGCACGTAAATGGCTCGTCGCCTCGGACAAATGCACCGGCAGGGTCGGCGCCATCGGCTTCTGTATGGGCGGTGGCTTCGCGTTGCTGACAGTGCATTTGCATGATGCAGTTTCCGTCAACTACGGCATGCTGCCCAAGAACGTGGACGAGATCATGGCCGGCGCGTGTCCGGTGGTCGCGAGCTACGGCGCACGCGACGGGTTCTTGCGCAGCGCGCCGGCCAAACTGGAAACGGCGCTCACGAAAGCCGGCGTCGTCCACGACGTGAAGCAGTACCAGAAGGCCGGGCACGCGTTTCTCAACGAGACCGAGGGCGGCCCCGGCTGGTTGCGGCCGCTGCTACGTGCGTCGCATTCCGGCCCGGAACCGGAGGCGGCCGCGGACAGCTGGCGGCGGATCGAGACCTTCTTCGCCGAGCACCTCGGGGCGGGAAAGAACTGATTACCGCCGGCGCCGGTAGAAGTCGGCCGGCACCGGCGCCATGGGCGGGACGGGGACCTCGTGGAATGCGCCGTCGAGCCCGGCGACCTCGCCGTCCGGCACGGCCAGCACGACCGCTTTCGTGCCCGCGACCAGCCACGACGGGCTGCCCGTGCGGTATTCGCCGAGCACCGGGAGCGTGACCTTCGCCAGGTCGGCCGGCAGCCCGTGCCGCCCGTCGCCGAGGCACCGGGCGTCGCGGGCCAGAGACCGGTACGGCGCCGTGACCAGGCACGACGCCATACCGGAAGAGACGGCGCGACCGCGGACCGCGTTGATCACCGCGGTCAGGTCCTCGACCTCGCGCCGCACGTCGTGGGGCTGGTTGTCACCGCTCTCGCCCCGACCCCACCCACTCGCACGCGATCTCGGTGCCGGCGGCGGATGACCTTGTCCATGAGTACCGCCCATTCGCTTGGCCGTACCCCACGCCGAACCCGTACCCGCTGGTTCGACATCCCGGGACAAGGAAATTCCCGGCCCGCCGCCGGCACCGAGCGCGCGGTTTACTTCTTGGCCCGGGTGCGGCGCTTGGGGGCGGGCTTGGCCGCCTTCTGCTCCTCCGCGGCCTTCGCCTCCTTGTACGCCTCCACGACGTGCGAGGGGATTCGGCCCCGTCCCGAGAGGCCGTATCCGTTCTCGTTCGCCCATGCGCGGATCAGTCCCGCTTCCGCGGACGTGCCGGAGCCGTTTTGCGTCGACTTGCTACCACGCTTGAGCCGCCCGCCGACGCGCCGCGCCGACTCGACATACTGGACGAGACTTCCACGCAGCCGTTCGGCGTTGGCCTCCGACAAGTCGATCTCGTAGGTCACCCCGTCGAGGGCGAACGAGACGGTCGAAACATCCGAAGATGCCGTCCCGTCCAGATCGTCTACGAGTTGAACCAATACTTGCTGTGCCATGTACCTGCTCCTGACCGTTGCACGATTCGTGCATACCCGCTGGTTTGTTGCTCGCAACTGTGCAAATAATCTGCTGAATCCGCCATAAGCGCAAGTGAGGACGGAAATTTTGCCGTGTGTCCAGAGTGGAACCCCACGTATGGGCGCTCACGCTCGTCCTGAATGAGAGCCACGTCTCTGCGCTTCCTCGGTAACAGGTGCGGACTGCCCACAGTAGTTCCGTTCCGGTACGGAACGTAACTCGGCGACACCGGTGTTCGCCGTCGCGTGAGGAGTCATTCGTCCACCTGGTGGGTCGTTGTTCAGGCTGTTCTGCGTTACTTGGCGGCATGGAGCTGACGGTTGACGCATCCCGGCAGGTACGCCCCCTCTACGGAGTGCCCCGCGGGCTGTGGGCCCAGATCGGCACGTACGCCTTCATCGTCGGACCTTTCCTCGCGCTGCTCGCGGCGGTCCCACTCACCTGGGGCTGGGGGCTCGGCTGGCTCGACCTGGCGCTCGCGGCAGGCTTCTACACGGCCACCTGCCTGGGGGTCACCGTGGGATTTCACCGCTACTTCACGCACCGTGCGTTCAAGGCGGTCCGGCCGCTGCGAGTCGGCCTCGCGATCGCCGGCAGCATGGCGCTCCAGGGTCCCATCACCCACTGGGTGGCTGACCACCGCCGCCATCACGCCTTCTCCGACCGCGACGGCGACCCGCACTCGCCATGGGCGTTCGGCACGTCACCGGTCGCGATCGTCCGCGGCTTCTGGCACGCCCACATGGGCTGGATCTTCGACCGCAACCTCACCAACGCCGAGCGCTTCGCCCCCGACCTGCTCGCCGACCGGGACATCCGGCGGGTGCACCGCCAGTTCGGCCTGTGGACCGCGGTGACGCTGCTGGCGCCGGCCGTGCTCGGCGGGCTGTTCACCTGGTCGTGGTGGGGCGCGGTCACCGCGTTCTTCTGGGCCGGGCTCGTGCGGGTCTCGTTCCTGCACCACGTGACCTGGTCGGTGAACTCGATCTGCCACATGATCGGCGCCCGCCCGTTCGCCGCGCGGGACCGGTCGGCGAACTTCTGGCCGCTCGCGCTCCTGTCGATGGGTGAGTCCTGGCACAACCTGCACCACGCGGACCCGACCTGTGCCCGGCACGGCGTCGGGCGCGGCCAGATCGACGTGTCGGCCAGGTTGATCTGGCTCTTCGAGCGGTTCGGCTGGGCCACGGACGTGCGCTGGCCGACCACGAAACGGCTCGCGAACCTGCGGAAGCCATGAAAATCGTTCAGCTCGCGAACTTCTACAGCCCCACCTCCGGCGGTCTGCGTACCGTCGTGGACACCCTCGGCCGCGGTTACGTCGAGGCGGGCTACGAGCGGGTCCTGGTCATCCCCGGCAGGCGCCGCACGCGTACCCGCACGGACGCGGGCCTGGTGATCACGCTGCCCGGGCTGCCGGTCAGCGGCGGTTACCGGGTGATCGCCCGTGCGTCCTCGGTCCAGCGCGAGCTGGCCGAACTGGGCGATGACCTGTCGATCGAGGTGTCGGACAAGACGACCCTGCTCACCGTCGCCGACTGGTCGCGGGAGCGGGGCGTGCGGTGCGTGCTGCTGTCGCACGAACGGCTGGACCGGTGGATCGAGGCCCGCGTGCCCCGGCTGTGGCGGGCCGGCGCCGGGCATGTGCTGCGGCCGATGGTGCGGGTCTGGAACAAGGGCATCGCGCGGCTCTTCGACACGGTGGTGTGCACGTCCGCGTACGGGGAGAGCGAGTTCGTCGGCCTGCCGGTCCCGCTGCGGCGGATCCCCCTCGGCGTGGACCTGGAGACGTTCCGGCCAGGCCGTGCCGGACCGGCGGAGGCCGTGCGGCTCGTGTACGCCGGCCGCCTCTCCCGGGAGAAGAACCCGCGCCCGGTGATCGGCGCGGTACGAGCCCTGACGGAGTCCGGAATGCGGGTGCGTCTGGACGTCTACGGCGACGGTCCGGAGCACTCGACGCTGCGCAGGCTGGCCCGTGGGTTGCCGGTCGAGTTCCACGGGCACGTGTCGGACCGCGCGGCGCTGGCGCACGGGCTGTCGAGCGCCGACGTGGCGTTCGCGCCCAGCGTGGCGGAGACGTTCGGGCTGTCGATCCTGGAGGCGATGGCGTGCGGCACCCCGGTGGTCACGGCGTCGACGGGTGGCGCGCCGGAGCTGCTGGCGCCGGGCGCGGGCGTGGCGGTCGAGGCGACGCCGGAAGGGCTCGCCGACGGGGTGCGTGAGGTGCTGTCATGGCCGGTGTCGTGGCGCCGGTCGGCGGCGCGGGCCCGGGCCGAGCGGTTCCCGTGGTCGGCGACCGTCGACGCCATGCTCGCCCTGCACACGCGGGAACGGGAGCGAGGGAAGTGGCTGAGCGGGTGAGTGGCGCGGCGGACGCTACGCGCGTCTGACGAAGGTGGAGATGGCGTAGGGGACGAGGTCCCGGCCGCGGCGCACGAGCCAGGGCAGTCCTTTGAAGACGAGCCAGCCCCACCGTGCGAGCCGGCCCGGGTTCCGCCCGCCCGCGCACTGGAGCGACACTTCCTTGTGGACGGTCCGGCCCCTGGCGACGAGCTGTTCCGCGATCGCCCGCGCGAGCAGCCGGTGCCCCAGCTCGGACGGGTGCAGGCGGTCGACGGCCCATGCCCTGGTGTCGTAGATCCCCGGCACCGCACCGAGATCGAGCACGCCGATGCCGTGCTTCTCGCCGATGAGGTCCAGAATCCCGTTGAGCGCGCCGATCCGGCTGGCCAGCGCCCGCCTGATCGGCCCGGGGAGCCGGAAGACCCGGTGGTGGTCATGGTATTTGGCGGTGATCACAGTGGACCCGACGGCCACCAGCGCCCCCACCACGTGGTCGAGATCGGCGTGCAGCCGGGTGGGGTCGAAGTCCGACCGCATGGTGTCGTTCATCCCCACCACGATGACGGTCACGTCCGGCCGCGCCGCGAGAGCCGCGGGCAGCTGCGTCTCCAGCACGCCACCGACTCTCGAACCACTGACGGCGAGGTTGGTGAGCCGGGCGCCGCCGAGCGCCTCCGCCAGCAGTGGACCGAAGCCACGCCACCCCCCGCCAAGTGCGGGATCTCCGATGCCGACCCCGACAGAATCGCCGAGAACGGCGAGTACCAGCCCCGTGGGCGCCACATGTACCAGCACAGCTGGCATGTTCCGCGCACACTTCGCACAGCGGTTTAGAACGCGGTGAGCACCCGGTATCCACTTGGGGAACCTTCATTCCCAGTGCGCCGGACGGGTGAGCGCGTCCGGGAACCCCGTTGTCGTGTCGCCCCGCGCGGCGTTGAGCTGAAACTGTGTCAGGAACAGGGCGTCGCGCAGGTCCGCGCCCCGGATGTCGGCGTTGCGGAGGTCCGCGCCGAGCAGGTCCGCGCGGCGGAGGTCGGCCTCCCGCAGATCGGCGCCGAGCAGGTACGCGCCCCTCAGGTCGGCGCCCCGCAGCGCGGCCTTGCGGAGCTTCGCGCCGATGAGGTCCGCGCCGCGGCGGTCCTGCCTACCGGCAATGCCCGCGCGCCGCTCCTCGCTGAACCGCGTGAGCACCGGCCGCACCCGGTCCCGCAGCGCGTCGACGTCCACGTCGACGATGATTTCCGCCGCCGCCTCGGTCAGCTTCTCGACCTCGGCGAACAGCTCGGTCGCGGACGCTTCTTCCAGATACCAGAGAATCTCGTGCAGCTGGCGCATCACGTTGTACACGGAGAACATCGCCGTCGCCGTCTCCGGCGCGTCCCGCCAGCTGCGGCCGTGATAGGTCACCTGCGCGACCTTCTGGCCCGCGCCGAGACAGTCGAACACCGAGCAACCCGCGAAGCCTTTGGTTCGTAGAACTCCATGCACACCACACCGGAAGTCCTCGAGGAGGTTGGGACATTGCATTCCAGCTGGTTTGTCCAGTGCGAAGTCCGCGGACCGCGTGAACGCGGATGCGACACAGCACAAACCGAAGCAGTTCGCGCAGTCGGCACGCAGGGCGTCCATGGTCGACACGGTAGCGTGTCCGCGTGAAAATCAACCGTAGGTTCGCGCTCGGCCTGGGTACCGTCGCCGCCGCGACCGCCGCGGTCGGCGTCGGCACCGCACAAGCCAGTGCGGCACAGTCTGCACGGGCCGCCGAGCACGCGACTCAGGACCCGGTTCGCCGGGTCGCCAGGGTGTACGGGCGCGAGGTCGCCGAGGCGCAGGGGGTCTGGTCGTCGCTCGTCACCGTCGGTGGTGCCACCGCCGTCGAGGTGGGGGCGGACGACACCGTCGAGGCGTACAGCGTCAACAAGCTGGGGGTCGCCACCGCGGTGCTGGACAAGATCGACCGCGGGCTCCTGACGCTCGACCAGCGGGTCGACCTCACCGCGAGCATCGTCATCCAGGACATCGACGGGATCTTCGCGCTCGACCGCGCCTACCCGAGCTCGCTCACGCTCGGGAACGTCATGGCCAACCTGCTGACCCTGTCCGACAACACCGCCGTCCGCCTGTGCGGGCTGGTCTGCCCGGCACTGGAGCTCAACGAGATCCTGCGCAACAAGGGCTTCGTCGTCACGCAGGTCGTACCGGTCTCGAACCCCAACCGGTTCTTCCTCGGGGTGACCACGCCGCGGGAGACGCACACGCTGCTGTCCAAGCTGGTCGCGGGCGAGCTGCTGTCACCGTCCTCGACGGACTACCTGCTCAACGTCATCCGTTCGACGTCCGCGTTCACCGACGGCATCCGCCTCGACCTGCGGACCGAGGAGCGCCTGCGCGTCGCGACGAAGGCCGGCTGGTTCGACGACGGCGGCCGCAACGAGGCCGGCATCGTGTTCGCGCCCGACGGCACCCCCGGCGCGATCTACTCGCTGTTCGCGAGCGGGCCGTACGCCGGTGACGCCGAGGTCACCAACGTCGACTTCGGCGCGACCCACCCGGCGGTCAAGGCACGCCAGGCGATCGGCCGCACGCTGGTGGACGTGGTCGACGCCGCCGCGGCGGCACCGCAGGCGAAGGCCGCGGGCAGGAAGTACCCGGCCCCGGCGATCCGCGTCACCAACGGCGGCTGACCGGTCCCATGCCGTGCGGGACCCCTTGTCCCTACGTCAGCAGGGGGTCCTTCACGGCAGGTCGGCGACCGGGGCGAGGTGGGGGCGCTTCGGCAGGAAGCCGTCCCCGGGCTCGCGCCCGATCAGCTTGTTGCGCACGGTCCCGTGCACGGCCGGGTACACGTGATGGCGCAGCCACGCCCACTGGCGGGATGCCTTGCGCCACAACGGGTCGCTCGTCGGCGGCGGGAGTACGGCCAGCCAGTCGGGGTTCGCCGGCGCGCCCAGCGCGTCGAGCAGGTGCCCCGCGACCCGCTGGTGACCGACCGCGCCGAGGTGCAGCCGGTCCGGGCCGTACAGGCGCTCGTCGTCGCAGTAGGGGTCCTCACGGACGTCGATCAGCACCGCGTCGTAGCGGGCCGCGGTCGCCGCGACCAGGTCGTTGAACTCCTCGACCCGCGGCCGGAGCCGGTGCAGGCCCGGCAGGCGGGCGATGTTGGGCAGCGTGAACAGCACCACCGTGCGCGCGACCTCCGCGAGCGCGGCGACCGTCGCGTCCAGCGACCGGGCCGTCGAGGCGGACCGGTACTGCAGCAGGTCGTTGCCGCCGCCGAACAACGTCACCAGGTCCGGGCGCTGCGCGACCGCGAGCGGCACCTGCTCGGCGAGGATCTGGTCGAGCCGGCGGCCACGTACGGCGAGGTTCGCGTACTGCAGTGACGGATCCGCCGCCGCGAGCGCGGCGGCGGTCAGGTCGGTCCAGCCCCGGTAGGAGCTGCCGTCCGGGTACGGATCGTCCAGGCCCTCGGCGCAGCTGTCACCGAGGGCGACGTAACGGCGGTACTGCATCCGTCCAACATAAGCCCTCGCCGTACACCAGGTGTTCACCCCTGGTCAATCTCACACACGCCGGCCCGCCCGCGGGGGCGCCAACGATTGCGCTCATGAGAAGGCTTGTGACCGGCGCACTCGCCGGCCTGCTCCTGTTCGGCGGCACCGCCGTCGCGGCCGCCGACCGCGGCCACGTCGGTGCCCGCGTGTTCGACATCCAGGCACACCGCGGCGGCCTCGGCCACCGTGCCGAGAGCACGCTCAGCTCGTTCGGGAACGGCCTGCGCCTCGGCGTCTCCACGCTCGAGCTCGACATCCAGATCACCAGGGACGGCCAGGCCGTCGTCACGCACGACCGGCGGGTGGCCGGCGGCAAGTGCCTCGACACCGCGCCCGTCACCCCGGGCGACCCCCAGTTCCCGTACGTCGGCAAGTACGTCAAGGACCTCACCCTGGCCCAGGTCCGCACCCTCGACTGCGGCAGCAGGCGCCAGGCCGACTTCCCCGGCCAGGTCCTCACGCCCGGCTCGCGGATGCCGCTGCTGAGCGAGGTGTTCGCGCTGGTCAAGCGCTATCACGCGGACGACGTGAAGCTGAACGTCGAGACCAAGGTCGAGGCAGGCGCGCCGAACGAGACCGCGCCGCGTGAGCAGTTCGTGCAGGTCGCGGCCGAGGAGATCCGCAGGGCCGGGTTCCTGAGGCGGGTGACCGTCCAGAGCTTCGACTGGGGCTCGCTGATCAGGATGCGGCAGGTCGAGCCGCGGCTGCCCCTGGTGGCGCTCACGAACATCGACTTCCTGCAGACCGGGCAGCCCGGCAGGTCGCCGTGGCTCGGCGGCCTGGACATCGACGACTTCGGCGGCGACCCGATCGCGGCCATCAGGTCGTTCGGCGCGACCACCTTCTCGCCGGTGCACGGGTCCCCGCAGAACGGGAAGGTCACCGACCCGGACTACCGCCCGTACGTGACAGCGGAGCTGGTGCGGCACGCGCACAGGAACGGCGTCAAGGTCGTGCCGTGGACGGTCGACGACCTGCCGACCATGCGCAAGCTCGTGGCCGACGGCGTCGACGGGATCATCTCCGACTACCCGGACCGGGTGCGGCAGGTGGCGGCGGAGAACCACTTCGAGCTGCCGCGTGCCTACGCGTCGCCCTTCGACATCCAGGCACACCGCGGTGGTCGCGCCGTGCGGCCGGAGAACACGCTCGCCGCGTTCCGCAACGCGGTGGGCATGCCGGACGTGTCCACTCTGGAGCTGGACACCGGGGTGACGGCCGACGGCGTGCTGGTGGTCAGCCACGACCGTGCGGTCAACGGCGCGCACTGTGTCGACACCGCACCGGTTTCCCCGGGTGATCCGGAGTTTCCCTATGTGGGCAAGCTGATCCACGACCTGACGCTCGCCCAGCTGCGCACGATCGACTGCGGCGCCAGGACGCTGCCGGAGTTCCCGAACCAGGTCGCGGTGCCGGGCGAGCACATCCCGACGCTCACCGAGGTGCTCGGTGTCGCCTCGACACGGCCGGACATCCGGCTGAACATCGAGACGAAGATCAGCCCGCTGGTCCGGGACACCGTGGACTACCGGACGTTCACACAGAAGCTCGTGCGGGCGCTGCGTGGCTGGGAGAAGCGCGTGACGATCCAGTCGTTCGACTGGCGGACCATCCGGTACGCACGCCGGCTCGACCAGCGGCTCTCGACGGTGGCGCTGGTGTGGCAGTACGGGCCGGCCGAGTGCCGGACGTTGGCCGACGAGTGCTCGCTCCAGGCCGCCTATGGCGACCCGTCGGTGCGGAGCCCGTGGACCGGTGGGCTCGACTGGTGGCGGTACGAGGACCTGGGCAGGCTGGTCAGGGCGGCCGGCGCGTCGACGGTGTCGGCGAACTGGCAGGTCCACGACCCGGCGCAGACGGCTTTCGTCAGCCCGGACTGGTACCTGCGGACGGACCCGTCGTACTACTTCGGCCCGACGGTGCCCGTGCTGCGGGAGCGCTACGGCCTGAAGGTGGTGCCCTACACCGTCGACGACGAGGCGACCATGGACCGGGTGATCGCACTCGGCGTCGACGGGTTGATCTCCGACGACCCGGAGCTGCTCGTGACGGTGGCTAGGCGGGCCGGCCTGCGCTAGCGGTCCGGTTCGCGATCGTGCGAAGGCGCAGTCCGAGCACGATCAGCACGAGTCCCCAGGCCAGTGCGAAGGTGGCGATCGCGACGACGAGCGCGATCGCCCCTTCGGCCGGCTGGACGATGAGTAGGACCCCGAGCACCAGCGCGACGGCCCCGGTGAGCGCGAGGAACCACTCGTTGCGAATGACCTTCCGCAACCGGATGGCCGCCGCGATCTGGGTGACACCGGCGACGATCGCCCACACCGCGATGATCACCAACAGCACGATGACCGTGATCTGCGGCCAGATGAGGGAGATCAGCCCGGCGGCGACGCCGAGCACTCCCAGCAGGACCATGTACATCCGGTCGGACCTGGTGCCATGACCGAACCCCATGGTCAGGGCGGAGATCCCGTCGAGAAGCGTGTAGGCCCCGAACAACAGGGCAAGCGACAACACGGTGATCCCCGGCCACGCGATCGCGACCACGCCGAAGAGAACGGCCACGACCCCGCGCAGGACCACCATGTGCCAGCGACGCGACAGAAGTTCCAACATGAACGAATCTTCAACCCCCAACGCCCCCCAGGCAATGCGATACCCAGAGGTTCCGCCGTCCGAGTACCCCACCCCCCGCGAGTCCCGCGTTCAAACCTAGCGAGTCCCGCGTTGAAACCTAGCGAGTCCCGCGTTGGCGCATACCGAGTTGCGGTTTCGTGCGGGTCTTGGTCCGGGCCGTGTGCATGAAACCGCAACTCGTTGTGTCTGAACGCGGGACTCGGTGTGTTTGAACGCGAGACTCGCGGTTAGGCCAGGCCGGCGTCGTGGACCAGTAGGGCGATCTGGGTGCGGTTGCCCACGTCCAGCTTGGTCAGGACCTTGGTGATGTGGGCTTTCACCGTCGCGACGCTCACGTGTAGCTGTGCGGCTATCTCCGCGTTGGTCCGGCCCTGGCCGACGGCGACCGCGACGTCGTGCTCACGGGCCGACAGGGTCGCGAGAGTCGTGCGGGCCTTCGAGTACGCGCCAGCCTCCGTCGCCGCGCGGTCCATCAGGCGGCGGGTGATCCGCGGCGACAGGATGGGGTCGCCGGCCGCCACCCGGCGAATGGCCGAGGCGATCTCGGCGGGCGGGGCGTCCTTCAGCAGGAACCCGCTCGCCCCCGCCCGCAGCGCACGCAGGACGTTCTCGTCCGAGTCGAACGTCGTCAGGACGATCACCTCGGGCGGGTTCGACCGCGCGCGAGCCCGTGCCGTCGCGACGATGCCGTTCACCCGTGGCATGCGGATGTCCATCAGCACGACGTCCGTCGGGTGGGCGTCGAGCGCGGCCGGCACCTGCTCACCGTCACCGGCCTCGCCGACGACGCGCAGCCCGTCGGCGCCGTCGAGCATCATCGTGAGGCCGGACCGCACGAGCGCGTCGTCGTCGACCACCAGCACCCTGATCGGTACCGGTGACCCGCTCGCGACCTCGCTCATGCGGGCCACGGTAGCGACGCCGACAGACAGAACTCGGTCGCGGTCGCCCGGTGGTCGAGCTCCCCGCCCGCCAGCCGCACCCGCTCGGTCAGCCCGACCAGCCCCGTGCCAGAACCGGGGATCGCCGACCCGCCGCCGAGCGGGTTCGACACGTCGATCGTCAGCGCGGCCCCCGGCGTGCCGTCCAGCGCGATCCGCACCGGCTGTCCCGGCGCGTGCTTGCGTGCGTTCGTGAGGGCCTCCTGCACGATCCGGTACGCCGTCCGCCCGGTCGTGCCCGGCACCTCCACGCCGCCGACCGAGTCCCGCAGGTCTACCGGCGTGCCGATCGCCCGCGACTCCTCGACCAGCGACGGCAGGTCGGACAGCGCGGGGACCGGACGGGCGAGGTCGTCGGCCGGGTCGTCGCGCAGCAGGGTGATCACGTCGCGCAGCTCGTTCAGCGCCTCGTGCGTGGTCGCCCGGATCACCCCGGCGGCCTGTGACAGCCGCTCGGGCGGCTGGTCGGGTCGGTACTCGATGGCGCCGGCGTACGTGGCGAGCAGCGACAGCCGGTGCGCGAGCACGTCGTGCATCTCCCGCGCGATGGTCGCCCGCTCCGCCGCCCGCGCCTCGGCGACGCGCCGGCCCTGCTCGGCCTCGGCCCGCTCGGCACGTTCCCGCAGGGAGGTGATCACCGCGGCCCGCGCCGCCGCGAGTGCGCCCCACCCGACGAGCCCCGCGTGCAGGACGATCACCAGGGTGAGGTACCAGCCGTAGGAAAGGCCGCTGGTCGGGGCCCACGCCCAGCGCACGGCGTGCGCGCCGATCCCGGTGAGCGCGAGGCCGACGGAGACCCGCAGGGGCCGGAGCCGCGCGGCATGGATGACGGCGATGTTGGCCAGCGGCGTCCCGCTCCCGGACAGCGCGGCGAGCGCGACGAGCAACAGCCCGACCCGCACCGGCCGGCGGAACAGCAAGGGGAACAGCGCGAGCCCGACCACGCCCACGGCGATCTCGAGGGCGAGCCGCGCACCACCGACGTGACCGGCGGCGTCCCCGACCACGATGCCCGCGATGCACAGCCCGACGAAGGCCATGGTCAGCCACAGGCGCCGTCCACACAGCTGCTTGTACACGGAAACGAGCGTACGAGCCGGGCGCCCGACCGACCATCGACCAAAGTCGAATTCACTCTCGACGCTCGGCCGATGCCGCCACCCGCGGTCCACGGCCAAGCTTGCCCATGACCAACCAGGAATCCTCAGCTGACCACGAAGGGACCACTGTCATGATCGCCATCGAAGCTCCCGCCCTGGGCGCCTACCGCATCGAACCCAGCGAGTCGACGATCGAGTTCGTCACGCGGCACTTCTTCGGGCTCGCGCCGGTGCGCGGCACGTTCGCCCTGCGGGAAGGCGTGGTGCACGTCGCCGACCCGGTCGAGGCGTCCATGGTCCGGGCCACGGTCGACGCCCGAAGTCTCGACACCGGGCTTGCCGCTCGCGACGGGACGGTCCGGTCGCCGCAGTTCCTCGATACCGCACGGCATCCGGACATCACGTTCGTGGCCAACAGTGTCGATCCGAACCAGGTGTTGCGCGGGACGCTCACGGTTCGTGGACGCACCGAGCCGCTCGACGTGCGGATCGATGAGGTTCGCGTGCTCGGTGATCGCCTGCGGTTACGGGCATGCGCCGAGGTCGACCGCTATCGGTGGGGGGTCACGGCCATGAAGGGCATGACGGGACGGCGGTTGCGGTTCACGTTGTCGCTGGTCGCCAGCCGTGTCGATGGTCGGTAGGCGGCGAGCACGAGCGAGTCGGAGGAGGGATTTGGCAACAGGGAAGGGTTTGCGTCCCCGCGGGGCGAGCGCGGCGAACATCAACCTCACTACTCGCCATGACGCTTGACCTGGAGCGAACTCCAGCCGATACCGTCGTACACCAGACAAGGGGAGGATTGCTTGCGGTATCGCGTACTGGGAGGCACCGGCATCGAGGTCAGTGTCCACTGCCTCGGCACGATGATGTTCGGCGCCATCGGCAACACCGACCACGACGACAGCGTCCGGATCATCCACGCCGCGCTCGACGCCGGCATCAACTTCGTCGACACGGCCGACATGTACTCTGCCGGCGAGTCCGAGGAGATCGTCGGGAAGGCGTTGCGGGGGCGGCGGGACGACGTCGTGCTCGCCACGAAGGTCCACTTCCCGTTCGGCGAGGGCCCGAACAGGGGCGGCAACTCGCGCCGCTGGATCACCTACGAGGTCGAGCAGAGCCTGCGCCGGCTGCGGACGGACTGGATCGACCTGTACCAGATCCACCGCCCGGACCACCGGACCGACATCGAGGAGACCCTCTCGGTGCTGACGGACCTGGTGCGGGCGGGCAAGATCCGCGCGTTCGGCAGTTCGGCGTTCCCGCCGGCGGACATCGTGGAGGCCCACCACGTCGCGGAACGTCGTGGGCTGCACCGGTTCCGCACCGAGCAGCCGCCGTACTCCTTGCTGGCACGGGGAATCGAGACCTCGGCGTTGCCGACGTGCGCGCGGCTGGGCATGGGCGTGCTGACCTGGAGCCCGCTGGCGGCGGGGTTCCTGTCCGGGAAGATCCGCCGCGACCAGGAGATCGACATGAACCGCGGCCGCGCGGCGCTGCAGCCGCAGCGGTTCGACCCGTCGCTGCCGGCGACCCAGCGCAAGCTCGACGCGGTGGAGGAACTCGTCAAGGTGGCGGGCGACCTCGGCCGCACACTGCCCGAGCTCGCGGTCGCGTTCGCGGCCACGCACCCGGCCGTCACGTCGGTGATCACCGGCCCGCGCACGATGGAGCACCTGACCGCGACGTTGAAGGGCGCGTCCCTGGTTCTCGACGACGCCACGCTCGACCGGATCGACGAGATCGTCCCGCCCGGCACGGACCTGTACCAGGTCGACAGCGCGTGGTCGTCGCCGTGGATGACCGACGCCCGCCTGCGCCGCCGCTCGCCGGAGGACCGCCCCGCCGCCTGATGTCACGTTCCCGCGCCCGCACGGGTCAGGTGCTATGACGGTGTGCGGCGAAGGGACGGGACATGCAGGACCAGCTGGCCGAGAGGTTCGAGTCGGACCGGGCGCATCTGCGGTCGGTGGCGTACCGGATGCTCGGCTCGGCCGCCGAGGCCGACGATGCCGTGCAGGAGGCGTGGCTGCGCCTGTCCAGGTCGGACACCAGCGACGTGGACAACCTGACCGGCTGGCTGACGACGGTCGTCGCCCGGGTGTGCCTGAACATGCTGAAGGCCAGGGGCCGGCGCGAGGAACCGGTGGAGTCGCTGCCGGAGTCCGTCGCGCCGGACGGCGGTCCCGAGGAGGAGACGGTCCTCGCCGACTCGGTCGGCATGGCGTTGCTGGTCGTGCTGGACAACCTGACCCCGGCCGAGCGGCTGGCGTTCGTCCTGCACGACATGTTCGGCGTGCCGTTCGACGAGATCGCCCCGATCATCGACCGCACGCCGGTGACCACCCGGCAGCTCGCGAGCCGGGCCCGCCGGCGGGTGCGGGGCGGCGGGGGCACCGCGGGCGGGGGCGCCGAGAGGGCCGGCGCCGACGGGGCGGGCACGGACGGCGCGGGCACAGAGGACACCGGCCGGCGGCAGGAGGTCGTGCGTGCGTTCCTTGCCGCCTCCCGGGACGGTGACTTCGAGGCACTGGTGGCCCTTCTCGACCCCGCGGCCGTCGCCCGGTCGCCCGAGGGAGTCGCCGAGGGCGCTCGGGCCGTCGCCGGCATGTTCGCCGGCCGTGCCCAGGCCGCCCGCCCGGCCCTGCTCGACGGCATCCCGGGCCTGGTCTGGGCGAAGGCCGGTACGATCCGCGTCGCGTTCCGCTTCACGTTCGCCGGCGAGCGCGTCGCGGCCATCGACCTGGTCGCCGACCCGGACGAGCTGGCGAGGATGGACATCGACTTCGTCTAGCGCGGTGTCCACCGATAGACCCGGCGAACGTTGGTGGACATCGCACTGGCACCCACGCCCGGCGTTCGTGGTGGTGTGCTCAGCGCTGGGCGAGTGCCGCCGCCTTCGTGTTCAGGTAGCGCTGCTCGGGGAGCGACCGGGTGAGCCGGGCGGCCTGCTGGTACGCGGCAAGCGCGCCCACGGCGTCCCCGGACATCTCCAGCAGGTGGGCGCGCACGGCGTGCAGGCGGTGGTGCGCCGCGAGGCGCCTGTCCTCGGCCAGCGCGGACACCAGGTCCAGCGCCGGGCCCGGGCCGCGTGCCATGGCCACCGCCACCGCGTGGTTCAGGGCCGTCATCGGGTTCGGGGCCATCGCCAGCAGCACCCCGTACAGCGCCTCGATCTGCGGCCAGTCCGTGTCTGCGGGCGTCGGGGCCTCGTCGTGCAGGGCGGCTATCGCGGCCTGGAGCTGGTAGGGCCCGGACGGACCGGCCGACATGGCCGCGGTCACCAGGTGGGTTCCCTCCTCGATCATGTCCTGGCGCCACAGCGACCTGTCCTGCGACTCCAGCGGGACCAGTGCGCCGTCCGAGCCCACCCGGGCGGCGCGGCGGGCGTCGGTCAGCAGCATCAGGGCCAGCAGGCCGGTCACCTCGCCGTCGCGCGGTACGAGCCGGTGGACCACACGGGTCAGGCGTGTCGCCTCGGTGGACAGCTCGGCCCGGTACGCGTGCGGCCCGGCCGTGCTCGCGTAGCCCTCGGTGAAGATCAGGTACAGCACACGCAGCACCGCGGCCAGCCGCGACGTCCGGTCCAGTGGCAGCCGGAACGGCACTCCGCTCGCCCTCACCCGCTGTTTGGCGCGGCTGATCCGCTGGGCCATCGTGGCCTCCGGCACCAGGAACGCCCGCGCGATCTCCTGAGTCGTCAGGCCGCCGACCGACCGCAGCGTCAGTGCGATCTGCTGCTCGGGCGGCAACGCCGGGTGGCAGCACATGAACAGCAGGATCAGCGTGTCGTCGGCGTCCTCCACCGGCGCGGCCGCCGGCAGCGTCCACGTGCTCTCCCGGCGCTGCCTGGCCTGCTCGGCACGCAGCAGGTCGGTCAGCCGGCGCGCCGTCACCGCGATCAGCCACGCCTTCGGATCGTCCGGCAGCCCGTCGCGGGGCCACTGCGAAGCGGCCGCGATCATGGCCTCCTGCACGGCGTCCTCGGCCGTGTCGAAATGCCCGTAGCGGCGGACCACCGCGCCGAGGGCCTGCGGCGCCAGTGCGCGCAGCAGGCCCTCCAGCCCGGCGGTCATCCCGAGATCTCCTCCAGGCCGCTCATCAGCGGCCGGATGTCGGCGTACCCGCGGGCCCGCACGTGCTCCGGCGCCGGGGTGTCGACCAGCCGCGCGACGATCTCGGTCGCGCGGTCGAAGCTCGCGCAGTCCACGATCGTGTAACCGGCGAGCACCTCGGCGGTCTCGGCGTACGGGCCGTCGGTCACCACGTTCCCCGGGCTGACGCGGCGGGTGTGCACCGGCGCGGCCAGCCCGACCGCGTCGACGAACTCACCGGACTCGACCAGATCGTTCATCAGCTTGCCCATGAACTCACCCATCGCGGCGACCTCCTCCGGCTTCCACGCGGGCCCGGCCGGGCCGTCCTTGCCGGCCATCGCGTCGTAGTCGGCCTGCGAGGCGTAGTGCAGGATCATGTACTTCACGGCTGTCTCCTCGAAACGAGTGATGATGGCGGCTGATGATGTTGTCGGCCGGGACGTCGAGGCCACCGCACCACGCTTCGACAGCTCACGCAAAAAGTGACTGGCGTCACATCTTGGGCCACGCCGGGTCGCGGCCGGTCAGGCCAAGGATCCGGTCAAGGGCGGGCGCGTCCGCCGACACCGTGACCTCCGGCCCGAACAGGCCCATCGCCCGGGCCTGTTCCGCGGCCGCCGGGGTCGTGGCCGCCAGGTGCGTCAGCAGGGACGCCGGCAGGTCGAGCCGTTGACCGGTCGCGGCCGCGAGGTCCCAGCCGTGCACGACCAGCTCGCCGACGATCATGTCGCCCAGGATCGACGCGGGCATCTCGGGGCCGGCCATGCTCGTCATCCCCTCCCAGGCGCTCGCCGGCGCCCACGACGAGTCGATGCGGTCGAGCACCGCGAGCAGGTCGCCGCGCCAGTCGCCGGTCGTCAGGTCCACGTCGGACTCCGCGGCGGCGGGTCGCGGCACGACCTCCTTGCGGCCCGCCCCGGCCATCGACGGGCCCCAGAACAGCAGGTGGTTGAGCAGCTTCCGCACGTCGAACTCCGTGCACGGCGTCGGATCGGCGAGCTGGTCGGCGGTGATGTCGGCGGTGATGTCGCGGACGGTCGCGGCCATGGCCCCGGCCGCGTCAGACAGGTGTGACATGCCGGCGAGGCTAGGCAGGCGGCCGGCGAGGGGTATTGAAGAAACGCGACGCCTAGACTCGTCGCCGTGGGGCGGGATGTGCGTGAGCTGCGAGGCGCGTGGACCAGGTACCAGCGGCACGCGCGCCACGAGCCCGCGCCCGAGCTGGCGCCGTGGGTCGAGCGGTACTGGGAGGCCCACTGGGACTACGCGGAGCCCTACCACCAGAAGATCGTGCCGTACCCGAACGTGCACCTGTCCTTCGGCGACGGTCACGCGGCCGTCAACGGCGTGGTCAGCGGCTTCCAGGTCAGGGTCCTCGAGGGCACCGACCACGTGTTCGGTGTCGCGGTCCGGCCCGGCTGCTTCCGGCCGTTCCTCGGCGCGCCGGTCTCGTCCATCACCGACCGGGTCGTGCCGGTGACCGAGGTGTTCGGGGCGGCGCCCGCCCGGGCCGACCGGGACACCGTGGAGGAGTTCCTGCTCGCACGCCTGCCGGAAGCCGACCCGCGGACGGCCGAGGCCGCCGGCGCGGTCGGGCTGATCGCCGCCAACCCGGCGCTGACCAGGGTCGAGACGCTTGCCGGCGAACTGGGCGTCAGCGTGCGCGGCCTGCAGCGGCTGTTCGCGGACTATGTCGGCATCGGACCCAAGTGGGTGATCCGCCGCTACCGCCTGCACGAGGTGACCGAGCGGATGGCGGCCGGCGGCGAGATCGACTGGGCGGCGCTCGCGTCCGACCTCGGCTACGCCGACCAGGGCCACTTCATCCGCGACTTCAAGAGCATGTTCGGCGAGCCACCGACGTGGTATGCGGAGCGGTACTGAACGGAGCTTGCGGAGTGATCACTTGGTGCTGAACGGGGTGCGATGAGGATCGAGATCAGTGTCGAGTCGCCGCAGGGGGTGCGGGCCGCGGCGGCCGCGGGCACGGCGCGGGTCGAGCTGTGCGCCGGACTGTCCGACGGCGGGCTGACGCCGAGCGTCGGGCTCATCGAGGCCGCCGCCGAGCTGATCGAGGTGCACGTCCTGGTCCGGCCCCGGCCGGGTGACTTCGCCTATGCCCGAGACGAGCTGGACGTGATCGTCCGGGACATCGAAACCGCTCGAAAGCATGGCGCCACCGGGGTCGTGGTCGGTGCGCTGACCACGGAGGGCGAGGTCCACGACGCGTGCGCCGCGTTCGTCGAGGCCGCCGGCGACCTGGCGACCACCTTCCACCGCGCCATCGACGTCAGCGCCGACTCCCGGCGTGCCCTGGACCGGTTGGCAGAGCTGGGTTTCACGCGTGTGCTGACCTCCGGCCGGCGCCGGTCCGCGCTCGCCGGCGCGCCGCTGATCCGGGAGCTAGCTGGTCGGACGGCGGTCGACGTGATGGCCTGCGGCGGGGTGCGGGCCGCCAACGCAGCCGAGGTCGCCGAGGTGACCGGCGTCCGTGACCTGCATGCGGCGCCCCGCCGGCCGGTCGGCTCCGCGCTCACCGGGGACGTGTCGTACGCGGGCGTCGGCGTGCCGGCCGGAAGCGACCACTTCGAGACGGACCCGGTCGAGGTGGAGGCTCTCTGCGGGATTTTCCGACATTAGCGAATCCGCCCCATAAGGAACGTCCGCAAGGCATTCAGGGAACGTCTTCAATGCAAGTTCCCCAGTCGCCGGCCGGGCCGGTCCGCGAAAGGCCACGCGAACCCGTGAGGTTCCCGATCCTCGGTGTGGCACGGTGAGTTTCACCTGATTGGTGCCCCCGGTTGCCGGCGGAACCACCGATTCCGTAACCGATCTGCGCGGGGATAACACCATGGGGTCATCCAGCTTGAACCCGAGATAGCCGGTGATTAGCCTGGCCATTGGGTCGGCCGTCCTTAGGGAAACTCCCTTCCAACTCTCCAAGTCCGGCCGGCCCGCACCCGTTCCTGTTCTCCGGCCCATCCGGCGGATACTCGCTTGACCGTCCACGGACGATCGTCGGCGTGAGGATGCATGCGGACGAGGCGGACATCGACCTCGGGCTCGTGCGGCGGCTGGTCGCCGGACGGTTCCCGGCGTGGGCCGGCCTGACCATCGAGCCCGTCACCTCGTCGGGCACCGACAACGCCATGCTCCGCCTCGGCGACGACCTCGCCGTGCGGCTGCCCCGTATCGCCGGCGCGGCCGGGAACGTCGACCTCGAACGGACCTGGGTGCCCCGGCTCGCGCCCCACCTGCCCGTCGCGGTCCCGGCGCCGGTCGGCGTCGGCGAGCCCACCGGCGAGTACCCCTATCCGTGGACCGTCTGCCCGTGGCTGCCCGGCACGAACCCCACCGTCGGCGACACGTCGCCCGAGCTGGCCCTCGACCTCGCGGCGTTCATCACCGCGCTGCGCTCGGTCGACCCGACGAGCGCGCCGAGGTCCGGCCGCGGGGTGCCCCTGGCCACCCGCGACGCGCCCACCCGGGCCGCCATCGCCGCCTCGGACGGCCTCGTCGACACCGCCGCCGTCGCCGCGATCTGGGCCGACGCCCTGCGCATCCCGCCGTGGGACGGTCCGCCGGCCTGGGCGCACACCGACCTCTCGCCCGGCAACCTGCTGGTCCGGGACGGCCGCCTCACCGCCGTGATCGACTGGGGTGCGGCCGGTGCCGGCGACCCGACCGTGGACCTGATCGTGGCCTGGAACCTGCTGCCGGCGTCCGCCCGGCCCGCCTTCCGGGCGGCGCTCGGGGTCGACGACGACACCTGGCGCCGCGGTCGGGCCTGGGCGCTGTCGATCTCGATCATCCAGCTGCCGTACTACCGGCACACCAACCCGGCGCTGGCCGACAACTCCCGACACGTGCTCGACGAGATCCTGGCCGACTAAGTTACCGACCAGTACTGTCGACGTATGCCGACACTCAAACACGAGGGCGACGTCTACGTGCTCGACCTCGGCGACGGCGAGAACCGGTTCCACCCGGACTGGCTCGCCGCCATGAACACCGCGCTGGACGAGGTCGAGCGCACCCCGGCCCCGCTCGTCACCACGGCGAGCAGCCGCATCTACTCCAACGGCCTCGACCTCGACTGGCTCGGCCAGCACGGCGACCAGTTGCAGTCGTACGTGGCCGAGGTCCAGGGTCTGCTCGCCCGCGTGCTGGCGTTCCCGACCCCGACGGTCGCCGCGATCCCCGGTCACGTCTTCGCGGCGGGCGCCATGTTCGCGCTGGCACACGACTTCCGCGTGATGCGTGCGGACCGCGGCTTCTTCTGCCTGCCCGAGGTCGACATCAACATCCCGTTCACGCCGGGCATGGCCGCGTTGATCCAGAGCAGGCTGACGCCGGCCGCCGCGCACGAGGCCATGACCACCGGCCGCCGCTTCGGCGGCGCGGACGCGGCCACGGCCGGCCTCGTCGACCAGGCCGTGCCGGAGGAGGATGTGCTGCCGACGGCGTTGGCGCGGGCCCGCGCGCTGACCGGCAAGAACCCGCAGACCCTCGCGGCCATCAAGACCCAGATGTACACCGGCCCCCTGACGGCACTGCGCGAGAACTGACCGTCGTTTCCGACCATTCGCGTCCGCGGGCGCACACGCCGACGGTATCTTCTGCCGGCATGACGACCGACAGCCTCAGACACGAGATTTCCGCGCTGCACAAGGCAGCGTGGACCAACTGGCCACACGCGTACGGCCGGGCACGGGACACTCCCGGCCACCTGACCGCGCTGCTGGGCGACGACCCCGCGACCCAGCTCGCGGCCGCCCAGCACTTCGGCGGCGCGATCGTGCACCAGACGTCGGTGTGGCCGGCCAGCCCGGACGCCTTCGACTGGCTGGTCCGCGTGCTGCGGGAGAGCCAGCTGCCGGACGACGTGCTCGCGAAGTGCCTCGGCGCGCTCACCGAGGCGGGCGAGTACCTGGGCGAGACGAGCGACGCGGTCCCCGAGCTGTCCAAGGACGCCGACAAGTGGCTCCAGCGGTTCGCCAAGACGCCGGACGAGAAGCACGACCTCATGTGGGAGCGGTTCTTCGCGACCGAGGCCAGCCAGGAGGTCTGGGACTGGACGCTGGCCCGCCTGGCCACCCTCCGGCCCGCGGTTCTCGAGCTCGCCGACGCGCTGGCCGACCGCGCGCCCAAGGCGTGTGACGATCTTCGCGAGGCCTGGCGGGGCAAGTAGCGGCTGCTATCGTCGGTGAGGACGAAGGGGAGCAGTACGCGTGGTGGCCGAGGACGACGTCTCCGGGTGAGCCCGGACCGGCAGACGGTGCGTTGACCGCACCGCTGTTCGTCGTGCCCTCGTTGTCCCGTCCCCTTCCGGGCGGTTGACGTGCGCCCGGGACAAGCGAAAGCCACCACATGTCCAAGATCGTCTGTGCCGGCCTGTCCTTTTCCTGGCCGGACGGCACTCCCGTTCTCACCGACCTGTCCTTCTCCGTCGCCGCTGGGCGCACCGGTCTGGTCGCGCCCAACGGCGCCGGCAAGAGCACGCTGCTGCGCCTGGTCGCCGGCGAGCTGACGCCCGACGCGGGCGCGGTCACCGTCGAGGGCCTGCTCGGCTACCTCCCGCAGACGCTGCCGCTCACCGCGCCCCTGACCGTCGCCGAGGTGCTGGAGGTCGCCCCGGTCGTCGCCGCGCTGGCCGCCATCGAGGCCGGAGACGCGAGCGAGGAGAACTTCGCCGCCGTCGGAAACGACTGGGACGTCGAGGAACGCGCGAGGGTCCAGCTCGACCGGCTGGGCCTGGGTGAGGTCACCCTCGACCGTCCACTTGGGACACTCAGCGGCGGTCAGGTCGTGTCGTTGGGCCTGGCGGCACAGCTGTTGAAGCAGCCGGACGTGCTGCTGCTCGACGAGCCGACCAACAACCTCGACCGCGCCGCGCGGCACCGGCTGTACGACGTGCTCGGCGCGTGGGCGGGCTGCCTGCTCCTGGTGAGCCACGACCGTGTGCTGCTCGACCGCATGGACCGCATCGCCGAGCTCGGGCCGTCCGCGATCACCTTCTTCGGCGGGAACTTCGCCGCGTACGAGGAGGCGAAGCGGTCCGCGCGGGAGGTCGCCGAGAAGAACCTCCGCGGCGCCGAGCAGGAATTGAAGCGGGAGAAGCGGGAGCTGCAACAGGCACGGGAACGTGCGCAGAAGCGGGCCGGCAACGCGGCCCGCACCAACACCGACATCCCGCGGATCGTGCGTGGCATGCTGCAGCGGCGTGCACAGGAGTCCGCCGGCCGCGCGGACGACACGCACTCGCAACGGGTCGAGGGCGCGCGGGCGCGGCTGGCCGAGGCGGACCGCGCGTTGCGTGCGGACGACACGCTGGCGCTGTCACTGCCCGACACCACGGTCCCGGCCGGCCGCATGGTGTTCCACGGTGAGCGGATCCGCGTGCGGGACCTCTTCGACGACCTGACCCTGGCGATCCGTGGCCCCGAGCGGATCGCGTTGCTGGGCGCGAACGGCGCCGGCAAGTCCACGCTGCTTCGCGTGGTCAGCGGCGACCTGGCACCGGACAGCGGCCTGACGAACCGGGCCGCCGGCCGGATCGCCTACCTGGCACAGCGCCTGGACCTGCTGGACCCGTCGCGCAGCACGATGGCGAACCTGCGTGCGTTCGCGCCGGGGCTCGGTCCGACCGAGACAATGCATCTGCTGGCCCGTTTCCTGTTCCCGGAGGAACGTGCCCAGCTGCCGGTCGGCGTCCTGTCTGGCGGCGAACGGCTGCGCGCGACGCTGCTGTGCGTGCTGCGTGCCGAGCCGGCGCCGCAACTGCTGCTGCTCGACGAGCCGACCAACAACCTGGACCTGGTGAGCGTCGAGCAGCTGACGAGCGCGTTGAACGCCTACCAGGGCGCGTTCGTGGTGGTGAGCCACGACGAACGCTTCCTGGCGGACATCGGTGTGACCCGCTGGCTGACCCTCGGGAAGGGTGTCCTGACGGAGAACTAGTTGTGTCCTGCGCCGGAAATGCGGTGATTAAGTCGGTGGATCCGGGTTTCTGCTGGCAAGGCACCGGTTCGCCCTCGTACTGGGTGGTACTTGGGCGAACCGGCAACGCTGCCAGCAGGAAGCTGGGCCGCCGAATTAGTTGCCTGATGTCTGGCGCAGGACACTAGCGAACCGGGCAGGCCGGGCTCGCGTGTCAGCCAAGTACGGCCCAGCCAAGGGCGGGCAGGCTGCCCGGGTCCGCCTGGCCGAGCAGAACCGTCCCTTGTGGCAAGGGAATCGGCTCCTCGGCGAGGTTGAGCACCGTCGTCAGCCGGTGTGTGCCGTCGGTGGTCTCGAGGACGGCGGTGGTGTTGGTCAGCTGTTCCGCGGTGGTGCGTGCGTTGTGCAGCCACGGGTTCCGCCTGCGCAGGCCGATGAGGTCCTGGTGCAGGCGGAAAGTGGCGGCGCCCCAGGGCGCGAGTCCGGCCGGGTCCGCGGGGAACTGTGGACGGACGGCGTCGTCGCCGCCTTCCCGTTCCTCTTTGTGACCTTGGAAAGCCTGCTCGTCTCCGTAGTAGACGGCCGGGGTGCCGCCTGTGGTGAACAGGATGGCGAGTGCGTGGGGCAGGAGCCGTTCGTCGGTGAGGCGAGTGGCGATGCGGGTGACGTCGTGGTTGCCGACGAAGGTGAGAGGCACGAAGGAGTCCAGGTAGCCGGCATGTCGTTTCAATGCCCACGCCAGCTCGAAGAGGTTGCGGTCGTTGAGACTGCTCCAGATCGCCTTCCATAGCTCGTACTGCGTGACCGCGTGCATGCCGGTCTCGGCGACGATCGCCGGGTAGTCGCCGTGGATGACCTCGCCGAGCAGGTACGCGTGCGGGTGCCGGGCGCTCACCCGAGCGAGGACGTCCGTCCAGAATGGACGCGGTGTCGCGTAGGCGGCGTCGAGGCGCCAGCCGTCCGCGCCTGCGGCCAGCCAGTGGCACATGACGTCGGTGACGTAGTCGCGCACGGCGGGGGAGTCATGGTCGAGCGTGGCGAGGTTGTCGTGGCCCTCGAAGGTGCCGCCGGCGAGTAGGCCGGGGCGGGCGAAGGAACGGCCGGCGTGGTTGAAGACGCCGTCCAGCAACACCTTCAGTCCTTTGGCGTGCGCGGCGTCGACCAGGCTGCCGAAGTCGGCCACGTCGCCGAGGCGAGGATCGACGCGGTAGTGGTCGATGGTGTCGTACCCGTGCGTCTCGGCGGCGAAGATCGGTCCGAGGGCGAGCCCCGAGGCGCCGAGGCGGATCGCGTAGTCGAGCCAGGACTCGAGCCGCGTGAGCCGGTGCACGACGTCCTGTCGCGCGTGCGGCTCGGCCCCGGTGAAGCCGAGCGGGTAGACGTGCCACCAGATGGCGTGCCGGACCCAGTCTGGTTCGGTCATCGCTCGGCCAGCCGATCCATGATCACGGCCGCGAGGCCGAGCACCTCGACCTCCAGGTCCGGCAGGTCCTCCAGGGCGTCGGCGAGCCAGGTGGCCCGGTGCGCCATGTCCCGACGCAGCATGTCGTTGCCCGCTCTGGTCAGCTCGAGCACCGCGCCCCGCTTGTCGGTCTCGTTGGGCGAACGCCTGACGAAGCCGGCGGTCTCGAGCTCGGCGTAGACCCGCGTGAGCGACTGTGGCTGCTGGTGCTCGGCGGCGGCGATCTCGCCGGGACTGCTGGGGCCGTGCCGGCGGAGGTAACTGAGGACGCCGATCTTGTTGCTGCTGAGCGCGTCGTCCGGGCGTTCGGCCCGAAGTCGGCGCGCGAGCCGGGCAACGGCACCACGTGTCTGCTCGGCAACGGCCCGTCGTTGTGCCGGGGTCATGTTGCTACGGTATCGCTTACCGATCCGCGCCAGCGTTCGGGGCAGGCACGGGGACGTTAGTAAGCGACAGCGTAATAACTTACAAGGCCTCCACTCTGGCTGGCACGTGCTTGTGCCACGGCGTCCCGGCCCATTCGTCGCGGTCCTCGGCCGCCGTGAGCTCGTTCGGCGCCACCCCTGTCCGCTCCCGCACCGTCAGCCCCAGCCCGTTCGGCAACGAGACATGCCCCGGCAGCATCGCGTCCGTCGGGTCCACCGTCACCTCCGCCGTGCCCCGGCGCGTCGTCAGCCGCACCCGGTCGCCCGCCGCCAGGCCCAGCTCCGCCGCGTCCTTCGAGCTCATCCGCAGCCTGCCCTCGGGGTCGCGCCGCCGCCAGCTCGGGTCGCGCATGATCGTGTTCGCCGTGAACGCGCGGCGTTCCCCGGCCGACAGCACGAACGGCCAGTCGGGGTCCGGGACCGGCACCGGCCGGTCCCGCAACGCCGCCACCGCCGCGAGCAGCTCCGGCACGTCCAGCTGGATCCGCTCCCGCCTGAGCCGCTGCCACGACGCCTCGTAGTCGTCGTGGGTGATCTCCACGCCGTGTGAACCGTCGACTATGGCGTCGAAGAGCCGTTCTCCCGCGAGCAGTCCCGAGCCGTGGCCGGCCTTCTCGACCCCGGCCGGGTTCTGGCGGGCGCACTCGTGCGCGGCCATCCACAGCATCGCGGCGGCCGCCGCGTCGTGCGGCAGCGTCGGGCCCAGCGTGCGGTACAGCAGCACCGGGGCCAGCCGCCGTTTGGCCGGATCGCCCATGGCCGCGAGGAAAGCCTGCGCGAACTCGGCCCGTCCCCGGGCCGCCGCCGCACGCAGTGGCTCGTAGTCCGACGACGTCAGCGCGCCGGACGCCTCCACGAGCCGCGCGTGGATCTCCGGCTCCGGCAGCACGCCTGGCGGCGCCGGCACGACCGGGTGCCGCAGGTGGAAGACGTTGCGCGGGAAGTCGAAGTTGAAGAACGTCGCCTCGAACTTCTCGTACTGGGTCGGGGTCGGCAGCACGTAGTCGGCCAGCCGCGCGGTCTCCGTCATCGCGACGTCGATCACGACCACCAGCTCCAACGCCCGCAGCGCCGCCCGCATCCGCGCCGAGTCCGCCAGCGAGTGCGCCGGGTTCGCGCTCTCCACCAGCATCGCCCGGTACCGCTTCGGATGGTCGGTCAGGATCTCCTCGGCGATCACGTTGCACGGCACCAGACCGCTGATGATCCGCGCTCCCGCCACGGGACTGCGCGGCCCGTCGGCACCCGCGTGCCCCCGGTCGCGGCCGATCGGCACCAGGGCCGACGGCACGTACTGCGCGCCCCGCTTGCCGAAGTTGCCGGTCAGCAGCCACACCAGCTTCTCGACGTAGCTGACCACGGTGGAGTCCCGGTTCATCTGGACGCCCAGGTCCTCGAACACGGCGACCGACGACGCGGCGGCGATCCGGGCGGCGGCGGCACGCACCCGGGCCTCGTCCACCCCGGAGATCACGCAGTAGTCGGCAACCGGAACCTCACGGAGCACCGCTGTGACCGCGGCCAGGCCTTCCGTGTGCGCGGCGAGCCAGTCCGTGGCGACCAGGTTCTCCTGCACCAGCACGGCAGCCAGCGCCGTCAGCAGGTAGACGTCCGTGCCCGGCCGGACCTGCAGGTGGAAGTCGGCCAGCTCCGCGGTGTCCGTGCGCACCGGGTCGATCACGATCATCGACCGTGCCGGGTCCTTCGCGATCTCCTTCAGCACCGACCGCGCACGCGGGAAACCGTGTGACTGGTAGGGGTTCTTGCCGACGAACAGCGCGACCTCGCAGTGTTCGAAGTCCGCACGGGAGATGTGCCCGAGCATCCGCGCGTTCACCCAGAACTCGCCGGTCTTCTCCTGTGCCAGCGCGGACGACCGGTACCGCGCGCCGAACGCGTGCAGCGTGGCCGGCGAGTAGGCGCCGCCGAGGTGGTTGCCCTGGCCACCGCCGCCGTAGTAGAAGATCGTCTCGCCGCCGTGGGTGTCCCGGATGCCGCCGAGCCTGGCCGCGATCTCGCTGATCGCGGTGTCCCAGCCGATCTCCTCGAACTCGCCGTCCGCCTTGCGGCGCAAGGGTTTCGTGAGCCGCCCGGTGTCGCCGTTCTGGTAGAGGTCCAGCCGCAGCGCCTTGTTGCAGGTGTATCCCGCCGACGCCGGGTGCAGCTTGTCCCCGCGGATCTTCTGGAAGGACCGGCCGTCCTCCCCGACGAGTACCTCGATGCCGCAGTTGCACTCGCAGAGGATGCAGGCGCTGGGTCGCCACATGGCGGGCTCCTATTCTCCGAGGAGGGGCGCGATCTCGGCGTGGACGTCGTCGAGCGGGGACAGGTCACGCCGCGCGCGGCACAGGATGATCGCGCCCTCGATCGCGGCGACGATCAGCGTCGCGAGCCGCTTGGCCCTGGCATCCGGGAAACCGTTGGCGGACAGCACTTCCGCCAGGCTGGTCCGCCACCGCGCGAAGATCTCCCGCACCAGCTCGGCCGCCTCCGGGATGCTCTCCCGGCTGTCGATCGCCAATGCGACGACGGGACAGCCGGCACGGTAGTCGGACCTGGTCAGCGCCCGGCGCCAGAAGCCGACGAGCCGCTCGACGGTCTGCCGGACGTCCCCGTCGGCAACCGAGGCGTCGACCATCGCGGTGATGTAGTCGCCGGCCTGGCGTACCGCGCCGAGGACCAGCTCGTTCCGGCCGCCGGGGAAGTGGTGGTACACGGACCCGCGCGGCGCGCCGCTGTGCGCCAGCACGGCGTCGACCGTGACGCCGGCCGCGCCCCGCTCACGCAGGAGCAGCACGGCGCTGTCCAGCATCCGCTGCTTGGTGTTGCCCGGACTCACGACTCTGGATTATGGCATGAAGCATAGTCGCCGGGCCAGCGCTCGGCCAGGACGAGCAGTGGGACCGGTGGCGTTGTCCCTGGTGGGCGCTGGTAGTAAGTACCACGTGCGGGACTTCCTGACGGGTGTGCGGCTGTTCGGACGCGGGCTGACGATCCTGCTCCGGGCGCCCCGGTTGCTGTGGCTCGGCATGCTGCCGGCGGTGCTGACCACGTTGCTGCTGCTCGGCGGGATGGTCGCACTCGTCTACTGGGCCGACGACCTGGCCGCGTGGGTCACCCCGTTCGCCGACGACTGGGCGGCGGGGCTGCGGTCGGCCGTCCGGCTCGCGGCGGGTGTCGCGCTCGTCGCAGGGGCGCTGGTCGTGGGCGTGATCAGCTTCTCGGCGCTGACGCTGGCCATCGGCGGGCCGTTCTACGAGCACATCGCGGAGAAGGTCGAGGACTACCTGGACGGCCCACCCGTCGAGACGGAGCTGTCGTGGTGGCGCCTGCTGTGGCTGGGCATCCGCGACGGCCTCGCGCTGGTCCTGCGGTCGCTGGTGTACACGGTCCCCCTGCTCGTCGCGGGTTTCGTCCCCGTGGTGGGGCAGACCGTCGTGCCCGTCCTGCTGGCGCTGGTGACCTCGTGGTTCCTCGCGCTGGAACTGGTCGCCGTCTCGTTCTACCGGCGCGGGATGGACCTAGGCCAGCGCCGGGCGATCCTCGCCAAGCGCCGCACGCTGGCCCTCGGGCTCGGCCTGCCCGCCACGCTGCTCTGCATGATCCCGCTCGCCGCCATCGTCGTCATGCCGGTCGCCTTCACCGGCGGCGTGCTCGTCGCCCACGAGGTGCTCGAGTCGCGTGCCTAGGGGAGCTGTTCTCGCCGCGCGCCGACCGATCATCGAGATCGACGTCATCGCCCCCACTCGCCAGGCGGATGACCGGGCGGCACGAGGTCCGCGAGCACCCCGAAGTGGTCGCTCGCCCAGACGCCGTCGACCGGTTCGGTGCCGACGAGGCGGCAGTCGGCGACGTCGAGCAGCGGTCCGTGCGGCCCGCTGCGAACCAGGACGTAGTCGATGCGCCTGCCGCGTTCCAGCGGCATCTGCCCGGCCCGGACCAGCGGGTTGCGTGGCGTGAACGTGTGCCCCGGATCGTCGGGATGCGTTGCCGCCCAGGCGTCCTCGTAACCCACGCTCATCCCGGCCAGGGACTGCCTGCCCGTCAGGAACCGCATGCTGGCCGCGTCCGGCGCGGCGTTGAAGTCGCCCAGCAGCACGACCGGCACGCTCGGACCGGTCAACTCCTCGACGAACCGGGCGGTCGCGACGACCTGCCGCTCTCGCACGGCTTCCAGGTCGAGCTGGAACGTCCCGCGATGGTGGACGACCAGAACCGACCCGAGCGGCGACCGCACCTCGGCGGCGACCGCGGTCGCCCGCAGGGCCCCGATCGGCTCGTCCAGCGTGCTGACCGCCGCCAACTCCCACCGGGTGGCGAGACACTCACCCGAGCCGGGCAGGTCGACGACCGTGAACTCCGGGCCCAGGAGGCCGGCCTCGGCCTCCTGCAACGCGATGACGTCGGCGTTCAGCTCCGGCAGGCGAAGCGCCTTCCGGCGGACCGGCCCGTCCGCGTCACCGGCGGTCAGCACGTTGAAGGTGACCACGCGCATGGTCGGCCGCGGAGACGTCTCGCCAGCCATGTGAGCCCCTACTCGGTCAACAACGTGCAGGGGGTCTTCCCGGGCTTGATCGCGCCGAAACCCCGGACCGATCAGGCCCGCAGGGCTTCCTCCCGGGTGGCGAAGACGGCCAGTGGCGCGGTCAGCCCCGTGATCTCCAGGGGCCGCAGCGTGGCACTACCTGCGGCGACGACCCGCAGCCGGGTGGTGGCGGCCGCGTCGTGTGCCTTCATCAGGGCCGCCAACCCGGCCGAAGCCAGGAAGGTCACCCGAAGCAGGTCGACGACGAGCACGTCCGGCCGCTGGTCGAGCGCGCGAAGCATGGCGGACTCGACCTCGGGCGCGGTCAGCAGATCGACCTCACCGGCGACGACGAGCACGACGGCCTCGCCGGCTCGCACGACCTCCACGGTGACCGTCGAGACGACAGCGGTCTCCGGTCCCTCGGGAACACTCATCGAGCCCTCTCCCTCTCACGGATCCCGATGTCGTGCCGGCGTGGCACCGGTCGGCTCCTCACCACGACACAGTTTACGCGCGAGCCGGCGGACGATCGCCCACGAACCTGAACGGCGACGTGCGCGGTCACCGGGAGGGTCCACGCCACACCGTCCACTCGAGACAGCGGGTGAACCCGCCGGGCCGGGACCCGGCGGGTTCACCCCGACCCCGTTCAGCAGCCGAGACAGCGCACCGCCTGGCCGGTGAAGTCGGCGGTCGTGCCCGCGGCGACCTCGTTGTCCGCCACCGCGTACACGACGGACCTGGAGGGCAGCGTCGGCACGCGGCCGTCGGCGTGGATGATCGCGCCCCCGCCGCCGATGGTCCCCCTGCCGTTGACCGACACCGCTCCGGTATCCACGGCCTCGTGCAGCGTGAAGCCGCCGGTGGCCAGGTTCCACAGCGCCGGCCTGGTCGCGTTGCCCGCGAACACGTTGCCGGCGACCATGCCGCCCTGGATGGCGTCCGCGGTGCCACCCTCGCTGCCGGCGGGCACCGGCAGCGCGTGCGGGATCCCCCTGGCCGGCCACAGGTACGGCGTGCCGGGCGGGTACGGCGACAGGACACCGGCCACCGAGCCGTCCTCGTCGATGCCCGCGGCCAGGGCACCGTTCGGGAGCCCGGCGGGCAGCGGCAGCGCACGCACGGTGCCGGGCCGGTTCGCGGGCCACACGACCGGGCGCCAGCCGTCACCGATGCTGTTGCCGACCACGTCGCCCCGCGAGTTGATGCCGACTGGTGTCGGTGGCGCTGACCGAGGTGCCGGGCCAGGCGGGTGCGGTCCCGTTGCTGTCGCAGGCCCTGCTGGAGACGTGGCGGCGGCGGGAGAACGGCCGGTTGACGCTCGACGGGTACCGCGCCGCCGGCGGGTTGGCGGGACCGGTCGTCGCGGCGGCGGAACGCGTCTACGCCGGCCTGACCCCACACGCCCAGGTGGTGGCACGCGGCGTACTGCTGCGGCTGGTGACCGGCGGCGAGCACGAGGCGCGCCGGCGTGCGCCGCTGTCCGAGGTACTCGCCGCGGGCGACCCGGCCGAGACCGCGACGGTGGTCGACGCGCTGGCCGCCGCGCGGGTCGTGGTGGTCGGCGAGTCGACGGTGGAGCTGGCACACGAGGCGCTGGCCGGCGCGTGGCCGCGGCTACGGGAGTGGCTCACGGCGGACCCCGAGGGCCTGCGCGTGCACCGCGACCTGACCGGCGCCGCGCTGGTGTGGCGGACCCACGACCGGGACCCGGGCACCCTCTACTCCGGTGTCCGCCTGACGATCGCCAGCGCACCCGCCGAACGGCGGTGGTCTCCACGGCGACGGAACGTGAGTTCCTCGACGCCAGCGCGGCACAGGAGAACGGCAACGGATGGCGCCACACCCGCCGTGGCCTCCAGGTCCAGCCGCTCGGCGCGCTGCTGGTCGCCGTCGTGCTCGTCGTCGCGATAGCCGTGGTCCGCGCCTGACCCTCTTCCTCACCCGCCGGCCGACCATGCCGCGGGAGGTGCGCAGGCCGCCGAGACGACCCGCGCACCTCCCGCGGCACTTCTCAGTTGGCGAACGGGTTCGCGTCGATCCCGCAGACCGTGCCCGACGCCGGGAACGTCCCGGAGATCAGGTAGTTCCGCTTGACCTGCTCCGTGCAGGTGCTCGGTGCCAGCATCGACGAGTGCCCGTACCCCTCGGTCACGAACACCCGTGCCCGCGCCAGTTCCGCGGCACCGTCCCGAGCGCCGTGCAGCGGCGTCGACGGGTCGTACCTGTTGTTGATCACCAGGATCTCCGCCGAGGTCCAGCGGTTCCACGGACCCGTGTACCGGTCGGTGTCCTTGGACTGCCAGTAGGCGCAGCTCATCATGTCCAGCACGCCGATCCGGCCGAAGTACGGCACCCGCTGGTCCTCCGACTGCGCGTACCTGCTGTAGACCGCCGGGTCGCGGGGGAAGTCGCTGTCGGTGCACTGGATCGCGTTGAACGCCTCGGTGCGGTTCGAGGTGTACTGCTCGCCCTGGGCGGTCCGCTGCGTGGCGGCGACGGAGTTCCTGGCGTCGTAGAGTCGCTGCAGCAGCGTCGCGATGTCCGGCCAGCCGCTCAGTGACGACAGGTCACCGGCCGTGTTCACGATCGCGGAGTAGGTCCACGTCTCCGGGCCGTCGTCGCCCTGGATCGTGATCGGGCCCTGCTTCGCCCGTGCCATGATCGCGGCCCACTTCGCCGCCGGGTCGCCCGAGGAGAACGCGCAGTCCGACCCGGCCTCGGTGCAGAGCCGCAGGAACTGGCCGAAGGTCTCGGCGATCCCGCGCGGAACATCCTGCCTGGTGTCCAGCGGAACGGTCGTGCCCGTCCCGTCGTGCCCGGTCGCGTTGCCGACGAAGTCCATCGACCCGTCGAACACCATCGCCCGGATCCGGTTCGGAAACAGGTTGGCGTAGACGGCGCCGAGGTGCGTGCCGTACGAGATGCCGTGGTAGGTCAGTTTCTGGTCGCCGACCGCACGTCGCAGCATGTCGAGGTCGCGCGCGGTGTTCGCGGTCGACACGTGCTCGAGGATGTTGCCGGCCTTCTGCTGGCACCGGTCCGCGAGTTCCTTCGAGCTGGCGTAGAACGCGGCCTCACCGCTCGGATCGCCGGGCATCTCGGGGAACGACCCGAAGAACGCCTGCTGGTCGGCGAGGGTGTCGAAACACCGCACGGCCGTGCTCTGCCCGATGCCCCTCGGGTCCCACGACACCACGTCGAACCGGGACCGCAGTTCCGCCGAGAACAGCCACGGCCACTTGCCGCGCTCCCGCAGGCGCTGCAACCCGGAAGCACCGGGACCGCCGAAGTTCACGAACAGCGTGCCGATCTTCTTGGCCTGGTCGGACGCGGGCAGCTTGATCACGGCCAACTCGACCTTGGCCCCGGTGGGCTGGTCGTAGTCCAACGGCACCTCGGCCTTCGCGCACTGGAACCCATCGGCACAGTCGGCCCAGGACAGCTTCGGCGTCACGGCTTCCGCAGCCGAGGCGGCGCCGGCCGAGACCCCCGGCAGGGCGAACGCGGCACACAACATCGTGACCACCGCGCGCCTACCACGACCGGTCAGAACTCTGGACAAGTGGAAATCCTCCGATTCGGCGACGATTCGAGTGAAACCCTCACTCCTCAAACGCGCCGACGCGCTCCCACGTTGCCATCGAAGATCGATTTTCGAGAATCCAGGCCCGGGCAGCACCGACCGATCGCGCTTCCCGCCGGTGCAGACGCATATGGCAGACGTACATGGCGGATGACCGTCCTGCCGCGGCTGAGGGCACCCCAGGCGCGCGAGGGCGGCCGTCACGACACGCGTCACGAAGCGCACCCGAAAAGGCGTCTGAACAGGCCAAACTGTGCGCCCCCGGCAGGACTCGAACCTGCGACCCAAAGCGTCTCAGGAAACTCACAGTGTTGACCCTTCTTAATCGTTTGACCTGCGCATATCAGTGATTAGTCGCGGTGTTGACCGGTGTTGTGACGGGTAGTTTACGGACCATAAGTGGACCACTAGTTCGATCACTGGGCATCCATCAGCGACTCCAGCGCCCCGGCCACGCGGGGGTTGCTCCGCTGCTTCCGTCGGTAGTTCTTCTCGATCACCTCGATGGTGTTGCCGAGCGCGTCGGCGGCGTCCGCCGACGAGAGACCGGAGTCCACGATGTGGGTGGCGGTGGTGTGTCGCAGGATCCGCGACGACACCCATCCGTAGCCGATCTCGGAGCACACCTCCGCGATCCGCTTCGACAGGTTGGACGGGTCCATCCACTGCCCGTTCCATGTCGGAAACAGTGGGCCACCTCCCGACTCGAGTTTGCGGCGGCGCCACATCGGCAGCGCCCATGAAGTGATCGCCGGCTCGACGGCCGGCCTTCCGCCCTTCCGGTTCGGCACGCGTCGCAGGCCTTCGCCCTTCACGCGGATCAGGTGATGATCGGCGACGATCTTGCCCGCGGCGAGGTCGACGCTGTCACCGATGAGAGCGAGCACCTCGCCTGGCCGACATCCGGTGGACAGCTCGGCCACGACGACGTCGGTCAGGTCGACCCATGCCCGCGCCCGCGGGCCGAGTCGGTTCTTCCCGTCGAGCTTCTTGTCGACCCACTCGGTGAGCTTCGCGAGGAAGTCAGCCCGCTGCGCCGGCTCGAGGGCCAGAACCTCCGCTTGGTCGCCTTCGATGGCCTCGGCGGACCGGACTGGATTGGTCCGCATCGCGCCGTGCCGGACTGCGTAGCCGCAGACCTGCGACAGAACGGTGCGCGCCCGCTTCATGCCCGCGGTGCCGGTGGTCCCGCGCTTGTTGCCGCGCGAGCCGGTCGCGCTGGCTGAGGCTCTGCGGATGTCCTTCAGCGTCTCGTCGACCAGGCCGGCGTTGTCCGCTTCACGGCACGCGAGCTCCCCCAGGCGTGGCTTCAGATGGTTGTCGACGGTGTCTCGGTAGTCGTCCAGCGACTTCGGCGCCCGTCTTCCGTTCGCCACCTTCTCGGCGAAGTCGGCGAGCCACAGGTCCATGACGTGGCCGAGCCGGGTGTCTCCGTTGATCTTCTTGCCGGCGACCTCATCGGCGAGGGCCGCCATGTGCTTCTTGAGGGCGCGGATCGCCGGCTTGTCGTTCTCGCCGCTCGCCCGGCGCCGAGGGCGGACGTACCGGCCGTTGCGGAGTCTGAACCGGGCCCGCGCTTCCCACAGTCCGGGTCTGACCTCTCTGGTGTGGATCTCTCCGTAGGTGCCGATGTCTAGGCGCGGTCTCCCGGCCATCGATCTTCTCCATTTCCGAACACCATCTTGTGCAGAGGGTCGCTCGGGTCACGGTGTTCCAGCTCCATCAGCCGTCGCTCGGTGAGTGCCTTGGTTCGCGCAACGTCGTCTCGCAGGTCCTGGACGGAAGCCCTGAGCTTCTTCACTGATCCGACCGTGACCCGCTTGGAGACCTCGAGCTCGAGCTCCAGGTTGCGGATGCGGTGGGAGTTCCAGGCGTCCCAGGCGAGCAGGAGTCCGACGATCACGAACCCGAGTCCCGACCGGAACAACCTTCCCGCGGACGGTCCGTCTTCGGAGGCGGTGAGGAAGAACATCGCGATGGCCGCCCCGGCCGGCACTGCGACGATCGATCCCACCCGCACGGACAAAGGCATCATGAGCAACTCCCCGGTGAGGTGATCGTTTTCCCAGGCAGGAGGTGGCATGACCCTTGTCTACCTATCGAGTGATTGCATTAACAAAAATACCGGCACGTTACCGTTGTGTTACCTTTGCGTGATTTATTACCCCCCGAAAGGGTGACTGTGGACAGTCCATAACGGACAGCATGTGAGCGGTTACACCGACCATTAGGAGTTCTCTGTGGACTGTCGGGCGGCCAAGCGGTCACGTTCTGCATCCACCTGGTGCTGCTTCTGCATCAGGCTGTAGATGTCCTCGGTCAGTGCGATCCCCTTGGTGTCGGGCATCATCACGTTCAGCGATCGCACGGCTTCGGTCAACATGCCGAACTTGACCTTGTCTCGATTGGACGTCTGTCCGTCGCCGTTGGCGACTGACTCCTCGGTGGGGGGTGTCAGCGTTACGGCCTCATCTGACGTGACGACCGGCGGGATCGGTTCGCCGGCCAACACCTCCCACGGTGTGTCCTCGGTCCAACCGGGCACGGCGCGACCGACCGCCTCAAGCACCTTCCGGCCGACCCCGGGCTGCCCTCGGATGACGTTGGCCACGCTGGTCCGGCTGATGCTGGCGTGCTCGGCCAGGTCGTCCCACGTCCACTCCATGGTGTCGCAGGCCCGCTGTACGGCGCGACCGAGGATGTCGCGACTCTCCTGCGTGTAGTCACTCGTCGTCGCCTGGGAAGGGGGCACGAGTGCATTGTCGTGCATTGCAGTGCATGTGACCACCTGTCGTATTCGGTTGCTCAACGATCGCCTGTCCCCCCGCCACCCAGTTCCGCTCATGCAATGCACTGTAATGCACTGACATGCACAACCACAACCCGTAGTTGAGTGCACTGAAGTCTGTTAGTAGTTGACATTGAGTGCAGCAGAGTGCAGAGTAGTGCGCATGCCACCAGTTCCGGGTTATCGGTGGAAGGCCCTCCGGGAGAACCGAGACGCCGACCAGGCCACCGTCGCCAAGGCGCTCGACCTCGCCAAGCGCACGTACCAGAACATCGAGACCAACCCCCGTCACATCGCCTCGAGGCGAGTGATCCTGCGCGCCGCTCGCTACTTCCGCTGCAGCGAGGAGTACCTCAACGGCGAATCCGACGTCCCGGGCAAGCCGCCAGAGGAGCAGCTGGCCCCGCCTGAGCCCGACCGCTCAGACCCGCCGCAGGCCGAACTGGTCGAGACGTCATGAGCGCGGCCATCGTCGAAGCGATCGAGCAGCTGAAGAGCGAAGTGAAGGCACTGAAGAAGGCGGGCCGCATGCCGGAACGCATGGCGTACCGCCCGCGCGAGGTCGCCGCGCTGACCGGCCTCAGATACGAGGTCGTGCTCGAACTCATCCACGCCGGCGAGCTACAGGCGATCACCGTCGGCCGGCTCCACGTGGTGCCGCACGCGTCGGTACTCGCGTTTCTCGCCCGGACCGGCGACACCGTGCAGCTCGGCGAGTGACCGAGCGGGGGAGACCTGTGACCCCAGAAGTGATCAACAAACAAAAGTGCGGGCCGGCGCTGGAATCGCCGACCCGCGTGACCCAAGGAGACGAGACCTCCCATGGCCGAGACCAAGGGTACCGACCCGATCGACGAAAGGGTGCCGACGCCCGCCGAGGTGGCCGAGGACGAGCGCTTCATCGACGCGTTCGCGCCCGCGGCTCGCGCCGCGCTCACCGATGACGAGGAGGTCTGACGTGGACGCCTACAACGAGACCACTCCGCGTCAGCTGCTCTCGGTGCTGCAGGGTCACCTCAACCGTCACCCGCACCTCGACGCCACGATGTCCGGGATCACCGTGTCGTTCGGCGAGCTGAAGCTGCAGCCGTACCCGTTCGGGGACGGGGACTTCCTGGCGATGTTGGCCGCGTGGGCGCTGACGCTCGCCGGCACCTCGGTGCGCGTGAACTCCGTTTCCTCGGAGGGCGGGTCGCACGTGTACCTGTTCGGGCAGATGACCGACGACGTGCAGGTCAAGGTTGTCGCGGTCCTGGGGCCGAACGAGACCGACTCCCTGGCGGCGCACATCCCAATCCGGGAGGGCGAGGCGTTCCCCGTCGAGCTGCTGTTGCGGCTCACCTCGCACGTCAACGCCGAGCAGGCGGTCGTGAAGCCGGGCCCTGAGCTGCGACCGGCCCAGAGCAACTCCCCGGACCCCGTGCTCGACAACATCGACGAGGCGGTGTCCCGGTGATCGCGGCGATGGTGCGCCAGTTCCCGGAGGACTACGCGGTGGGGCTCTGGGTCGTCGGCCTGGTGGCGCTGCTGCTGTTCGTGGCGGGCGCGTTGGCGGCGTGGGGTCGCGGGGGCGGTGGTCGTCGTGGTTGACGTTCCCGCGTGGCTGAAGCGCTACGAGGACGAGCAGATCGAGCGCGGCACGCCGAAGCCGAAGCCGGAGCCGCCGAGCACGGGGGCTTGCGCGCTGACCGGTGGCGAGTGCCCGACTGCCGAGAGCGAGGTGGCGAGATGTCAGGCGTGCTGAGTGACCTTGTGGTGCTCGTCTTGCCGGCAACGAACGACGGCACGGTGGTGCGCTGGTACCGGGACCTGCTCTCGGCGCGGAACGGCAACGCGATCGCGACCGCGTCCCGGAGCGGGGTGACGGTGGCGTTCGCCCCGCGGTACGTCGCCGACGCGGCCTATGAGGCGTACCAGGTCCTGGCCGCCGACCGGGACGCGGACGTGTCGTATCTGGCGACGCACACGCGGGCAGGCGGGTTCCTCGGCGCCGAGCTGGTGCCGGTCGCCGAGACCGCGCCCGTCGAGGAGAAGCCCGCGTTCCGGATCACGATCGCTGACCGGTTCGGAGGTGCTCCCCGATGACCGAGGTGATGAGCGGCGACCTCGCCGACGTCCCGGCGCCGGTGAATATGAGGCGGGTGCTGCCGGCCGTGGAGATGCGGGGCGTGGTGGCCGGCATCGAGCACGTGCTGGCGGAGGCGCCGGCGGGCCGTGAGGCGGTGTTCGTGGCGCACTACCTGGCGCCCACGTTGGCCGAGCAGGCGCACGACCTAGCGGACGCGCGGCTGCAGCTGGGGCAGGCCGGCGCCGCGCTGGCCAAGGCGATGGCGACGTCGATGGAGGTGGCGGCTCAGGCCGCCTGGGTGGCCGGGCTGGCGCACGCCAGGGCGGTGGTGGCGCACCGTCTGCGCACCGAGCTGTGGGAGGCGCTGCCGGACGCCGAGCGGTTCCGGACGCTGACCGAGCAGCGGTGTCCGGTGGGCCTGCACACGGGCTGGTACGCCCCGTCGAACGGTGTCCAGCACCGGTGCCCGTGGTGCCAGATCGACCAGCTGTCGGGGCAGGTCGAGCCCGACCGTGCGCCGGCGGAGCCGCTCGACGAGGACGCGTTGGAACGCGCCCTGATCGCGCCGGGCCCGGATGGTGAGTGCCCGGCGCACGGCCCGCACCCGCACGCCCAGCTGAAGTGCCTGGACTGCGTGGCCTGCCAGGACGGCGCGGCGGACTCGGATGAGCACCCGGCCCCGACGCCGCTGCCGTGCGAAGTGGACGGCTGCACGTACTACGCGATCGACGCCGTCGACCTCTGCCAGCACGAGGCGCTGGCCCACCAGGCCGGTGGGTCGTGACCCCGGGCGCGCGGGCGACCGCGTTGCTGGTGGCGGCGGTCGTGGCCGTGGTGGCGTTCGTCGTGGCGGCTGTGGCCGCACACCACCTCGCGGCCCGCGTGCCGGAGCCGGCGCCGCGGCACCGGCTGGTCACGCGCCACCGGCGGCCGCCGCGGCGCGAGTGGCTGGCGTGGACGGTCAGCACGGTCGCCCGCTGGTACTGCCGCGAGGACGGCGGCCCGAAGTCCGGCGTGCTGCTGGCCTCGCTGTTCGTCGCGTTCTCTTTCCTGATTGGAGCGAGTCAGTGAGCGGCACGGAGTACTGGCGGGCGCCGGAGGTCGAGAAGATCGCCCGGAAGTTGATCGGCAAGCACCACGAGCACCTGAACCGGCACGACGTGCGGGTGCGGTGCCTGTTCCGCGATCCGGCGGCCCGCTCGCACGGCCGGCTGGTCTACGGGAAGGCGTCCAAGGTCTCGGGGCGTACCGCCTACCTGGTCGGCCTGGAGCACAACGACCGGCTGGACGACGACGGCCCGGTCGACTTCTTCCTGATCGAGATCGCCTACGACCCGTGGCAGGGCTTGACCGAGCGCCAGCGGATCGCGCTGGTCGACCACGAGTTGTGCCACCTCGAGGTCGAACTCCCTGAGGACAGCGACAAGGACCGCACGCTGTCGCTGCGCGGGCACGACTTGGAGGAGTTCACCGAGGTCGTGAAGCGCCACGGGTTGTGGCGCCCGTCGGTGGCCGAGTTCACCCAGGTGGCCAAGAGCGCGCAGCTGGCGTTCCCCATCGACGCCGGCTCGGCCGGCGACGTACTGCGCACCGGCACCGGCCTGCTCGTCGGCCGGTCGGGCGCGTCGGCGAGCACCGAGCGCGTCGACCTCGACGACGACCAGGACGGTGCCGAGTGAGCTACGAGTCCCGCGCCTACGACAAGCCGAACACGGACGGCTTCCCGCCGGACCCGGTGGTGGTGCTGGTGGTCGAGGGCGCCCACGACGTGTCCCGGTTGATCAACCTGTTCGCCGGCGGCTCGCCGCTCATCGAGCAGCTGCAGGTCGGCAAGCGGATCCGTAACCAGGTGCGCCGACACAACGCCGGCCGCGCCGCGCTGGAGTTGTTGGCCGCGCACGGTGGGCCGGACTTCACCATTGAGGACGGTGCCTGATGCCGCGCCTGATGTCGGTGGCATTCACCGAGGACGCTGTTCGCGCCCGGACGAAGACGGTCACGCGTCGGCTCGGTTGGCGGAACCTGAAGCCGGGTGACCGGTTGACGTTGTGCCGCAAGGTGATGGGCCGCAGGAAGGGCGAGCCGCTGGAGCGGATCGTGGACGTCGAGGTGGTCAGCGTCCGTCGCGAGAGCCTCAGCGAGATCACCCCGGATGAGGTGGCTCGCGAGGGCTTCCCGGGTATGGGCTGCGGCGAGTTCATTCTCAACTTCTTCACCCGCGCGCAGCGCATCCAGTCCCACGAAGAGGTCACGCGCATCGAGTGGCGCTACCTCGACGGTGAGGGTGGTGATCGATGATGCAGTGGCAGATCGAGCCGATGGCGTCGTGGCCCTATCGGGATACGGCCGGCAGTCGGAAGACCAACCCGTTCCGCGCAAAGTTCGACGACACGTTGCGGCTCCTCGAGGACGAGCTGGAGCACCTCGGTGTCGTCGGTGCGGTCGCGGTGCGGGTCGTCGCCCGCGCGGCCGACGTCCGTCGCGACGGGATGCTGCGGGCAAGGGCGCAGGTGCTGCACCCCGGTGTCGCCCTGTCGTTCCGCTCGTCGACGGCCGGTGACCTGACCTACCCGTGCGACCAGTTCCAGGGCCGCTGGTACGCGGATGTCGACTGGCAGGTGAACCTGCGCGCGATCGCGCTGGGCCTCGAGGCGCTGCGCAAGCTCGACCGGTACGGCATCGCCGGCCGGGGCGAGCAGTACGCGGGCTGGCGGGCGATCGAGGCCTCGCCGTCCAAGCCGGCGTTCGCGTCGGCGCACGAGGCGCGCGAGTGGTTGCGCAGTCTGGTGTCCGCTGAGGACGGGGTGAACGACGCATCGCTGCTGCGGCTCGGCGCCCGTGAGGTGCACCCGGACCGCAACGGCGGCAGGCGCGACCTGTGGGACCTCTACGACGCCGCGCGTCAGCTCATCGAGGGCGGTGGTCGGTGATGGCGATCAGGCTGTCGACGTACTGCCGCTGCGGCGGCGAGCTGATCGTCTCCTCGTCCTCGTTGGAAACGGCCTTGGGCATCGAGCGGCTGTTCAAGGAGGAGCACGACGGGGACGGACATGAGCTGTTCTCGGACAGGGTCGAGGCCGCGCAGGCTCGCCGGCGGGCGGTCTCGTCATGAACCGACGCAAGGGTCTTGTGCGGAAGGTCGCGCTGCGGCAGACGGTGCCTCTGACGCGACGAGTGGGGCTGCAGCGGAAGGCGGGGCTGAAGTCGCGGGCGATCAAGGCGTCCCGGCCGAAGGTGTCGTCGGAGGAGCGTGCCGGCAAGAAGGTCGCCCGGGCTCGCTCGGGTGGCATTTGCGAGGCGTGCGGGGAGCGCCGGGCGGCGCACTGGCACCACCGCGTGAACAAGGGCCAGGGCGGTGGCTGGGCACCGCAGAACGGCATGCACGTCTGCGTCGAGTGCCACGCCTGGATCGGCGACTACCCGAACAGCGCCGGAGTGCTCGGCTGGCACCTAAAGCCCAATGCAGACCCGGCCGTCGAACCGCTGCGTTACCGAGGCCTGTGGGTGGTCCTACGTCCGGACGACCAGCCGCCGACCCCTACCCCCATTCCCGAGAAGCGCCGCGGTCTCGCGGCCAACCTGGACCGCATCAGGAGTGCAGCATGACCCGCCCCTTCGACATCGAGAACGGGTTGACCGTGTGCGCCGAGGCGCGGGCGATGGATGACCCGATCATGGTCGAGACGGCCCGGCTGGCGGACAAGATCGCCGACGGGTTCCGCGCGGACTTCGACATGACGCTGGACATGGAGACGGTCGGTAAGGCGTTGGTGGTCGCCGCGGCGTCGGTGATGGATCTGGCCGCAGGCGGGCAGACGCCGGCAACCGTGATCACGAACATGATCGGGTTGGCTGGCGAGAACTTGGTCCGCACCGCGCGGGCCCGCGCCGCCGAGGTCGACGTAGACGACCAGCTGGCGCAGCGGCTCGACGCCGCGCTCGCGGATCCGAAGTGGTTCGAGCACGTGCTCACCTGGCACCCGGTCGGCGCCCCGGACGACGCCCCCGGGGTGGAGATCCCGCTGTACGAGCACATCACGTTGCCGGACGGGGTCGGCGAGCTGCGGTCGCACACGCGGGAAGTGGTCGAGGGCGGCGACGAGGACTCGCTGGGGAACCCCGCGGCTCAGCTGGTGGTCGACTTCTTGGGCATCGCCGGCGTCAGCGTCACCGCGGAGCAGGCGGCTGGTTGGTCGAGGGAGCAGCGCAAGCAGGCCGTGCAGTGGGCTGCGGCGACGCACCTGAGCGCGAGCGACAACGACGACGTCGAGGTGCCGCTGCGGCCCGCATTCCTGTCGGAGGTGTCCGGTGGCTGACCTCGTCTACGGCCCGCACTGCAACCACGACGACCTGTGCTCCATGTTCGGCTGCGACCAGCGCGGGCACATCGACTCCGCGTGCAAGAACCAGGCCACGTGCCCGTTCTGCCACCCGGCGAAGCCGTGTCCGATGGACAGCAGCGTCTCGGCGGCCGACTGTCCGGACTGCCGGGTCGAACACGGCGACGTTGCGACGCCGCCGCCGGCGGACGGTGGCGTGGTCTCGCCGGCCGGTCCGGTCAAGCACGAGGAGTACTGCGACCGTGGCGACGACTGCGTGGAGTGCGGCGGTTGCGACTGCGGCCTGAACGAGCGCGTCTGCGAAGGCCCGGGCTGTCAGTCGGTCGACGACCACGACCAATGGATGGACGAGAACGGCGACCGCGAGGGGTGCTCGTATGGCTGCCACTGAGCGGGAGCCGGGCAGGTTCACCATCGGCGAGGATGAGGCGGTCGCCGAGTGGTGGTGCACGGTTGAGAGCGAGTCGGATCCGGACGATCCGTGGCAGGGGTGGGTGACCGCGGTCTCGGACGCTCGCCGGGGCGTGATCCGCATGGAGCACGCCGACGGCGAGTTCACTCCGGCCGAGGCCCGAAAGCTCGCGGACGCGCTGCGGCAGGCCGCCAATCACGCCGAGCACTTCGGCAGGGTGGCCGGCGCGTTCCTCTTCGGCCTGACGATGGGCGGCCACTTCCCGGAGATCGACCACCTGCCGACCGAGCAGCAGCGCGCGATCCGCGACGCGTTGCGGAAGGCCGGCGATCGGTACCGCGAGTCCTACTCGGAGACGGAGTCGTGGGCGGGCCGGTCGCGTGAGGACGGTGCCGCGGCCGGTACGCCCAACCACGGTTGCCCGTACACGCATGCCCATACCCGCGACTGGTGTGGCCGGCCCTTCTGCCGGGAGTCGTGATG